>JBFWRV010000039.1:0-58872 GCA_050248715.1 Hyphomicrobiaceae bacterium | reverse complement strand
CTGCCCGTGCGTGTGCCCCGACGTCCCGGGCCCGTCGTCGTCCTTCCCGTGCTTGTGGCTCTTCTTGCCGGGGCCGTCGTCGTCCTTGCCGTGCTTGTGCCCCGACTTTCCGAGGCCGTCGTCGTGCTTGCCATGCTTGTGGATCGACTTGCCGGGACCGTCGTCGTCCTTGCCGTGCTTGTGGCCAGTCGCGCCATTGTTTGTCGGCTTGTACTTATCGCCATGGACCGCCTTGGCTACAGGCTGTGGCGAAGGGGGGGGCACGCCCGTCGGCTTGGCTTGCGGGGGCGGCAGCGCGACCTTCGGTACAGCCTGTGGCGCGGGAGCAGGCGCCGGCATCGGCTTGAACTTCGGTGGGGGAGGAAGCGGCGGAGGAGCGTGGCGGTTCCACTTCTTTGCAGCAACCCGTACCGCAAGTGGTTGCGCGTCCTTTGGTAGTCGATACCGGATGTCGGGTTCGCCCTGTGCCACACTTGCCGAGGCGACCAAGTCATCACGTACGGCGCCCCAACTCTGGCTCACGGCAAAGCCTGAAGCGCCCGCGCCACCCAAGAGGATGGAGACGGCAATGCGGGCACACGATCCCGCCACCGCAAAGCGAAAAAGCGAACGCACCACCGGCCAATCCCCCTGCGCGGCCATATCCCCCCTGAGCGCCCGGTCCGATTAATGCATGATCCCCCGGGCGGCGCACGCAACTTCACAATGCTGTGGAAACGTCTGCTATAGGACTATGCCCTACGCCTTACAAATGAGTAGGTTGTGGCGCCAGGCGGCGTCAACTCGACAGCGCGCAAACGCGTTCATGCCGCGCCCATCATGGCAGGATCGCCACACTCCGGCACGCCAACAGACCGAACTCAGGGAATAACGTCGAACCCCAGGCGTTTGCGCCCTCACGCCGCCCGACTACTTATACTCGATTTTGAGTATTTCGTAACTGCGCGTTCCGCGGGGCGTCGTCACCTCGGCACTATCGCCCTTCGACTTGCCGATCAAGGCGCGCGCGATCGGCGACGTGATCGAGATCAGCCCCGCGCGCACGTCGGCCTCGTGCTCGCCGACGATCTTGTATTTAACCTTGTCGCCGGAGTCCTCGTCCTCCAGTGCCACGGTCGCGCCGAACTTGACGGTGCCGCCGGACAGCTTGGCGGGATCGATGACCTCCGCGCGCGAAAGCTTGTCCTCGATGTCCGCCACCTTGGCCTCGTTGAGCCCTTGCGCCTCTTTCGCGGCGTGGTACTCGGCGTTCTCGGAGAGGTCGCCATGCTCGCGCGCGTCGGAAATCTGCTGAATGATCCGCGGGCGTTCCTCGACCTTGAGGCGGTGCAACTCGGCCTCGAGCTTCTTGAACCCCTCGACGGTCATCGGCACTTTTTCCATGGCCTGCTCGCCTTCCCCGCGCGGCGCGCCTCCGCGCCGACACATAGTTCCAGTCTCACCCAGTCTCTGGGGTTTGGCCAGCCCTCTCGGAACCGGCGCTGCGCAACATCCTCAGGATGCGTGGTTTACATAGGACTGCAGCGGCGCAACCGTAAGGATGCCCGCCGCAAGCGCTTTGATGGCCCGTGTCGCCGCCAGCGCACCAGCCAAAGTTGTATAGTAGGGAATATGATAGAGCAAGGCAGTGCGACGTATGTCCTTGGAGTCCGATAGCGCTTTGGCGCCTTCGGTCGTGTTGAACACCAGATGCGCCGCGCCGTTCTTCATCAGGTCGACGATGTGGGGGCGCCCTTCGAGCACCTTGTTGACCTGCTCGCAGGCGATCCCGTGCGCCTCCAGTGCGCGCCGCGTCCCGCGCGTGGCGATGACCTGGAAGCCGAGGTCTGCAAGGTCGCGTATGGCACCCAGGATATCCTCCTTGTCCGCATCACGCACCGAAACGAACACGGTCCCGGTGAGGGGGAGGGTGTTTCCGGCCCCGAGCTGGCTCTTGGCGAACGCGGTAGCATAGTCGCGGTCGATGCCCATCACCTCGCCCGTGGAGCGCATCTCGGGCCCCAGCACTGGATCGACGCCGGGGAACCGCGCGAACGGGAACACTGCCTCCTTCACGGCCACGTGTGCGAGCTTGTCCGGCTTCAGTCCGAAGGATGCCAGCGGCTCGCCATTCATGATGCGGGCGGCAATGCCGGCAACCGGCTTGCCGATCACCTTGGCGACGAACGGCACCGTGCGCGAGGCGCGTGGATTGACCTCGAGGATGTAAATCTCGCGCCCCTTGACCGCGTACTGCACATTCATCAGGCCGACGACCTTGAGGGCGAGGGCCAGATCGCGCGTTTGTTTCTCCAGGCGGACGAGGACCGATGACGGGAGCGAGTGCGGCGGCAGCGAGCAGGCGCTGTCGCCCGAGTGAATGCCGGCCTCCTCGATGTGCTCCATGATGCCGGCGATGAACGTGTCGCGCCCGTCGCAGAGACAATCGACGTCGACCTCAATGGCATCGGAGAGATAGCGGTCGACCAGGAGAGGGCGCTTGTCCGAGACGGCAAGCTCGGATGGCTGACCGAGTGCCGCCGTGAGGCGCGTCACGTAGCGGTCGAGCTCCGCGCCGCTGGCGACGATCTCCATGGCTCGTCCGCCCAGGACATAGGAGGGTCGTATCATCACGGGGTAGCCGAGCCTGTCGGCAACGCTGCGCGCTTCGGCGAGGTTGCGCGCGATTCCGCTCTCCGGCTGCTTCAAGCGGAGCTTATCGACCAGCTCCTTGAAACGGTCGCGGTCCTCGGCGAGGTCGATGGCCTCGGGCGAGGTGCCGAGGATCGGCACGCCAGCCGCTTCGAGCGGGTGCGCCAGCTTGAGCGGTGTCTGCCCGCCGAATTGTACGATGACGCCCTTGAGCTGGCCGATGGACTGCTCGACGTGGATGATCTCCAGCACGTCCTCGGCCGTCAGCGGCTCGAAATAGAGCCGGTCGGAGGTGTCGTAGTCGGTTGAGACCGTCTCGGGATTGCAGTTGATCATGATGGTCTCGGTGCCGGCCTTGGACAGGGCAAAGCAGGCATGGCAGCAGCAGTAGTCGAACTCGATACCCTGGCCGATCCGGTTCGGCCCGCCGCCGAGAATCACGACCTTGTCGCGCGCCGAGGGTGCCGCCTCGCAGACAGGCTTCCCATCTTCGCCGCCAGTCTCTGACACGACGAGCCCCTGCTCATAGGTCGAGTACATATAGGCGGTGGGCGAGGCGAACTCGGCCGCGCAGGTGTCGATGCGCTTGAAGACCGGCCTTACGCCGAGCGCGATCCGCCGCTTGCGCACCTCGGCCTCCGTCAGGCCGGCCAGCTTGGCGAGGCGCGCGTCCGAGAAACCCATCGCCTTGAGCATCCGCAGGAGCTTTGCCGAGTCGGGCAGACCGTGGGCCTTGACGCGAGCCTCCACGTCAATGATCTCCTGTATGCGCTCCAGGAACCACGGGTCGATCTTGCAGGAGGCGTAAATTTGCTCATGTTCGACGCCGAGCCGCATGGCCTGGGCAACCTTGAGCAGACGGTCTGGCGTCGGCGTGCCGAGGGCGGCGCGGATCACGTTCTTGTCGTCACCCTGTCCCAGCCCCCACAGCTCGATGTCATCGAGCCCGGTAAGCCCTGTCTCTAGCCCGCGCAGGGCCTTCTGCAGGCTCTCGGCGAAGGTGCGGCCGATGGCCATCACCTCGCCAACCGACTTCATCGACGTGGTCAGCGTGCGCTCGGCGCCCGGGAATTTCTCGAACGCGAAGCGGGGGATCTTGGTGACGACGTAGTCGATCGTGGGCTCGAAGGAAGCCGGCGTGGCGCCGCCCGTGATGTCGTTCTCAAGCTCGTCCAGCGTGTAGCCGACCGCGAGCTTGGCCGCGACCTTGGCGATCGGAAAGCCCGTCGCCTTGGAGGCAAGCGCGGAGGAGCGCGACACGCGCGGATTCATCTCGATGATCACGAGCCGACCATCTGCAGGATTGACGGCGAACTGCACGTTCGAGCCGCCCGTCTCCACCCCGATCTCGCGCAACACCGCGATCGAGGCGTTGCGCATGATCTGGTATTCCTTGTCGGTCAGCGTCAGCGCCGGTGCCACGGTGATCGAGTCCCCCGTGTGCACGCCCATGGGATCGACGTTCTCGATGGAGCAGACGATGATGCAGTTGTCCGCGTGATCGCGGACCACCTCCATCTCGAACTCCTTCCAGCCGAGCACGCTCTCTTCCACCAGCACCTGGCGCGCGGGAGAGGCGTCGAGCCCGCGCTCGATGATCTCGGCGAACTCCTCCCGGTTGTAGGCGACGCCGCCGCCGGTTCCGCCCAGCGTGAACGAGGGACGGATGATGGCGGGAAGTCCGACGATCTCCAGCGCCGCCATCGCCTCGGCGCGATCATGCGCCAGGGCCGACTTGGGCGTGGCGAGCCCGATGCGCGTCATCGCCTCGCGGAAGAGCCGCCGGTCTTCGGCCTTGGCGATGGCCTCGGCCTTGGCGCCGATCATCTCGACGCCGAACTTGGCGAGCACGCCGGCCTTGTCCAACGCCAGCGCCGTATTGAGCGCGGTCTGGCCGCCCATCGTGGGCAGCAGCGCGTCAGGGCGCTCCCGCTCGACGATCTTGGCGACAATCTCGGGCGTGATCGGCTCTATATAGGTTGCATCCGCCAGCTCCGGGTCCGTCATGATCGTGGCCGGATTGGAGTTGACGAGGATGATGCGATACCCCTCCGCCTTCAGTGCCTTGCAGGCCTGGGTGCCCGAATAGTCGAACTCGCAGGCCTGGCCGATGACGATCGGGCCCGCGCCGATGATGAGGATGGAGCTGATATCCGTGCGCTTCGGCATGGGGCCGCTTCATATGGCAGCGCGGCGGCCTTGGCTATAGGGCGTGGCATGACGGCGCGGTGAAAACCCGTGCGCTACGGCCGCTCCTGTCGCATTTTTGCGCATGGGTCGGGCCGTTCCTGCCGCGGCGTGAACAGAACGTAGTCAGTGGCCGCTGCGCCATCGGGGTCCAGTGGGACGTACAAACCCGCATCCGTCTTGCCCTCCTCGACCTCCAGGAGCATGACCGTCGCCGTCTTCCGGCCGGGCGCAAGCTGGCGCGTGTACCAGGGCGCCCCCCGGTCAGAGCGCACATGGCCGTTGCCGGCCAGCAGGAAGGCGCTGCCCCGCTTGTCAGCAGCTTCCACAAGCCGGCTGGCCAGATGTGCGTCCGTGTAGCGCTGAGCCAGGGTCATGGCCGCGAAGGCCGAGGCCGGAACCATCCCGCAGTGCGACGCCTCCAGCTCTCCGGCCAGTGCCGCCACCAGCCTCTCAGGCATCGACCGCGCGAGGTTCAAGCGTGCCGTCTCGGCCGAGGAGACGTCTTGGGGTTCGCCGCGAACAAGCGCCCGGATGCGCGCCCGCGGAGCATTGCCGGGCTCGATCGGCAGCTTGGCCCAGAGCGCGGCGCCGAAAAGCGGCTTGAAAATCTCCCCGGGCGGCCAGCCGCTGCTCTGCCAGTCCAGCTCCCGCAGCAGGTCATCGGCACCCCAAAGACGGCGGCTGCGCTGGGCCTTGACGTAGAACCTGTCGAGCTGTGCCTGCTGGTCCTCGCGAATGTGCTCGAAGACGGCCGCCGGGCGCAGGTCGCGCGTCGCCAGCCCGGGTTCCAGTCTCGGCCACAGGATGTCGCCACGGACCTTGTGATGCTCGGCGTTGTCGTGAACCTCGCCGAGCAGCACCAGGCCGCCCGCGCGGATAGTCCCCCACACCTCGACGATCAGCTGCTGCAAGGGGCTCCGTGCACACTGAGCCGCGTGGAGCGCTATCGGCTTTCCGTCTTTTAGGACCTCACCAATCAGCGGATGGCGCTGCGGTCCGTGGCGCCAGAACGTGTCACGCAGCGCCGTGCCGTCCTTGCGCTCGCAAGGCGGCGGCTGGGCGGCGGCGCCGGCCGGCGCCATCGCGCACAGCACCACCGCAAGGCAAGCCGCAAAGGGGACGACGAATTGGCGCATCGAGCAGGCGCGGTTCTTATCGGCGCTGCGGCAGCGTCGGTCCGGCAAGCTTCCTCGGCGTGATCCGCTCGTTGCTGCCGCTTCGATCTGCCGGACTGAGGCTCATGGCGCAATCTAGCAGCCGAACGATCCGCCGCAACCTGTCCGTTGCCGACGTGGCCCATCGGCCGCCGCGCCCGGCCCAATCGAGCCGGGCGCGTGGTGACGGCTGGATCGTTGGGCTATGGTCCCAAGACGGGAAGCACAGCGCGCTTTGGGGACGGTGCATGTCGGGTGGACGTGACTACATCCTGGAAGGGACAAGCTCCAAGTATGAAGGCTTCCTCAGGATCGACGCCGTCTCCTACAGGGTCCGCAAGTTCGACGGAACGCTGAGTGAGACGCAGACCCGGGAGGTCATGCGCCGCGGCGATGCCGCGGCCGCCCTCATCTACGACAAGGATGCGGGCGAGGTCGTGCTCGTCGAGCAGTTCCGCGTTGCCACCCTCGGCAACGACGCGCCGGGCGAGGGCTGGCTGCTGGAGATTCCGGCCGGTGTCGTAGAAGCCGGCGAGACGCCGAGAGACTGCATCGCCCGCGAGGTCTTCGAGGAGACCGGCTACCAGCTTGCCGGCGGCACCCCTGCCGAGCGCCTGAAAGGCCTGGAGCGGTTCAAGCAGATCGCGACCATCCTGCCCTCCCCGGGCGCAAGCGCGGAACGCATCTACATCTACTTCGTCGAGGTCGGTGGCGCCGAAAAGCCGCCGCCAGCACCGAGGGAGCAGGGAGACATACGGATCGTGCCGTTGCCCCTGGAGGATTTCTTCGCAAGGCTCGACGCCGGCGAGCTCCTCGACGCGAAGCTCAACGTGGCCGCGCAATGGCTCCGTGCCAATCGGCCCAAGGCCCCGCCGATCACGGCGGAGGACACCAAGGCGCTCCCCACCCGCTACGTCTGGCACGAGGACCGCGACAAGCCGGCGCACCGCCAGCGCATCATCGGCATCAAGACCGGCAATATCGCCGAGGTGAACGACGTCGATATCTGGGTCAATTCGGAAAACACCGACATGCTGATGGATCGCTTCTTCGGCAGGTCCATCTCCGCGACCATCCGCTACGAAGGCGCGGAGAAGTATCGGGACGGCACGATCTTTCGCGACACGATCGCGGAGGCGCTGAAGGATCGTCTGGGCGGCCAGATTTTCGTCAGACCCGGCACCGTCATCGTCACCAAGCCAGGCGCCCTGAGCGGGAAGCCGCACAATGTGCGCTGGATATTCCACGTCGCCGCGGTGCAGGCGCAAAAGGGCAGGGACCTCTACGCCAACGCCAACGTATCGGCCGAATGCGTGCAGAACGCGCTTCAGCAGGGCGAGGCGCTCAATATGGGCATCCGCCGCTTCTGGAAGCCGCTTCGCTCGATCGTGCTCCCGCTGCTCGGGGCCGGCCAGGGCGACGTGAGAACGCAAGACGTGCTCGGCACCATGATGCCGGCAGCGATCGAGTTCCTGCGCAAATCCCCGGACCTCAACCTGAGGGAGATCTATTTTCTTGCCTTCACGCCGAAGGACCACGCGCTGCTCGCCGCCGAGATGGAAAAGCATGCCGCGCGGCTCCTGCCGGCCGGGCCGGACCAGGCGAAGGTTTCGTAGCGGATCGTCGCTCCACGCAATCGGGCATCCGGGACCGGAAGATGAAGATGCTCCGCCGACTGGCAGACGACACCCTCAAATGGGCACAGGAAGCCTGGCGCAAGCACCTGACACACCTGTGGCGAATGATGCATTGGGTGCCACCCGTCTTCGCCGCTGTAACCCTGTGGCTGTTCGCATGCAACGGCCAGCTGCGCGAGGTCTATCTCTCCCTCGTCGAGGCACACCGATGGCCGCAGCTTATGCTCGGCCTCGTCAGCATCGGCATCATCTCCTTTGCCCTCTTCACGAGCTACATCGAGCTGACCGGAAACAGGGTCCTGGCGCTCTATGGCTCGATGTCCACCGTCTACCTCAACCGCTGGCTGCAGCGGACCCGCGACGCGCTGGCGCTGGCCTGGGCCGCGCTGCCGTTCGCTGGCTTGCTCTATGGTCTGTGGCAGGTCCGCGACTCTCTGCCGGGGGCGACAGCCTACCTCTCCGTCTCGGCTCTGTTCGCGGCCATCGTGCTGGCCCTGCTCTGGCGCTTTCGCGCCCGGCGCCACCTCGCCAACATCGCGCGAGGCGTGGCCGTTCTTGTCGTCATCGCCGTATTCGTCGGCGCCCCGCTGCTGGAGCCGCCGCACCGCCTCATGGTCACGCACGGCCTGGGCCCACTGGCAATGGTCGGGTTGCAGCTGGTCGCCATCCTCGCAATCATCGCGGGGCTCGCGGCGCTGCGGCGCCACCTGCTTTCGATCGTGCTCGCAGCCCTCGTCCTCGGCAGCTTCCTCGCGTCTGCGCCGCCGCCCATCGACGCAAGCGCGTCCGTCCACCGTGCGATCGAAGATGCACCCGAGGTCGTGCGCGCGTTCAAGAAATGGCTGGCGGAACGAGAGCCGGAAGTCCGCGAGTTCAATGGCAGGTTTCCCGTCTTCATCGTGGCGGCACAAGGCGGCGGGATCTACGCCGCCTCGGCCACGGCGACATTCCTCGCCAAGCTGCAGGAAGAGTGCCCGAGCTTCAGCCGGCACGTCTTCGCCATCAGCGGCGTTTCCGGCGGGGCCGTCGGTGCCGCGCTCTATCACGCCTATGCCGACGACCGCGATGTCCGCCCGCTGAGCAAGTGCCGCACCCTCCCGCCGCGGGACCCGCCGCACGAGCTGATGACGGACATACGCGTCGCCCTCACGCGCGACCATCTGACACCCGTACTCGGTCCGCTGGTACCCGAGCTTGCCCTCAGCCTGGTGTCGGACGGTGCACACCTGCTGGGCCTCTCCGACGCTTTGGACGCCATCCTGCCCGCTTCGATCGGCCACGGGCGCGCGCGTGCGCTCGAGATGAGCCTGGCGTGCGCTCACATCGATCCCGACGAGGCCTGGTCCGCGGACGACGGCTGCTTCCAGATCAGATCGCGTCTGCGGTTGCGCAAGAGCCTCTCTGCGTCCTGGCGTGATGGCAAGGGTCCGCACGCCCTGATTCTCAACACCACGCGCGCGGAGGCTGGATCGACGGTCGCGTTCTCCCCATTCGGGTTGGCGGACATGGGCGCGCCATCGATCGAAGCTTTCGTCGACGAGCCCTACGGCCGGCCCGCCGACAAGAATGCGCTGGCGGAGGCTGCCGTCGCCAGCGCGCGATTTCCCGGGGTCCTGCCCCCCTACACGCTGGACCAGGGCGGCCGGACATGGAACTTCGTCGACGGGGGCTATGCCGACGACTCGGGCGTTGCGGTTGCGGGCGCCATCTATCGCGCGCTGCGCGATGCCGACATGGATGGCGTGGACGTCCGGCTCATCCTGCTCACGAGCGATACAAGCGAGGACACCGCGCGCACGGCCGTCGGCACCACCACCCTGGTCGAGTTCAGGGTGCCGCTCGAGGCCGTGCTCAACGTTCGCGCGGGGATCGGCACCCGGGAAGTCGTCCGCGCGCTCAATCAGTTCTCCGACCGCGCCAGCACCGGGATCGACAGCCGGGTCTTCCTCGTGCAGTTCAGGACGCCGTTTCTGGGCTGGATGATCTCCAAGACGACCAACGATGCGATCGTGCCGATCGTCGCGAGCCGGGACCCGTGCCTCGGCGCGACAGCCCAGGTGCAGTCAGAGCGCCCGGCACGTGCGGCGCAGAAATCCGCACGCGAGCTCGCCCGCGAGAATGGCTGTCAGCTGAGCTACATCCGGCACCTGCTCCGGGGGGGCGAATAGCCGATCCGCTGCATCTTACCGCCGACCTCCATGGCGCGATGACAAGACGTCGTGTCCCGGGTGATATCACGCCTCCGACCGGCAGCGGACTGCCTCGCTCACTCCGGCGCGCGCAGGCGGTAGCCGACGCCGATCTCGGTCAGGAGGTTCCGCGGGCGCTCCGGATCCGCCTCGATCTTCTGGCGGAGCTGGCGCACGTAGACCCGCAGATACTGCGGGTCGGTCGGCTCGTTCCATAGTGCCTGCGTGAGGAACTTGTGGGTGAGCACCTTGCCGGCGTGCTGAACCAGCACGCGCAGGAGGTCATACTCCTTGGGCGAAAGCCGGACCTCCTTCTCGCCCACCTTGACGATGCGGCGCACGAGGTCGACGCTCAGGTCATTCACCCGGAAAAGCGGCCGCTCTCCGTGCTGCTGCAGCTGATGCCGCAGCGCCGTCCGCATGCGCGCGAACAGCTCCTCCATCCCGAACGGCTTGGTCACGTAGTCGTCGGCGCCGAGGTCGAGGGCAGCGACTTTTCCGACCTCATCGCCGCGACTCGAAAGCACGACAATGGCAATGTCCTCATGCTCCTGCCGGATGCGTCGCAGCAGCTCGAGGCCATCGATGTCCGGGAGCCCGAGGTCGAGGATGACAAGGGCCGGCTTCTGGGCGAGCAGCGCGAGCGCCGTCTTCCCGTTGGGTGCCTCAAGCACGTCGTAACCCTGCGAGGCGAGCCCCATGCGCAGCAGCTTGCGGATCGGCGGCTCGTCATCCACGATCAGGACCTTCAGCGATGCCGTGTTCATGCGGCCTCGCGGCCCTGTTGCGCCGATACCGTGTCAGGGAGGGTGATGGTAAAGCTAGCCCCCGTGCGGTCGGCCCGGTTCGCCGCCGTTATCTTGCCGCGGAGGGCTTCCACGAAGCCGCGCGAAATCGCAAGGCCCAGCCCCGTGCCAGCCCGCACCTGGTCGCCCTTCTGGGCGCGATAGAACTTGTCGAAGATGCGCTCCAGGTCGCCTTCCGGAATGCCGTCGCCTTCATCGAGCACCTGCAGCCGCACCCCGGCCTCGTCGCGCCAGCCCCTGATCGTGACGGTCGTGCCGTCCGGCGCATACTTCGCGGCGTTGTCCAGCAGGTTGAAGAGCGCCTGCTCGAACAGCACCGCATCCACCGCGATCATGGGCAGGCCCGGCCGCAAGTCCACCTCCACGCGATGCCGGGCGAGGATCTTGCCGGCCCGTCGCAGCGCCCCGTCCACGATCTCGCCGACCGCATGGGGGGCAGCGTTGGGAACAATGGCGCCCGACTCGAGCTTCGTCATGTCGAGCAGGTTGGCGATGAAGCGATTGAGCCGCTCCGATTCATCGATGATGGTTGCGAGGAGCTCGCTCTTGGAAGCGTTGTCGAGCGAGCCGGCGAGGTCGCGCAACGCACCCGCGGCACCGAGGACGGCAGCCAGAGGGGTTTTCAGATCGTGTGATATGGAGGTAAGCAAGGCCGAACGCAGACGGTCGGTCTCCGCCGTTCGTTTCACGCGGTCGATGTCCTCGACGAGATGCACCCGCTCGATCGCCAACGCACCCTGATCGGCAAGAGCATCGAGAAGCCGCCGCTGCTCGGACCTGAGCAGGACGCCGGTATCGTCCTTGGTGATCCCAAGGATGCCGACGGCGCCGCGCCCGGTGCGCATCGGCAGAAAGAGCCACTTGGCGCCGGGGAGAGTATCGGAGTCGCGACCGGCCGGGCGATTGTTCTCCCAGACCCATCTCGCCGCGGCGAGATCCCCCTCATCCAGGGTATCTTCCGGAGGATAGCCCCCCTTCAAGGCGATCGATCCGTCCTCGGGAAGCAGAAGCACGACCCGAACCTTGAGCATGGACGCAATCTGGTAGGCCGTCGCCCACAGCACATCATCCAGCGCGCCGGCGCCGGCGAGCTTGCGACTGAAGGCGTAGAGCGATTCGACGGCGCGGATGCGCTCGTGCGCGGCCGTCGTCTGGTGCTGTCCGCGCCCCGCGAGACTGGAAGCGATCAGGGCGACAATCGTGAACAACAGGAAGGCGGCGATGTTGGTCGGGTCGATGATCGTGAACGTGTAGATCGGCGGCAGGAAGAAAAAGTTGTAGCTTAGCGAGGCACAGACGGTCGCGAACATCGACGGCCAGAGCCCATAGCGGACCGCGACGCCGACGATCGCCGTGAGCAGCACGAGATCGACGTTCTCCAGGCCGAACTGAGGTTTCAGCAGCAGGCCGATGCCGAGCGCCACGGCGACCGCAAGCAACGCGACGGCGTAGGGACCAAAGTTGAAGCTGGGCGCTTCGCTGGTTCTGACGACTGCGCGTGCCGGTCTCTGTTCGGGCACATCCTCGCCGGCAATGACGTGCACGCTTATGTTGCCCGAGCGCCGCACGAGATCGTGCACGATCGAACCGTAAAGGATCTCAAACCATCGCGAGCGTGTCGATTTTCCGATGATGATGTGGGTCGCGTTGTTCTTCTGGGCATAGCCGATGACGTCGCCGGCG
This sequence comes from Hyphomicrobiaceae bacterium, assembly GCA_050248715.1. Taxonomy (GTDB): domain Bacteria; phylum Pseudomonadota; class Alphaproteobacteria; order Rhizobiales; family Hyphomicrobiaceae; genus AWTP1-13. Next base: position 46,582 of record JBFWRV010000039.1, on the reverse strand, counting down.
ATCCGGCGTGCGGACGAAGGAATGGTGGTGGCCTCGCCGTCGAGCCGTTCGGCCAGGCGCAGCGTCTCGGCGATGCGGTCGCGGTCCTCATCGCTCAGCTGTAGGCTGCGCCGCGTTTCCACGCACAGAGCCGTCCACGGCGCATGCAGCCGATCGGCCAGACGCTTGGCGTAGCGCACGAGCCCTGCGGACCGGGCGTCCTCGCTGACGCACACGATGACGCGCTCGCCCGCCGGCCAGGGGCCTGTGATCGCACGCGCCTGCATCTGCTCCAACAGCTGATCGTCGACGCGCTCGGCCGTGCGCCTGAGTGCAAGCTCGCGCAATGCCGTCAGATTGGCCGGGGAGAAATAATTCTTGAGCGCTCGCTGCGCCTGCTTGGGAACGTAGACCTTGCCTTCCTTGAGACGCTGGATCAGATCGTCAGGGGTGAGGTCGACCAGCTCGATCGCATCGGCCCGATCGATGATGGAATCGGGCACGGTCTCGCGAACGCGCACGCGCGTGATCTGCGCCACGACATCGTTCAGGCTCTCGATGTGCTGGATGTTGACGGTCGTGTAGACGTCGATCCCCGCGCTCAGCAGCTCCTCGACGTCGAGGTAGCGCTTGGGATGACGGCTGCCAGGAATGTTGGTGTGCGCAAGCTCGTCGACGAGGATGAGGTCCGGCCGCCGCTTCAGCGCTGCATCGATGTCGAACTCGTCCATGATGCGGTTGATGTAAACCGTCGGTTTGCGCGGAATGATCTCGAGGCCGTCGAGGAGCGCTTGCGTCTCTTTGCGGCCGTGGGTCTCCACCACGCCGACGACGACGTCCACGCCCTCCTTCGCCTTGGCGTGCGCGCTCTGCAGCATTTCATAAGTCTTGCCGACGCCGGGCGCGGCACCGAGGAAGATCTTGAGCCGGCCGATGCGGCCCTTCTCCTCGCGGCGGACCTCGGCGAGGAGGGCTTCAGGCGAGGGTCTTTCCGGTCCGCCGCTCCGCTGGTCCGCCATGGTCACGCCTTCTCGGGCCCGGCGGCCCGCCGATCCTCATCGCGCCAACGCTTCGTCCAGGGCAAGATTGAGGCCCGGCACATTAACACGCGGTTCGCCGAACAACGCCAGCATACGGCCCTCGACATGTTCAATCACGAGTTGGCGAGCCCGGTCTTCCGGGACGTTTCGCACCTTGGCCACGCGGACAACCTGGAGAAAGGTCGCCTCAGGAGAGATATGGGGATCGAGCCCGCTCCCGGAAGTGGTAACCAAGTCGATCGGCACGTCCGCTGAGCCGTTGTGCTGCTGCAGCCTGGCGACCTCCTCCTTGCGGCATAAAGGAGGAACAGCCGCGACTGCTCCGAGGCCGGCCGGCGCGCGCAGAGGAGGCGGCTTTGCCTTCCTGGCGGGACGCGGAGTTGCTTTCTCGGCTGCACCGCACTATCGCTCAGCCAGCCGCGACGCCGGCTCGACGGCGAAGCCACCGGCTTGGACACAAATGCGCAGGCCCGAGCACAAATTCTGCGTCGCGCCCATGATGGATTGGACGGATCGGCACTGCCGGTTCTTCCACCGGCTCATGACGCGCCGCGCGCTGCTCTACACCGAGATGATCACCGCCGAGGCCGCCATCAACGGTGATCGGCAGCGCCTGCTCGGCTTCAGTGCCGAGGAGCGCCCCGTGGCCCTGCAGCTCGGAGGGTCCGATCCAGCCCGGCTGGCGGAGGCGGCCGCGTTCGGCGAGAGCTTCGGCTACGACGAGATCAACCTCAATGTCGGCTGCCCTTCGGATCGCGTGCAGGAGGGCCGCTTCGGCGCCTGCCTGATGGCGGAGCCCGACCTTGTCGCACAGGCCGTCGCCGCCATGCGGGCGCGCGTCGCCATCCCCGTCACGGTCAAGTGCCGCATCGGCATCGACGATCAGGACAGCGAGGCCGACCTCGACCGGTTCATTGCCGCAGTCGCCGGCGCGGGCTGTCGCACCTTCATCGTGCATGCGCGCAAGGCCTGGCTGCAGGGCCTCTCGCCCAAGGAGAACCGCGAGATTCCCCCGCTCGACTATGCGCGGGTTTACCGGCTCAAGAGGACCCGCCCCGAGCTTGCGATCGTCGTCAACGGCGGCATCACCACGCTCGGCGCAGCCGAGGCGCACTTGGCGCATGTCGACGGCGTGGCACTCGGCCGCGGAGCGTATCAAAACCCCTACATGCTCTCCGAGATCGACGGGCGCCTCTTCGGCGATGCAGGCTCTGCACCTTCCCGGCGGGATGTGCTGGAGGCGCTGATCCCCTACACCGAGCGGCACCTGCAGCGGGGCGGCCGGCTCAACAACATCGTGCGTCACGTCCTGGGCCTCTACCATGGCCGGCCCCGTGCGCGCGCCTTCCGCAGACACCTTTCCGAGCTTGGCCCTCGCGACGGCGCTGGCGTCGACGTGCTGTGCCAGGCGATCCGCATCGCCGAGGGCGAGAGTGCGCCCACGCTCGCTGCCGCGGAATGACGGCGGACGCGCGGCGTCGCCAATGCGCAGCGTCTGGGCTAGAATGGGGCATGACCTGGAATCCCACACCCCCGCGATGCAGCCCGCGCTCGCACCTGCCGCTCCTGCTCGTCCTGCTCATGCTTGCGGGCGGCAGCGTCGCGCGTGCCGCCGAGCCGGGCTCCCTGCCCCCGCCTGTCGGCCCCACCGAGCCGCGCGTGACAGCACCGCTAGCGGATGACGGGCTCCACCACCAGTCCTGGTTCCAGTTCTCTTTCCTCGACCTGCGCGAGGACTTCCGAGAGGCGAAAGCGGCGGGCAAGCGCTTCGCCGTGCTGTTCGAGCAGCGCGGCTGCCCCTACTGCACCAGGATGCACACCGAGGTGCTGTCGCAGAAGTACATCAACGACTACGTGCGCGAGAACTTCGTAATCGTTCAGCTGAACCTCTGGGGCTCGCGCGAGGTCACGGACTTCGACGGCACCGTGCTGCCGGAACGCGCGCTGGCCGAGCGCTGGGGCGTGATCTTCACGCCCACCATCGTCTTCCTCAAGGACGACCTGTCGGGCCTAGACGGCAAGTGGGGCCGGGAGCTCGAGGCAATTGAGCGGCTACCGCTCAGCTTCGGGCGCGACACCTTCTACGATCTGTTCGTCTGGGTGCGCCTCAAGCTCTACGAGCGCGACCGCAGCTTCCAGCGCTTCCACATCTCGCGGGTCGCAGAACGCCAGGCGCTGCAGGCAAAGCCGGATTACGGCAAGACCAACTGAGCCGGAAGATTGGGGGCAATGGCGATGAATATCGGTTTCATCCTGTTTCCTGATGTCACGCAGCTCGATTTTACGGGGCCGCTGCAGGTGCTGCATCGCATCCCCGGCTCCAAGGTTCACATTACCGCCAGGACCGGCGCGCCGGTGCCCAGCGACTGCGGTCTGAGCCTGATGCCCACCACGACATTTGCCGAGTGCCCGCCGCTCGACCTCATCTGCGTGCCGGGCGGCTTCGGCATGTCGGGAGCGATCGCCGACCCGGTCACCGTCGACTTCGTGCGCCGACAGGGCGAGCGCGCCAAGTACGTCACGTCCGTGTGCACGGGGGCGTTCGTGCTGGGCGTCGCCGGCCTGCTGAAGGGGCGCCGCGCCACCACACACTGGGCCTACACCGGATTGCTTCCGATGGTCGGCGCGACCTACGAGAAGGGACGCGTCGTGCGCGACGGCAATGTCTTCACCGGCGGCGGCGTGACCGCCGGCATCGACTTTGCGCTCACTGTCGCCGCGGAGCTGGCCGGTGCCGAGACGGCGCAGCGCATCCAGCTGTCGATCGAGTACGATCCGGCGCCGCCTTTTGCCTCGGGCGATCCCGAGCGCGCGCCCGCCACCGTGCGCTCCGGCATGGCCGAGCGCTACGACGCGCGGCTCGCGACCTTCCGCGGCGAACTGCAGGCAGCGATGCAGCGCTGAGACCTGGCGGTCTTTCAGCTTGCCTGGCGCGTGCTCACTGTCATCCCGGAATTCGCCGAATGCGAATATCCGGGAGCCAGGGCTCGATGAGCAGCGGTGCTCGTCATCCCGGGTCCCGGCTCTCTGCGCGCTCCGGCCGGGATGACAAGAAGGTGGCCGACCCGATGTTTCGATTCCACTTGGTCGAAAACCGTCCCTAGGGTCCTGATCGGGCAGGACGGACGGCTTCCGCGCCCTCAGATCTTCTGGTTGTATTCGCCGACCTCGGGGCATTGGGCAAGCCGGCCGTCGATGTCGGCGAAGATGGCACGCATATTGGCCTCCGACGTCGGACTTTCCACCACGATCACGAGCTCGGGCTTGTTGGAGGAGGCGCGCACCAGACCCCAGGTGCCGTCCTCCAGCACGACGCGCACGCCGTTGACGGTGACGAGATCGCGCACCTTCTGGCCCGCGACCGGCGTGCCGCGGGCGGCGGCATCCTTGTATTGATCGGTGATCTTTTCGACGATTGAATACTTCACCTCGTCGGCGCAGTGCGGCGACATGGTCGGCGAGCCCCACGTCTTGGGCAGCGCGTTCTTGAGATCGGCGAGCGTTCTGCCGGGACTGCGTTCCAGCATGTCGCAGACCGCGATGGCCGCAACGAGGCCATCGTCATAGCCCCGCCCGAGCGGCGGCTGGAAGAAGAAGTGGCCGGACTTCTCGAAGCCCACCAGCGCCTTCTGCTCGTGCGTGTAGCGCTTCATGTAGGAGTGGCCGGTCTTCCAGTAGAGTGCGCGCGCGCCGTTCGCGGCGAGCACGGGATCGGTCATGAAGAGGCCGGTCGACTTGACGTCGGCGACGAACACGGGGTCCTTGTGCTGGGCGGAGAGATCGCGCGCCAGCATCACACCCACCTTGTCGGCAAAAATCTCGTGGCCCTCGTTGTCGACCACGCCGCAGCGATCGCCGTCGCCGTCGAAGCCGAAGCCGACATCGGCGCCGCTGGCGCGCACGGCCTCGCTCATGGCGTGCAGCATCTTGAGGTCCTCGGGATTGGGATTGTAGCGCGGAAAGGAATGATCGAGGTCGCAGTCGAGCGGAACGACCTCGCAACCGATCGCCTCGAGCACCCGCGGCGCCCACGCGCCGGCAGTGCCGTTGCCGCAGGCCGCCACCACCTTGAGCCTGCGCTTCAGCTTGGGCCGACTCGTCAGCGCAGCGATGTAACGCTCCGCCATGTCGGGCACGAACACATATCGGCCGCCGGGCGCCGTCTCGCCGGCACCGGCAAGCACCAGTTCCTTGAGCGCGCTCATCTCCTCGGGGCCGAACGTGAGCGGACGGGCAAAGCCCATCTTGATCCCGGTCCAGCCGTTGTCGTTGTGGCTGGCGGTCACCATCGCCACTCCTTCCACCTCCAGCGCGAACTGGGCGAAGTAGGCCATCGGCGACAACGCCAGGCCGATGTCGTGCACCTCGGCCCCGCCGGCCAGCAGCCCCGTCATCAGCGCCTGCTTCACCGCGGCCGAATAGGAGCGGTAGTCGTGGCCGACGACGAAGCGCTTGGGCACCCCCCGCCTGCCCGCGAGCGTCGCCAGCCCCAGGCCGATGGCGTTGAGGCCCATCAGGTTGATCTCTGTCGGATACAGCCAGCGCGCATCGTACTCGCGAAAACCAGTCGGCTTGACGAGCGGCCAGCGCTCGAACTCCGCCGTGTTGGGCTTCAGGTCGGCGCGGGGCTTGGGAAGCATGCGGGGGGCCTCTGTGGTTCGTGCCGGCAACCAATACATGAACCTTATAACAGCGCGGGCCTTATTCGGGTTCGCGCACTCAATGTGGTCTCGTGCAGGGGCGAGCGCTATTCCTGCAGCACAAGAGTACCAGAGCGCATGTCGACGCGCTGGAGGCGCCCCAGGAAGGACATGCCGAGCAGGGTCGTTGCCAGACTGCCGGGCTCGCTGACCGCAGCCGGCACATTGCGCACGGTGATGTCGCCGATGCTGACACGGTCGAGCATGACGGGCGCCACGCGCGCGTAGCCGTTTGCAGTGCTGACGCGTTGCGTGTAGTCGCTGTCGCGCACGAGGACGCCAGCCTGCCGGGCATCGTCAAAGGCGAGGGCGACAATCGACGCGCCCGTATCGACGAGCACGTCAACCGGCCGGCCGTTGATCTCGGCGCGTGCGACGTAGTGCCCGTGGGCGCCGGCCCGGATATGGACCTCGCGCCCGCTCGCGGCGTGCATCGGTGCTACGGGGCGATTTTTATGCGCACCGACGCCGTTCTCGCGCACAGTCGAGACAGGGGCACCGGCCAGCCCACCACGCGCCAGACTGTGAATTTCCGCTGAATAGTTGAGCCCGACGGCGACCATTGCGGCGGCCGCGAGCCATCCCGTGGCCATGCCGATGGCTTGCCGCGCGCCTGCCGATAACGCCATGCCACACGCCTGCCCGCTTGCCCTCCTGCCATCGGGAAGGCGCACACGCCCGAAACGCTTCAGCTGCGCAGCGTCAGCATATCGGTAGTGAACTCATAAGAGCGCAGGCGGCTTAAGAAACTCATACCGAGCAGGTTTTCCTTGAGCGCTCCGGGCTTGGCGACCAGGGCCTCGACATCGGTGAGGCTGATCGGGCCGAGAGTCAGGTTGCGCAGACGCACGTGCGCCGCATAGGTCGTGCCGTTGGCGGTCTGAACCGGCACCGAGTATCTGAGCTTGTCGACGTCGATGCCCAGCCTCTGCGCATCGGCGGGCTTGAGGACGACCGTGGATGCGCCGGTATCGATCAGCATGTTGAGCGAGACGCCGTTGACCTGGGTCTTGGCGACGAAGTGCCCGTCGGGTCGGCGGCGTATGCGCACCGAGCGCTCGCCCTCGACCTGGTTGTCCGCGCGCAACGCGCTGCCCGGCGGCAGCAACTCGCCGGCCACGCGGTGGCCGAGCGTCAGAATCTCCTCGCGGTAGCTGTAGCCGGCGACCAGGAGCAGGGCCACCATCGCCCAGGTCAGCAGGTCGCGCACGGCCTGCCCTGTGCGGCCGCGATAGCTCCCGGCGATCGAGGACGCCAAAAAGATGAGCAGGGCGACGCTCGCCACGACGACGGCGAAATCGGAGGGATCGAAGCCCGCGATCGAGCCGGCGTCCGCCCGCAGCAGCAACGCCAGGCCGGCAATCACGAGCAGGGTTAGGGCAATCCAGGCACCCATCTCATCTCCCCGCAGGCTTCCCCTGCGCCCGCCTGGCAGGCAGCTCGCGCATGATACGCCGCCGCTCCGCCTCTGTCATAATCGCCCAGCCGGCAATCTCATCGAGCGACCGCCTGCAGCCCAAGCACAGTCCCGAGGCCTCGTCCATGACGCAGACCTTGACGCACGGAGATTGAATTGGCCTTTGCATTCCCGCCATGGCGCGAGTGATAACACTCCGCGCCGGAAGGAATGTAGGTAACGCCGGTACGCATGGCAATGCGGCGTCAGCGTGCCACTGTGGATTCCGCGCCACTGCGCGGCGCCATCCGGGGATGCATCGCACGCGTCCGGTGCGCTTCCGTCGGCGCCCCTGTGATCCGACGGTGGCGTTCCTGTCCCAGCGGTTGCAGCGGCGGCATGGTGCGGAGCACCCGGCCTTTGGGGAAGCAGACCACGGCCTCCGTGCCCCTGCGCAGCTCCGAGCGCAGCTCGAAAGTGCCGCCGTGCAGGCTGACCAAATTCTGCACGATGGGCAGGCCGAGCCCCGTTCCGCCCTCGGCAGTCTGGTGGGCAAGGGAGCCCTGGCCGAAGGCCTGCATCACCCGCGGTATTTCCTCCTTGGGGATGCCGGGCCCCGTATCCTTGACGATCAGCGTCTGCCCACCCTCGGGCGTCGCCGCCACGGTCAGGACGATGCGACCCCCGCGCGGGGTGAACTTGAGGGCGTTCGACATCAAGTTGAGGCAAACCTGACGCACGGCCCGCTCGTCGGCCCACAGCTGATCGAGTCCGCGATCGAAGTCCAGCAAGACCTGCAGGCCCTTACTGTCGGCGCGCAGAGCGAGCAGGCGATGGCAATCCTCCACGATCTCGTTGAGGCGGATTGGCTCCTCGTGCAGCTCGTAGCGGCCGGCCTCGATGCGCGACAGGTCGAGAATCTCGTTGATGAGCTGCAGCAGGTGGCGCCCGCTGTCGTGGATGTTGCCTGCATACTCCTTGTAATTCGCGTTCTGCATGGGCCCCAGCAGCTCGGCTTTCATCACCTCCGAAAAACCCAGGATGGCGTTGAGCGGGGTCCTGAGCTCGTGGCTCATGGTCGCCAGGAAACGCGACTTGGCGACATTGGCGGCCTCGGCGCGGCGCCGCGCCTCGTCCGAAATCGATTTCTCCTCCTCGATCTCCGCGATCAGCGCATCCTTCTCGGCGCGGAACTCCAGCATGGCGACCGCGGTGGAATTCAGCCCCTTGGCTAGGAAGATGAAATACACGTGGAGCCCCACGGCCATAGCCGCCATAGCCAGATAGAAGGGGTGGCCCTGCATCAGCAGGCGGACGCAGACGGCCATCGTCATCGGAATGGTGCCGACGTAGAGAATGGTCATCACCGCGGAGGCAAACGTCATCCGGATCGCCAGCACGACGATGAGCGAGGCCAGCACGAACACGTGGCTGATGGCGTCGGTCGCCCCGAGACCGACCACGGCCATGCCACCCCAGGCGATCCCGCTCGCGAGCTCGAGTGCGACGAACAGCTCGCGCCACTTGTCGACCCTGATCTCGCCGCGCGGCCGAGCCAGGAACTTGCGGCACGCCGCGATCATGAAGAACTTCATGGAAATGACGGTCGCCAGCCACGCCGAAGCTTGGGTCACGGGCGCCCAGAACATCGAGGCAAGCGAGAAAACGACAGCCAGCAGCGGAATGGTGACGCGCGCCGACAGCTCGTTCTTCACGAACATCGAGAGGAGCTCGTATTCGAACTCCGGCTTGAGCGCCGTACCCTGCGAGAGCCGCGCGCGCAGCTCCTTGATATGGGCGCGCAGCGCCGCCTGCGGGTCCTTGCTGCGCGCGCCCTGCACGGAGGCGATGTCGGTGCCGGGGTGCGCGACATCACCGGGGCCGGTCAGAGGCCGCATCTTGGTGCCGGTGCTGTCGTCGCCGTCTTGCATCGTCGCCTCATCCGGCCTTGAACCGGGTGCAGCCCTCGAGAGCCCGCGCCAGCGCCGGGATGCGCCTAGTCTTCACTGTCTGGGCAAATCCCTAACTTATGGTTTATCAACGACTTGTGACGCGACCCTCACATCGTCCGCGGGCACGCGGCACCCCCGGCGACAAGCACCAGCGGCGCCTTGCACGGCCAACCTCGCTCCATTACCACTGTTCAGACAGGCTTAGGACGAGGAGGCCACCGATGAAGATTCTGCAGACCAAGACTGCGCCGAACCCGCGGCGCGTGCGCATTTTCCTCGCCGAGAAGGGCATCGAAGTGCCGTACGAGGAACTCGATATCGTGAAGGGGCTGAAGACCCCGGAGTTCACCGCCCTCAACCCGTTCCAGCGGGTGCCGGTGCTGGTGCTGGACGACGGCTCGGCGATCTCCGAAACCGTAGCGATCTGCCGCTACTTCGAGGAAACGAAGCCGGAACCGGCACTGTTCGGCAAGGGCGCCAGACAGCGCGCGGTAGTCGAGATGTGGAATAGGCGCGCTGAGATCGGGCTGCTCGCCTGCGTTGCTCAGGCCTTCCGCCATCTCCACCCTGCCGCGGCACAGCTGGAGGTGCCTCAGATACCTGCCTGGGGCGAGGCGAACAAGCCGCGGGCCCAGGAAGTCATGCAGATTCTCGACCGGGAACTCGCCGGCCGCCGCTTCATCGCCGGGGACGAGTATTCGATCGCGGATATCACGGCGCTGGTAGCCATGGATTTCGCCAGGCCCGCCCGGGTCGAACGGCCACAAGGCCTTGCCAACCTCGCCCGTTGGCACGAGGAAGTGTCCGCCCGGCCGAGCGCCAAGGCCTGAGATCGCGGGCGTCGCCGGGTGTTCCCCAGGGAACAGACAAGTCCCGCGGGTTGTGTTCTCGCCAGAGGGACAACACGCCGCCGGAAGGCGGACGAGGTATCATGAAGCTGACTGTCGTAGGATGCGGCGACGCATTCGGGTCGGGCGGGCGCCTGCAGACCTGCTATCACGTAGAGGCGGCACGAACGCGTTTTCTCATCGATTGCGGCGCGACCGCGCTTATCGGACTGGCCAGACTCAAGCTCGATCCCAACAGCATCGAGACCATCTTCATCTCGCATCTGCACGGCGACCACTATGCCGGTCTCGTGTGGTGGCTCCTGCATGCCCAGCACGTCGCCAAGCGCACTGCCCCATTGACCATCGTCGGCCCCGAAAGTGTGCGGACCCGCTTCGAGGCGGCAGCGGAGGCACTGTTTCCGGGCTCCTCCACCGTCCAACGCCGCTACGAGCTGCGCTTCGTCGAGATGCAGCGCGAAACGCCGCTGGAAGTGGGCGGGGTTCGCGTGACCCCGTTCGAGGTGCAGCATCCCTCCGGCGCCCCGCCCTATGCGCTCCGCTTCGAGCTCGATGGCAAGGTGCTGAGCTTCTCCGGCGACACGGAGTGGATCGACAGCCTCGTACCCGCCGGCAAGGGCGCCGATTTCTACATCATGGAGTGCTATCACTTCGAGGGTGAGCCGCGCTATCACATGAGCTGGCGCACGATCGCCAGGCAGCTCGACCGCATCGGCGCCAGGCGCGTCATGCTCACGCATATGGGCGAGCCGATGCTCGCCCGCCTCGGTGACGTGAAGGACCCCCGGGTCGTCCTGGCCCAGGACGGGCTGGTCGTCGAGGTGTAACCTCACGGCCGCATGCACGCGTCCAAGACAGCCGAACGCGCACTAGCAAAACTCGTCGCCGAGATCAGCCGCTGCCGCATCTGCCGCGACGCGCCGACGGGTGCTCCCCTGCCGCACGAGCCGCGTCCCGTGCTGCGCCCCAGCGGCACCGCGCGCATCTGCATCTGCAGCCAGGCGCCGGGCACGCGCGTGCATGCCTCCGGCACGCCCTTCACCGATCCCTCCGGCGACAGGCTCAGGGCCTGGCTCGAACTCACGCCTGATGAATTCTACGACCAGCGCCGTATTGCCATCGTGCCCATGGGCTTCTGCTTTCCGGGTCTCGATGCCGCCGGCGGCGACCTGCCGCCGCGGCGCGAGTGTGCGCCGGCCTGGCAAGCGCGCCTGTTCGCGGCCATGCCGCAACTCGAGCTCATCCTGACGGTCGGGAGCTACGCGCAGCGCTGGCACTTGGGCAAAGCCGGCGTCGGCGGCATGACCGACACGGTGCGGCGCTGGCGCGAGCTGCTCGATGCGCCGGCGCGTCCGCGCCGGGTACCACTGCCGCATCCCTCCTGGCGCAACAACGCCTGGCTTACCGCCAACCCCTGGTTCGAGCTCGAGCTGCTGCCGCGGCTGCGCCGGGAAATCCGCAACCTGATGTAGGACACTAACCGATCGGTCGGAACCTGCTGCCACAGGCATGTTGCCATGCTGGCCGAAGATCGGCCCGAGCACCGGTACCCCGGCCCAGTTTCCGACCGCGGCCCTGGGTACCCGATATCTCGCTGCCGCGAAATTCCGGCATGACAGCGCGGAGCGGATCGAAAATTGCGCTCGTCACAGCGTGTAGGCGAGACGCGTGCCCTGATCGATGGCGCGCATCGCGTCGAGCTCTGCCGCGTGTTCGGCGCCGCCGATGAGATGGGCCTTCGTGCCGAGCGCGGTGAGCGCGTCGTAGAGGGAGCGCTCGGGCTCCTGCCCCGCGCAGATGACGACCGTGTCGGCAGGGATCACGCGCTCCGCGCCACCAACCGTGACGTGCACGCCGGCATCATCGATGCGACGGTAGGCGACACCGCTCACCTGCCCCACCTCGCGCTTGGCCAGCAGAATGCGCAGCACCCAGCCCGTGCTGACGCCGAGGCCGCGCCCCATGCGTCCCGGCTTGCGCTGCAGCATCACGACGCGGCGTTCGGGATCTCCCCCTCCCCTCTTGCGGGAAGGGGGAGCCAAACCGCCCCTGGCGGCAACTCCGGCATCCACTCCCCACTCGCCCCGGAAGTGCTCCTCCGACGCGGCAATCTCCTGTGGGGCCGAGGTCAGATACTCGGCGACGTCGAAGCCGATGCCGCCGGCGCCAACGACGGCAACAACCGCGCCGACCCGACAGGACCCGTCGAGCACCTCCACATAGCTTGCGCATTTGCCATGGCCGATGCCCTCTATGTCCGGCACGCGCGGCATGACGCCCGTCGCAACGATGACCTCGTCGAACCCCTGCGCGGCCAGGGCCTTGGCATCGGGCTTGTGGCCCAGGCGCAGGTCGATGCCCAGCACCTCGATGCGGCGTCGCCAGTAGGCGAGCGTGGCATCGAACTCCTCCTTGCCCGGCACGTTGCGCGCGAGATTGAGCTGGCCGCCGATCCGCGCCTGCGCTTCGTAGAGCGTCACGGCATGACCACGCTCCGCAGCCGCAATCGCGCAGGCAACGCCCGCCGGCCCCGCACCCACGACGCCCACGCGCTTGCGGCGGGGGGGCGGGGGCGCGTCGAACTCGATCTCGCGGCCGGCCCTGGGATTGACGAGGCAGCTCGCCGTGCGCTTGGAGAAGATCAAGTCGAGGCACGCCTGGTTGCAGGCGATGCACACGTTGATCTCGTCGCCCCGGCCGTCGCGGGCCTTGTTGGCGAACTCGGGATCCGCCAGCATCGGCCGCGCCATCGAGATCAGGTCGGCATCCCCGCGCGCCAGGACAGCCTCGGCGACCTCCGGCGTGTTGATGCGGTTGGAGGCGATGACGGGAATGCGCACCGCTTCCTTCAGCCGCCGCGCCGCGAAAGCCCACGCCGCACGCGGCACCTTCTGGGCAATGGTCGGCACGCGCGCCTCATGCCAGCCGATGCCCTGGTTGATGATGTCGGCACCGGCCGCCTCCACGGCGCGCGCCTCGGCCACGATTTCCTCGGCCGTCAGGCCGCCCTCCACGAGGTCGATCGAGGAAACGCGGAACACGACGAGAAAGTCGCGGCCGACACGCCGGCGCACCGCGCGCATGATCTCCGTGGGCAGCCGCAGACGATTCTCGACGCTCCCGCCCCAGGCATCGCCGCGGTCGTTCGTGCGGGGCGCCGTGAACTCGTTGATGAGGTAGCCTTCGCTGCCCATGATCTCGACGCCGTCGTAGCCGGCCTCGCGCGCCAGTGCGGCAGTGGCGGCGTAATCGGCGATGGTGCGGAGGATGTCGGCCTCGCTCATCCGCCTGGGGGCGTTGGGATTGATCGGCGAGGCGATGGTTGACGGTCCCACCGCGCCGTCGATCTTGGCGTAGCGGCCCGCGTGCAGGATTTGCAGCGCAATGCGTCCGCCGGCCGCGCGCACGGCGTCGGTGACGTGCCGATGCTCCGCGATCTGCCCGGGGCTATTGAAGATGGGCGCATCGGGCTCCATCAGCCCTTCCTCGTTGGGCGAGAAACCGCCCGTGATGATCAGGCTGGCGCCGCCCCTGGCGCGCTCGACATAGAAGCGGGTGACGCGCTCGAGCGGCCGGTCCAGCGTCTCGAGCCGCGTGTGCATGGAGCCCATGACGATGCGGTTCGGCAGAGTCATGAACCCGAGGTCGAGAGGCCGGAACAGGTGGGGATAGGGGGACATGCGTGCGAAGCAACCGGCTGGGGCAGGGTCGCCTAGCATGCACATCGCGCCTGCGATGTCATCCCGCCCGAGCGCGATGCCGAGGAAAGCGGTTGCAATGGGAGAGCAGGCCGCAAGGCCATTGCGCCCGGGCTGTCGCGCTAACCCGACAGCCGCTTGATCATCGTCAGGTACTGATGCCCGCGTGGATACTCCTCGACACGGCCTGTGATAGCGAAGCCGAGCCCTTCGTAGAAGCGGGGGGCCTGAAAGTCGTGCGCCTCGAGGACGATCTGGCTGCATCCGCGGGCTTTGGCTTCGGCCTCCACCGCCTGCATGAGGCGCGTGCCGTGCCCCTTGCCTCGCAAAGACCCGGGAATGAAGAGGTAGCGCACATAGCAGCTATCCCCCCATGTCCAGCCGAACACTCCGCCGACAGTCGCTCCGTCCGCCTCTCTCAGGAACAGCGCGAGGAGCTTGCCGTCCGAGATGCCGGTCGCCTGCACGTTGAACGCATGGATCTGCTCTTCGAGCCACTGGATGTCTTCGGACTCGGCTCCGTCTCGATTGCCGCGCTTGTATCGCCCGAATGTCGCATTCGCCCAGAGCCCGCGGGTCGCCCGATGCTATTCGTTGTCCCCGAGCAGCGCGTCCTTCACCGCGCGCGTCACCTGGGCCGTCGTCGCCTTGCCGCCGAGGTCGGGGGTGTGCAGGGAGGGATCGGCGGTCACGCGCTCGATGGCACGCATCAGACGTGCGGCGGCGGCCGACTCGCCCACGTGCTCCAGCAGCATGACGCATGACCAGAACGTGCCGATGGGGTTGGCGATGCCCTTGCCCATGATGTCGAAGGCCGAGCCGTGGATCGGCTCGAACATGGAGGGGAACCTGCGCTCGGGGTTGAGGTTGGCGGTCGGCGCAATCCCGAGCGAGCCCGCCAGCGCCGCGGCAAGATCGGACAGGATGTCGGCGTGCAGGTTGGTGGCAACAACCGTGTCGATGGTGGCAGGGCGCTGCACCATGCGCATGGTCATGGCATCGACCAGCATCTTGTCCCAGGTGACGTCGGGAAACTCGCGCGCCACCTCCGCCGCGATCTCGTCCCACATGACCATACCGTGGCGCTGGGCGTTCGACTTGGTGACGACGGTCAAGAATTTTCGCGGCCGCGAGCGGGCAAGCGCGAAGGCAAAGCGCATGATGCGCACCACGCCGGGCCGCGTGAACATGGCGACGTCGGTGGCCGCCTCCTCCGGCAGGCCGCGGTGAACGCGCCCGCCGACGCCGGCGTATTCGCCTTCGGAATTCTCGCGCACGATCACCCAGTCGAGCTCGGGCCCGGTGACGTTACGCAGTGGGCTGGTGATGCCGGGCAGGATGCGGGTCGGGCGCACGTTGGCGTACTGGTCGAAGGGCTGGCAGATGGCGAGCCTCAGGCCCCAGAGCGTGATGTGGTCGGGCACGTCGGGAACGCCGGCCGATCCGAACAGGATGGCGTCGTGACCCTTGATCTCATCGCGCCCGTTCTCGGGCATGAAGGCGCCGGTTCTCTTGTAGCGCTCCGAGCCCCAGTCGAAGTGATCGAAGGCGACGGCAAAACCGCCGTCGCGCCTGGCGCACGCCTTGAGCACCTCGACACCCGCAGCAATCACCTCCCTGCCGATGCCATCGCCGGGAATGGCGGCGATACGGAATGTGCGCACGACTGCTCCTCCCTAACCCCGAGCTTTCCCTGCGGCTGCGCGCCTGGCGGATTTGGGCCCGGCGGGCGCCCCTTGCTTCTCGTCCGCGCTGCCTGCGGCAGGCGCGTCAGGCACCGTGGGTATCAGCTTGGCATGCGTCTCCGCGATCTCGGCGAACAGCCAGTCGCGGAAGGCCTTGATCGAGGGACGCCGCTCCTGCCCCCGGGGACACACGAAGTGATAGGCGCGCCCCGGCAACGTAAGCTGCGGCCCGAACGGCACGACAAGGCGGCCGAGAGAGATGTCCTGCGAGGCAACCATCTTGTAGCCCAGCACCACGCCGGCACCTTCGCTGGCCGCATCGAGTGCGTGATCGGCGACGTTGAGGCGAAGGCCGCGCGAGGTGTCGATGCCGCCGATGCCGACCTCGTGCAGCCAGTCGTCCCACGTCGGCACGATCCCCGGCAGGTCGATCTGAATTAGGGGGAAACGGGAGAGGTCGTGCGGGGACCGCAACGGCTGCTCGCCCTGCAGCAACCGGGGGCTGCACAGTGGCAGCAGCCACTCGTCGGACAATTTCTCGACGTGGAGGTCGGGATGCGCACCCGAGCTCAGGCGGATGCCGATGTCGACGCCGTCGCTGTTGAAGTTCGCATAGTTCGTGCTGGCGGAGATGCGCGCGTCGATGTCGGGGTGGTCGGCCAGGAAGCGGTAGATGCGCGGCACCAGCCACTTGGCCGTAAATCCGGGCGACGCGCTCACCACGAGAATGCGATCCTGCCTGGCGCGATCGAGCTGCTCGACGGCGACGCGCAGGCTTTCGAAGCCGGCGCGGATGCCGGGATACATCAGCCGCCCGGACTCCGTCAGCTCGATGGCGCGGGCGCGGCGATGGAACAGCTTCAGCCCGAGCAGGTCCTCCAAGCCGCGGATCTGGTGACTGAGCGCGGCCGGCGTCACGTACAGCTCCGCCGCCGCCTTGGAGAAGCTGGCGTGACGTGCCGTGGCTTCGAACGCCTTTAGCGCGTTCAGGGGTGGGAGCGGGCGGCGCATCCGATACTTGAGCTTACCTCATCTGAATCGCGAGATATTGTCGTTTGTCCGACCGCTGAATGCAATGTATTTCACGTGTCAGGAAGAACGAAACTTGAGGAATATTCAAATGACCATGCAGTCTCTTCCCCGCGATGCGATGCCGTCCCCCGAGGAGGTGCGGGCTCTGATTGCGCGTGCGCACCAGGAGAGAAACCGGGCCATTCGCGGCCTCATCGGAGGGTTGTTCTTTGCAGGCAGGTCGGCCCGTGCGGAGACGGCGCATGCCCATGACCACGCGGCCGCAGCCTGCGGCTGAGGGATAAACCCTGCCCGCCGCCCGCGAGCGGGCACAGAGAAGCAACGGACAAGCAGGAGGCTTTCATGACGACATGCACAGCTCAAGCCATGCCGCACGACGTGCATGCAACGCCCAACTCCCGCCTGGGCGCGATCCTGCAGGCGCTGGCATGTTGGTGGGAGAACTTCCGCGTGAGCCGTGCGCGCAGCGCAACGGCCCATGTACTCCACACGCTCGACGACCGCACGCTGGGCGACATCGGCATACGGCGAGGCGAGATCGAGTCGATCGTCTACGGCGACCCAAGCCACCGGCGCCACCACTACACGCCGCGGAACTAGCCGGTCACGTCGGCCGCCGGTGCCTTGCTGCTCCCGGCGGTCCGGCGTGCCTTGCGCGTCCGGACCGACCGACCGACTGCATCAGGCGACCTTGTCTACCAGTTCGGGTTGTGCGAGCAGCACATCGCGCAAATCGGTTGCCGGCATCGGCATCCCGATCAGGAAGCCCTGCGCTTCGTCCACGTTCCCCCCGCGGGTGATCAGGGCGAGTTGCTCCTCGGTCTCGATGCCCTCGACGGCCACGGACATGCCGAGATCGGCGCTGAGGCGCGCGACCCCGTGCAGAAGGTTGAGCGAGCGGTCGCTCTTGTCGACGCCCTGCAGGAACGACCGGTCGATCTTGACCTTGCTCAGGGGGAAGCTGTGCAGGTAGGCGAGGCTCGAGTAGCCCGTTCCGAAGTCGTCAAGTGAGATGCGCACACCCATCGTGCGCAGCTCGTTGAGCCAATGCCGTGTCAGCTCGGTATCGCTCAGGAACACCGACTCCGTGATCTCGATCTCCAGTCGCGACGCCGGCAGCTTCGCCGCCGCCAGGGCCTCGCGAACGACCTCGGCCACATTGCCGGTTCGGAACTGGGTGGGAGACATGTTGACGGCGACGCGGACGTGATGGGGCCACTTCGCGCACTCCAGGCACGCCTCGCGCAGCACGTAGGCGCCGATATCGACGATCAGGCCCATCTCCTCGGCGACCGGAATGAACTCGGCCGGCGAGATCGACCCGCGCAGCGGGTGCGGCCAGCGCAGCAGCGCTTCGCAGGTCGAAATCTTGTTGGTGTGCAGATTGATGAGCGGCTGGTAGTAGACCTTGAAGGCGCCGTTTGCCAGGGCGCTCCTGAGATCGAGCTGCAGGTTTCGGCGCGCCTGCGCCATCACGTCCATGCCGTGCTCGAAGAATCGCCAGGCGCGGCGGCCTTCCGACTTGGCACGGTAGAGCGCCATGTCGGCATTCTTCAGCAACTGATCGGCGTCCGCGCCGTCGCGCGGCGCTAGCGCGATGCCGATGCTGGCCCCGATCACCACCTCGTGGCCGCTGATCTTGAACGGCTCCACCAGTGTCGCAACGAGGCTCTCGGCCAACGCCGCCGCCTCCTTGGGATGTCCGAGCGGGTGCTGCAGGATCACGTACTCGTCGCCGCCGAAGCGGGCCACGATGTCGGAAGCCCTCACGGCACCACGCAACCGGTCGGCGACCGCACACAGGAGCTCGTCGCCGCAGGGATGGCCCAGGGTATCGTTGACCTGCTTGAACTCGTCGAGGTCGATGAAGTGTATGGCGAAAGGCCCTCGGCGCCGAAGGTTGGCAACCGACGCATCGATCTGATCGCGGAAGAGCGCACGGTTCGGCAGACCCGTCAGTGAATCGAAACGAGCAAGATGATTGATCTTGGCCTCGGCCAGCTTGCGTTCGGTGATGTCCTCGAACAGCACGACCGAGCCGCCATCCGCCATCGGATGAAAGGTCAGCGTGAGCGTACGTCCGCGCTCCGTTTCGACAATCAGATCGCCGACCGCCTCTCCCGCGACACCTTTCTCGAAATCCGGGGCCAGGCCCTCGGCGCTGGCGTCCGTCAAGGCTCCGGCGCCGACGCTGGAGCTGATCAGCTCGCGCGGCGTGGGGTTGGTGCCGACTATGCCGAGCGGCACGCCAAGGAGCTCGCTGAGCCTCTTGTTGACCACGGCCGCACGCCGCATGACGTCGAACATGCACAACCCGTGCGGCATGTTGTTGAGGGCGGTATCGAACCGCCGCACCAGGAGACCCAAGTCGCGGCTGGCGACGACGGCATCGAGCAGAACGCGGCGCAACCGGTCGGAAATGAACTTGAGGGCGAAGAAGAACGGCACGAGCACGAATGCGAAGATGGTGTAGTAGGCGCCGCCGATGGAGAAAAGCGCGAGCGTCATCGGAATGCCCGCGCACACGATCTGCGCCACCACCAGGAGACTGCTGGCGAAATTTCTCCCGGAGATGCCGATCATGTACGCCAGCGTCATGGAGAAGCTGAAGATCTGCACGAACGGATCGGACGTCGTGGCGAAAGCCAGGAGGCACCAGATCCCCATGAGAGAGACGTGCGCAGCGGCGCCGCACACATAGCGGAGCTCCCAGCTGCGGGCTTCCTCGATCGTGGTGAGGTGGGGTCGGCGCCTGGCGTAGGCGCGGACTTCGAGCGCGCGTATGCCCGTGACGACGACCATCGCGAGCGAGCAGAGATAAATTGCCTGCTCGCCGGTCTTCCAGGCCGTGATCAGCGCCGTGATCGCCGCTGCCAGCGCGCCGATGAATAGGCTGCGCAGGTCCTCGAATAGAGCGTCGACCAGGGAGATATAGAGTTCGGCCGGCAGCGACTTGCCGTCGCGAGGTGCCGTCAGCCGATGCCAGAACTCCATGGAACCCAACCCCTATGCGCCGCTTCAAGCTCCTAACATCCCGGCATTTGGATAAATTTTGGTTCAATCGGGGGCGCGTTCGTACCGTCGGGCCATGGTGGGCTAGGCGGCCGTTTCACGACGTGCTCTCGTGGATTTTTGCACAGAGAATGCAATGCCTCCGGATGTATATCCACCCTCGAACATCAATTCGGCGCCTTCTTTACTCAAACAGCTCCACGCCGGCTCGATCATTAACTGTTCTTTAACCATATCTTTCGGCCTTGCGGTGTTTGTTAACTTTAATGTTTACATGACTTAATTCGCTGTTAACTTAACTCCCACGTGCAGCGGGTTTGGGGGAGTTGGGTAAATGGCAGCTTTGATAGCCGTCGAGAAAACCACGGAGCCGGGGAGGAACCTGGGCGATCGGGTGCTTCGCCTGATGGAGCGGGTCGACTATCGCCGCGCAGATACCGCCGAGGACCGGGAAGCGATCTTCGGTCTGCGCTATGCCGCCTACCTGCGGGAGGGCGCCATCGCGGCCAATCCCGAGCAGCGGTTCGCCGACGCGCTGGATGAAAGCCGCAACGCCTCGATCTATGGCGTCTACATCGACGGCGAGCTGGCGAGTTCGATCCGGCTGCATGTCGCAACCCGGATGCAACCCGAGCTGCCGGCGACCAACGTGTTCCCGGACTTGCTCTCGCCCGAGATCGCCGCCGGCAAGACCGTCATCGACCCCACCCGTTTCGTCGCCGACCGGGTGGCATCGCGGCGTTTCCCGGAGCTTTGCTATGTGACCACGAGGCTCGCGTGGCTTGCGTCCGAGTTCCATGGCGCCGATCTTCTGCTCGCCACGGTCCGGGCGGAGCATCAGGCATTCTATCGGCGGGTGTTCGGCCACCGGCTGATCTGCGACCCGCGCCACTACCCCTCGCTCGCCAAGCCCATCTGCCTGATGGCACTCGATTTCCGGATGGCACGCGAGCGGGTGCCGCTGCGCTATCCGTTCTTCCGCTCCACCTTCTTCGAGCGGCGCATGCTGTTCTCCCGCGCTCAGGCGGCGGTGGCGCTGCGTTCCGCGGCCTGAGCCTTGCTCCGGCTCGTGCGTGCCTGTTGCGGCGGAATTCGTTTGCCTCCGCGGCAGGCATCCAGCAGTCTCGGCGGGCAAGCATCCTCGAGGATTGAGCTTGGCGCGGAGGAACGGCACATGAGCGCAGACGGTACCTGGAAGCTGTCGATGCAGACCCCGGTCGGCGAGCGCAAAGTGACCCTCGACCTGAAAAGCGCGGGTGCGGCCCTGTCGGGCAAATTGACTGCAGATGAGGGCGGTTCGACCGAGATCTTTGATGGCAAGGCTGACGGCGACAACCTCGCCTTCAAGGCCGGCATCAAGGTTCCCATGCCGCTGACGCTGGAGTTCACCGCGGCGATCAGCGGAGACAGGATTTCGGGTAGCGTGAATGCGGCCGGTGTAGGCAGCTGGCCCTTCTCGGGCGCCCGCGGCTAGGCTGCGGCACCCGCGAGGGCGTTCAGCGAGGGCAGGAGATGCTGACAGTCCTGCCGTGCGCTTCGGCCGCGAGGCTTGCCTGCTTGGTGATGCCTGTGGCCCCGCATCGCCAGGCGACGAGGAAGTCCTTGGAGCATCCCCCGACCGGATCGCCCAGGCGCGCGACATCGACGGCAAACTGGCACGTGCCCGTCTTCCTGTCGCACGCCCTGGCAACGGCCGGTGTTGCGTTGCCGGCGCGCGCCCGGTTCTCATGCGGCGGGACGACCGGGTGGTCCTTGCAGTTCAAGCCGTAGGTCGCTTCCGTGACGACGATCGCCCCACCCGGCTCGATAATCCGGATGGAGCTACCGCGCGGCTCTTCGAGATAGTTCAGGGCCTGCATGGTCGCCCACGAGGAGGTGGCCGCAACCGCTATGAAGACAGCCATCAGGCCGACGCGGAACATCATCCTGGGCGCCCCCCGCAGCGACAACCTTTCACCCCGTACAAGCATGGTGCGGCAGTCCCGGCGTTGCTTCGATGGGGCCGCCTGCGGGCGACAACCTATGCTTGGGGGCGGCCCAAGGTAAGCTCCCGACCTCAATTCGTCTGGGGAAAACCTCCGCCGCTCCGGCAGCGGGAGCGCCGCAAAGACTCTGTCCAGCGTCGGCTTGACGTGGCGCAGGTCTAAGCTGCAGCGAGGCCTGCCGCTACCTCGCCGCACCCGTCGATCACGCCTTTCAGGTGGTGCCGGCCGGTGAGCCAGTTCATGCCGATCAGGCTGCCGGTGATCACGGTCTGGCCGGCGACAAGTCGCTTGCCGCGCGTACTCAGCGCTGGGAGGAGCAACAGGAGGGCCCCGACCGGATCGACGCTTCTACCCTCCACGTGCACCCTGCCGTCGACCAGCAGACGGCCGGGCCTCTCCTTCAGATCGCGCGTGCGCCAATCGGCGATCTCCGAACCGATGACGAGGCCGGCATTGGCGATGCAGTCGGCGAGCATGACATGGCGCGGCTGCTTGCCAGGGTCGGCCAACCGGCTCTGACAGAGCTCGAAGACGACATACGCCATCGCGACCGACTCGAGCACCTGCTGCGGGCTCGCGCCGGCCGGCACGTCGCGCCCCAGCCGGAACGCGATCTCGAGCTCGATGCCGGCCGGCTCCTTGCCGACCAAAGCCCAGGTGCCGTCGGCCGGGACGAGTCCCGACTCCAGGATCGGGGCGAAGATCACCGGCCCGCCGGGGACCGCCATCACCTTCCAGCCGATGGTCGGCGCAGCCAGTGCTGCCACCACCATGTCCTGGATGGCGAAGCCTTCCTTGAAGTCGGCGGGTACGTCGGATGGGTCGAGCGCAATGCGTGTGCCCTGCCGGCGCGCCGCGGCAATCCGCTCGGCTATGGCGGCCAGGCGTTGCTGTGGCATGGTGCACCAACCTTCCGAAATGCGGAGCCGCTTCGCGTGGCCGCGCGCGATAGCCTGCATGGGCTTCGATGATTGAAGACGATTTCCGGCGCCGGGCATAGCCCGATCTGCGGATGAGGCATGCTGCCTTGCAATTGGGCCGGTGAGCGCGGCATCTTCATTCCTGCGGCCGGCCCTGTTGCCGGCCGCACTCATGTCCGAGGCAAGATGTCCACCACCACGCCGCCCGCGTGCCGAGCCGCACAGCACGAGCCGGACGAGTCCTCGCCCCGCTATCGGGGCTGGAGGGTGGTGTTCGCCTGCTTCGTCATGGCGGCATTGGCGTGGGGTTTCGGCTTCTACGGGCACGCATTCTATCTGGCCGAGTTGCAGCGCCTTCACGGCTGGCCCACGTCGCTGATCGCGGGCGGCACCACCCTCTACTATCTATTCAGCGCCCTGCTCGTCGTCTTCATCAACGATGCCATCCGCCGCTTCGGGGTGCGCGCCTGCGTGCTCACGGGCGCCACGGCCTTGGCGGGCTCGTCGGCGGCGCTGGCGTTTCTCGATCAGCCCTGGCAGCTCTGCGCGGCCTATCTCGCCATGTCGGTCGCCTGGGCGACCATGAGCCTCGGCGCCATCAACAACATCCTGGGCCTCTGGTTCGCACGCAAGCGCGGCCTGGCGATCAGCCTTGCCCTCAACGGCGCGAGCTTCAGCGGCGTTGCCGTCGCTCCAGGACTGGTGTTTCTCGCGGCCGCGACCAGCTTTCAGGTCACGATGCTGGTGGGCGCGGCCCTCATCCTCGCTCTCATGATCCCGATCGCGCTCGCCTTTCTGGGCGCACCGCCTGGCTTGTTTGCTGCCGCCACTCGCAAGGATGGCAGCTCCGGCGCAGCCGGTCCGGACGTGGGCTGGACGCGGCGCGGCGCATTGCGTAGCTGGACGTTCTGGAGCGTGTGCGCGCCTTTCGCTCTCGCCATCACGGCGCAGGCGGGCTTCCTCGTGCATCAGATCGCCTTCCTGCAGGGGACGATCGGGCGCTACGGCGCCGGCACCGCTGTCGCCATCACGTCGGTCATGGCGATCATCGGCCGCCTGACGCTCGGGGCCTTCGCCGAGCGGCTGAACCAGCGCCTGGCGAGCACGATCTCGCTCGCCACTCAAGCAGCAGCGCTGGCGGTGATGATCCAGGTGCACGATGCGACGGTGCTGCTCGCAGCCTGCGCGGCGTACGGCTTCTCGGTGGGCAACCTCATCACGTTTCCCTCCCTGATCATCCAGCGCGAGTTCGCGCCCAGCGACTTCGGCATGCTGATCGGATTGTCGACGGGCATCGGCCAGTTCACATACGCCTTCGGACCGGGACTGCTGGGTGTCCTGCGCGATGCCAGCGGGGGCTACGGCGCCGCGCTCGGCGCCTGCATCGTTCTCAACCTGCTGGCCGCCACGATCGTGCTGCGGCGGCCGCGGCCGCAGGATCCCCGTTGAACGAGGCAAAGCGCGAACGGCCGCGCATACCTGCTGCGCGATATCGAGGCAGCGCGCTTGACCTGGGTTGCGGAAGCACAGATTGTCCGCACCCCATGACTGCAGCTGCACAAGCATTCGGCAATGGCGGGGCAACGGCCGAGTCCCCGTATGCGTGGCTGCGCCTTGCCACTTCGGTTCTGCTCGGCACGATCGGCAGCGTGGGCCTGTGGTCCTACGTGGTCGCGCTGCCGGCGGTGCAGGCCGACTTCGCCGTCCAACGCGCCGATGCCTCCGTGCCCTACACGCTGGCCATGATCGGCTTCGGCCTCGGCGCCGTCGCCATCGGCGGGCTGATCGACCGCTTCGGCATCGCCGCACCGCTGGCCGCGGCCGTCCTTGTGCTGGGATCGGGCTTCATCGCCTCTGGGTTCGCGCCCAGCATCACGCTGCTGGCGCTTGCCAACTTCGCGATCGGCGTCGGCAGCTCGGGCGCCTTTGCGCCGCTGATCGCCGACATCTCGCACTGGTTCACGCGCCGCCGCGGCATCGCGGTTGCGATCTGCGCCTCCGGCAACTACATCGGCGGCGCCGTGTGGCCGCCCATCGTGCAGCGGCTGATCGAGGCGCTGGGCTGGCGGCACAGCCAGATTGCCATAGGCGCCGTCTGCCTCCTTTCCATGCTGCCCCTTCTGCTCGTGCTGCGGCGACGCCTGGAAAACCCTGCGGACGAGGATCACGGCGTTGCGCCCGTCAGCGCGGGCGCGTCGCTCGGGCTTCACCCCTACGTCCTGTTCAGTCTGCTCGCGCTGGCGGGCGTCGCCTGTTGCATCGGCATGTCGATGCCCCAGGTCCACATCGTCGCCTACTGCGGCGACCTCGGCTATGGCGTAGCGCGGGGTGCCGAGATGCTCTCGCTGATGCTCGGCTTCGGCATCATCAGCCGCATCGCTTCCGGCTTCATCGCCGACCGCATCGGCGGCCTCATGACGTTGCTCGTGGGATCCGTCCTGCAGGCGGCTGCGCTGCTCCTCTATCTGCTCTTCGACGGGTTGATGCCGCTCTACATCATCTCCGCCCTGTTCGGCCTGTTCCAGGGCGGCATCGTGCCGATGTACGCCATTGCCGTGCGCGACTACTTCCCGCCGCGCCAGGCGGGCACGCTGGTCGGCCTCGTTATCACCTCGACCATTGCCGGCATGGCTATCGGAGGCTGGATGT
The DNA here is from genome assembly GCA_050248715.1 of Hyphomicrobiaceae bacterium. Classification (GTDB taxonomy): domain Bacteria; phylum Pseudomonadota; class Alphaproteobacteria; order Rhizobiales; family Hyphomicrobiaceae; genus AWTP1-13. Next base: position 21,686 of record JBFWRV010000039.1, on the reverse strand, counting down.
CTGGTGCCATCTTCGACCTGTCGGGGTCCTACTGGCCAGCGTTCGCCAACGGCTTCTTGTGGAATGTGCTCAACATCGCCATCGTGGTTTTCCTCCTGCTGCGGCTGCGCAGCCGAGGCGCGCAGGCCGGGGCCGGCCGCAGCGCAGCGGGTCCGTTGCCGGCAACTCCCGCCTGACATCGCGCGCGAGGCAATCCTGAAACGAGCGTGCCCGAAGCGGCACACCGAGGTCGAGTGCGCAATCAGTCGACAATTGGTGCTGAGACCCTGGCGATCGCGCCAATTCTCGCCATCCTCTATTGCCTTTGCTTCACCAACCTGTTCCTGCGCTCCAACTTCGGCATCATGGCGCCGGACCTGGCCCGCGAGCTCGTCCTCGAGCCGGCCGTGCTGTCCGCGGTCGCCAGCGCCTATTTCCTGGCCTACGCGGTCATGCAGGTGCCGACGGGCATGCTGCTCGACCGCTACGGAGCGCGTCGCACGGTCGCCGCCATGCTGCTCTTCGCGGCCGTCGGCACCGCAATGTTCGCGGCCGGCAGCTCGGCATCGACCCTGGTGCTGGCGCGATTGCTCATGGGGATCGGGTGCGCCGGCGTCTTCACGGGCGCGTTCTTCGTCCTCACGCGATGGCTCCCGCCCGATCGGGTAGTGACACAGGTCGGCGGACTCAACAGTTTCGGCTCGGTCGGGGCACTCTGCGCGACCACACCGTTTGCCGCGCTCATCTCCTGGATCGGCTGGCGACAGAGCTACTGGCTCTTCACCGCTCTCGTCATCGGCCTGATGCTCGCGGTTGCCACCTTCCTGCGCGACACTCCGTCCGGCGCATCGGCCGCGGCCGCCCGGCGCGAAGGGTTCGGCGCCGCGCTCTCGGGCGTCATTGAAGCCTTTCGCCAGCCGGGTATCCCGCGGCTGCTGGTCGCCGGCGTGCCCATGTCGGGCGCCGGCACCATATCGGGCGTTTGGGGCGCACCCTACCTCAAGGACGTGCATGCCCTCGACGATCTCGGGCGCGGCAACGTGCTCCTGGCCATGGCGCTCTGTGCCATCGTCGGCCACGCCTTGCACGGCTACCTTGCGCGGCGCCTCAATACGCTCAAGGGCATGATCCTCGGCGCCAGCGCCGTCATCTTCATGGCTACCGCCCTGCTCGCTCTGGTGCCGCGGCCGCCGGTTGCGCTCGTTATCGTGCTGTTCTGCCTGATCGGGCTCACCGCAGCGTACCCGGCCGTCGCCCATACGCAAGCCCGGGGACTGGTCCCGCCGCACCTCGTGGGACGCGGCGTTGCGCTCTCCAACATGGGGATCATGATGGCGGTCTCCATCATGCAGCTCGTATTCGGCTGGATCGTCGGCGCGTTCGTCTCGGCGGCCGAGCCACCGCCCGAGCACGCCTTCCGCGCGGCCTTCGCCGTGCAGGCTGCCGTGACACTGCTGGCGGTTCTCGTCTACGCGCCCATCCCGGATGTGAAGCCGCGGGGATGAGGGCAGAGGCGGCCGACCTACCGGCGGCAGCGGCCACCCGAAAACCGGGACGACATTGCCGGACCACGCGGCCTTGCGTCAGGGCGCCTGGCATGGGCAGTCGCTCACCCCGCCCTATGCGGGTTTGTGCGGATTCCAGGCGTAGGGCGCCTCCGGCGATGATGAAGCAATGCAACCCGTAGCCCGACGGCGATTGCCAGCGAATATTTTCGAGCGGCGGGAGACATTTTGCGGTGGTAGAGAGGATCAGGTGCGTCGCAAGGCTGCTTCGTGTGCGCTGCTGCTTGCGTTGGTCAGGGCAATGCCCGGACCCGTTGCAGCCCAGCAGCCCTTGACCATCGAAAAGCTGCTGGGAGACCGATGGGAGATCGCGGGCTATATTGCCGTCTCCGGCAACCGCTCTCTCATTCTCTTCAAGCGCGACGACATCAAGTTCCTGGTGCAATGCTCGGTGCTGATCGACGTGACGCGCGACCAGCGTGTCGTCATCTCCTGCAACGAGCTTAAATAGAGCCACGAATCAACCCGCCTGATCCCCGTTCCAAGGACACGCGCTCCCCGCAGCCACAGGGCTCCGATGACCCGCCGCCCCCGCATCTATCTCGCCGGACCCGAGGTGTTCCTGCCCGATGCGCGCGCGGTCGGCGCCGAGAAGTGCCGGCTCGCGGCCCAAGCCGGGCTCGAGGGCGCCTTTCCGCTCGACGCAGAGCTGACGGTCGAGGGCATGGACCCCGGCGAGCAGGCACGCTGCATCTCTGCCGCCAACGAGGCCTTGATGCGCTCCTGCGATGCACTTATTGCCAACCTGACGCCGTTCCGGGGGGCATCGGCTGATGCCGGAACCGCGTTCGAGGTGGGCTTCATGCGCGCGCTCGGTCGGCCGGTGTCCGGATATACCAACGTCGTCCCCGACTATGCCGAGCGGGCGCGGATATTCCGCTCGCGGGGGGCAAGCGCACACGACGCGGATCGCTCCGATGTCGCCATCGAGGATTTCGGACTCGCCGAGAACCTCATGCTCGAGGCAGCGATCCGCGATTGCGGCTGCCGGCTCGTGCGCCGCAGCGTCCCGGCGGGGGCCGAGTTGACCGATCTTTCGGCGTTCACCGACTGCCTTGGCGACATCGCCCGGGCGCTTGCGCGGCGATAGCGCTGACGATGCGGCGCGCGCGGGCATTGCCAGGGCGGGCCCGCCTGCGCATGGTCGCCGGCGTCCCAACCCTGTGGATGGGGAATGCCATGGCCCAGGGAGCGCCTGACAAGTCGCCCGACCGAGGAGCCGAAACCGACCTGCTCGACTATGAATCCATGCATCAGCCGCTCGCCTCGATGCGGCGGTACTTCTGGCGCCTGCTGGCGAGCTTTGTCATTGCCATGCTGCTTGTCGGCGCCTCGCTGATGGTGGGGATGGCCGGCTACGCGCGCTTCGAGGGTATGCGCTGGATCGATGCCTTCCTCAACGCCTCGATGATCCTGTCGGGCATGGGACCGGCCGATCAGCTCAAGACCGACGCCGGCAAGCTCCTCGCCGGTTTTTATGCCCTCTATTCGGGCCTCGTGATCGTGCTTGCCAGCGGCATCATCCTGGCGCCTGTCGTGCACCGCATCCTGCATCGCTTCCACGTGGACGAGGCGGATTGAAATCGCGCGACCGGCGAATCACGCTACCGTGTACATCGTTTCCCGCACCCACGGAGGACGGCACGATGGCCAAGAACAAGACCCCCGGCGATAGCCAGCGCAAGGGCGCGGTCAAGACGCGCTCGCAGATCAAGAACCCGATAACCGGCACCTGGACCAAGCGCGACGACAAGAGCGGCAAGTTCATGGACGTGAAGGCCGATGCCAAGCCGTTCAAGGGCGTGCGCAAGGAGAAGTAGGGTCGCCAATCGGCTCGGGGCCAATCCCGCCTGCCGTCGCCGATCCGCCAGTGCTCATTGCAGGGCGTAGACGACGCTGACCTCTACCGTGAGGACGCGGGTGCCGGCCTCGATTGGTACTGATGCGCCTGCAGCGCTGCGCGCCGCGAAGACCGGCCGGCTTACGTCGCCTGTGCTTTCGGAAATTTGCAGAACGTTGCCGAGCCTGACACCGGCGGCGGCTGCATAAAGCTCGGCGCGTCGGCGGGCGTTGCTGATGGCCTGCTTGCGCGCCTCGTCCAGAAGCGTTTCGGCATTGGCGACGTCGAAGCTGACGCTGTGCACCTGATTGGCACCGAGCGCGATCACCGCGTCGAGGATTTCGCCCAACCGCTTCACCTCACGCACGAGCAGCCGCACCTGATTGACGACACGGTAGCCGGTGACGGTGGCGGGAAGACCATCCTTGCCCTGCGCGTAGCGGGGCTCGACGTTGACGCCGGTGGTTTGAATATCGCCGGCAGCAATTCCCAATCCCTTGAGACCGTCGAGTACCTTGCTCATGACGGTGCTATTGCGGGCAAGGGCGTCCTTGGCCGTGGCAGCATCCACGATCACGCCCACCGATACGTGGGCGATGTCGGGCTTGGCGGCGACCCTTCCCGTGGCCGAGACCGTAATCGTGCGCTCGCTCGACTTGTCGCTGTCCGCCGCCATGGGTGTCCCTGTCTGCAGGAGCGCCGCCACCGCCGCGACCGCGGCCGCCAATACCATGTGCCTGAGCATGCCCAATCCTGCTCCGTGCGCCCCTGCGCGCGTGATCCGGCATTAGAGCCCATGGATGTGGCGGCGCAAAGTCCAATCAGTGCGTTCCACGCGGCCCAGAAGTGATGCTATAGAGGCGCGCCCGCTGGCCGGCGGGGCCCGTAGCTCAATGGTTAGAGCCGGCGGCTCATAACCGTCTGGTTGCAGGTTCGAGTCCTGCCGGGCCCACCATTGCCAGCGGGAGGGGAGCTCACAGGCCGACGCGCCCGGAGCATGCACCTCCCCAGCCGTGAACGCAGCCGGCAGCGAGCTCTGACCTTGTCCACACGACCCTTGACAGCCCTGCTGCTCAGCGACGGCAAGCCCGGCCACTATCACCAAGCCGAGGGCGTGATCGCCGCCATGGCCCGGATGCGCCCGGTCGAGACGGCCCGCCTGCAGGTGCGTCGCCGGTTTGCGGTGCCCTCGCGCACGCTGCTGCAGCTGGTGAACGGCGGGGCCTCGCCGGCCCTGGTGCTACGACTGGGCTACCGGATCAAGGCCGACTCGATACCTGATGCCGACGTCGTCGTCTCGGGGGGTGGGGATACGCTGGCAGCCAACGCGGCCATCGCCAAGACGCAGGGCGTGCCCAACATCTTCTGTGGCCGACTGCGCCGCCTGGCACCCGAGCACATGCGGCTGGTCATTATCCCCCTGCAGCGTATGGCGCTGGCGCCCAACTACCTCGTCTCCCTCCCACCGTCGGCGATCGACCCCGGACCGCTCAGGCGCGCCGGCACCGGCCATGCGGCGGCCTACGGCCGCGGCAACCCACCCGCACGCGTCGGCGTGCTGATCGGAGGCAACTCCGGCTCTCTGCATTACGGCAGCGAGGATTGGCTGTTGTTGATTGCGTTCCTGCGCGATGCCCATCGCAAGCACGGGATTCGCTGGCTGGCCACGACCTCGCGCCGGTCCGGGAGTTTCATCGGCGATGCGCTTGCGGCTCTCGCGACGGAGCCCGATAGCGGTATCGAAACGTTCGTCGATTTCCGTACCGCCGGGGCCGGCATGTTGCCGTCAGTCTTCGCCGCCGCGGACGCCATCCTCTGCACCGACGACTCCACCGCCATGATCTCCGAGGCCGTTGGCGCCTGCCTGCCCGTGGTGTCGGTGGTGCCCGCGGCAGCCACGCCGGAAGTGGGAGAGGCCGAGTTCCGCCAGCAGCTCGCCGCACGGGGCTGGTACCGGCCCCTGCCTCTGTCGCGCCTGACGCCCGAGGCCTTCCTGGCAGCTCTCGAGGAAATCGAGCCGCGCACCAGCAACCAGCTCGACGAGCTGGCCGCGGCCCTCCAGGCCCGCCTGCCCGAACTGTTTTCCCGCCCATGACGCAACCGGCGAAAACGCTGCGATCCGCGGCCGAGCTCGGCGCTGCCGGGTTGACGGATGGGCGCGACATCAGCGCACTCGAGCAGGTGGCTGCGCGCTACGCGGTGGCGATCACGCCGCAGATGCTGCAGCTGATCGACCGCGCCGATGCGCACGATCCGATCGCGGCGCAGTTCCTGCCCGACGCCCGCGAGCTCGCGACACGACCGGAGGAGCGCGCCGATCCGCTCGACGAGGCGCGTCTCTCGCCGGTGGCCGGCGTCGTCCACCGCTATCCCGATCGCGTGCTGCTGAAGCTCACGCACGTCTGCCCGGTTTATTGCCGCTTCTGCTTCCGGCGCGAGGTCGTGGGGCCCGGCGGCGAGCAAGCGCTCTCCAGCGCGAAGCTCGATGCCGCGCTCGGCTATATCGCGGCCACGCCCGCGGTCTGGGAGGTGATCCTAACCGGTGGCGACCCGCTCATGCTGTCGGCGCGGCGCATATCCGAGGTCACCACCCGCCTCGCTGCCATCCCGCATGTTAAGGTGCTGCGCTGGCACACGCGCGTTCCCGTGGTAGACCCCGAGCGCGTGACGGGGGCGCTGGTGAGAGCGCTGAAGGGTGACCGAAAGGCAGTCTACATTGCTGTTCACGCCAATCACCCGCGCGAGCTTACGGATGCCGCGCGCGCGGCCTGTGCGCGCCTTGTCGATGCCGGCGTTCCCCTGCTGGGCCAGACCGTCCTGCTCAAGGGCATCAACGACGACGCGGAGACTCTGGCGCAACTGATGCGTGCGTTCGTGGCGGCGCGGGTGAAGCCCTACTACCTGCACCAGCTCGACGCGGCGCCCGGAACCAGCCATTTCCGCGTGCCCATCACCGAGGGGCAGCGCCTGATGCGCGCGCTGCGCGGGCGCGTCTCGGGGCTGGCACAGCCGACCTACGTGCTCGACATCCCCGGTGGCCACGGCAAGGTGCCGGTGGGGCCGGAATATCTCTCCGAGGACGGCCTATCGGTTGCCGACCCGAACGGAACACGCCGCGACTATCCCGAGCGCGGCTGACGCAGCGCCTCGCACGCTGCCTTCGTCCTGAGCTTGTCGAAGGACGGGCCGCGCACACTAAGCCGTGCTTCGACAGGCTCAGCACGGGGTCGGAGTGTTGGGGTGGGATCGAAGTCGGAGCGCTGAGCGCGGCGCGGGCCGGGGTAAGCCGTCCCGGCCGCTCACTCTGCTGGCTGCGGGCGAGGCGCGGCGAGGACGGTCTCGTTGCCGGGGGCGGGATGGCGCGGCACGAAGAACGACAGGCTAAGCGACACGGTCGCCACGCCGGCGCCCAGCCAGAAGATGATCGCGGGATCGATCATGCCGAGCGCGCCGAAGGCCACGGGAACGATCACTGCGGCGACATGATTGATCGTGAACGCAGCCGACATCGTGGAGGCCATGTCGGCAGAATCGGCGATCTTCTGGAAGTAGGTGCGCTGCGCCAGCGTCAGCGTGAAGAAAATGCCGTCGATGACGAACAGCGCGCCTGCCACCTGCCAGCTCGCCGTGGTGGCATAGCCGGCGAAGACGAGGATCAGCACGACGTTCTCGAGCATGATGGTGCGCCGCTCTCCGACCTTCATCACCAGCGCGCCGAGCCGTGGCGCCAGCACCGAGTTCAGCGCCGTCGTCGCCAGCATCAGCACGGCCATGTCGGCGACCGAGTAGCCGAACTTCTTGACCAGCAGGAAGCCGCCGAACGCGAAGAAGAGCTGCCGTCGCGCGCCCGTCATGAAGGTGAGGGCGTAGTAGAGCCAATAGCGCCTTTTGAGGACGATGCTCTTGTTCTGCGCCACCGGCCCCTCGAAGCGCTTAAAGAAGGCCCTCGCGCCGAGCACCATCGCCGCGCACGCGAGCCCGATCACGAGGTAGAGCTGCTCGTAGGCGTGCCACCCCGCCCACCAGGCAATCGCCAGGCCGCCATAGGCGACAAAGGACGCGGCCGCGCCCGCAGCCGCGATCAGGCCGATCAGCCGCGGCGCCTCGGCCTTGGGCAGCAGTTGCAGCTGCAGGGAGGCGTTGACCGTCTCGAAATAGTGGAACCCCACCGACATGATGAAGGTGGTGATCAAGACACCCGTCAGCGTCGGGAACTGACCGGTGAGGGCAACCCCCAGGCCGAGAATGAACAACGCCGCGTAAGCCAGCGTCTGCTCGCGTATGAATGCCAGCCAGAAGATGGTCGTGAAGGCGAGGAAGCCCGGAATCTCGCGCACGCTCTGCGTAAGACCGGTGTCGGACCAGTCGAAGGCCGCCCGCTCGATCGTGAAGTTGTAGAGCAGAGCCGACCAGCCGGAGAAGCCCAGGTAGTTGATGAAGCTCAGCGCCATCATGAAGGCGATGGGCGTAGAGCGCAGGCGGGCGAACTTGGTGGTCATGATCGACATAAGTCTCAAGCGCAAGCAGAGCAGCTGTGCCTGCTTGCACCGCGGCCGTCAACGCTCTCCGGTCGCGATAATCCCCGAAGCGCGGCATGCCTGTCATGCCGGAATTTCGCGCAGCGAAATATCCAGCACCCAGGGCCGCGAGACGAACCCCGTCCATCTTGGCCCTGGATCCCGGATATTCGCGTTCGGCGAATTCCGGAATGACAGCTACTTCTTCTTCGCGTCGAGCTGGGCGAACGAGCTGCCCTCGGCGGCCAGCTTCTCGATCAGCGGCGCGATCTTCCAGCGAGCGCCGTACTTGGCCTCGTAGGCCTTGATCTTCTGCGCCACGGACTTGAGACCCACGTTATCCGCCTGCCACATCGGCCCGCCGCGCCAGGCCGGGAAGCCGTAGCCGTTGAGGTACATCACGTCGCAGTCGCTGGCGCGCAGCGCGATGCCCTCCTCCACGATCTTGGCGCCCTCGTTGGCGAGCCTGAGCAGACAGCGCTCGACGATCTCCTCGGCCGGAATGTGGCGCTGCTTGATCTGCAGAGCCTCCGCCTCGGCGCGGATCAGGGCCTCGATCTCGGGATCGACCATGCGCTTGCGGTTGGCGTCGTACTTGTAATAGCCGGCGCCCGTCTTCTGCCCGTGGCGGCCCATCTCGACGATCTTGTCGGGCACGCGGGCGAACTGCGCCGCCTCGCCCACTAGCTTCCTCTCCTTGCGGATGCGGTAGCCGACATCGAGGCCGGCGAGATCGCTGACAGCCAGCGGGCCCATGGCCATGCCCCAGGCCTCGAGCGCCCCGTCGATCTCCTGCGGCATGGCGCCCTCCAGCGTCATGGCCTGCACCTCGTTGCCGTAGGCTGCCAGCATGCGGTTGCCCACGAAGCCGTCGCAGACACCGGCCTGCACGCCGACCTTGTTGATCTTCTTGGCGATCGCCATGGCGGTCGCCATCACGTCGTTGCCGGTCTTCTCGGCGCGGACGATCTCCAAGAGGCGCATGATGTTGGCGGGCGAGAAGAAGTGCATGCCCAGAACGTCGGCCGGCCGCTTGGTGACGGCGGCTATCTCGTCGACGTCGAGGGTGGAGGTGTTGCTGGCGAGGATGGCGCCGGATTTGGCGATCTTGTCGAGCTTCTGGAAGATCTCCTTCTTCAGCGCCATGTTCTCGAAGACGGCCTCGATGATGAGGTCCGACTTGCCGAGGTCCTCCAGGCTGAGAGACGGCGTCAGCTTGGCGAAGCGGTCGGCGGCCTGCGCTTCGGTGATGCGGCCACGCTTGGCGTTGGCATCGAGCGTATCCTTGATACGGGCAACGCCGCGGTCGAGCGCGTCCTGCGTGGTCTCGACGATGGTGACGGGGAAGCCGCCGTTGAGGAAGGCCAGGCCGATGCCCGTGCCCATGGTGCCGGCACCCAGGATGCCGACGGTCTTGATGTCGCGCAGCTTCGTCTCGGCGCCGATGCCCGGCAGGTTGGCGGCTTGGCGCTCGGCGAAGAAGGCATACTGCAGCGCCCGGGCGTAGGGGCTGGCGGCCGCCTCGCGGAATACCTGGCGCTCGCGCGCATTGCCCTCGGCGAGCGGCAGCGTCGTGGCCGCCTCCACCGCATCGATGGCCGCCTTGGGCGCGACCGGCCCGCTCGGGTGCCGTGCCAGCGAGGCACGTGCCTTCTCGAACAGGCCGGCCGGGAAGGACGACTTGTCGATCGTTTTGGCGCCGATGCGGCGCGGCGGCTTGCCCGCCTGCTCCTTGGCGAAGGCAGCCGCGGCGGCAACCACATCGCCGTCGGCGACCTTGTCGATGAGGCCGGCCGCAGCACCCTTCGTCGCATCGATGAAGTTGCCCGTGGTGATGAGTTGCAGCGCCTGCTCGACGCCGATCGCCCGCGGCAGGCGCTGCGTTCCACCGGCACCGGGGATGATGCCGAGCTTGATTTCCGGCAGCCCCAGCTGGCGCACATCCTTGCCCGCAACCCGATAGTGACAGCCGAGCGCCAGCTCCAGCCCACCGCCCAGCGCCGTACCGTTGACGGCGGCCACGACCGGTTTGGAGCCGGCCTCGATGCTGTCGATCAGCTGCGGGAGAAACGGCTCCTTCATCTCGGACTTGAATTCCGTGATGTCGGCCCCGGCGGAGAAGAACCGGCCTGTGCCCGTGAGCACGATGGCCTTCACCGAGGGGTCGGCGTTGGCCTCGTTGAAGGCCTTCTCGAGCCCGACGCGCAGGGCGTGACCCAGGGCGTTGACGGGCGGGTTGTCCATGCGGATGACGGCGATCTCGCCTTGCCTTTGCGTCTCGACTACGGCCACGACTGCCTCCTTGATTCCCCGGTGCGTCAACGCCCGCGCCCTGCCTAGCGCCGGCTTGCGGATGAAGGTACTCTTGAAGGTCAAAGCATTCCAGGGAGGAAGTGCGCATGCTGCGCGGAATGATGATGGACCGGCCGCTCCTGGTCTCAAGCGTGATCGACTTTGCGGCCGAGACCTATCCCGACGTGCAGGTGGTCTCGCAAACCGTGGAGGGCGGCATTCACCGCTACGGCTACGCCCAGGCCCGCGAGCGGATCGGGCGGCTGGCGAATGCGCTGATCGGCCTCGGCATCAAGCCGGGGGACCGGGTGGCCACCTTGGCCTGGAACGGCTATCGCCACTTCGAGCTTTACTTCGCCATCGCCGGCATCGGCGCGGTCTGCCACACCATCAATCCCCGGCTCTTCCCCGACCAGATCACCTACATTGCCAACCACGCGGAGGACACCGCGCTGTTCTTCGACGCGACTTTCCTGCCGCTCGTCGAGAAGCTTCAGCCCGCGCTCAAGACCATCAAGAGCTACGTTCTGATGACGGATCGCGCACACATGCCCGATACGTCGCCGCTGGCGGGCCTCATGTGCTACGAGGGCCTGCTTGCCGAAGTGCCGGCAGCCTTCACCTGGCCCGAGTTCGACGAGAACGCCGCCTGCTCGCTTTGCTACACGTCGGGCACGACCGGCGAGCCGAAGGGCGTGCTCTATTCCAACCGCGCCATGATGCTCCACACGTTCTTTCTCATCGCCACGCGGCCCGACCTGTTCGCGCACAACCGCACGATCCTGCCGGTGGTTCCGCTCTTCCACGCCAACGCCTGGAGCCTTCCCTACATCACGCCGCTGTCGGGCTGCCCCTTCATCCTGCCCGGCGCAAAGCTCGACGGCGCGACGCTCTATGACCTGATGGAGAGCGAAGGTGTCGAGGCGGGCTGGGGCGTGCCGACGGTGTGGCTCGGGCTCATCGAGGAGTTCAAGAAGCGGGGACGCAAGCCGGCCAAGCTCGTGCAGATCCTGAGCGGCGGCTCGGCCGTGCCGCAGGCCATGATCGACACGCTCACGCGCGACTGGGGAATCGAGGTGACGCACGGCTGGGGCATGACCGAGATGAGCCCGGTCGGCACGCTGACGGTCTTCCGTCCCGACGAGCGCGCCAGGGCGCCGATGGAGCGGGCTCAGCTCAGCGCCCGGCAGGGGCGACGCATGTTCGGGGTCGACCTCAAGGTCATCGACGAGAAGGGCAACCGCGCCCCGCCGGACGGCGAGACCTCGGGCGAGCTGTTCGTGCGTGGCTCCACCATCGTGTCGGGCTACTTCAAGAACCCGGAAGCCTCCGCCAAGCAGATCGACAGCGAAGGCTGGTTCGGCACCGGCGACGTCGCCAAGATCACGCCGGACCAATGGCTGCTGATCGTCGACCGCACCAAGGACCTCGTGAAGTCGGGCGGCGAGTGGATCAGCTCCATCGACGTGGAGAACGCCGCGCTCGCGTGCAAAGGGCTGGCCAACTGCGCCGTGATCGGCGTGCCGCACCCCAAGTGGAACGAGCGGCCGCTGCTGGTGGCGGTGAAGGCGCCGGGCGCCGAGCCGACCAAGACCGAGATTCTAGACTTGCTGGGAGCCCAGATCGCCAAATGGCAGATGCCCGACGACGTCGTGTTCGTCGACGCCCTGCCCATGACGGCAACCGGCAAGATCTCAAAGAAGGACCTGCGCGCCAAGTTCTCGGACTACAAGCTGCCGGAGTAGGGCCCTCCTCTCGGATCCGCACGGGGCCTCACGCGCCGCCCCGCACTGGGCTTGTCGAAGCACGACGTGGGACCTGTCCTTCGACGGGCTCAGGACAAGGTCGGCGCTGGCTGCACGCTCTCTCAGGTGCCGGCCGGGCAATCATGCTACAGGAACGTCGCGATCTCCTCGAGCGGCTTCTTCTGCATGGCATAGGCGGGAATGGTGGCGTCGGGCGCGGGATAGCCGGTGACGAGCAGGATGTAGGGTTTGTCGTTCTCGGGGCGCCCGCAGATCTCGTTGAGGAATCCCATCGGCGCCGGCGTATGTGTGAGCGTCGCCAGCCCGGCCCGATGCAATGCGGCGATGAGAAAGCCGGTGGCGATGCCCACGGACTCCGGAACGTAGTAGTTCTTGAGCAGCTTGCCGCCCATGCCCCGGCTCTTGCGCGAGCCGAAGATGCAGATCAGATAAGGCGCGGTCTCCAGGAACGCCTTGTTGGCGTCGGTGCCGAGCGGCTGCAGGGCGTGGAGCCATTCCTGACCGGCGCGCCCCTCGTAGAACGCCCTCTCCTCCGCCTCCGCTCCCTCGCGCACCCGCCGCTTGATGGCCGGGTCGACGATCACGGAGAAGTGCCAGGGCTGGTGGTTGGCGCCGCTGGGCGCGGTGCCCGCCGCCAGCAGGCATTGCTCGATGATGTCGCGGGGTACCGACCTCGGAGAAAAATCACGCACGGTATGGCGTGTGCGGATGCCGGCATAGAAGTCATGCGCCCGTCGCCGCATTTCCTCGACCGGCAACTCGGCGTAGTGGGGCAGCGGAACGGGGACATAGTCCATGGCCGTGCTCATGTTGGGTCGCTGCTCCTACGGTTCAAATTAGCCAAGCGTGCCGAATGCCTAGCCGCCTGCCCTGGCACTCGCCATAATCGCACCCCAATTGAACCCGCGCGAGGGCGCGCGTCCTTGCCGACAGGAGGCACATATGCTTCGCCAGGGTCTTGCCCGCATCTTCACGCTTCTTGCCGCTCTGCTGCTCGCCGCCTCGCTGGCCGGCTGCGGCGTCAACAATATCCCGACCTATGAGCAGGCCGCCAAGGCCAAGTGGTCGGAAGTGCTTTCCCAGTACAAGCGTCGCGCCGACCTGATCCCCAATCTGGTCGAGACCGTCAAAGGTTTCGCGGATCAGGAGAAGAACGTGCTGACTTCCGTGATCGAAGCGCGCGCCAAGGCGACACAGGCCCAGATCAACATCCCCGCCGACATCCTCACCAATCCCGAAGCCATGAAGCGCTTCCAGGATGCGCAGAACTCGCTCGGCGGCGCTCTGCGCCAGCTGCTGGTCGTGGCCGAGCGATACCCCGACATCAAGTCGGGCCAGAACTTCCTGGCGCTGCAGTCGCAGCTCGAGGGCACGGAGAACCGTATCGCCATCGCGCGGCGCGACTACATCGAGGCGGTACGCGTCTTCAATACGGAGATCACGACCTTCCCCGGCCGCATCTGGCGCTCGATCATGTACCCGTCCACGCAACAGATGGCGACGTTCGACATCGCGCCGACGGAGATGCAGACGCCGCGCGTGGACTTCGGCACGAAGAAGTAGCCGAGACGCTCAGGCGCGGTCGACGGGGAGCGGATTGACCGGATTGCCCACGGCGTCGAGCACGACAGCCTTCGACCAGGGCCTGTGATTGACGGCAGAGACCCGCCACAGCGCCGGCGCATCCTCGGGATGCAGATAGTCGAGCTTGGTGATCGAGCAGTTCTCGACCAGAAAGCTCAAGGCCGCCTGCGGCGCCAGCCCCAGGGCGACCGCGATGGCGACCTTGATGGTGCCGCCATGCGTGACGGCGACGATGTCACGCCCGCGGTGCTCGACGGTCAGCTGCTCGATGACCGGACGCACGCGGTTCACGAGGTCGACGAAGCTCTCCCCGCCGGGCGGGCGCTCGTCAGCGGGCCCGAACCAGAGCGTGTGCGTACCGACCTTACGCTCGGCATAGAAGGGCTTGCGCTCCATGCCCTGCCAGGCGCCCAGATGCTGCTCGGCGAGCGCCGGGATGGCGAGAGGCTTCACGTCCGCATGCCGGCCGTTGGCGGCATCGAGGATCGCCTGCGCCGTCTGGCGGGTGCGCGCGAGGTTGCTCGTGACCCACACGGCGCCCTTCGGCAGCTCGCGGGCGAGCACGCCGAAAATCTCGGCATCCGTGCAGTCGCAATCAAGGTCGCTCTGACCGTAGATCCTGCCGCCGTCCGGCACCGGCGCATGTCGTATCCACCACCAGCGCGTGTGACCTGGCTGCACGGTTCTCACTCCATCGTAACGACGATCTTGCCCATGGCTTTGCGGGCGGCGAGCCGAGCGATGGCCTCACCGGCCCTTGCCAAAGGATAGCGCTCCGACACCACCGGGCGGATCGCACCCTTGCTGTAGAGCCGCATCAGCTCGGCAATGTTGGCGGCGTTGGCCGCAGGATCGCGGCGCGTGAACGCTCCCCAGAACACGCCGACGACCTGGCAGGACTTCAGAAGCGTCAGATTGAGCGGCAGCCGCGGGATGCCGGCCGGGAAGCCGACGACGAGGAAGCGCCCCTCCCAGGCGATGGCGCGCAATGCCGCCTCCGAGTAGTCGCCGCCGACGGGGTCATAGATGACGTCGGCGCCCTTGTCGCCGCATGCCTGCTTGAACAAGTCGGCCAGCGCCTTCGCGCCCGCCTTGTCGAACGGGCCCGGTGGATAGACGACGCCATCATCGGCGCCGTGCTTCCTGGCGAACGCCAGCTTGTCCTCGGACGACACCGCCGCGATCACGCGCGCGCCATAGGCCTTGCCGAGCTCGACCGCAGAAATGCCGACGCCGCCAGCCGCGCCGAGCACCAGCAGCGTGTCACCCTTCTTGAGCCCGCCGCGATCCTTCAGCGCGTAGATGGACGTGCCGTACGTGAGCACCAGCGCGCTCGCCTCATCGAACGGCATGCTATCCGGCATGGCGATGCAGACCTCGGCCGGCACCGCCACCTTCTCCGACATGCCACCCGAGATGGTGGAGCCGATCACGCGGTCGCCCGGCTTGAATTGGGTCACGCCAGGGCCGATCGACTCGATTACGCCGGCCACCTCGCCGCCGGGTGCGAAGGGGCGCGGCGGCTTGTATTGATACTTGTCCTCGATGATGAGCACGTCGGGATAGTTGACACCGCAGGCCTTGACGGCCAGCAGCACCTCACCGGGGCCCGGCCGCGGGTCCGGCAGCTCCTCGAGCCTCAACGTCTCGGGGCCGCCCGCGCTCCGGCTCAGCATCGCCTTCATGGTGCAGTGTCTCTCCCGCCCGGGGTGCCGGGGCGTTTGTCAGGTGCCGGCGTCTGAGTTAACAGACGCCGCGCGCGCCGTCGATGGGCTCGGGAACCAGCGCCACACTGTGGCCGAGATAGCCGTCTACGGCTGATGCCCGAATGTTGGTCAATGGTCGGCTGAACCGAGCCGAATGTGGGGGGAAAATTCAATGCCTGTTCAAGGAGTATTGGTGCCCGCTCTGATCGGCATGGGCTTGGCTCTGAGCGTCGGCCCAAACGTCGCGCTTGGCCAATCGACAGGCTCCCTGCCGACAGCCCCCGCGCAGGCGCCGGCGTCCAAGGGCATGGCCGATGCGCTGGCCGACTGCATGCAGCTCTGGGACAAGGGGACGCACATGACGAAGCGGGAGTGGTCGCGCACCTGCCACCGCATCCAGTCCCGGCTGCAGAACCTGAAGATCGAGAACCTCAAGGGTATGGGTTTGGATGCACCCAAGAGGTCGCGCACCGGCTCGAGAGACGGCTCCAGCGCCCCGAACTGAGCAAAATCGTTTGGCAAGGCCGCCGGTGTGCTGGTACGCAACTGCATTGCGCCGGTTGCCAGGGGCGCGACGGCTCCCGAGATGCCGCCAATGATGATCAGGCTCACCTTCCTGCTGGCGTTGCTCGTCGGAAGCCTCCTCGGCGGCGCTGGGGCCCTGCACGCCGCCGAGCTCGTCATGTTCGACGATCCCAATTGCGTGTGGTGCCGTCGCTGGCATGCTGAGATCGGACCGTCCTACCCCAACAGCGAGGAGGGTCGGCTGGCCCCGCTCAGGCGCGTCCACATCCGCGATCAAGGCTACGCCGGCGTCGCGCTGCGGCGTCCCGTCACCGGCACACCGACCTTCGTGCTCGTGGAGAACGGACAGGAGGTGGGGCGTATCGACGGCTATCCCGGCAGCGACTTTTTCTACCCACGACTCGCCGAGTTATTGAAGCGGCTGCCGCCGCCCGCCCTGCCTGCGCGCCGGCCGACGCAGCGCTCGACCACCTGCCTCGCCGACGGTTGTCGCGCCCGCTAGGCCCCTGCGTCCGGCTCAGTGATAGACGTAAGTCACGTAGAACGTGCGGTCAGCCACCGTCGAGCCGCTGGGCGGGATGGGGAAGTTCGACTGCTTGGCAGCGAACACCACGTTCTGGTCCATGAGCGGATCCCCCCCGCTCCGCATCAGCTGCACTTCCTGGATATTGCCCTTGTCGGTCAGGAGCAGCCGGATGGTCACGCGGCCAAGCCAATTGACCTGCGGCATGGTCCGCTTCAACGCCCGTATCACCCCGCGACCGAACTCGTCATTCTCGCCCGAGCGCGTGATGTTAGGCGGACGCATCACGGCCGAGCCGGGTCCGCTCGGGATCAGGGCGGGCAGGTTCGGCACCGTCAGCTGCAACGCCTGCCGATCCGGTGCCGGCTTGGACTTCTCTTTCGCTTCCTTGGGCGGCTCCTTGGCCTCTTTCGCCTCCTTGGCGCGCTTCGTCTCCTTGGGCTCGGCCTTCTCGATCGGTTTCTCCGTGGGGCCCTCCACGGGAGGAACGGGCGCGGAGGATTTCTCGATCGAGGCCGTGGTCGACGTCGCCTCCTCGGGCGTCGGGGCGGGAGGCCGTTCCTCCGGCGGGGCGGGCTGCGCCTGCTCGATCGGCGGAGTTTGCTGCTGCGGCGGCGTGGGCGAGACCTGGGGACTCGGCGGCGGCGACGGTGGCGGTGGGACCTTCACCGTGTTCCAGCTCTCCAGATCCGCGGCATCGACAATCTCGACGCTCAGTCCGTCGGGAGCGCCGTCGAACTCGCCCATCCTGCGCCGCGCGGAATCCGACAGCGACAGGCTGGCGACAACGATTAGGCCTGCGTGCGCCAGCGTCGCCACCGTCACCCACACCCAGAAGCGCCCGCGCTCGCGACTCCACGTCCGCAGCGGCGCCCAGCGGGCGGGACGCCCCGGCGGGGCAGGCTTCTGCGCGATTTCGCCAGCGCTCATTCTGTCGCTCAGCTCAACCGGTCTCCTCTTGGGCCCTCTAGCGCGCCGCTTCGCTCCTCGGTAACGCCGGCAGCGTCGCACAGAGCACGTCCTGGCTGCGCTGAGGCCGTCGCTTATGCACACCAATGCGTCGGCGATAGCGTGAATTGGCGTTTGCGCGCAAGAATCCAGCGCAAGACGGTGATTCAAAGGCCCTGGACTGGCCAGCCATCCACGCCGCTTCGGCTGCGGCGGGAATGCAACAGCGCCCGCGCTTCTTCGGTCCGGCCTGACCGCAACAGGCACACAGCGAGTGCATATTCAATCAGATCGCGCTGGGCGCGGCTGCCGCCGATGCGCTCGTGCGACAACAACACGGCCCGCAGCTCCGCGGCGGCCTCGGTCCACCCGGCGCGGCTGAACGACCCGAATGCGCGGGCGAGCGGCGCCACCACGTCAGCGGCCGGCCCCTTGGCGCGCCCGATGATCCCGGCAAGCGCTTCGGTATTGCCGGCGAAAGCATGCGCAAGGGCCGCATGCACATCGGCGAAGGCGATGCCGGGCGTGGGGAACCACTGTGTCGCGTAAGCACTGATCTCGCGCCACAGGTCCGGCCGGCGCGCCTCCCCTGCCATCTCCGCGCGCAGCAGGAACGAGGCGGAATCCGACAAGGTGTTGATCGGCGGCCCCGTGGAGATGCCGGGACGCAGGTTGGCATCGAAGAACTCCCAGGCCTCCTGCGTGCGGCCCGCTGCCATCTGCCAGAGCGCGATGTGCCAGCTGATATGACAGTGCAGCAAGCTTTCCCGATCGTAGTCCTTCCACCAGTCCGCGAGGTAGGCGAGGCCCGCGGCGCGCTCGCCCGCCTCGTAGTAGACGTGCGCGCGAATATGCGCGCCGTTGGCATTGCGGGGATTGAGCCTGAGCGAGCGCTCGATCGTCCGCTCCGCGGCAGCAATCTCGCCGGCCTCGACCTGAGCGAAGGCGTGGGCGCTCGTGAACCACCAGTCCTCGCCGTAGACCGAGACCAGCGGTTCCAGCAAAGCCAACAGCTCCGCCTCGCGGCCCTCGCGCCCGGAGAAGCCGATGAGGCCGAACACGCCCGTGCACGGCGCAAGCACCATGCCATCGCGCGGGTAGGCCGCAAGGTGCTCCTTGACCGCGGCGAGCCCCTTGACGCTGCCGCCGTCGACCACGGTGGCCAGCGCGTTGACGTGGCTCTTCTCGCGCGCGGGCAGCGATGCGGCAAGCTCGCGGGCGCGGGAGGCCGCGACCTTGGCCTCTGCCGGCTTGTGCTGAACCTGCAGCGTGCGGGCCAGTGCCACATGCGCCGCGGCCAAGCCCTCGTCGCAGGCTATTGCGCGCCGGAACGCCTCCTCGGATCCATGGTTGGCCGACAGAGAAAGGTCGACGCCCGCGACATAGGCATCACGCGCGGCAGCAGACGACGTGGTCAGGGGGAAACCGTATCGATCGAGCATATCGGCTTGCACTCCCGTCGCGCCCATCGGCCAATGTTGCATGCGCCGGCGGCAAGGTCGAGCAGGGCTGCGGGATGTGGTAGGCTTGCAGGGTCGAGACACATCCGGGGGGCGGAGGAGATGGCAACGTTCCTGATCTGCCACGGCGCGTGGTCGGCGGGCTGGGCGTGGAAGAAAGTACGACCTCTGCTGCGGACCGCCGGCCACGAGGTCTTCACGCCGACCTACACCGGGCTCGGCGAGCGCGCGCACCACGCAAGCCCCGCCGTCGATCTCCAGATGCACGTCAAGGACGTGCTGGCGGTCATCGAATTCGAGGACCTGCGCAACTTCATCCTGGTCGGGCACAGCTATGGCGGCATGGTGGTGACAGGCGTGGCCGATCGGGTGCCGGAGCGCGTCAGCCACCTCATCTATCTCGACGCATTCGTGCCAGGACACGGGCAGAGTCTGCTCGACCTGCGCGGACCCGCACCGCCTCCAGCCGCCGGCGGCGGCAGCACGCAGGATTGGCTCATTCCACCCAACCCGACGCCACCCGACACCTCCGCGGCCGACCTTGCCTGGATCACGCCGCGGCGCAGACCGCAGCCGGTCAAGACGTTCACCCAGGCCTTGCAGGTGCGCAACCCGATGCCCCCGTTCCCACGCAGCTATATCTACTGCACCAGAAAGACTCCGGACGACGCGTTCCTGCAATTCTCCAAGCGGTTCAAGTCCGATTCCGCCTGGCGCTACTTCGAGATGGACGCCAGCCACAGCCCCAACGTCACGGCGCCTGAGGCGCTGGCGAAGCTGCTCGACGAGATCGTGCGCTGACGCCCGCGTGCGGAGCCGCCGCGCGACGACCCACCGCTGCGGACAGCTGCCCAAAAACTGGCCGCCCCGAACGCCCGTGACGCCGACGCCCGCCGGAACCTGATCGCGCTCAGGCCCGGCTTGCGGGCATCCGGGGGGGCGGCTATATAGCCCGTTCCGGGCGACCTCTGGCGCCTGGATCGGGCACGGCTCGAGGTCGGGCGGAGCGTAGCGCAGCCTGGTAGCGCACTTGCTTCGGGAGCAAGGGGTCGGGAGTTCGAATCTCCCCGCTCCGACCAATCAAATCAACGACTTAGTTTTTTGATGAGAACACGCGCGGGCAGATACGTGTACTGATTAAAGAAAAACGTTATTTCCGCACGAACAGCGTGCGTGGAAAAATTTCGCAGTACTCGTGTTCGTTGAACCAGGCGCACTTGATGTCGAACAGCTTGAGACCGGGAACACGGCGCGTCAGCGCCAGGGCGTAGATCGC
Source organism: Hyphomicrobiaceae bacterium (assembly GCA_050248715.1). GTDB lineage: Bacteria > Pseudomonadota > Alphaproteobacteria > Rhizobiales > Hyphomicrobiaceae > AWTP1-13. The sequence continues at coordinate 1,705 of JBFWRV010000039.1, read as the reverse complement.
GAGCTGCGCGATCGGTTTGTTCGTCTGCGCGTCGGGCTTGTAATCGAGGACGTGCACACAGCCGTTCCTCACCTGCAGGAAATCGAAGTGTCCCGTGATGGCGCGCTCGGACGAGCTGCTGCGTGGCACGAGCTCGATGCCGTGCTGGTGTTCGAGCGCGGTGATGTCGGCTTCGTCCAGCCAGATAGGAATCTCGACAGCGACCGTGACGCTGTCGTTGCAGAGCATGAAGTTCTGCAATGTCTCGTGGCGCAGTTTGTTGTTGCCGACTGCGGGGATGATGAGCTCGGCTGTGTCCGTCGCCGCGTTGCGCTTCGTGTTGATGATGATGCGTGACGCATCGGCCCACGTTGGCGTCGCCTGCGACGCCCGCGCCTTGGGGTCGTCGTCGCGGCGGAAGAGGTCGTGCGGACACGTCGTGGGTATTGCCTCCAGGAAATCTGCGAGTGTGGCGAAGGTGGCGTCGCCAGGACGTTTGTCATCGAGCGAGCCCGAGCGTCACGAAGTCGAGCTTCGGCCGGTGGTACGCGTAGCCGTAAATCTGTCGGTGATAGAGCTTGATCGAGCGGATCGTCTGGTTAGCAGGGAAGCGCCTGAGGCCGGCGGCGCGCAGCCGGCGATAACTGCAGTGCTGCTTGTACTCATTGAGCCATGACGCGATGGTTGATGGTGAGACGCTGCGGTGCACTTTCTTTTTGAGGCGCGCGGCGGTCTCTTCCAGCGAGTAGCCGAGGTCATAGTCGGTGAGCGCCGAGAGGATCATCCGCAGCGGATAGGTCTTGTTGTGCAGCGCGGAGGGGCCCGGCGTGAAAGTGCGCTTGCACGATGCGCAGCGCCAGAGCTGCACGATCTCGAGCTTTTTTTCGCGCGTGCCTCGCCGCTTGAGGTTCTTGCCGCCGCAGTGGGGGCAGGACTCTGGCTGCTTGGAAGTGAGAGGGACGCGAGCGACGCGGGGGATGGGTGGCGACATACTATATATAGTATGTGATCCCCGTATCATGCTGCCCGGTGCCGCGCAGCTCACGGGAATCGAAGGATAAATACACGCAGACTGGTGCGGCTGCGCGTCACGGATTTCGGTGGCGCGAGGCTCGTTGTGGCACGGGGTTGCGCGATGGTTGGTGCGGCTGTTCTCTTGCGCTGCATTGAGGGTAGAAAAGAAGTTGCAGCTCGGGGGAGGGAGGTTGCGTGAATGGTGAAGCAGGGGCTGGTGATTGTTGCCGCCATCGCTGTGATCGGTGTGAGCGTCCACTACAAGCGGGAGAGCGTGCGGAACTCGACCGACTACACCGACGTGCTTCGGTACGAACGGATGTCGTGGGTCGGGATATCGGTCGATTACAAGAAGGAGCCGTTAGTGACTTGGAAGATCATCTCCGGTCCTAAGATGCTTGAACTCACGGGCGGCGGAAAGTGCAGCTGGACTGCCCCACGCTGCGGTACCAGGAGTTAGGTTAGAGTCCGGCCGCTATTGGCCAGCGTCTGGTCTGACCGGAGCGCAGCGTAGGCAGAGCAGACGCTGGCGGCAAGATCGTCTCGGGTGCCGGCGGGCGATAGCCGAGCGAGGAGTGTGGCCTGATCTGTAGAAGTATGGACTTGCTCTGACGTGCTTCGTTAATCGGGGGTGGGCTGTCCGATTGCACGAAGCTGTCGGGCGTCATGCGGCCTGCATCAATTTCTCCTTGGCGACCGGCAGCGTGTCAAT
>JBFWRV010000038.1:0-58981 GCA_050248715.1 Hyphomicrobiaceae bacterium | reverse complement strand
CGCGTGTGACGGGCGACCAGCCGTGAGGGCCAACTGACGGCGGTTTTCGCGTTTCAATCCACGCCCGCGTGTGACGGGCGACACGATCACGACGCGCGCGAGATCAGCCTGATCGAGTTTCAATCCACGCCCGCGTGTGACGGGCGACCGTCGCTGCGTGGACCCTAGACCTATCCGGCAACCGTTTCAATCCACGCCCGCGTGTGACGGGCGACGTGATCATGGAGCTGACCGTAGTCAGCAGCGAACGGTTTCAATCCACGCCCGCGTGTGACGGGCGACCAGCGAGACCGCGTAGTCGAGACGGTCCGGCCAGTGTTTCAATCCACGCCCGCGTGTGACGGGCGACTTGCACAGCTCGGAAATGCTCAAATCGACCCAGGAGTTTCAATCCACGCCCGCGTGTGACGGGCGACGCCTGCCCCGATCCTCAGTGCGCCGCGAATTATAGTTTCAATCCACGCCCGCGTGTGACGGGCGACTGCTCCCAGGCGCGAGCCCGCGTTCTCTGATGACGTTTCAATCCACGCCCGCGTGTGACGGGCGACCGGGAGCCGGAGCGCAAGCCTTCCTATGCCGACAAGTTTCAATCCACGCCCGCGTGTGACGGGCGACGCGGCAGCGCGGATTACGGGCGCCGTGTGGCCGGGTTTCAATCCACGCCCGCGTGTGACGGGCGACTCGTTAACAGCATCTTGTGATCTTGTGGATAACGTTTCAATCCACGCCCGCGTGTGACGGGCGACGTCACAACCGAAAGCTCCATCCACTCCCAGGACAGGTTTCAATCCACGCCCGCGTGTGACGGGCGACTGCTTGCGCCACCGCTTCGTGCGCTCCGGCACGTGCTGTTTCAATCCACGCCCGCGTGTGACGGGCGACGCTCTGTGTCTAACACGATGGCAAAGAACGGGAAATTGGCACGATTGCGCGAACCTGCCAGCGAAGCGAGCCCACGACAAGGGGCGGGGACCGCCTCCTGTGCAGAAAGTGCGCCAACGACGGCGCTGCTACGGCTCGGCGAACCCCCCGGCCGATGCCCGGACGCTCCAGGTTCGCATGGGTGTCTTTCTGCCGCGGGCCACGCCCAGAAAGGGCCTCACAGAACGAGCGGCCCCTCGAGATCGAGCACCGGCTTGGCGCCCACGTGCTCCACCCGGCGCTTCCAGTTGGTGCCGAGGTGGTAGAAGCGCAGGCTGTCCTTCTCGGGTTCGATCTCCTGGATGAGCCGCGCCTTCAGCTTCACCCACTGCGCGGGATCGACCTCGCACTCGAACACTGAGTACTGAACGCGCTGGCCATAGTCGCGGCATGCGCGCGCCACGCGACGCAAGCGCCGCTTGCCGCCCTGGCTCTCGGTCGACACGTCGTAGCTGATCAGGATCATCATGACCTACGTCACCTCCACACGAAGGGCGGGTAGGCATCGAGGTCGCCGCGCAGATGCCTGGCCAGGAGCTGCGCCTGGATGTGCCAGAGCAAGCCCACAGTTACCCTCTCGTCGAGAAACGGATGATGGATCTCGTCGCGCTTGCGCTCCTGGTAGGCTACGAGCACGGTTTTGCGGCCCTCGTCGGTCAGCAGCGTCGCGCCGTTGTCGAGACGCCGGAAGTCCTTAGGCGCCAGTTGACGTCGATTGATGAGCGAGAGCACCAGGCGGTCGGCGAAGAAAGGCCGGAACTCCTCCACCAGATCGAGTGCCAGGCTTGGTCGCCCGGGACGGTCGGCATGAAGAAAACCGACTGCCGGATCGAGCCCGACGCCTTCGAGCGCCCCGCGCACGTCGGCAGTGAGAAGGCTGTAGACGAACGACAGGAGCGCGTTGATGGCATCGAGCGGCGGCCGGCGGCTGCGACCGGTGAAGGCGAACTGCGGCTTCTCGCCGAGCACGACGTGATCGAAGACGGAGAAGTAGACGAGGCCCGCCTCGCCCTCGAGCCCGCGCAGGGCGTCGCCATCGGCCGGCTTCTCCAGCCTGCGCACGATGCCTGCGAGCCGGTCGGCACCCGCCTGCAGGGCCGCGCGCTGCGCCTCGGGCATGGCGGACCCGTGATCTCTCAGCGCCCGGGCGAGCACGGCACGCTGGTTGATCACCTTGCCCGCCACCAGCGACCTGATGATGGCATCGCGCTTTGCGACAGCATCGGCCCAGCGGTATTGGCTGCGCCTGAGCAGCACGTTGCCGGAGACGGGGCCTTCCACCCTGGCAAGAAAGCGGCCGTGCTCGGAGAAGAAGGAAACCGATATGCCGACCTCGGCGCAGGCGCCGAGCAGCGGCGGACTGACTAGAACGCGGCCGAAGCCGATGATGCCGCCGATGGTGTGGAGCGGGAGGCGGCCGCGTTCGGCACCCTCCACCGCTACGACGACATTCTCGCCGTCCTTGCTGAGCCACGCGCCCTCGGACGTCACATAGAGGGTGTTGAGATGGCGACGCATGATTGCACTCACGCCTCCTCGGCAATGCGGCGCGCCAGCCATGCGGACGCCGAGCGCCTGGTCCCGATTTGCCGCGGCCGACAGAGATCGAGGAGCGAGCAGGAGGTGCACTTGCGCCTCTCGAAGATGGGCGGCGGTGTGGTGCCCGCGACTAGCATGGCGCGGGCGGCAGCGGCGACCTCCCCGGTCAGCCGCCGCAGCTCGGCATCGAAGGCGACGGCAACGCGCCGCCGCGTCTCGCCGTAGAACAGGGCGCCCTCGGCCATGTCGACGCCGAACATCTCCTCGAGCGCCATCGCCTGGGCACAGAGCTGCACCTCATCGGCGCGGTGGGGTTTGGGCCGGCCGCGCTTGTACTCGACGGGATGAGGCCGCCACCCACCGGCGCCGTCCTCGAGCATCTCGACCACATCGGCAATGCCCGCCACGCCGAGCCGATGCGAGGCGATCGGCATGGCCGTGACGGTGCGCACGCCGCGCCGCCTTTCGGCACCGGCCGCCGCCGTCCTTTCGTGCAGCAACCGCCCCTCAGCCGTAAGCGCATTCTCCGACCACGCCTGCTCGACGTGGATCAGCGCGCATTGACGCGGGCAGAAGAGATAATGCTGAAGCGCGGAGAGGGGGATGGGGTCAGGCTCCGGCTCCATCGCATCCTCCCGTCAGACCCAGTGCTCGACCGTGATGCCGGGCGGCAGATCCGCCTCGTTCAACCGGATTTCGTAGTTGGCGAAGGCGCGCGCAGGCGGCCAGTTGTGGGACCGCTTGTCGCCTACGGGCACGCTGGTTCCGTCGTGGATGCGATGCACGGTGACGCGATCGAACAGCTTATGCGCCGGCGCGTTGCCGAGGTCGCTGTCGTGCCGGAACGCGATCGCGCGACGGGCGGCCATCTCGCCGCGTGCCGCCGAGCGGTCGAGGTCGTACATGCGGGTGAGGGCCTCACGCACGAGTGCCAGGTCCTCGGTGCTGAAACCGGTCTTCTGGGCGAGCTTGGCATTGACGAAGCCGTGCGCCCTGTAGAGGCCGTAAGGGACGATGTGCTTGCGGCCCATGGTGCGATTGTCGCCGCGGGCATCATCATCCGCTTCGCCCCGCTTGCGCTTCTCGGCCTCGTTGGTCGCGGCCATGCGCGTGATCGAGATCTCGAGCGGCATGATGGGCTCCTCCGAGCGGCCGAAGACGAACTGCAGCGGCCCGCGCACCTGGCCGCAGTTGATGCCGGTGCTCATCACCGCGCCGAAGGTGCGGATGTCGAAGAAGTTGGCACACATCCACGCGCGCAGCTCGGCGGCTTCCTTGTCGTTTTGCGGGGAGAGCGACTTGGCCTTCTGGACCTTCTCGTCATCCTTTCTGATCGCGGCATAAGCCTTGCGGTGCTCTTCGTTCAGGATGGCGTTCTCGGTGACGTAGATGGCGTGGCCAGCCTTGCCGTTGCACGCATCGGCGACATAGTTGCGGATCTTGCGCTTGATGGAGACGTCCGAGACGAGGCCCTGCCCGGTCTCCGGGTCCATGCGCGGCAGATTGCCGGCGTCGGGATCGCCGTTCGGGTTGCCGTTGGCGACATCGAAGAAGAAGACGAAGTCGTAGCGGTTTTTCAGGTCAGTCATTGCTCGGTTCCCTCTGGATCGCTCGCGAGAATGCTCTGGGCTTCGGCGGGAGCGTCCACCGCCTTAGAAAAGCGCTGATGGTAGTAGCCGGCAATAAAGCGTCCTTGCTCGTCCAGTCTGAGCGACCGCGGGAGGTCATCCGACAGGCCGGACCATACTTGACCGATCTCCTTTTCCATCCAGCCTGCGAGGCCGGCCCCTCTCTCCTTTCTGACGGCTGCCAGATGGTTCATTGCGTTCTTGTGCAAGAGAGGGAATACCCGAGCCGGAGTTGCGCAGGCGGAACCAAAGAAACGATCCTTCACTGTTGCGTTGAGTTTCGGCAATGCAGCCTTCTGGGCCCCCTCGATGAGGGCAAACAGACGTCCAAGACGATAAGCCGCGTTCATATTTTCAGGATCAAGCGACAACGGAATTTTCTCCTCGGTTGGTCCGTTACGGAGGCGAATTTTTCGGTTGATCGTTGCAACGCATAGCGCGACGCGCGCTCCCGATATCGATCCGTCCTTGCGGTAGCCGGCGATGAATTTGTCGGCGCGAAGACGGGCTACAATGGTGGCAAGCAACGTTTGCGGATACGCGCGCCCAGAGATGATTGCGAAAAACATCTCCCCCATGAGCTTGGCCATCCACTTACTCCGAAGCAGCTTCGCGACTCTTGCGCGGTCCTTGCGAATAGAGGCAGGCACGAGCTCCAGAACGAGTGCGCCAGGCTTGGGCATCCCTTGCGCGAATGGCCGTGGGAGGATCGTCAGATCTTCAACGTGGTGCTCCAAGCTCTCGGCAATGTGACCGTAGGTGTCGACCAGCCAGAAGCGCACGGCGATGCGCCCGCTGTTCGGCGAGAGGCCGAGGACGTGCAAGCGCGTTTCCGACTTCAGCGCATCGATGCTCGGCACCCCTCGAGCGGTCGCCGCTTTTTGTATCTCTCCGCGAATGCGGTCGGCGTTGTCTGAGTCCGCATCGCGCTCATATTCGATGTCACTATCGCTCCAGTCATCTTCTGCTTCTGGGGTTAGAGCCTCGCCCACATCTTCAACATCCGCCATTGGCGACGGTCCAAGGTGCTTCCAGAACTCATCCTCGGCTGCCAAGGCAGACTGCTCGCCCACCTGCTTCTGGTCGGCCCCAACGGTCTTCTCGTCGGCCCAGAACACAACGGTGGTCTCGCCAAGGCGAAACGAACGCGCGTTCGACCGGTCGAGCAGCCAGTTCAACGCCGCGCCGTAGCGGAATGCCGCGTCCTCGGACACAGGAGCGTTGGCGCCCTGTTCCTTGCCGTAGCTCCTGAATGCATCGGCGTTGAAGGAAACGAGTGCCGCCCCCGAGCTTTGTGCTCCAGCAACACCCTTGAACTGAGGATGCTTCGGCGCAAACGGAGCCAGTTTGCCTTCGATCAGACAGTAATCGGGCGGTGTTCTCGAGCGAACCACACTTGTGGCAAGGCGGCGTGCTTCATCAACTTCGTCAATTCTGATAGGCGCGCCCTTCACCCTGAAGGCAACATTCCTATCCAGCGCATCAGCCGAGAAGCCACTCTTCTCCCAACCATCGGGCTCCCAGCGCTCGACGAACTGCAGCAACGCTTTGAGCATTGGGTCTTTTGCGCCGACCAGCAGTTTCTTATGGGCTGCAACAAACGCCAGGTGGTCCTCTCGCGACTTGCTCGTGACATCAGGAAGGACCTTCTGCCCTGTGTCACCCGGCGCCTTCCTGCTGGTGACGCCAAATACGTAGCTGGATTTGTCCCAGAATGTGTAGCTTCGCCTGCCAGACGTCCTGCTGGAGAAGGACAGATCCTCCCATTCGGGTTCGCTCTTGCCAGGCTTAGGATTGTACGCGGCGCCGGGCATCATGAGCGTGGGGCCACGTCGCTCGTCAGGAGGAATCAGTCGTATCAAAGACAGCGGCTGTCCGTCGGGCATGATTTCGAGCACGAAGTCGATCTCGACCGGTTTGAAGCCGAAGCGAGGAACCAACTCTATGCCCTGTGATTCTCCGCGCCCCTCCAACCGCTCATAAAATCTTGCCAGCGACTGCAGGATGGTCATGACGCGAGGCCCTCCTTGCGCGCCCCGGCGACGTCGATCACGCCATCCCGGAGGCGCGCGTGGAAGAACATGGGCCGCTTGTCCGCGCTCGCGAAATCGATGTCGTAGAGCATCCAGCCGAGATCGCGGTTTCTCTGGTCGGCAGACAGGGTGGACTGCGGCAGCGGGCCGTCGACCAGCTCGAAGTCGGCCGCGAACTCGCGGCAGCCCAGATAGGGGCGATGAAAGCACTGGCCCTTGGCCGCGCGCCGCTTGAACATCTCGATGTGCTTGGCGGGGGTCTCGTCGCCGGCCTTGGCCGTCATCTCGAAGCGCGCCTCGATGACGTAGGCGACCTGGCAGAGGGCTATCGTCGCGCGCTGCTGGCGGTCTTCGTCGACGGAAAGGCCGAGGCCTTCGAGCTCACCCCGCTCCATGGCCCGACGTGCGGCGGTGGCCGGAATCTTCGACGCGACCTCGTTGCGCCGGAAGGTCTGGAAGCGGATCGGCTTCAGCACGTGGATGCGATCGATCACCCACGTGATGGCTGGCTTCCAGTGGATGGCTTCGAGCACCCCGCGCGCTGCCGACGGTGTCATCACGTCGTAGGAGACGCGTTCGACCTTCATCTCAGGGCGTGTAAAGCAGGCGTACTCGCCCCACACGTGCAATGCGACCCCCATCAATGTCGTGCTCCAGCAGACAAGTTCTATATTTGTTCCAACCCTACAATTTGTGACACAACTGTCAAGAACAGCTCCTATGCTTTTCCCCATGCAAGATCAGGCGGCAGATGCACGATTACGGCGGACCTTGTCTGCGCCGGGCTCACCTCTCAGAACATCGTGCTTTCGATGCTGCGATAGGTCGGGTCGTCCCACGCGAGGCCGGCGGCGTCGCCATAGAGCGGTTCGTTGGCGAGGACCACGAACTGGTCTCCGAACGTCTCGGACGCGATGCTGCGGGCTGCGCCCGCCGACAGAAGCTTCCCACGAGCTCGGCGGGGAATCTGCACGATGAAGCGCTGCAGGTCGCGGGCGGTGCCTCCGGCCGACTTTCTGTGCGGGATGCTGTCGATCAGCTCCCTTGGTGCGCCCGCGACGGCATGAGCCGAGGCCGGGATGATCACCGGCACCATCGCATCCTCGATAATGCAGAAGGCCTGGGCCACGTCGGCGAAGCGGAAATTGAGCCCCGGCCCGCTCTCGGCGAGCGCCGCGATGATGCCATGTATTTCCGACTCTCCCACCTTCATGTTGTCGAGCTGCAGCCAGCGGCCTCCGTCCTCCCTCGTCCAGAGCAGCTCGCGGAAGTAGGCCGCGGTTGCCTCAGGCGACAGCGCGTGGATGCCGTCGCGCAACACGCGCTTCGCCGTTTCGGCGTTCTGCTCCAGCTCGCGCGGCGCGGAGCGGCCTTCCTTCTCCTCCGGCGCGAAAATCACGAGGCGGCCGCCCGCGGGACCGAGCTCGCCGTTGCGATTGCAGCGGCCGGCGGCCTGCGCGATCTGGTCGAGCCCCGCCCACGCGCGCCAGACCGCCTCGAACGATATGTCGACCCCGGCTTCGATCAGCGAGGTGGCCACCAGCCGGACCGGGCGCTTCTGACGAATATCCTCGCGAATCTCGTGGAGCGCGTGCTGGCGATGCGCGGCCGTCATGGCAGTGGTGAGATGGCGCGCCCCGACGAGGCCGGACCGCTCCAGCAGGTCTGAAAGCTCGCGCGCGTGCCGCCGCGTGTTGACGATCACGAGCCCCTGGTTGACGCGCTTCAGCGCGTCCACAAGTTGCTCATCGCTCAGCGTTTCACTCCGCTCCACGCGCACGCGATTGAGCCGGGCGAACAGATTGCGGCCCGCCGGAATGATCTCCCGCACGCCTTCCAGCGCCTCGGGGGCCTTGAGGCCTGCACGCCGCGTCACGGCCGGCTGCGTTGCCGTGCACAGGACGATGGAGGTGTGGTAGCCCCGCGCAAGCTCACGCAATGCGGCCAGGCAGGGACGGAGAACCTTGATCGGGAGTGTCTGCGCCTCATCGAGCACCACGACGGAGCGGGCGATGTTGTGCAATTTCCGGCAGCGCGACGGCCGGTTTGCAAACAGGCTCTCGAAGAACTGCACCGCCGTCGTGACGACGACGGGGCGATCCCAGTTCTGGGCGGCGAGCCGCAGCTTCTCCGCCCCCGTGTTTCCGTCGCTTTGTCCGCACTGCTCGAGCTTGTCGGCGTCGAAGGCGCTGTGATGCTCGAGGACCGCGTCCGGGTTCCCGAGCGCGGCGCGAAACACCGCGGCCGTCTGCTCCACGATGGACGTGAAGGGGATGACGTAGATGACGCGCTCCAGACTGTGCTTGAGGGCATGATCGAGCGCGAAGGCAAGGGACGACAGCGTCTTGCCGCCGCCCGTCGGCACTGTCAGCGTGAACAGGCCGTGGTCCTGTGTGCGTGCGGCAGCACGGCAATCGCTCAGAACCTCGGCTCTGAGCTGCGCAATCTCCGAACCATCTGGTGCAAAGGTCGCCAGATGTGCATCGAGGCTGTCTTTGAGAGCTGCGAGGTGCCCTGACCAGCCCCGAGGCACAGGTTCGCCCGTCACCTCGCCGAACCACCGCTCCGTCTCGAGAAAATCGGCATCCACCAGGGCCGAGAACAGCATCCGCGTGAAGAACGCCCATCCGAAGGGGTCGAGCCGCGCTGCTTTCAACGGAGCCGGGGGCTGGCTCAGCGCTGGAAGCTCGGCCAGGTCGAACCAGGGCGCCATGTCCTCGGCGTCGGCGAGGCGCTGCTCGAGCGGCTGGGTGCCTCCGCCTATCGCGCGACCGTTCGCCAGGCCCGCGTGGTGGCCAGCAATCGCGAAGGCGACAAGTCGGCCGATAGGGGCTGCGAACGGCGGAGGACATTTCAATGCATAGTGCCTCGCAGCGAAACGGGCTCCCTCGGCCGAGTGCGGGACGGACCCACGTTCACTCCGCAGATACTCCTGAAATCCCGACTTCGACTTGCCCAGATCGTGAAGCAGGCCCGCCGCGAAGCCGAGGTCGCCCGCATCGAACCTATCAGCGAGCCGCCGAGCCAGCCTCGCGACGGCACGGGCGTGCGCATCGAGAGTCTCCGTGGCGCCGTTCTCGTCAGTGTGGGCAAGGATCGGCAGGTCCGACATGGTCGCGTCCGGGGCGGTTGCTCGGCCGCTATCATGCATGAACGCTGGAGCGGCGCCACACAACGCGGATAATCATCCACTTAACAATACGTTAACGGAACATCTGTCCTATGTCGTATATCGACTATCGTCTATCACCGGCCCCCAGTCCGCAGCGGCAACGAGCGAGACGCGTCCCTTGCCCGACGGGGTAAGTCGCGCCGGAGGCCGGGAGGGACTCATTGCCCACGGCTGGAACGGCCTGGCTTCGGCTCGCAGCACGGGATCCGAAATTCAGTAGAGGGCTGTCGGAGCAGGACTTGATCGATAGGGTTCGGCGGCCGACTTGCAGCGTTGCCAGATCTAACGGCGCGCCTCAATCAGGCCAGCACGGCTTGCTCAGCATCCTCAAGGATCATGGCCGCCGCCTTCTCGCCAATCATGATGGACGGCGCGTTGGTGTTGCCGGCGACTACTGAGGGCATGATGGAGGCATCGGCGACTCGAAGCCTGCCAACACCGTGCACCCGCAGACGAGGATCCACCACCGAGTTGCTGCCTGTACCCATGGCGCAACTGCTCGACGGGTGGTGATTGGTAACGCCGGTCCGCCGCACGAAGTTCTCGAGCTCACTTTCGTTCTCGACGCGTGGGCCCGGCACGATTTCCTCAACAGCGTAGGGCCGCATAGCCGGTTGGGCTGCGATCTCGCGCGCGAGTTCGATGGCCGCCACCATCGCCCGCATGTCGTAGTCGGAACCGAGGAAGCCGAAGGTGATCGCAGGTGCCGCAAGCGGATCGGAGCTGGTCAGACGCACTGTGCCGCGTCCGTCCGGCGCGAGGTGGACCGGCCCGAGCGTAAAGCCCGGAAACGGGTGCGGCGTTACGCGGTCTTTCGATCGCTCCAGCGTGCTCCACTCCAGCAGGTTGATCTGGATGTCGGGCCGCTCCAACCTCGGATCCGAGCGCGTGAAGACGCCACTCTGGATGCCGTTGACCGCCATGGGGCCATCACGCATCAGCCCGTAGCGGATTGCGGCCAGGATCTTGCGCGCCCAGCTGTTCTCCAGATCATTCATCGTGATCGGCTGCGAGCAGCGCCACATGAGATAGGTGCTGAAGTGGTCATGGAGGTTGGCGCCGACGGCTGGCATGTCGCGCACGACCTCGATCCCCATCTCGCGCAAATGCCCAGCAGGGCCGAGGCCCGAGAGCTGAAGCAGCTGCGGTGACCCATAGGCGCCGCCGCAGACGATTACCTCGACCCTGGCCCGCGCCACGCGTCGTCCGCCGGGGGAATGGTACTCCACGCCGACGGCACGATTGCCCTCGATCAGGACCCGCGTCGACTGGCTGCGCGGGCGTACCACGAGATTCGAGCGTGAGCGCGCTGGTTCCAGATAGGCCTTGGCGGTGCTCCAGCGCCTGCTCCTGGAGGTCGTCGTCTGGTAGTAGCCAGCGCCTTCCTGCTGCGGTCCATTGAAATCGTCGGTCCGAGGGATGCCGAGACTCTGCGCTGCCCCGATCAGCGCATCCGCCAGTCGCGACCTCCCCACCGGGTCCGACACGTTCAGCGGGCCGCCCACACCGTGCAGCGGGCTTGGGCCACGCTGCTGGTTTTCCGCCTTCTTGAAGAAGGGCAGCACGCTGTCCCAGTCCCAACCAACGCAGCCGCGTTGGCGCCACTGGTTGTAGTCCTGGGGGTGGCCGCGCATGTAGACCATGCCGTTGATGGAAGAGGTGCCACCGAGCGTCTTGCCGCGTGGCACGTAGATGCGGCGGTTGTCGAATTGGGGTTGCGGCGCGCTCTGGAACTTCCAGTTCACCCGCTCATCGACATACGTTTTCGCGAAGCCGAGCGGGATGTGGATCCATGGATTTGTATCGGGAGGGCCCGCCTCGAGAAGCAGCACGCTATGCTGCCCGCTCTCTGACAGCCGGGCGGCAACCACAGCCCCGGCGGAACCGGCGCCGGAGACGACAAAATCGAACGTCTCGTCGGCGCTGGCGATAGCCACCCGCCCCCCCCGATACGCGCTGGACCTTGATCCGACGGCGCCGCTTGCCTTGCAGGTGCGCGGGTCGTCGTGCGAAAGGTAGCAAGGGAGCCAGATAGGCGGCAATGCCAACATCTACAGTGACGCCTTCTCCGAGGCCTGCTGGAAATTGATCATGCGGGCTTGCAACCCGCCCGACATGCTCGGGATGTCAACCCTATCACCAGCGAGCGATGGCAGAGCAATGAGCAGCAACAGCACCTACACCCCGCCGAAGGTCTGGACATGGGATAGACCGCGTGCCCATGAGGAGTGGCGGTATTCAGGTGTGAACCGGCCCATCGCCGGGCCGACCCATGAGGCGAAGTTACCTGTCGGCAAGCACCCCTTACAGCTGTATTCCCGTGGAACGCCCAACGGCGTGAAAGTGACCGTGATGCTGGAAGAGCTGCTCGCGCTCGGCCACAGGGCCGCCGAGTACGATGCCTGGTTGATCGACATCGGCAAGGGCGAGCAGTTTGGCAGCGGCTTCGTAGAAATAAACCCGAACTCGAAGATTCCGGCCTTGCTGGATCGGAGCGGTCCCAAACCCCGTCGCGTGTTCGAGTCCGGATCGATCCTGCTCTATCTCGCGGAAAAATTTGGCGTGTTTCTGCCCTCCGATCCCAACAAGCGCACCGAAGCGCTGAACTGGTTGTTCTGGCAGATGGGGAGCACGCCCTACATCGGCGGCGGCTTCGGTCATTTCTATCACTATGCGCCCGTGAAGATTGAGTATGCGATCAACCGGTTTGCGATGGAGGCGAAGCGCCTCCTGGACGTGCTCGATCGCCACCTCAAAGACCACGAGTACATGGCGGGCGACGAGTACTCGATCGCCGATATGGCGATCTGGCCCTGGTACGGCGGCCTGGCGCTCGGCACACAGTACGAAGCGGGCGAGTTCCTGAAGGGGCGTGACTACGTTCACGTCATTCGCTGGGCCGAGATGCTTGCGAAACGACCTGCCGTCAAACGTGGCCGGATGGTCAATCGCACGGCAGGCGATCCTGCTCAGCAATTGCACGAACGCCATGATGCAAGCGACTTCGATACGAAGACGCAAGACAAACTGACCAAGTAGAAGCTCCGCGGTTGGGCGGTGCCCGTGATGCTCCGGCGCTTCTGCACCGCATCGTAGCGGGCATCATGCCTGGCAGATCACCATTCCTACGGGCGAAATGTCCCCTCGTGGGATGTTTCTCCACTGGCGCCGACTTCTGCCAGCGGACGTACATGCTGGCGTTATTCGCCGTACTGCTGCGGAGGTGGCGACTACCGCATGCGACATCCACACCCTAGACAGCCTTGCTCACCTGCGATGCCTGTTCCTTGGCACGAAGCCGGACTGCTCGGCGTGACGCGGCTCACGCACCCACACCTCGCGGTTTGGATGCAGACCTCCGCCGCGGATGGCTGGAACCGCCATATGCCGTGCGCGGTGGAGCAGACGGGTGTCCGCCGCACCGCAGTTGGGATGCGTGCCACCATTGTCTGCCACCGCCTTGCTCCAGGCCGCCGCGCGCTTCTGGTAGACAGCAGGATCGCTCAGCGCCGTGCAGTTGATCTCATTGTTGTTGAGATCAACCACGATTTCGTCGCCGTTCTCAATGAACGCGATCGGCCCGCCGAGCGCGGCCTCCGGTCCGACATGGCCGATAACGAGACCTACCGATCCGCCCGAGAAACGGGCATCTGTCATTAGCGCCACCACGATTCCCCGCTCGCGGCAGAGCGCCGTGATGCGCGAGGTCGGGTCGAGCATCTCCGGCATCCCCGGTGCGCCGCTCGGGCCCTCGTACCGAACGATGATCATGTCGTTGTTCTGGAACTGCTCGGGCGCCGCGTCGAGCTCATTGAGCAGCTCCTGCTCGCCTTCGAACACGCGCGCCTTGCCGCGGAAGATGTTGTTCTCGAGACCAACCTCGACGCCCGCAAGCTTGAGGATTGCCGAGAACTCCGGCGACAGATTCCCACCCAGCACGCGCAGGCCGCCTGTTGGCTTGTAGGGCTTCTCCACCGGATAGATCACCTTGCCGTCGGCGCGTCCTGCTCCAAGGCGCTCGACCTGTTGTGCGAGCGTCTCGCCCGTGCAGGTGAGGACATCGCCATTCAGAAGCCCACCGTCCAGGAGCTCGCGCACGATGACTTGAACGCCACCGACCCTGTCGATGTCGACCATCGAGTACTTGCCATAGGGCCGCGCATCGGTCAGGACCGGCACGGCATGTTGCGAGAGGTGATTGAACTCCTCCGGCGTCATGATCTCCTTCCAGAAGTTCGCGTAGCCGGCAGCGCGCGCGATCTCGGGGGCGTGCAGCGTCACGTTGGTGGAGCCGCCGATGGCCATGGCGACGATCACGGCGTTGCGGATGGAATCGCGCACGACGATGTCGCGCGGCTTCAGGTCCTTCGCGATGAGCTTGGCAAGGAAATCGACCAATTCGGCCGGGAACTCGTTCACTCTGCGGGGGTCATCGGATGGGGGCGCCACCATGTGAAGCGGCTGCATGCCGACGACCCCGATGAAAGTCTGCATGGTGTTATAGGTGAACATGCCGCCACAGCTACCGATGCCGGGGCAGGCGTGACAGGCGATGTGATGGCGATACTCGGCGTCCGGATGTCCTGCGACCTGGTAGGCGCTTACAAGGTCGATCTTCTCGCCCGACTTCGGATCGGTGCCGGGATGAATTGAGCCATCCGACATGATGATCCCAGGCCGGTTGTGCTCGAGCAACGCGGCCAGCGCGCCCACTGGTGGCTTGTCGCAGGCAACGACTGCAATGGTGCCAGCAAGGCCGGTCGCGCTCAGGTGCCCGCAAAGGGCATCGTTGGTCAGCTCGCGGCCGATGAGCGAGTAGCGCATTTCGCGCGTGCCATTGCGGATGCCGTCGGACGTCGCGATCGTGTATTCCGGCTGGATGAGGCGCAGCTTGAGCTGGCCCTTTCCGGTGCCGATGCGGCTCTTGAGGGCCGCATGAACCGCTTCGACCTTTGCCAGGACACCCAGATAACATTGACTGTCACCCTTGGTGCCGACCACACCGACTGACGGCTCATGGATGAGAGACAGATCCGTGCCGAGCTCGCGCGCGATCCCGATGGTCTGCGCCGAACGTCCCGGATGGCGGTCGATGAGCACAACGTTTGCGTTTTTCACTCGGGTTCCTTTCAACAGCGGGACGCACTCAGTCAACGGCTAACTTGGCAGGGTGATTGGGAAGAGAACTTATGCCGTTGAGCAGCCACACGAGGCAAGGCCTGAAACCTCCGCAGTTCCCATAAATGCTGGTGGGGCAGTGGGAACCGCATTTGGACGACGCGATATATGCCTGCTGGCTCATTTTCCAGCTCTGCTGCATTCCCCTCCGGGGGCGGGAAGGATCTGGCGCGCCTACTCGCAGTTGCCGGAGGCACCGACCCATAGGACGCCACGGCAGGAGCCGACTGATGCGGTTCCCGTTGCTGCGCCATCGGGTGCTTCCGAAAATAAACCGGATCGCGGCGATGCGAGTCCGCAATCACATTCACCGCGCCGCGCGTCAATCGCGGCGTCGCGCGAAACGCGACCGGCTGCGCATCCGTGCCGTCGCTGCAGCTACGCGCGGCGGTCCTTGCCGGCCACGCCATGGCGGAGATCGCAGGCCTCCTTATTTCCGCCTGACGAATCACCCAGTCAGGTCGAGCTGCAACACCAGAGGTCGGACTCATGCGCCCCTCGATCACAATGTTGGAGCTGGTGCCGGTTGGCATTGTGCTTTGCATCGCAGCGATCACCGCGTCGGCGACTTACTTTGTGCAGTGCCGGGCTACGCCGGGCCGGATCCGTGGCGCCATGGCTTACCAAGTGGGTTTCCTGGCGGGTCTGGGGACCACATTTGTTATCGGCAGCGCGCTAGCTGCATTTGCGCAAGCGGTCGTCGAGGCCGCACCAATCGCCGAGGCAGGGATGCTCGCGGCGTTCCTTGGTCCATTCGCGGGGATGGTGCATGCTGAACTGCGTGCTCTAGCGCAAGAGGCGTCTGTCGCCACGTAGGTTCACACCCCGGAGGGAAGGTGGTGCTGCGACGAAGCTTCTTGGCAGCTTTCGTGGTCGGGATGCTGTCAATCCCGGCCGCCGCGGAATGGCGCCTGCCATGCATTATCGGCGGCTGCTCCATCACTTTCGTGTCGCCGGAGTATGCCGCACGCCCCGTGCAGCCGCTCAAGCCCGAAGCTGCGCTTGCCGCGGTCAACGCGTTCCGCATCAAGAATGGGCGGCGCACCGTGGTCCTCGATGCACGTCTATCGAAGGCAGCCGCGCAGCAATCCGAAACTCAGGCCAAACGAGACTGGATTGGCCATGACGGGCCCGGCGGATCACGACCAAAGGACCGCGCTGTGCGAGCTGGTTTTCGCGCCAAGATCGCCTCGGAGAATGTCGCCTCTGGGCAGAAATCGTTCAGCGACGTGATGCGAAGCTGGGAGGGAAGCGCCGGTCACCGCGAGAACCTGCTTCGCCCTCAAGTAACAACGATCGGCGTCGCCATGGCCAAGAGCTCAAGTGGCCGTCCTTATTGGACCCTCGTGCTCGGCGCCGAACTGAAGTGATCGATGCAGCCGCCGCTTGACTGGCATGCCGAAGTTAATTTCTCTCTCGGCATGCCCTCAATGCCAATGGGGCCACACATCCGGTCATAGCCGATTCTTTTGCAGGAGCGGGTTGAGACGGCGAGCGAACGGTGCCTGCGTGAGCCATGTTTGGGTCGCGGGCGAGGAGTGGCATTTGCGGCGACATGCGGGGTTGAACTGTGGAACTGGTTGGGTCTGAGCTTGGGGAGGTCGCCATGGATATCGAGAATCTCGATGCGATGCTGCAGAAGGCTTTCGATGAGAGCTCGAAAATCTATCGCCAGCGAGGATTCCAGCGCCGCATAGGCTTTGGCCGCAAGCCGGCGATCGTCAGCGTCGACCTGGCCAATGCGTGGACGCGGCCGGGCAACCCCTTCAGCTGCGATATGGCGAAGATGGACAACGAGATCATTCCGGGCATGCAGCACCTGCTGCAGGCGGCCCGTGCCAAGGGCCATGTGATCGTACACGTGACCACGGCCTATCAGAACACCGACCGCAATGACCCTCACAGCGACATGGGGATGTGGCATCACAAGATTCCAATAGAGGCGGTCAACCTGGACGACAAGGAATTGTGGGCAATCGACTCGCGAATTGCTCCTGCCAAGGGTGAATGGGTGATGCTGAAAAAGCGCGCGAGCGCGTTTAGTGGAACGCCACTCGCCGGCTACCTTCGTTCCTGCGGAGTCGACACGATCCTGGTGACGGGGGTCACCGCGACAGCCTGCGTACGCACGACCATCTGCGACGGCCTCGCTGACGGCTTTCGCACCATTGCCGTCAAGGAGTGTATCGGTGACCGCGTGCCAGGCGCTGTGGCATGGAATCTCTACGACATCGACGCAAAATTCGCGGATGTTGAACCGGTCGACACCTGCGTCAACTACCTGAACAACGTCGAAGGTTTCAACGATCGGCGCGTCTAGTCGTCATCGTTGACTCCTCCTTACCAGTACGCCCGCCGCGCCTGACAATCCGCAGCGCCGTCCGAAGCAACGTTGTTGCCCTCATTGCACGACAACGGATAGATGTCGGCGCCGACAACACTTGAGAGGGTTTGTGACAGGACCGTGAAGGTCTGGAGATCGTGGGCGCTCTCGACAGCAGCTGCGGGTTCGGGCAGAACCGGCTTTGGTGTCGCAGTGAGTGCACGTGCTGCCATGGACATGACGACGGACGAAATATTCGAAATGCTCGCACGGCGTGGCACAGGGCGCTACGGCCTCTCTGCCGTGACCCAGCTCGAGCACGCGCTACAGTCGGCGGCGCTCGCGCAGCGGCGCGGCTTTGAGGATGCACTGGTGATCGCGGCCCTGCTGCACGACGTCGGGCATCTGCTGGTGGGCAACGACGTCGACCTAGCGCGCCAAGGGCGTGGACGATAGGCACGAAGAGACAAGCGCGCGCATCCTCGAAGGTCTGTACGGTCCGCTCGTCGCCGAGCCCGTTCGTCTGCACGTGGCGGCTAAGCGTTACCTGTGCAGCACAAGCGAGGGCTACTACGGAAAGCTGTCGGAGGACTCGCGCGCATCGTTGGCACTGCAGGGCGGACCCATGACGCCCGAGGAGGTTGCCGCCTTCGACCGGCTGGAACATCGCGCCGACGCCCTGGCGCTGCGCATCATCGACGACGAGGCCAAGGTGCCCCGATTGATAACGCCCGGCCTCGAAACCTATCGCGGCGCGGCCAAAGAGCTGGAGGTCGCCATGGCGCGGCGCGCCGACGGATGCGCAGGTGAGCCCAACGCGAACGCGTAAGTTTCGGCGGCCGGATGAAAGCCGGGATCGCGACCGATCCACATTTTCCCCGATTCCGCACATTCGCGGAACGTCGCAGGCTTCGCCTCGCCCACACTCAGGAGGCGCCAATGGCCGTCCAAGCGCTTGTGACGCGCAGCCCGACCACTCCCCTGTTGAATAGGTTCACCGGCGAGGTCGCTAAGGCAAACACGCCCAGCGCAGTCCTCGATGCGTTGGACGACTTCGCCGGGCGACTGCTGCCGATCAACGCCCTCGGAGCCGGGCGAATGCCCGCGCGGACATCCGATTGGCCTACCATCCAAGTGGGGAAGGATGTCTTTATCCACTCGTCGGCCCCAGTGGGGTGGTGGGACGAGTACGCTAAAAGGGCCGCAGAAGGATACGATCCCGGCATCATGATGGCAAAAACCAGCCTCGTGGCGTTCACGTGGACGGAGACCATGCGGACGTTGGAGCCTATTGGCGCCGAGCGCTGGCCCTACGAGCTCGCGCTCAAGTACGGCATCCGCGATGCGCTAACGTGCTGTGTCGGCCAGCGGTGGCTCATCGCCTACTGGTCCCGGCAGACGCTCATCAACGTGCTAACGCAGCCGATGCGCCTTCTTCTGATCGCTGCGGCCGGATTTGGCGCTCAGCGGCTCGAGCAACTCGTCGGGCAAGCTCCACGTCAGACCGACAACCCCATGACGCCGCGCGAGCTCGCGGTTCTTCGGCTCGCCTCGCTCGGGAAGCGCACCAATGAAATCGCGACGCTTCTCGGTATTGGCGAGGAAACGGTCCGCAGCCATCTCAAGAAGGTGCAGATCAAGCTTGGTGCCCGCAATCGCACGCACGCCGCGTCGGAGGCAATCAGACGCCTCCTGATACCTTGAGCTTCGCGGCCCAGTCGAAGAAGAATCCGGGTTCATCGCCGTGTGCGCCGCGGCACCGGGCCGCGGCGCCACCTCGCGGGATTGCCTTCAGTTCCGATGGTGGCTCTGGCAGGCAGTCGCCGGCACGCTCACAGGATTCAGTGCCGCAACTTTGAAAGTTGCAGCGGGTGCTGCGAGTTCCATGTGCGGGCGATCCCTTTTCCCAAGAGGAAAGCGCACTC
Organism: Hyphomicrobiaceae bacterium; assembly: GCA_050248715.1. Classification (GTDB taxonomy): domain Bacteria; phylum Pseudomonadota; class Alphaproteobacteria; order Rhizobiales; family Hyphomicrobiaceae; genus AWTP1-13. The sequence continues at coordinate 40,262 of JBFWRV010000038.1, read as the reverse complement.
CGAAATGCGGGTTGCGCTGAGCGAACTGGTGAAGGCAATTGAACTCTTCGTCGCTACCAGTGCCGGGGCGAACGTCCAGGGCAATGCCGAGCTGATGCCGCGACGTTCCCCCTTTTTTGACGCGGACCCGCTTCTTCGTCTTCACGATACGAGGTTTACCCGCGCACGGTCCTCTTTCCCCCACGCACACGCATGTTTGCTCTTGCGCCGTTCGATGTGCGGACGTGATGGTTACGGTTCCGTGGGACGCAGTAAAGGCTTTGAGGAATGCCGCGGCCGAGGCGGCAAACGCGAGTGAAAGCCTGTCGACGTTCTTATCCTCGTAGGTTCTGCAGTCAGTGGCCGAACTTCGTGACCACTCACGTGGCAGCGATTTGAGAAACTCATACGCTTCGTACCGTGCATCCAATTCCAACGGTAGTGAGCTGCTGGAGTTTACATGCAGGCCAAATAGCGCACATACGGCCACCCCGATCGTGGCCAACCAACGCTGACGCATTCTGATGGTTTCCCCTCAGGTCCCCGAGAAGAATCCCTTAGGCAGTCTTACTGCGCCCAAATTACGGCAGCTTAAACTAAGCCATTACACCAGCGACCGACGTGGCCCCAAACCTCAGCAGACCCAATTGTTTTGACTCTGGTCTGAAATTCGACCGCGTATGCCGCCAGTCGAGCGCGACCGGGGCGGGATTGGACTTTGGGCAAGGTTCACATTAGTGCGACAAAGCGCCGGAGCAGGATTGACCGCGTCCCCAATCAAACTCGGCCCGTGTCGACCGTAGGCTTGGCTGGATGCATCTGCGTCACTCGCGACAGGTTCTATTGCATCGCCATCCTGCAGAAACACAGTGCCGACGGCGCGCGCTATCGGCAGGCGCCAGGCAAACTCAACGCTTGAGCCCGGAAGAAATCAGGCAAGTCCCCAATATTTCCGCTCGCCGCCAAGTGCGACCGTCGCCTCCTTGCTCTTCCGCCAATCGGCAAGGGAGAAGGCCTCATGACAAGCATCGTATCAGCCATTTCGAGCCTGCTGACGCCCGAGATCGTGGGCAAGCTGGCCGCTGCATCCGGCTTGGACAGCTATGCGGCGCAATCGGTGGTCTCGGCCGCGGTACCTTCGATCCTGAGCGGGCTGGCCGACAGCGCAGCCACACCCGCCGGAGCGCGCCAACTGGCGTCCGCGGTGGCCGAGCAGCCCGCAGACATGCTCGCAAGCATCACCAGCAGCCTCGCCGGATCGGCGCAGGTGGCGGAAAAAGGAACCGGTCTCCTTGCATCGTTGCTCGGTGGAGGCGCGCTTGCCCAGCTCGCCACGGCGGTGGGCAAGTTCGCCGGCATTGGCGAGGGGCCAACGCGGATGGTGCTTGGTCTGCTGGCGCCTCTGATTCTGGGCGTACTTGGCCGCGAGCAGCGCGTTGCGGCGTTGGATGCCAATGGCCTGGCACGCATGCTGATCGGGCAGAAAGAGCAGATCGCGGCTGCGCTTCCATCCGGCTTCAAGCGCTTTCTCGATATGGGGAGAACATACGGAGGCGCCGGCGTGACCGCGTCGGCAGAAAGGCGCACGTACGACACGCCGCGTGCGGTCCAGGATGCCCCCCAAATGGCGCAGATGCAGCGAGCAGTCGGCGACTCCGTGACGGGGTCGCGGCGCGTTACCTGGCCCTACTGGGTGTTGCCTTTGCTCGCCTTGGGCGGGCTGCTCTGGTACATGCTTCCAAGCGGCGAAACGACGATCAATCCGGTCGCAACTTCCACCGGCAAGCCCGTCTATCTTGCGACGGTTCCAGACAACTGGACCCCGGTCGGTAGCGCGCCCAACGACTACATCAATCAGGACGTCTACGATCGAGCCGGCCAGAATCTCGGTACGATTCAAGACATGCTGGTCGGACCGGACGGCAAGATGGCCGCGGCCGTCGTTGGTGTCGGGCGGTTTCTCGGCATTGGCGACAAGAACATTGCCGTACCCTTCGCCTCACTCGCAGTGGAGCAACGCGACGCAAGCCGTCGCATCGTCATAGATGCGACAAAGGAGACACTGCAAGCGGCACCCGCATTCGACCGGCGCCTTGCACCCAATCGGTAGCTTGCTTGCTTTGGGGTGGCGGCCGTCATCGACCTCCACCCCGCGCAGAGGGCACCACGGCTCGCGGTCATGAACTCCATCCTCAGAGCGACCTTGGTTTTCGTGTTCGGCCACGTGGCCTTTGTCGCAGCCGCCGCAATGCTATTCGCAATCGGCTGACGCGTTGCGCGGCGTCGACGGCATCCCGCGCACGCGAACCCAACTACCGAAGGCGTGACCGGTGATGGCTCTCGCTCGCTCATCTCTCTATTGCATCGCCTGCATGGCAGCCCTGTTTCCTGGAGCACCATGTGCGGCACAGGGCTGGTTCCCCTGGGCCAGCGACACTTATGAGAACGCTCCACGCCAGAGCGAGACCAAGAAGTCGCCAAAGCGCACGCCACGGTCTGCCAACGCAGTGCAAGACGGCGGGTCGCGTCCGGAGATAACGCCCCAAGAACCGTCCATAGTCGCCTTTCCCCACAACTTCGCGGTCAATTCAATTGTCATCGATACCAGCAAGCGCAAACTGTACTTCGTCCTGCAGGAGAACCGCGCGTACGAGTATCCCATCTCCGTCGGACGCAAGGGCTTCAGCTGGACCGGCACTGAGACGGTGACCCACAAGCGGACTTGGCCCGATTGGTATCCTCCTGCAGAGATGCGCGAGCGGGACGCGCGCTTGCCAAAGAAGATGACTGGCGGTGTGCGCAATCCGCTCGGCGCGATAGCTCTCTATCTCGGCGAGACCGAGTATCGCATCCACGGCACTAACGACGTGAAATCCATTGGACGTGCCCAGTCATCCGGCTGCTTTCGCATGCATAACCCGCAGGCCCTTCACCTCGCGTCCCTCGTCGAGGTCGGCACGGTGGTCGTGGTCGCGGACTCGTTGCCAACGTCGCAGGATGCCAGCCGCCCCGCTGGAGGCCTGTCAAAAGTACGAAAGGGCGAACCAAGCCGCAGCCGCCGGCACTTGAGCCGGGCTCGCAGCCAGGAAGACTGATGAGATAGCTGTGGCGAGATGGGTTGGCCGCGCGTCTCAATTGTGCGTCCGCCGCAATGGCCAACGTTGAGACTGCGTCGACCCGCCGGCTTCTAGCGCTCACACCTTCGCCGCCACCGTCTCCATTTCAACCACCCACTTCGGGTTTGCGAGGCGGCTTACGACGACCCACGTCGATGCCGGCGTGTGGTTTGGCTTCAAGTATTTTTCTCGATGCGCCCGCACATGCTTCAACCCGTCGGGATCGGTCGAATAGACGTTGAGCCGTACGATATCCTCCGGGCCCATCCCGGCATCAGCGAGTATGGCCAGCGTGTTCTGCCAGATCTGGTCGTGTTGTGCCTCAAAGCCCTCCGGAATGCTTCCGTCAGGCCGCATGCCGACCTGCCCAGCCGTAAAGAGCCAGCGCGCATTCGGCGGCACCTCGACGCTGTGACTGTATTTCGCCGCAGGCGGGGCGATAACCGACGGATTGCGTGTCTTCAGCATGGCGTTACACCTCCAGGGACATGACTCGGTGACTACCTCCGCGTCATTTGGCGTACATCGCCTCAATCCTTGCAATATCTTCTGCGGCGATGAGCAACGAGCCACAGACGTGACGCACCGGCTTGACGACAGACAAGATGTTCCATCTGCTCACCCGGGTTGCGTTCTAGGCTTGGGGAACGCATTGCAGAACGGACCAATTGAAGTCTAGCATTGCCGATCCGCGCCCTCACCGGCGCTTGCGCCTATGTGCGCGGCTATACACAAACCAGGATGCACCCATGCCCGCCCCCACCCTCGCCGAAGCAATCTCGCGGTATGGCCGCGGAGCATATCTGCTCACCGTCGGAAAGGACGGCCCGCACACAAGCCACGTGTCCATTGATCTACATGGCAAGGTCATTGACTGCGCCATCGGTGCATCTGCGGTCAAGAACATTGCGAGCATGCCTAACGTCTCGTTGTTTTGGCCGCCCAGAGAGCCAGGCGGCTATGCCATGATCATGAACGGGACTGCCACAGTAAGGTGCGAGCCGACCGGCATGGCCATGGCCGAGATCACGCTGACCAAGTCCGTCTTCCATCGCCCCGGGCCGAAGCCGGCTGACAGCGACGGACCGTGCGCGTCCGACTGCCAGCGGATCACAATGACCGCATAGCGAAAAGCCACGAGGGATCTGGGCTTACGGCTTGAACGGCTCCATCCCAGCCACCGACGAGCGAAGGGCCTCGGACCAGGCCGCGGACAGGCTCCGGAAATACTCGTTGGTCTGTTCGATGCGGTGCACCTGTCGGACATCAAGGGAATCGCGCTCGTAGACGAGAAGATCGATCGGCATGCCGACCGACAGATTCGACCGAAGCGTCGAATCGAACGACAGCAGGACCAGCTTGGCGGCCTCGCCGAGGCGCATGTCGGCCTGGGTGACGCGATCGAGGATCGGCTTGCCGTACTTGTGCTCTCCAATCTGGAAGAATGGCGTGTCCTCCGTCGCCTCGATGAAGTTGCCTTCCGCGTAGATCTGAAAAAGGCGCGGGCATTCGTCGCCGATCTGGCCGCCGAGAATGAACGACGCCGAAAAACCGGCCTTGCTCGCTTCCAACGACGGACCGTCCAGCGCGCGTAGTTCGCGCAGCGCCTCGCCGAAAAGTCGCGCTGCACGGTACATCGATGAAACCGTCATGATCGTCTGCGTGCCGTCAGTGGGAGGCTCGGCCAGCCGTTCATTCAATAGGCTGATGACCGACTGCGTGATGGCGAGATTGCCCGCAGTGAGCGCCACCAGCACGCGGTCCCCCGTGCGCCGCCAGAAGTGCAGCTTGCGGAACTGCGAGATGTTGTCGACGCCAGCGTTGGTGCGGGTGTCGGCGGCAAATACGATGCCGCGATCGAGCCGGATGGCGACGGCGTAAGACATGGCCTCCACTTCACTGCTGACTTTGCGATTGCTGCGCGGCCTGCTGGCGCACCTTGACCTCGACGTCAAGCTGCTCAGCATCGCCTCCTCTTCGCGAGCCGCGGATCGGGGCAGCGTAGCGGGCGTCGAGGGCGGCGGCCATCCTCACATAGCGGTCAGTGGGGCAAATGCGATTCGCGACGTCGAAACCGATCCAGCCTAGCCCTTCGACCCACGCCTCGGCCCAGGCGTGGTGAGCCTCGGCCGGAGCACCGTCATCCACCAGGAGATAGCCGGTGACGTAGCGGGCGGGAAGGCCGGCGGTGCGGGCGGCCGCGAGAAAGATGTGCGCATGATCCTGGCAAACGCCGACACCATGCGCCAACGCCGCAGCCGCGGTTGTCTCCGTGCTTGTTGCACCGGTTTCGTATGCGACGCGGTCGCGGATGGCTTCCATCATTGTATGCAGTCGCGGGATCGGCTCGAGACCGCGGGTAGAGTCGGCGATTGCGACAATCTGCGCATCTGGCATGGTCAGCGCTGTCCTCCTGAGGAACACGTGGGGAGGCGCGCCACTCGACAGGCCCCGCACGACACCGGTGCGATCCTCCACGTCAACCGCCCCTGCAGCGCGAATGACGATCTCGGAGTGCGGAACGGTTACGGTCAGCAGATGAACGACATTGCCAAAGCCGTCGCGCCCCGCGATCGTCTGGGCCGCTGGCTCGACCGTCGTCTGCCAATCGACCACGCTGTGGCCATCGAATGTGGCCGGCGTGAGCCGCAACGACTGCACCGAATAGCTCGCCTCGCCTGCGTAGCGGTAGCGTGTGATGTGCTCAATCGAGATTCTCTTCATCGGCTCAATCGTTGAAGTGATAGGTGGCGGCGATCTCGTTCGCGAGGCGGTTATTGTTGGAGATGAAGTCGCTCAAGAACTCGTGCAGTCCTGATTGGAAGATTGCGGTCATCTCGCCGTGCTCGAGCGTTTTCAGCGTTCTCTGCGCCAGCTCGAGGCACGATGACGTCTGCCCATAATGATCCGCGAGACCTGCGAGCGCGCCGGTGATTTCGATATAGCACGAGCGCAGCGAGCGGGGCATTTCGGGGCTCAGCATCAGAAATTCGGCGATGTGCCATGGTTTGAAGGTGTCCCGGTATACCCATCGGAAGCTGCGGTGCGCGGATACGGAGCGCAGGATTGCCGCCCATTGCGCGCTGTCGACGCCGCCGCCGACCAGCTCGTTCTGCGGCAGCAGCACATAGTACTTGACGTCGAGAATGCGCGCCGTGTTGTCCGCCCGCTCCAGGAACGTGCCGAGCTGGGTGAAGAAAAAGGTGTCGTTTCGCAGAATCGTATTGAGGAACGCACCCCGAAACAGCGCGGAACGGTCGCGTACCCAGTCGAAGAGCGGCGGCAGCTCGTTGGCCTTCATCCGGGGCCGCGCGCGCGAGGCCAGTGCGATCCAGGCGGTATTCAGGCTCTCCCACATCTCGCGCGTGATGGCTGTGCGCTGCGCGCGTGCGTTGCGACGAGCGGCATCAAAGCAAGAGCACACACTCGAGGGGTTGTTGCGGTCAAGCAGCAGGAATTCTATGACCTTGTCGCTCTCGTAGACGCCGTGCTTGGTCAGGTACCCCTCCTCGCAGCCGGCGCTCCTCAGCGTCGAGCGCCACTCGCTGTCGCCGCTCTCATGCGTGAGCAGGCTGAGACGCTGGCCAACCTCGAGCAACCGGGCCATGTTCTCGGCCCGCTCGACGTAACGGGCCATCCAGTAGAGGTCGTTGGCCGTCCTGCCGAGCATCCCATGTCGTCCCCGAGTTGAGGCTACTCCGCGAGCACCCAGGTATCCTTGGTGCCGCCGCCCTGGCTTGAATTGACGACGAGCGACCCCTTGCGCAGCGCAACGCGGGTGAGTCCGCCGGGGGTGAGGCGCATGCGGTCGCCGAGTAGCACGAATGGCCTGAGATCGAGATGTCTTGGCGCCAGGCCTTGATCGACCAATGTGGGGCAGGTCGAGAGCGCCAGAGTCGGCTGTGCAATGTAGCGCTCGGGGTTGGCTGAGACCTTCTTGCCGAAGGCGGCGATCTCATCCCTGGTCGATGCGGGGCCCACGAGCATCCCATAGCCGCCCGATCCGTGCACCTCTTTGAGCACCAATTCGGCCATGTGCTCGAGCACATAGGCGAGATCGTCCGGCCGCCGGCAATTGTAGGTATGCACGTTATTCAGAATGGGGGCCCGGCCGGTGTAGAACTCGATGATCTCCGGCACGTAGCTGTAGATCGACTTGTCGTCGGCGATGCCTGCACCGGGAGCATTGACGATGGTGACGCGCCCCGAGCGATAGAGGTCGAAAATGCCGGGGACGCCGAGCACGCTGTCCGGTTTGAAGACGAGGGGATCAAGAAAGTCGTCGTCGATCCGGCGATAGACGACGTCGACGCGCTTCAGTCCCTGCGTTGTCTTTATGTTGAGATAACCGTCGGCGATCACGAGGTCCTGTCCCTCGACCAGTTCCACGCCCATGCGATCGGCCAGGAAGGAATGCTCGAAATAGGCGCTGTTGTGCTGCCCCGGCGTCAGCACGACGATAGTCGGCTCATCGTCGATCCCCGAGGGTGCGACGCTTTCAAGTGTCGCGCGCAGGTTCTCCGGGTACTGCTCGACGGGGGCCACCTTGTTGCGGCTGAACAGCTCAGGGAACATATGCATCATCGTCTCCCGGTTCTCCAGCATGTAGGAGACGCCGGATGGCGTGCGCGTGTTGTCCTCGAGCACGAAAAACTCGCTCTCCGAAGTACGCACGATGTCGATGCCGATGATGTGGGAGTAGATGCCGCGCGGCGGCTCCGCGCCGATCATCTCGGGCACGAACGCCGCATTCTGGATGACGAGGTCCTCGGGTATGCGCCCCGCGCGCAGAATCTCCTGACGATGATAGACGTCGTACATGAATGCGTTGAGCGCGCGCACGCGTTGCTCGATGCCGGCCGCAAGGCGGCGCCACTCCGAGGCGCTCAGGATGCGCGGAATGATGTCGAAAGGAATGAGGCGCTCGCCCGGGTCGGCGGAGCCGTATACTGCGAAAGTAATACCCGTGCGTCGGAACAGAGCCTCCGCCTCTGCACTTTTGCGCTGCAGATCTTCAGGAGGCTGCTCGTCCAGCCATTCGGCGATGTTGCGGTAAGGCGCGCGCACACGCTTCGACTTCGCCGTCCCTCGCATCTCGTCGAACGCCATAATCCCTACCGCCCGAACCGCCCCATGGGGGATCAGCAAGAACCGAGCCAAGGCTTTCGGGGTCGTCCTTTGCACCCCGGTCGCTGGTGCACAGCTCAAGAATTGTGCGATCGCCCCTCCGCGAGTTGCTCAAAAACTATGCGCAGCATTGCCTGTAGCCTCAACCGGTTCATGCTGCGAAACCGCTCCCTGACTGTCAACGGTCGCGATGTTCGCGGCCCACCCCAGCCGCCAGCGCCAGACGTTCTTGTGCCAGCGCGTGCCGCGTGGCCGTCTGCGCTCCGACGGCCACCTCCCGCCAGCGTCCAGACCTGGGCTAACTAGCATTCGGGCCGGATCACTCGGCAAGGGCCGATCACCAGCTCAATCCGCGGGTGGGGAGGCGGGAGCTAAGGGGGCTTGCATCATCCTTGAAGAATCAGACACTTAGAGGTGCTTGGGCAGGAGGACTCGCCGGACGCGGCCACCGATATTCTGGGCCATGTGCTGGAAAGATTGGTCTCCACGGTTTTTGAGTGTCTGCTGCCAAGCTCGGCGGGGTGGTGGTCTTCCGCATCGATATCGGCGGCTACACGGATGGCAGACGCAGAGCCCGCGTCGCAGGACGGTAAGGCAGGGCCACTCCCTATTGGCATCCCCGCTCAACAGGGTTTCGCTGCCGAGGATTTCCTTCCGGTGGCCGCATGTACATCCCCGAGGGGCTCTGCTCTTCCCTTGCGCCTATCTCAGCTCAAGGAGCAGGACAGCCCCACCAATCAGCAGCGCCCAGGTCGCGATCACGAGCACAACGACGATCAGGAAGTTCCGGTAGCCTCTACCGCGAGGTCTCTGAGGGTCGTTCGGCATCCACGCGGCAGCTTCTGGTGAGTGAGGGATCGCACGTCGTAGATCGGGCTGTAAGGAGGCTTCGTCCATCCCCGCCGTGGGGGAGACTTCGCGAGGCGAGGCAGCTCTCGGTGGACACAAATCTAGCGTCGGCCCATGCGGCGATCCGCCGCGAGAGGGATTGCTGGCAGAAAGCCGGCGCTCAGGGGCTTTGGTTTCTGACCGGCGGCGTTCCCAGCATGATGCATCATGGCACGCGGCGCTCTTATAAAAGCGGCGCAGCCAAATCAGACGTCACGCGCACATCTCGCAACAGCGCAGTTCTCAAGGTGCGACGGCGCCAGCTTCCATCTTGTCGAAGCCCGCAAGGGGCGCCAGGCGCTTGATGATCGCGTTCACGGGTCCGGATTGGTGGCGGACGTACACCCAGGAGCGCTCGAGGCGGCACCCAAGACGCTGCTTCTGGGGGTAGCAGGTCTGGCCCATCTCGAGGCGGCGGATGCCGCGGTCGATGCAGATGCGCACCATCATCATCCAATTGAGGAAATAGAGATTGTGCTCGCGGGCAATAGGGTAGCGCATGCCGATGCGGTAGGCGTACGCACAGTCCGGGTCGAGCAGGAAGATGGAAAAGCTTGCTAGCTCATTGCCGATCCAGCCCAGCACCACATGGGCACGGCCTCCGACTTGGTCGAGGATTGCGGGAATGAGTTCGGGGGAGTCGGAGTCGAACCCGCCGTAGTCGGCTCGGCGATGCAGCCGCGTGGCCGCATAGAGGTCAACGATCGTTGCTTCCAGGCCCGCGATCGATTGGCGCAGCTCGAACCTCACGCTGCTCCGTGACTGACGCAGCTTGCGGTTGATGTCCTGTCGCATCGAGCTCGACAGGCTGGCGAGATAGCCGCGCTCGCAGGTAAAGGGTACATCGAGAACTGCGACCGGTAGCGAGACCGTTCGCCCGAATTGCCGGTCCACGAGCAACGGCTCGGCCCAGACGCGATCAGCTTCGCCCAGATCTTTGATAGCCACGAGATCACTGCGATCGTCCGCTGCCAGCTGTTCAAGGCCGCCCAGCAGGGTCTCCCAAGCCAAACGACGATCGTTGGCCGGCAAGTGGGGCAAGAATCCGATGTGGCAGCGGTCCAGCGCCGGCGAGCCAAGCCCCACGATGGGTATGTCGAACAGCCTCGGCAACAGCCGGGCAACGCCGTCCCCCGCCCGACGCAGTAGGGGCGGTAGGGATGTGCTCCAGCGATAGGTTGTGCGAAAAACGGGCGCGGCAGAAATGAGCATTCCATTCTGCAGCACTCCGACTGCCGATAGGTGAAACCCATTCGGAGGCGCTCGCTCGGCAGCACGGCAAAAGTCCCAACCAAATACGGAATTCCTAAAGAGCGCATCCCAGTTCGCACGCTCGAAGGCCGCCACGCCGCTCGCAACTTGGCTGCGAAAAGGCAGCGCTGAAGCCGAGGCCCGCAATGGCTGGGAAAGCGGGAACGAAACCACAGCCAATTCCTTGTCAGTGCTGCATTTCGGAGCTGATCCTCCGCGATCAATCATCGTCATCGCGGTAGCGTTTTCTCTTGCGGGCCTTCTCGGGCTTTGCGCGCGCAACCACTTCAGGCGGGCTTCTTGCCGGGTTCGCCACGGGCGCGGTTGCAGGCGGTGGTGGCGCTGCAGGTGCAAGCGTCTCCCGCGCCCGGGGCGGCGGATCGTCCGCCAAGACACCGCCCGGCCTCGGCTCAGTGGTGATGGAGGGAACACTGGCGCTTGGCTGAGGTTCCTCGCGCGACTTGCTGGCTCGTGATGTCTGCGGGGTTTCCTGCCAGCGGTGCACGGCGTTGAGGGCCCAACCGCTCGCAAACCCGACGCCAATAGCGGTCAAGCCGTAGATCAACCGACGAGACATTGCGCCTCCGCAAGGTAAGCGCCCACCCGACCGTGATTTTAGGTTTCCTTCGTGATGCCGGCTGTCCCCGCGGGAACAAGAACGTCTTTGCTGATTGCAAATCGCCTTTGCGGCAGCCGCTGTTCCAGTATCGGGCGCAGTTTCCGTCAGAGCCGTCGCCGTTCCAACAGGCCCCGATGCCCTCTCTGGGTAAGGGTATTTGCCGCGAACGGCGTCTCGTCAGCCAATTCCGCCTAGCGCAACGCCGCTTATGCGCTCAGGGTATTCCCTGATTTCGACCCTCGCCCGGTTTGGCTCAATTGAAGGGGGATATGTTCGATATAGGGAATCTGCAATGAAGCTAAGCCACCTCAGGGCAGACATGTCCGAATGGACAGCAGTGCTATTGCTCGCGCTTGTGCTGCTTATGCCGTTACTTGTCAGCAGTACGACGGCCTACGCACAAAGTGGCGGGAGGGCACCACGAGATCCCTCCCAGGTTCCGAACCAGACGACGCGCGAGGAGATAACGAAGCGTGGCGCCGACTTTCTCGCGCAGTGCATGCAGGACTGGGAGCCGTCCACCCACATGACAAAACAGGAGTGGCGTCGAACTTGCGATCGTGTGGCGAAGGATCGTCTCAAGTTCCTTCTCGAGCAAGCGAAGGACAACGGCAAGAAGTAATCCCGATACGTCGGCGATAGGCTGCAGTCTGATAACACTGAGGATCGAGGGCTCCGATATTCCAGATCGTGGGTCGGCTACGAGGCTTGGCCGTCTTTCAGTGCTAACCCCGATGGGCCACTTGAGGCGCAATGGTAAGGATCAACTGACGCTAGTCGCCAATCCTCGCAGGCAGACGATGAAAACATCACTTCCCTTCTTATGGTCATAGCCCTCCTGGGTGCGACGTCCGCGGCAGCGGATTGGTATGACACCAGCAAGCGACCCGACCTGTGGAGCCGATACGCAGCGAGCCCTTGCAGGCCCTGCGGTGATCGCCATTCCAGCCGCAGATGAATAATCTTCTGGTTGCGCTGACGGCGACCATGAGGGGCTTGGCGCGACCGAAGCGCGCCCCACACCGCACACCCCTGAGAAGGCGGCTCAGGCCTACCTATTGAAGCGGGGGGCGGAAAAGAACAGTGTAGTCGACGATAAAACGAAATTCCGGTTGAGTATCGCGCACATTGCCTTGCTGCCAAAGATTCGAGTACTGCGTCTTCACGCGAACACCTTTCAACGGGCCCTCCGTGGGGCGGTATTGCATCCAGACGTCCAGCTCTCCCCGATTGGGTATACTTAGGTTATTGGCCGGATCGATCGCGTCCCAGCCATGCGTATACCACGCCCCCACAGTAACACCGGAAAGGCCGCGTGCGCTGAAATCATACTCGATACTGCCTCCTATGGCTCTTTCTCCAGCATTATCAAACGACACCTGCTGCATGTCGGTGTAATTAGGCTTGGTACCAAAAGGCGAGAAAATATTAGAACCCTCGCCGGTGATTGAGCCCGCCACAAAAAACGTCCATCCGGCATACTTCATCGCCAACTTTGCAGAAGCCTGGTACGTTTGAAAGGAATTACCGATGAGTAGGTCGGACCCGACACTTCGTTGTTCGATGACGTTTGCGCCAATGATCCAATTTGGCACTTTCTTTGGTTGCTGGAAATCGTACTCGGCTTGCGCAAATCGCGCATTGAGGAAATCCTGAACGTAGTAGCCCATCAATATGGTCGAAAGTCCTGAAAACGGTCGATATTTGATCATCCCGAATGCGGCGCCGCGATCAACGGTATTGCCGCCGGCTAGCGCATCCGACATTGAGATAAAATCGTTCGAATCTCGCTCCTTGACATCCCAGAGATAACCGATTGCGTAATCGTAATTCCGGTCCTTGTGCGGAAGCGAAACGATGGTCGTCCCTTCGAAGGTGTTCGGCACCATGCGACTGTCTTGGGCGTTGATGAGGGGCGTGTCGATGAGTTGTCGACCTCCGCGAAACTCTTGATCGCGGACTTGCGCGCGGCCATAGATCTGGCCAAGCATGCCGAGCGTATTCTGCTCCGGATTGAGCAGCTTCGTCCCACTTTCATCGGCCGGCGCGAATAGGGGCTGTGATGTGTAATAGGCCGTATGCACGCCGAACATGTCAGCGATAAGGCCCGACCGGAATGCAACCCAACCACCGCCCGCCCAGGCCTGCGACCTCGACGCATCGAAATTATCCCGCGTCATATAATAGGAGCGTGCCACGAATTGCAGCATCGAGTCGCGAAAGAACGCCGGGGCATCCTTGGGATGCTGCCAATAGATTTCTCGCATGTATTGCTGCGACGGGAATTTCTTTAGCGTCCAGTATACGCGGTCATCGTCAGCGATTTCTTCGCGCGATGACGGTAGGATTTGCGAGTTGAGAGTGGCTCCGGTTGTCTGAGGCGGGCTCGAAGTTTGCGCCAGGGATTCCGCGGCCGTGCCGAGCCACCCCAAGCAACCAGTGACCCAAACCGAAATTAGAAAGCGCTCCCCAATTCGCCGATGACTCTTCGCGAATGCCGCCCGCTGCATGTCAGGCTCCTCGGTGCCTTCGGAATGTCTTGCGGCAGCCTCCGCCGAATCAGAATTCATTATCACACGCACTCGATAATTTTGTTGCGCAATCAACCGCGTGATTTGCGCAATTTGGCTTTCCAACGCGAGGGCGCGCATACAACGCTGCATGCCGTCAATGATCAGGCGCAGACCGGGGCATGATCGGGACGCTCCGGATACTGACTTCTGTAGTTTCCGCGATGATATGAGGCGGCAAACCAAGGTCTGATTCGCCTGGCACCCGGCTCCACGAGCGAGGAATGTCAGATGTCAGAATCGGGGGGCGATCACACAGATCGAATCGATCAATTTTTCGGCGGCCCAGGGGCAGGGGTTGATCGGTGGCGCCATCTGGTCGAACTGACCGAGCGCTGGTCAGATGCTTCGACCACCCGTACCGCTTTCGGGAATGCCCTTGCCGCAATGACGGCACTGAAGACTTTCACGTCTACCCCGGCCATCGGCTGATGACTGCGCTGCGTGATCATGCGGCGTCTGACGATGCGCGCGCGACCACAGGTCTCGCGCGTCGCATCACCCGCGCCCTCCTAACCCGTTCCTTCCGCCAGCATACAGCCGATTGGGGCGCACACGAGGATGGCGAAAGCGCAGCATTGGAGGTGCGACCGCCGACGCTTGCGCGTAGCGATGTACGTTATTTCGAGGTGTTGATTGTCACCGGCGCGCCTGCCACGCGTTGGCCCGCGCTTGCCGCGGAGTGGCGAAAGCTACGCCGGCCGCAGGACGCGTTCGTCATGAACCAGTCTTCGTCGGTAGTTTCGAGGATGCGTTCTGTGCGGCCATACTCAACTCGGACCTGGCGGCCGTAGTCATCCATGAGGGGTTCCCGTTCCAATCACGCCATGATGCGCCAATTCTGCGAGCGCTTGCCGAAGCTGCGCACAAGCACGAGGGCGCGACTGCATTGAGCTTACGCTTGGCGCGGGCGCTGAAGCGGGTGCGGCCTGAGCTCGACCTATATTTGCTGTCCAACGGTCGCGTCGAGGAGTTGGCTGGCTGTCCGACAGCAAAGGCTCTGCGCCGCGTCTTCTATGCGGTCGAAGAACTTCTGGAATTGCACCTTGCGATCCTCGAAGGGGTGCAGGATCGCTCAAGAAGGCACAGAAGATGGCGGCGCGGGCCTTCGGTGCCCACCACGTCTTCTTTGTTACCAACGGCACGTCGACGTCCAATAAGATGGCCGTGCAGGCTCTTGGCGCCGGGCGACATCGTGATCGTCGATCGGAACTGTCACAACTCTCATCATTTCGGAATGGTGTTGAGCGGCGCCCAGCCACTCTACGTCGAGGCATTTCCAATGACGGAATACTCGATGTACGGCGCGGTACCCCTTCGCACCATCAAGCAGGCGCTGCTCAACCTGAAGGCCGAAGGAAGACTGTCTCGAGCCAAGATGGTGGACCTGACGAACTGTACGTTCGACGGGCACATTTACAACACGCGGAGGGTGATGGAGGAATGTCTGACGATCAAGCCCGATCTGATTTTCCTGTGGGATGAAGCATGGTTTGGATTCGCGCGCTTCTCTCCCTTCCTCCGGCCGCGCACGGCGACGGGAGCAGCAAGCGATATTGAGAGCTGGCTGCAGGATCCCAAGTCAGTTGCCGGATACGAGAAGCAGCAAGCCAAGCTGGGAGTGAAGCCATCTCACGACCTCTTGCTGAAAACGCGTTTGATCCCCGATCCCCGCAAAGTCAAGTTGCGAGTGTATCAGACGAACTGCGCACACAAGTCGATGTCTGCGTTGCGGCAGGGCTCCATGCTGCTTGTGAAGGACGTGGAGTTCCACAGCGTGGAAGCGCAGCTCCACGAGGCGGTTTTTACGCACGCTTCCACCAGCCCGAGCCAGCAGCTGATTGCGAGTCTTGATGTCGCGCGCCGGCAAATGGAATTGGAGGGATATGGCTTGGTGCACAATGCCATCGAAGTGGCATTGGCAATACGCCGTATCGTGGCAGAGCAGCCGCTGATCTCCAAATATTTGCACATACTGGCCACTGACAAGATGGTGCCGGCCGAGTATCGCCAGAGCGGATTCACGTGTTGCCTGGACGTCAAATCAAACTGGGCGGTGGCCCGTCGCAGCATGGAAGAGGATGAGTTTTGCCTCGATCCAACGGGTATGACGCTGGTCAGCGGTTGACCCAGGGCGGTCCCAACGTCCGGCTGACATTCGATGCCCGAGTGAAGAGCCTAATGACTGACGTGCCCGACTTGCCGAATTGTCTCGCATTTCCACGAGGCCTTCCGGAAGGACGCCGGCAAGCGAACCAACGAAGGCGACATTCGCAGTGGATTCCACGTCGCCTACGATGCCGCGGACTGCGAATAGATCAGGTTGTCTGATCCTCAAATCGACCGGCGCCTAAAGAGCGGCCCCGATCTCGTCTCGGCCAACTTTATCATTCCATACCCTCCCGGTTTTCCGATCATGGTGCGGGGCCAAGTCATCGCGCGGGAAACGATCGACTTCATGCGCAAACTCGACGTGAAGAAGACCCATGGTTACGACGCGGCCGAAGGGCTGAAGCTGGTGCGGGCTGACGCGCTGGCAAAACTGTCTCTGGCAGCTGGATACTATTTCGGTTCCTTCACGTACAAGGGCCTTGGCCTTGGAGCGATCACTGCGACGCTGATTGCTGCGGTGATCATCGTCCAACTCGGCATTACGATTTCGGGCCCCCTCAAACCAACCTTCTTCCTGATGTTCCTGTTCGCCATCGGGCACGGCGCCGGGCCGCAACTCGTGCGCGGCATAGCGAAGGACGGAGTCCAGCAGACTTTATTTGCGGCGGTGGTGTGCGTGTCCTGTCTCCTCTCGGCTTATGTCGGCCTCTATGCAGGTTCGCAGACGATCTCGGCGTCGATGGGCCTTGCAACGGACGCGATCAACCGCCTCGGTCTGTCGCCCGAAGAAACGAAGAAGCTCCTAGATAGGATGCCGGTGGCCTATGCCGTGACCTCTCCAGGTCCACGTACGAGAACAATGATCCCGACCTGGCATCCGATCCGCGCATCCCAGCCCCCCGCGGCGGCGAGCCGGAACGGAACCATATTCGACGCCGCCTGTCAGCATGCGAGACATTCAACAGCCTGGTAGGGCAGTGTCCAACTTTCCCCTGGGCGGGAAAGTCTAGGGGTGGGGCAGGGACCTCCGCAGCCTGCGCTTTTCGACTCCTCCCCACAAGGGGAGGGGAGCACGCGCGGCGCGCACCATACTGAACGATTGCGGAAAGCCTAACGCCCCGCGAACTTCGGCGTGCGCTTGGTGAGGAAGGCATCGAGGCCTTCCTGAAAGTCGGCGCTGCCATAGCAGAGCGCGATCAGGTCTTTGTCCTCGATGCCGGCGCCGCGCTCGCGCAGCCGGCGCACCACCTCCTTGGCCGCACGCATGGTGAGCGGCGCCTGCGTGGCGATCTGGGCGGCAAGCGCATGGGCGCGCTGCATCAGCGCTTCGGGCGTATCGAACAGCTCGTTGACGAGGCCGACGGCCAGCGCCTCGTCAGCCCCCATGAGGCGGGTGGTCATGAGCATGTCGACGGCGCGGCCGACGCCCGTCAATGCCGCGACGCGGGCGATGTTCTTGGCGGACAGCATGTTGGCGAGGGTACGCGCGATGGGAAATCCGAACTTCAGGCTGCGGGTCGCGATCCTCAGGTCGCAGGCCGCCGCGATGACGGCGGCCCCACCCGTGCAGATGCCTGGAATCGCGGCGATCGTCGGCACCGGACAGCGCTCGAGCTTGTTGAACACCTCCTCCATTCGCGCCTCATAGGCGAGGCCGTCGGCAACCGTGCGGAAGTCGCGGAACAGGGAGATGTCGGTGCCGGCCGCAAATGCGCGCCCCCCGGAGCCCGTGATGACGAGGGCGCGCAGACTTCCGTCCGTGGGCGCCGTGGCACAGATCTCGCCCAGACGGTCGTACATGGCGAAGGTCAGGGCGTTGTGCGCCGCCGGCCGGTTGAACGTGATGACGCCTACGGGGCCTTTTATTTCGTAAATGAACTCGGCATCCGGTTTACCGTGCATGATGCTTCCTTGGTTGTGCCGCTTGCGCCTGCCGTGCGCGGATGCGCCGGAGGTCACCTTCAGTGCTTGAACAGGCCGCGCGCGTCGACCGCCTCGACGCCGAGCGCCTCGGCCACGGCTGGATGGGTAATGCGGCCCTTGTAAACATTGAGCCCGCCCCGCAGATGCGGGTCCTCCGCCATGGCGGTCTCGGGCCCCCTGTCGGCCAGCGCCAGTATGAACGGCAAGGTGGCGTTGTTGAGTGCGAAGGTGGAGGTACGCGCCACGGCCCCCGGCATGTTCGTCACGCAGTAGTGCACGACGCCGTGCAGCACATAGGTGGGGTGCGCGTGCGTGGTCGGCCGCGACGTCTCCGAGCATCCGCCCTGGTCGATTGAGATGTCGACCAGCACCGACCCGCGCTTCATCTGCCGAACCAGCGCATCCGTCATCAGCCTGGGGGCTGCAGCACCCGGCACCAGCACCGCGCCAATCACGAGATCGGCCTCCAGCACATAGTCCTCCACCGATTGGCGCGTGGAGAAGATGGTGTTCACGGCGGCACCGAACTGCTGGTCGATGGCGTAGAGCCGGTCGACGTTGATGTCGAGCACCGTCACCTGCGACTCGAGCCCGATCCCCATGCGCGCGGCATTAACCCCGGACACGCCGCCGCCGAGCACCACGATCTTGGCCGGCGCGACGCCGGCAACGCCGCCAAGCAGCATGCCGCGCCCCCCCTGTTCCATCTCCAGACAATGAGCGCCCGCCTGGATCGCCATGCGACCGGCGACCTCGCTCATGGGTGCGAGGAGGGGAAGGCCGCCGCGCGCGTTGGTTACCGTCTCATAGGCGATGGCCGTGACCCCCGAGCGCATCAGCGCATGGGCCTGCTCGGGATCAGGGGCAAGGTGGAGATAGGTGAAGAGCGTCTGTCCCTCGCGCAGCATGGCGCACTCGTCGGGCTGCGGCTCCTTCACCTTGACGATCAGATCCGACGCGGCGAACACCTCGGCGGCCGTCGCGACCACCTTTGCGCCGGCACGCTCATAGTCCTGATCCGTGAGGCCCTGGCGGGCCGCGGCATCGTGCTCCACGAGCACCTGATGGTCGTGTGACACGGCCTCGCGCACGCTCGCCGGCGTCATGCCGACACGGTATTCGTGCACCTTGACTTCCTTCGGCACGCCGATGCGCATTGTGCAGGGTCTCCGGATGTCGTTTGGCTGGTACGTCAGGTCACGGCGATCAGTGGTTTGCCCTCGGGTACATCCTGCACGTGATCCGCAAACCGTTCCAGACCCCGCGGCATGGGCCCGCCATAGGCCCAGTCCAGCAGCTCGACCGTGTGGGCGACGGGGATGTCCAGGCCTCCTGCAAGCTGGGTGATGCAGCCGATGTTGCCTGCGACCACGACGTCGGGCCGTATGCTGCGAATGTTGGCGACCTTGCGCTCGCGCAGATCGGCCGCGATCTCCGGTTGCAGAATATTGTAGGTGCCCGCGGAGCCGCAGCACAGGTGGCCTTCGGGCACCTCGAGCACGGTGAAGCCGGCATTGAGCAGTAGCTTGCGGGGCTCGTCGACGATGCGCTGGCCGTGCTGCATGGAGCAGGCCGAGTGGTAGGCAACGCGCAGCGAGGACCAGCGCTTGGGCGGGCCCATGTCGTAGCTGGCGAGGAACTCGGTCACGTCGCGTGCCATGCCGGCAAACCTGGCCGCCTTCTCCGCATACTGGCGATCGCGCGCCAGCATGTGGCCATAGTCCTTCACCGTCGTGCCGCATCCCGACGCATTGATGAGCAAGGCGTCGATACGGTCGCCCTTGTCCAGCAGGCGCGTCCAGGCATCGATGTTGCGTTTGGCGAAGGCGACGGCCTCGGCCTCCTTGCCCATGTGATGCACCAGCGCTCCGCAGCAGCCGGCGCCGGGCGCGACCTCGACATCGACGCCGCGGCGCGCCAGCAGGCGGATGGTGGCGTCGTTGATCTCGGGTCGCAGCACCTGCTGGGCGCAACCGGCGAGCAGGATGACGCGGCGGCGGCGTTCGGCCTTCGTCGCCGCGGTGCCGGGACCCGTGAAATCGGCGCTGCGCAGCAGCCCTGTCGGGGCCAGCTCGAGCATCGCCACCAGCTCCTTGAGACCGAGGCGTCGCAGGAGGCCGATCAACGGACGTCCGAAGCGAGCCGCCCTGAGGGCCAGGCGCAAGCGGTCGGGATAGGGCAGCACGGCCGCGAGCAGCGTGCGTGCCATGCGCTGCCGGATGCCACGCGAGCCCGTCTCCTCGATATGCGCCCGCGTGTAGTCGACGAGGTGCATGTAGTCGACCCCGCTTGGGCACGTGGTCATGCAGGAGAGGCACGAGAGGCAACGGTCGACGTGACGCTGCACGTCCGGGCCGGCCGGACGATCCTGCTCGAACATCTCCTTCATGAGGTAGATGCGGCCGCGCGGGCTGTCACGCTCGTCACCCAGCAGGACGTAGGTGGGGCAGGTGGCCGTGCAGAAGCCGCAGTGGACGCAGCGGCGCAGAATCTTGTCGATCTCGGCGATGCGCGGGTTCTTCAATTGTTGCGGCTTGAAATTCGTCTGCATGGGAGCCGACGCGTCCTCAGAAGTTGGCGTACATCCGGCCGGGATTGAGAATGCCAGCCGGATCGAAGGTCGATTTCAGCTTGCGTGACAGCTTTTCGAGCCCCGCCTCGAGAGGCTGAAACACCTCGACGGCGGCACGAACCTGGGGCTCGGCGCGGATCAGCGTGGCGTGGCCCCCATGCGTGGCGATGACGCGGCGGACATCTGCGGCGCCCGCGTCCGTCGTTGCCAGCACTTCCGCCCAGATGAGCCCCCCGGACCAGTCGTAGAACGCCTTGCAGTCCATATAAGCGGAGATGGCGGCTACGACCTTGGGGCCGACGCCGGGTGCCGTCGAGATGCGCCAGAGAGGCGCGTCGCTGCCCTGCAGGACCGAAAGCTGGCGCAGCTCGCCCCAGAACGCGAGCGAGTTCGACGCGTCGAGCTCATGGATCTCGCCGTAGGCTTTCAGATACGCGGCGAGCTTCTCTTTGCGGTACGCGACCGACTTGGCAAAGTTCTCCAGCCGCAGCACGGTGACGGCCTGCCCCTGCCGGCGCAACGCCTCGTGCCAGAGCCGCGCCACGAGCGCGGGCTGGAGGTGGACGGCTGCCGACACTTCGTATGGGGTCGCCATGGCATCGCAGAGCACCTCGACGGCGATCTCGTCCGGCAGTCCGAGTAGGATCAGCGTGGTAGTGTCCTCGGGGATGGGCTGGACCTTGAAGGTCACCTCGCACATGACGGCGAGCGTTCCCCAGCTGCCCGCAATGCCCCGGCAAAGATCGTAGCCCGTGACATTCTTCATCACCCGGCCGCCCGACTTGAATATCTCGCCGCGCCCGTTGACCGCCTTGATGCCGAGAAGGTGATCGCGCGACGCGCCGACGCGCACGCGGCGCGCTCCGGAAAGGTTGGTGGCGAAGACGCCGCCGATCGTGGCTTCCTCCGCGTTGCCGCCGACGACCCCGGCGAGATCGAGCGGTTCGAAGGCCAGCATCTGGCCGCGCGAGGCCAGGGCATCCTCGATCTGCGCCAGACCCGTCCCGGCGCGCGCCGACATCACCATTTCGCTCGGCTCGTAGAGCGTCACCCCGCGCAGTCCCCGTGTGGAAATGGTGGCCCCGGTCTGCATGGGCCGACCGACGTTCTCCTTGGAGCCGCCGCCGACCAGCGCCAGCGGCGTTGTCGTCGCCGTCGCCTCGGTCAGCAGACGCGAGAACTCCCGCTCATCGACGGGGCGCATGTTTGGAACCACGACGCAGCCTCCTCACGCGGCTTCCAGGGCTGCATCGCGGCCGTCGAGCGGGAAGACCTTGGCGGGGTTCAACAGCCATTTCGGGTCGAACACGGTCTTGACGCGCATCTGCACGGCGAGGTCGGTGTCGTTGAACTGCGCGCGCATGAGGTCGCGCTTCTCGATGCCTACGCCGTGCTCACCCGTGAGGCAGCCGCCCGACGCGACGCACAGCTCCAGGATCTCGTGGCCCGCCTGCTCGGCCTTGTCGGCCTGAACCGAGTCGTTGGCGTCGAAGAGAATGAGCGGGTGGAGATTGCCGTCGCCGGCGTGGAAGATGTTGGCGACCTTCAGCCCGTGCCTGTCGCAGATGTGCGAGATGGAAACCAGCACCTCGCCAAGCTTGCCCAGCGGTATCACCCCGTCCATGCAGTAGTAGTCGGAGATGCGGCCGATGGCGCCGAAGGCAGCCTTGCGGCCCTTCCAGATGGCCGCGCTCTGCTCCGCGCTCTGGCTGATCCGCACCGCCTTGGGGCCGAACGGCTTGGCGATTTCCGAGATGAGTGCAAGGAGGCCATCGATCTCGTGCGGCGCCCCCTCCACCTCGACAATCAGAAGCGCCTCGACCTCGGGATAACCCGCCTTGGCAAAGGCCTCGCAGACCTGGATCGCCGGCTTGTCCATGAACTCGATGGCGACCGGCACGATGCCGGCGGCGATGATCGCCGAGACGCACTTGCCTGCCGCCTCGCTGGAGTCGAAGCCGAGCAGCATGGGTCTGGCCCCCTCTGCCGTCCGCAGGATGCGCACGGTCGCCTCGGTGACGATACCGAGCTGACCCTCCGACCCGATGACCAGGCCCATCAGGTCGTAGCCCGGCGCATCGAGGTGCGTGCCGCCGATCTCGATGATCTCGCCGTCCATCAGAACCATCTTGAGGCCGAGAACGTTGTTGGTCGTCACGCCATACTTGAGGCAATGGGCGCCGCCCGAGTTCATGCCGATGTTGCCGGCGAGCGTGCAGGCGAGCTGGCTCGACGGGTCGGGGGCGTAGAAAAACTCCTGCGCCTTGACCGCCTCGCTGATACCGAGATTGGTGACCCCGACCTCGACCCTGGCGATACGGTTCACGTAGTCGACCTCGAGCACGCGGCTCATGCGCGAGACGCCGATGACGACGGCGTCCTCCGCGGGCAACGCCCCCCCGGAAAGTGATGTACCTGCGCCCCGGGCCACGACCTTGATGCCGTTCTGGTGGCAATAACGCAGCGCGCGCGATACCTCCTCCGTCGAGGCCGGCAGGACAACGGCGAGGGGCAGGCGCCGATAGGCGGTCAGCGCGTCGGTCTCATAGGCGCGCCGGCCATCCTCATCGGAGATCACGGCTCGCGCGTCGACCAGCCGGCGCAGGTCCTGAGCGATCGCGTCGCGTCGCACGACGATTGCCCGGTCCGGCTCCGGCAGCTTTACCAAGGCCATCTTTTCGCTCCCCGCGGAACGGGCACTCGTGACAGGACCGCCGCGTCCCTCATGCCCGCCGCACCTGCGCCTATGGTATATCGCGGTTTCCGGCCAATCGCCACGCCGCAGTTCCTCATGCTGCTGCGAACGGTCGCGTGGGAAGGGGCCTGCGGTCTGCTAGTTTCCACCGCAGACTCTTTGGCGGCGGGAGCAGCAGGAACCATGAGGCAGCGTACCGTTCGGGCTTGCTTGGCGGCGATCGTGTCTGCTTTCGTGGCGCTCGCCGCTTCCGGCCCGACCAGGGCCCAGGACGGCAACGCCGAGGAGGGCGCCGAGGTCTTCAAGAAATGCCGCGCCTGTCATGACATTGGACCGACGGCCAAGAACAAAGTCGGTCCCGTGCTCAACGGCATCATCGACCGCAAGGCCGGCACTATCGATGGCTTCGCCTATTCGGAAGCCAACAAGGCTGCCGGCGGCAAGGGCCTGGTGTGGTCAGAGGACGTCCTCCTCAAGTATCTGGAAAATCCTATCGCCTTCATGCCCGGGACGAAAATGGCGTTCGCCGGGCTCAAGGATGTGCAAGATCGCAGGGACTTGATCGCCTACCTGAAGCAATATTCCAAAAAGTAGCGTGCCACGCGGTGGCCCGGAGGAAGCGATAGAGCCATGGGAGGATCACCCACAGGGTGTCCGCGTGTCGGGCTGTTCGTGACGTGCCTCGTCGATCTTTTGCGGCCCTCGATCGGATTTGCCTCGGTCAAACTGCTGCGCGCCGCCGGCTGCGAGGTCGACGTCCCGACCCTGCAGACATGCTGCGGGCAGCCAGCCTACAATTCCGGCGACAAGGCAACGGCTGCACAGATCGCTCGGCAGACAATCGCGGCGTTCGAGAGCCACGACTATGTGGTTGCGCCTTCGGGGTCCTGCGCCGGGATGCTCAAGAAGCACTATCCGGGGCTGCTGGCCTCTGATGCCGCCTGGAAGGCTCGGGCTGCGGCTTTCGCCGCCAAGGTTCACGAGCTCGTCTCGTTCCTCGTCGACGTGCGCGGGCTGGCGAGCGTCGATGCCGAACTCGAGGCGCGTGTGGCCTACCACGACAGCTGCTCAGGTCTGCGCGAGCTCGGCGTCAAGGGTCAGCCGCGGCAGCTCCTGCGCTCGGTCAGGGGCTTGCAGCTCGTTGACATGACCGACGCCGAGGTGTGCTGCGGCTTCGGCGGCACCTTCGCGGTCAAGTATCCGGACATCTCGAATGCCATCGTCGAGCGCAAGACGGATAACGTGGCCGCCAGCGGGGCCGATCTCCTTCTGGCCGGGGATCTCGGCTGCCTGATGAACATGGCCGGGAAGCTCTCGCGTCAGGGCCGCGCGATTGCCGTCCGGCATGTGGCGGAAGTCCTGGCCGGCGAGCTTCAGGAGCCCGCCATCTGCGAGCGGACGAGGGCTCCGGCATGAGCGCGATCACCTCGCCGGCCTTCAAGGATAACGCGCGCGCGGCGCTCGCCGACCGGCAACTGCAGCGCGCCCTGTCGGAGGTGCCGCTCGGCCTCGCCGCGCGGCGCGGGGCGGCTCGCGCCGGCCTGCCGGAGTTCGAGGCGCTGCGCGAGATAGGCCGCGACATCAAGAACCACACGCTGGCGCATCTCGACCTCTATCTGGAGGAGTTCGAGAGGAAGGCGACCGCGGCCGGCTCGATGGTGCACTTTGCTCCGACTGCCGAGGACGCGCGCCAGATCATTGCCGACATCTGCCGCAGCGCGGGTGCTCGAGTCGTCACCAAGGGCAAGTCGATGATCTCGGAGGAGATCGGACTCAACGCCTGCCTGGAGGCGGTCGGCGTGGAGGTGGCCGAGACCGATCTCGGCGAGTACCTGATCCAGCTGCGCGGCGAGACCCCGAGCCACATCATCGCGCCCGCCATCCATCTCACCCAGGATCAGGTGGAGGCGGACTTCCGCCGCCTGCATACGGGGCTGGCCGCGGATCGCCAGCTGGTCGAGCCGTCGCAACTCGTCGCCGAGGCCCGCCAGATTCTGCGCAGCAAGTTCCTGGCGGCCGACGTCGGGATCACGGGCGCCAACTTTCTGATCGCCGAGACCGGCTCCTCGGTGATCGTGACGAATGAAGGCAACGGCGACCTCACGCAGTCGCTGCCCAAGGTGCATATCGTGCTGGCCTCCATCGAAAAGATGGTGCCCACGCTGGAGGACGTGAGCACGCTTATCCGCCTGCTGGCGCGCTCCGCCACCGGGCAGGAGATCTCGACCTACACCACCTTCTCCACCGGCCCAAGGCGTGCAGGCGATCCGGATGGGCCGCAAGCCTGCCACGTCGTCATCCTCGACAACGGCCGCTCGGAGCTTCTGGGCACCGAGTTCCGCGAGGTGCTGCGCTGCATCCGCTGCGGCGCTTGCATGAATCACTGTCCCGTCTACACCGCCATCGGCGGTCACGCCTACGGATGGGTCTATCCGGGGCCCATCGGCTCCGTGCTGACGCCGGCGCTCATCGGCGTGCGCAAGGCCGGGCACCTTCCCAATGCGTCCACCTTCTGCGGCCGCTGCGAGGAGGTGTGCCCCATGAAGATTCCGCTGCCCGGACTGATGCGCCACTGGCGCGAGGAGGAATTTGCTGCGGGCGGAACGCCGCTCACCTATCGGCTCGGGCTCGCGGTTTGGGCGGCGTCGGCGAAACGCCCGCGCCTCTACCACGCGCTTGTTCGTGTTCTGATGCCCGTGCTCGCGACCCTGGGACGGCGCGCTGGCGTCTTCCGCCGCTTGCCAGTCGCGCGCGGTTGGACCAGACATCGCGACTTCGCCGCCCCGCAAGGACGCACCTTCCAGGCGCAGTGGGCCGAGCACAAGGCGGGGGTGCCGAGATGACGACGCCGGCCGGCCGGCGCGAGTCGGTCATTGCCAAGATTCGACTGGGCCTTGGAGCCAATGACTTGGCTGCACGCCGCGCCGAGGTCGCCGAGCGCCTCGCGAGGCCCGCACCCCAGCTTGTCCCCGAGCGTGCGAAGCAGCCGGCCGACGAGCGCCGCCGCCAGCTGCGCACCTACCTGGAAGGACAATCGGCGACCTTCATCGACGTCGAGAGCGCCGATGATGTGCCCACAGCGGTTGCCCGCTACCTGCGCTCTGCCAACCTGCCGCTCCGCGTGCGCGTGGGCGACGATCCCTACCTGAGCCAGCTCGCCTGGCAGAGCGAGCCGGCGCTGGAGCGCCGGAACGGCCGGGCGCACGGCGACGACGAGGTGGGGCTGAGCCGCGCTGCTGCCGCCGTCGCCGAGACGGGCACGCTCGTCATGGCATCGGGGGCCGACAATCCCGTGACCCTCAACTACCTGCCGGAGACGCACATCGTCGTCGTCGAGGAAGGGTCCCTCGTCGGCGGTTACGAGGAGGCGTGGGAGAGAATCCGTGCCCGTTTCGGGCGCCGCGCCATGCCGCGCACCGTCAATTTCGTATCAGGACCGTCACGCACGGCCGACATCGGCGGTCAGCTGGTGATGGGCGCGCACGGACCGCGACGACTGTGCGTGATCCTGGTGAGGAGCTGAAGAGTGCCGGCTCGATCGAGTCAGGCCTAGTCTAGCGCCTGCTGCGGATGCAGGCTTCGAGACAGCGCTGCAGCTGCGCCTGGCATCTCGACCGGTCCTGGCTCTTCTTGTAGCAGCTACCGTAGGCCGCCTTGCAGCTGGACGAGCACGACCCCACGGTTCCCTCCGCGCAGGCGGGCAATTTCGATGCGGCAATCATCGCGACAGCATAAAAGGCCGCTGCCGAGAAAATCAGCATGATCCTGCGGCGTGTCACAAGTTGGCTCCCGGCCAGCTCGAGCGACCCCGGCCTCGCCGGCAGGTCTCGCAAGCGGTAGGCCGCAACTCGTAGGGGGCGAACCATGAATGAACGCTGAATGCCCGTGACGGAGGTGTTGTTACGCACAATAGGGTGAAGAGCGTTGCAATCTCGGAACTCCCCGCGGACGATTGCCGGTCCTCGTCGCGCGATCCGGCGCGACGAGGATCAAGGCCTCGGCATCAGCCTTTGATAACCGCCGCATTCCTGTCCAAGGTCGCGAGGATCTCATCGCGGCTCTTGTCGGGCACCTCCAGCAACACGCGGTCGATGCCGGCCTCGCGGTAGGGCGCGAGCTTGGCGCCGTCGGCGGGCGCCGCAAACACCGTGATGGTGAGCGACTTCGGATCGCGGCCGCCGGCCACGGCTGCCTTCTTGAGGCGCTCGATCCCGATCTTGGGGTCAAAGCCGCCGCGTGCCCGCGGAAACCAGCCGTCGCAGAATTCAACCACCCGCTTCAAGGTATGATCGGTCTCGCCGCCCAGCAGCAGCGGCGGGTGCGGCTTCTGCTTGGGCTTGGGATTGATCCAGATCGGATCGAAGTTGACGAACTCGCCGTGGAACTCCGCCTGCTCCTTGGTCCACATCTCCTTCATGGCGAGCACGCGCTCACGCAGGAGCTTGAAGCGCGTATCGTACTTGGCACCGTGATTTTCCATCTCCTCGACATTCCAGCCGCCGCCCATGGCGAAGACGAAGCGGCCACCCGACAACTGATCGAGGCTTGCAATCGACTTGGCTGTGACGATCGGATCGTGCTGGGGGACGAGGCAGATGCCGGTGCCGAGCTTGAGCTTCTTGGTCGCCGCGGCGGCGAACGAGAGCGCCACGAACGGATCATGCGTGTGGATGTAGCGCTTGGGCAGCTCGCCGCCGCCGGGGAACGGCGACCGCCGGCTGACGGGGATGTGCGTGTGCTCGCACAGGAAGAGCGACTCGAAGCCACGGTCCTCGAGCGCGCGCGCCAGCTCCGAGATGTCGATGCCGTAATCGGTGGGAAAATAGAAAGCGCCTACCTTCATGCCACGTCTCCTGCAATGCGTTTCTGGGCCGCTGGCCGCGACCCTAGCACGCGTTAGCTGACGATGTCGCGGGTCCGAGCACCGAGCAGCGACTCGGTGCTGAGCTTGTCGAAGCACGGCTTGCAACATGCGGCCCGTCCTTCGACAGGCTCAGGACGATGGCGCCTGTGCCGCACGGGCGCTGCTCCCCACGTCGAGCCGCAAGCGTCAGCCCCGTGCTGAGCTTGTCGAAGCACGCATCCGATGCGCGGCCTGTCCTTCGACAAGCTCGGGACGAGGGCGGACTGCGGTCAAGGCGAGGCCGGCGTGAGGTTGCCCCAGCTTGTCACCCGATCGATGCGGACCGCGATCACCGGCAGCACGTCGATCTGCATGGCCGCAAGCTGGGGATAGCGGGAGCGCAGGAGCGCCTGGGCCGCATCGTGCTCCTCGCCGGCGTCCAGAATCTCGGCCCGTCCACGTAGCAGCACCCAGCCGAGCCGCGCCCAGTCCTCGTCGTAGCGGTCGGCGACGAAGGCGGCCGCGGGATTCTCGAGGATATTGCGCACACGCTTCAGCGGGGTATGCGTCCCACCCTTGGGCTTCTCGTCGAGCGTGATGTACAGGCTATCCCCGGTAGCAGCAAAGCACACCGGCACGACGTGCGGCATGCTTTGCGCGTCGGCGGTGGCGAGATGGCCGACCCGCTGCCGGTCGAGAAAACTACGTTCGGCGTCAGACAGCATGGCCCAAGCCTACGCGAGCCGATCGAGGCGCGCCATCGGCCGAGCGTCCAATGGGTCAGGGAGACTCGATCTCTTCGAAGGACGCCGTGGGGCGCGCAGCATTCTCAGGTTAGAGTGCCTGCTGAAGCGAACCGGGGAGAACGCGCATGGGCACTGGCATCGGGCTTCGGCAGGTCGGTTATCACGACTGCGCGGGCGGCGGGCAGGTCGTCGTGGTCGATGGCATCGCCTACATCGGCCACATGCGCAGCCCGCACGGCACCTCCATCGTCGACGTACGCGACCCGAAGAACTGCAAGGAGCTCGCGCGCATCGGTATGCCGCCAGGCACGCACTCGCACAAGGTGCGCGTGGCGAACGGGCTGATGGTCGTCAACCATGAGCTCAACAGCGCCGACACAAATCCCGTCCCCGCCGACTTTCGCGGCGGCATCGGCATCTACGATGTTTCCACCCCGGCCAATCCGCGCCAGATCGCGCGCTGGGATACGCACGGCAAGGGCGTGCACCGCTTCGATTTCGATGGCCGCCACGTCTACATGTCGCCGACGCTCGAGGGCTACGTCGGCACCATCATGATGATCATGGACCTGAAGGACCCCGCGCGGCCGCAGGAGGCCGGGCGCTGGTGGATGCCGGGACAATGGACGGCCGGCGGCGAGACGCCGGGCTGGCGCGACACCGCGCATCGCTGCCACCATCCCCTGCGCATGGGCAACCGGCTCTACACCAGCTACTGGCAGGGCGGCTTCGTCGTCCTCGACATCGAGGACATCGCCAAGCCGAAGTTCGTATCCGGCCTGAACTGGCGGCCTCCATTCGTCTGCCCGACGCATACGGCGCTGCCGCTGCCGTTCGAGATCCGGGGACGGCGCTATCTTCTCGTCGCCGACGAGGACGTGCAACGCAAGGAGACGGACGTCGCCGCGTTCATCTGGATGGTGGACATCACCGACGAGCGCGCGCCGGTCGCCGTCGGCAGCTTCCAGGTCGAGGGCATCGAAGGCTCCCCGCAGCCGACCATGACCGCATGCCATCAGCCCTGCGAGAAGGTGTCGGGCACGGAGATTCCCTTCGCCTGGTTCGCGCACGGCCTGCGCATCATCGACGTCGCCAACCCGCACACGCCGCGCGAGGTCGCCCACTTCATGCCCGACGTGCCGCCGGGCACCGACCGGGTCTCGAGCAACGATGTGACGGTGGACGAGCGCGGCCTTCTCTACCTCATCGACCGGCGGCGCGGCCTCACGCTCGTGGAGCGGACCTGAGCCGGCGAATGGTCGAGCCTGCCCCTGGCTAACGCGCGGCGGCGGCAGCAGTACGGTCCGCGTCACGCATCCGGCGCTCGAGCGCGGCGGCCTCATTGCGCGTCAGGCGCAGTCCGATCTTGGTGCGCCGCCACAGCACGTCCTCCGCCGTCTTGGCCCATTCGTGCTCGATGAGATAGCGCACCTCCGCCTCGGTCAGGGTGGCGCCTAATTGCTGGCCGAGATCGGCCATCGAGCGGGCGTCCGCAAGGACCCGCCGCGCAAGCGTGCCGTAGGCGCGCACGAGGCGGGCAGCGTGCGCAGCTTCGAGAAACGGGTAGCTGCGGATGAGCCGCGTGGTCAGGGCCGCGATCTCTTCCGCTTCGAACTCGCCTCCCGGCAGCGGCGTGGTGCCGGTCCAGCCGGCCGCCTGGCCCTGGGCTCGCGGCAGATGCGAAGCGAGGCGCTCGATCACTGCCTCTGCCAGTCGCCGGTAGGTGGTGATCTTGCCGCCAATGATCGAGAGCAACGGGGGGGAGCCCGGCCTCGCATCGAGCTGCAGCACATAGTCGCGCGAGGCGGCCTTGGCCTCGCCGGTGCCGTCGTCATGGAGCGGGCGCACGCCCGAATAGCTCCACACGATCTCCTCCGGACGCACCTCGTGCGCGAAGGCAGCGCCGGCGGCCGCGCAGAGATAGGCGATTTCTTCCGGCGCTGCGGCGACATCGGCGGGGTCGCCGGCGTAGTCGCGGTCGGTGGTGCCGATGAGCGTGAAGTCGCCCTCGTAGGGAATGGCGAAGACGATCCGGCCGTCCGGGTTCTGGAAGATGTAGGCGCGGTCATGCTCGAAAAGCTTGGGCACGACGATGTGGGAGCCTTGCACCAGCCGTACGCTGCCGGACAGCTCAGAGCCAAGGCTCGTCTTCTGCACCTGCGCGACCCAGGGCCCGGCAGCATTGACGAGCGCGCGCGCGGCCACGGTCTGGCGCGCGCCATTTGCGGTATCGGCCACCTCCAGGTGCCACGCGTCGCCGGAGCGGACAGCCGCCAGGGCGCGCGTGCGGGGGCGGATCACCGCGCCCCGGTCGGCGGCGTCGCGCGCGTTGAGAACGACGAGGCGGGCATCATCGACCCAGCAGTCGGAGTATTCGAATCCTGTCTTGAAGATGCCGGCCTTGAGGGGGGCACCCGCGCTGTCGGTGGCGAGATCGAGAACGCGCGTGCCGGGCAGGCGCTGCCGGCCGCCCAGGTGATCGTAGAGGAACAGACCCGCGCGCAGCATCCAGGCCGGCCGCAAGCCCGCCCGGTGGGGCAGCACGAAACGCAAGGGATGCACGATGTGCGGCGCGATCCGCCAGATCACCTCGCGCTCGGCCAGCCCCTCGCGCACGAGACGGAAGGCGTACTGCTCCAGATAGCGCAAGCCGCCGTGGATGAGCTTGGTCGAGCGTGAGGACGTCCCCTGGCCGAGATCGCCCATCTCGCACAGGAACACGGAATACCCGCGCCCCGCGGCGTCCCGGGCCACACCGCAACCGTTGATGCCGCCGCCGATAATGGCCAGATCGTAGACTTGCTGCACCGTTCCCCGCTGCTCCCGTCACACGCTCCGGTCGGGAATCTCGATCACGAAGGTTGCTCCCTTGGGCGTGTTGCGCAGCTGGATGATGCCGCCGTGAGCCGTCACCAGCTCCTGGGCCACAGCAAGTCCCAGGCCGGTGCCGCCCTTGCGCGCCGACCCCTGGAATGCCTGGAAGAGGTGAGCGCGCGCCTTTTCGGGCACGCCTGGACCGTTGTCGCTGACCTCGATCGAGACGCGCGCGCCGTTGCGCATCGCCACGACGCGAATCTGACCGGCGATTCCTTCCTGCTGCTCGATTGCCTGCAGGGCATTGCGCGTCAGATTGTTCAGAATGCGGAACAGCTGGTCGCGGTCGGCATCGACGCGCAGCTGTCCCTCGATGTCGATCGCCCAGTCGACGCTGCCTTCGCGCGGCAGGCCGAGGCCGTCGCCCACTTCCTCGACCAACGGTCGAAGTACCGTCAGCTCGCGGCGCGGCGGTGCCTCCTCGGCACGCCCGAACTTCAACGTGCTGTCGGCGAGCGTAATGGCGCGTCCGAGCGACGTGATCAGCTTCGGCGCGAAGCGTTGCACCGCCGGGTCGGGCAGGCTGCTGAGCCGGTCCGAGATCAGCTGGGCATTGGCCAGCATGTTGCGCAGGTCGTGATTGATCTTGCTGACGGCCAGTCCCAGCGCCGCCAGGCGGCTCTTTTGATGCAGGGTTTGCGCCAGCTCGGCCTGCATATGGGCGAGCTCGCGCTCGGCCACGCCGATCTCGTCGCGCCGCGGCGAGGGCACGATGATGCGGCTGGCATCCTCCGGCCGTCGGCTGAAATCCATCATATTGCGCGCAATGCGCATCATGGGCTGCACCAGCAGGCCGTTGAGCGCAAAATAGACCAGGGCCGCCGTGATCACCGAGATGATCACCGACAGGCCAAGAACGTTGAGCCCGTATCGGATCATGGCGGCGCGCAGCGGCGCCTCCGGAAGCACGACCTCGATGAAATCGCCCGCCCCCATGCCGGGCTCGCCGATGACGCGGATGATGCGTCCTTTCGGCGCCCAGAAGACGCTGAGCGCCTGCCAGATCAGCTTGAGGCGCAGAGCAAGCTCGCTGCCCACGCCGCGCCCCCTGGCACTGGCGCGAAAGTCGAAGGTGTCGTCGATCTGATAGGCGGTGTCGGGGGGCAGCACGAGGCGGCGCTCGTTGCTGCGCTTGAGGGCGACGGCGCGTACCTGCGCCGTGCGCAGCAGCTCCGTCCGCAGGGGATCGGGCACGACCCCACCGGGCACGGCCTCGGCCGCAAGGGCGGCGAGCTGGGCAGCAACGAGGCGGTCGTTGAGCCAGGTAATGCGGAAGTTGGCGACGGAAGGGACGAAGATCAGCACCTCGGCCAACATCACGAACGTGATGGTGAGCAGCAGCAGCTTGGCCGACAGCCCAAGGCCTCGGCGCCCGCTCGCCGCGGACCGCGCCGAACGTAGGCGCTTCATCTGCTCCCAAAGCCTGCCGGACCAGGCCAGGGCCTCACCGATGCTGTCGCGTGGCACGCCCCGTTCTCGCTCGTTTCATGAGGCGCTCATCCGAGCTTTGCGAGCCAGCCAACCACCTTGCGGACCAGTGGGTTAGCGGCTGCGGTCGAATAATAGCCGTATGCGGCCCGCTTGTTGATCTCGGAAAACGTGGGATAGGGGGAAATCCATTGCGTCATGGCCTTGATGTCGAGACCCTGCGAGACGGCCAGCGACCACATCTGGATCAGCTCGCCAGCATGCTCGCCGACGATGCTGGCGCCCAATATCCTGCCCTTGCGGTCGGTCACCACCTTGACGAGGCCGTCTGTCACGCCCTCAGCCTGGGCGCGGTCGTTCTCGTGGTAGGGCCAACGATAGACGTGGATGCGGGAATACCGCTTCCTGGCCATGTCCTCGGTCTGTCCGATCTGGGCCAGCTCGGGGTCGGTGAACGTTGTCCACGGCACGAGATCGGGATTGACGGTTGCCGGCTGCCGGAACAGGGCTCGGCGCAGGACGATGCCGGCGTGGTAGTTCGCCATGTGCGTAAATTGCGGGCCGCCGATCACGTCGCCGATCGCGAAAACCCGGGAATTGGACGTGACGAGGCCCCTGTTCACCTTGATGCCGCGGCGATCGTACTTGATGCTGGCACCCTCCAGATTGAGACCGGCGACGTTGGGCGCGCGCCCTGTAGCAACGAGCAGATGCGTGCCCTGCACGACGTCCTGCGCGCCTTCCTCGGAAACGTGAACATCGATCAACCGGGTCCCCCCCGTGACGCGCTCAACGAGCGCGCCTTCGCGAATCTCAACGCCCTCGGCGCGCAGGCGCCTCAGCACCACCTCGGACATCTCGGGGTCGTCCTTGCCCAGTGCCTTCAGGGCTTCGAGCACCGTGACGCGGCTCCCCAGTCGCACATAGGCTTGGGCGAGCTCCAATCCAATGGCCCCGCCGCCGATGATGATCAGGTGATCCAGCTGCGCCTTGTTGTCGAAGATCGTCTCATTGGTGAAATGCGGCACGATTTCGAGCCCCGGAATGGGCGGGATTGCCGGCGCCGAGCCAGTAGCAATGACAAAACGCCGCGCCCTGATGCGCACGTCGCCGGCCATCACAGTGTCGCGGCTCTTGAAGTGGGCAGCCGCCCGGATCACCCTGACGCCGAGCCCGGCGAACCGCTCGGCGGAGTCGTTGGGAGCGATCGAGGCGATCACGTTGTGGATGTGGTCGTGCACGCCCTTGTAGCTGACGGTCGGATTGGTCGGCACGATGCCGAACGGCGCACAGGTACGCATCACGTGCGCCCGCCGCGCGGAGGCGATAAGCGCTTTGGAGGGGACGCAGCCGTAGTTCAGGCAATCCCCGCCCATCTTGTGTTTTTCGACGAGCACGACCGACACGCCGAGCTGGGCCGCACCGGCGGCCACGGTAAGACCGCCGGATCCCGCACCGATAACGCAAAGGTCAGGGCGCAACTCACCGTCGGCACGGACCGGAACGGCATCCCTCACCGCTGTGACATCCACGTCCGCCACCTCGGTGCCGGGTCCGACCCGCACCAAATCGACCCCACGATCAGCCGGCTGTTGTTGCATCCCGCCTCTCCGTCGCCTCGTGGCAGTCGACGCTGTCCGCTCAGCGCCGGCCCTGCCCGCAAACTGTTCCCCTGCCCTGTACCGAGGTGCCTGCCCGTGAGCATCCGCGGCACTGGCGGCCCAGTTCCTCGGGCAGCGACTGCGCCGGCCGCCGTGCCGGACGCAATTCGACGGTACCCGACATGGGTGCCGGCTGCCGCAAGGGCGCGCATCTCGTCCAGCACAGGTAAGTGAATGTAGAAGAGTCGATGGTTTTCGCCCGCTTGTACAGGGATTTCGCATTCGATTGACTTGGACTAGCCCCGATCATATAAGCGCGGCGACTTCGCCCCGCAGTCGCCTGGGTCTGCCCCCGTTTGCTGGCACGTGCCCTTGGGATTGTGGCGTCGCGGCGCCGCTCCCAGCGTGGGCTTGAGTAAACGGAGACTCGACGTGAAACGGACGTATCAGCCGAGCAAGGTCGTGCGCAAGCGCCGGCACGGCTTCCGCAAGCGTATGGCGACAGCTGGTGGACGCCGAGTGGTGGCTCGGCGGAGGGCCAAGGGGCGCAAGCGCCTGTCGGCTTGAGGCGCCCAGCCGCAGCGATGGGTGGCGCATGGCCAAGACACAGGCGAAGGCACCCGGCAGCAGCTCATCGCGGGTGACGACCCTGAAAAAGCGATCTGAATTCCAGCGCGTGCGCAAGGGCGCCCGTTGGGCGACACCCGCCTTCGTGCTCGAGGCCAAGGAACGCCAAGAAGAGGGTCGCGGGCTTCCGGAGCCGCGGTTCGGCTTTACCGTTACCCGGCAGGTCGGCAAGGCGGTGGAGCGCAACCGTATCAGACGGCGCCTGAAGGCGGCGGTGGGCGGCGTCGCCGCGGAGCATGCCAAGGCCGATTTTGACTATGTTTTGATTGCCCGCCGGCCGGCGCTCACGGCGGAGTTCGCCGGTCTGGTGAGCGAGCTTGTCAAGGCCATGGGACGCGTGCACAGGGCGCCTGCCCGCGCGCGGTGACGCCCGCAAGGCCGATCGAAGACCGACAAAAGGAAGCGTTGCAAGGCCCATGCGACAGGATCCCGACAGCCAGAAGAATCTCCTCATCGCCATTGTGCTCTCGGTGGGTGTGCTGCTCGCCTGGCAGATGTTCTATGCCGGTCCGAAGATGAAGGAGGAGCAGGAGCGCCGGCAGCGCATCCAGCAGGAGCAGACGCAGGTGCAAGGGCAGCCGGGTGCGCCCACGGCGACCCCGGGCGCCTCCCCGCAACCGGGTGTGCCCGCGGCCGGTGTAGCCGC
Source organism: Hyphomicrobiaceae bacterium (assembly GCA_050248715.1). Lineage (GTDB taxonomy): Bacteria > Pseudomonadota > Alphaproteobacteria > Rhizobiales > Hyphomicrobiaceae > AWTP1-13. The sequence goes on along the minus strand of JBFWRV010000038.1, from coordinate 4,645 downwards.
CGCCGCTCCGACGCGCGCTGCAGCAATTGCCACCAGCGCGCGCGTTCCGGTCGAAACCCCGAGCCTGCGCGGCTCGATCGCGCTTGTCGGCGGGCGGATCGACGATCTCGTGCTCAGGAAGTACCGCGAGACGGTTGATCCGAAATCGCCCGAGGTGGTGCTGTTCTCGCCCTCGGGCGCACCGCATCCCTACTACGCCGAATATGGCTGGGTGGCAGGCGCGGGCGCAACCCAGCCGTTACCGGGGCCAAGTACCGTTTGGCAGCCGGAGAAGCCCGGCGCGCTCACGCCGAACTCCCCGGTGACGCTCGTCTGGGACAATGGGCAGGGGCTGGCCTTCCGACGCACGTTTGCAGTCGATTCCGACTATCTGTTCACGGTCACCGACGAGGTGCGGAACACGACGAGCGGCGACGTCGTCCTGCATCCCTATGCGCTCATCTCGCGCCACGGCATGCCCAAGACCGAGGGCTACTGGATCCTGCACGAGGGCCTGATCGGCGTCTTCGGTGATGCTGGCCTGAAGGAGGTCACCTACCACGACGTCCTGAAGGAAGGCGGCTCCAAGAGCTTCAAGCAGACGGGCGGCTGGCTCGGCATCACGGACAAATACTGGGCGGCCGCGCTCGTGCCCGACCAGAAGGCCGCCTATGAGGCCAAGCTCGGCGGCACGAAGCAGGGCAACCGGGAGTTCTTCCAGGCCGACTATCTGCAGGCGGCCATGGCGGTTCCGCAAGGCGGAGCCAAGGCAACCACCAGCCATCTGTTCGCCGGCGCCAAGCAGATGAGCCTCATCGAGGCCTACGGCGAGAAGCTTGGCACTAAGAATTTCGATTTGCTCATCGACTGGGGCTGGTTCTGGTTCATCACCAAGCCGCTCTTCAAGCTCCTGCACTGGCTCTCCAACGTCCTCGGCAACTACGGCCTCGCCATCCTCGCCACCACCGTGCTCGTCAAGCTCGCGTTCTTCCCGCTGGCCAACAAGAGCTACGAGTCGATGGCCAAGATGAAGAAGCTGCAGCCGGAGATGGAGAAAATCCGTGACCGCTTCAAGGACGATCGCGTCAAGCAGCAGCAGGAGCTGATGGCGCTCTACAAGAACCAGAAGATCAACCCGATGGCCGGCTGTCTGCCGATCCTGCTGCAGATTCCGGTGTTCTTTGCGCTCTACAAGGTGCTGTTCGTTACTATCGACATGCGCCAGGCGCCCTTCTACGGCTGGATCAAGGATCTCTCCGCGCCCGATCCGACCTCGATCTTCAACCTTTTCGGCCTGCTGCCCTACCAGGTTCCCGACATGCTGCTCGTCGGCGTGTGGCCGCTCATCATGGGCGCGACCATGTGGATGCAGATGCAGCTCAATCCACAGCAGCCCGACCCTGTGCAGCAGAAGATCTTCAACTGGATGCCGGTGATCTTCACGTTCATGCTGGCATCGTTCCCGTCGGGCCTCGTCATCTACTGGGCCTGGAACAACGTGCTGTCGCTCATCCAACAGTATTACATCATGCGCAAGAACGACACCGAGGTGCACCTGTGGAAGAACCTCGGCGTCGACAAATGGAAAGCGCGCCTGGCGGCGACGAAGAACGTCGACGTCGGCAAGCTCAAAGGCCAGATCGCGGGAGCCTCGGGCCGCGTGCTCAAGCGTGGCGACACCAAGGCGGCCAAGAGCGCGGACAACGACAACGCGGGCTCCGCCTCGGCATCCGCCGGCGAGGGACGCCGCACGCCGATGACGCGCGAGCAGGCGCTGCGGACCATCGGGCTCGAGCCCGACGCCACCGACAAGGACATCGAGGCGGCGTTGGCGGAGGAAGATTCCAAGCGCAAGAAGAACGGCCTCAACGGTTCCGCTGCGCGCATCGATGCCGCCCGTGAGATCCTGCGGGGCAAGGAAGGGGCGTAGGGGACGGGCTTTGTCTACGGCCGCGTTCAGCGCTGAGGAGCTTGCCGCGGGCGAAGCGCTGTTCAGCCGCGGCTGGCGGTTCGTCAAGAGCGTGCCGGATCTGCAGTTCCTGCCCTCCGCGGATCGTGCCGAGATTGCGCTGGCAGGCCGCTCCAACGTCGGCAAGTCGAGCCTGATCAATGCGCTTGTCCGCCAGCGCGGGCTTGCGCGCACGTCAAATACGCCCGGACGCACGCAAGAGCTGAACTTCTTCGAAGCTCCCGGGGTTGCTCTCTTTCTCGTCGACATGCCGGGCTACGGCTTCGCCGAAGCGCCCAAGGCGCAGGTGGAAGCCTGGACGCGCCTGGTGCGGGACTATCTGCGCGGCCGCCCGAATTTGCTGCGCGTTCTGCTCCTCGTAGACTGCCGCCACGGGCTGAAGGATGCCGATCGCACGATGATGAAGCTTTTGGACGAAGCCGCGGTCTCCTATCAGGCCGTGCTGACGAAGGCAGACAAGATCAAGCCGCCGCGGCTTGCCGCAATGGTTGCCGAGACCGAGGCGGAGCTGGCGGCCCATGCGGCGGCCTTCGCGCGCGTGCTCGCAACCTCCTCGCAGGGCGGCAGCGGCATCCCCGAGCTCAAGGCCGAGCTCGCCCTCCTGGCGTCGGGGCACGGCGTGCTGCCGGGCGCGAGCGCCTCCCCCTGAGCCAAGCTCAGGTCCTGGCGCCGATGTGGGCGCTCAGGAGCGCGTGCACCTCGTCGAGCTTGGTCAGCACGGAATAGTGGACGTTGCCGGCAAGGCGGCGACGCATCTCGGCGGCCATCTCGGCATACGCCGGCAGGCTTTCCTGCATCAGGTTGCGCAGCAGCTGGTAGTCCTTGCAGGTGGCGTAGAGCTGATCGGAAAGGGCCGCGCGAAACGCGGCCACCCGCTCAAGCATTTCCTCTTCCCGGGATACGAGCAACCGACGCGCCATCCCCAAGTCCCCCATTCGGGCCGGCGCGTGCCGCAGCGGCCCTTATCACGTTTCAGAATTGCGGGGATCCCAAGCCCGCAGCGGTGGGTGCCATCAAAGGCGCGGCGCCGTGATCGCAGCGATTTCCCGCTCAGCTTCGGCGATCTTGCGCAACACGACGTAGTGGGGATTGGTGGCGAGCCGTGCCTCCAGCTCGCGCGTGCAGTGTGCGCGATTCTCCAGCCCGCTTTCCTCAAGCTGGCGCAGGAGCCGGTAGGCGCTCGACGCGCGCCGCAATGGCTCGTCGACCGAACGCTTGAACTCCGCGAGCCGGCCGAGCAGATCGTGCGGCGTCTCCTGGGTGAGGAGCTCGGAGAGGCGTGCGCCGAACCGTGCAATCTCGCGGTTGATGCTGACCTTGGCGCGGGGCAAGGCCTCGACGTCGACTTCTTCGGCCACGACGTCGATGATGGGCTGACGGCTGCTGACCTGCGCGAAACTCATGGGACCCGTCCCCTCCGAAGCGCCCGCCCGCCTGTCATTGCCGGCTTCCCGCACCGGCGGCGGACGCAGAGCGCCGATCAATCCTCGCCTGGGGATCGCCCCATGCCGGACCAAGTCCACACCGGTGCTCAGATACGCATGGGATTGTGGAGTTTGTTGGGAAATGGCAGGCGAGTGCGCCGTGAGCGATCCGTGGTGTGCCGGCTCACGCGCCGAACAGCGCCATCACTTTGCCAAAGGTCGCCAGTGCCCGCAGCAGAAGCTCCTGCCAGTAGCGGCCGACGAGAGCTCCGGCGGAGAGAAGAACGATCCAACCTGCCAGGCGTGCGGCCCTGCGCAGAGGATTGGCGCCGACCTTCACCTCGATCATGCGCTCCGGCAGCGCGGACTGGCTGATGCCGCCGTCGCGGCCGATGGAGTGTCCTGACACCGTCAGCGTCAGGCGCTTGCGCCCGCGCCGTTGCGGCACCACCGTCCAATGCCAGGTGATGAATTCGTCCTGGGCAGGCAGGGTGGAGCTATCGATCCACTGGACCTCCGGCCCGGCGGGCTCGATCGCAAAGCCCCCTTGAGGAGCACCGAGACGCACAGCCAGCGCGCGTGCCAGAGCCGCGTCGGAATGGTGCGGGGCTCGCGCACTGAGCGCCGCGATCAGGCTGTCCACCTTGGCGCGTGCAACGCGAACCTCCGCTGCCGCCGGCGCGCCGACCCGCATCCGGCGCGGGATGCTCTCGGCCAGCAACGCGCGCTCCGCCTGCGGCCCGCCCCTGGGTCCGGGCATCGGCCAGCCCGGCGGTGGCGGCACCGGCTTGGCGGCCCGTTCGGTGCCATGCGGCGGAGGCATCTGCACCCCCGCCAGGCTGCCGTTGGCAAGCGGCGGCCGCGCTGAGGCATCGTCGGTCTCGGGCCACGGCACGCGCGCCGGCCGGTTGGGAAAGCCGGGCTGAGGAGGAGCAGGCTGTCCCCCGGGCTGCGGCAGAGGCGGCCGTCGCGGTCCCTCGCCGGGCTGCACCGGCCGGCCCGGAATCGCGCTGGCCACGGGGCGAGCGGGTGGAGCTTGTGGTGCGCGCGTGGCGGCACCGGCAAGCTCGGCGGGCGGCACCCTGGCAGGCCGCGCCGGCGCAGCCGCGATCGCGGCTGCCGGCGCCTTCTTCTCGGCCGTATCCATTGCGGACAGCTCCGGCCGCTGGGGCGGCATTGCGGACGGCGTGGTCGGCGGCAGCAAGGAGGCGCCGCGCGAGCCCGATGAAGCCATCGCGGCCTCGATCGCCGCCGTCAGCGACTTGGTCTGCGC
>JBFWRV010000037.1:0-60228 GCA_050248715.1 Hyphomicrobiaceae bacterium | reverse complement strand
CTCGCATCCGGCTCTTTGGATTGGTCCATCAGAGGGCCAGCATGAGCTGGTCCGATACCTGCGCGGAGTTGAGCTCCTTCCAGCGGACCTGCAGCGAGGTCAGCCGGCCCGTAAGCCAGGACGGCGGCCGCCGCCGCTCCCATTACCGCCTCAGCCTCGGTTGGACTTCGGGCGTCGCGTACGGAGGCACGCTCACCCGGCTGAACCGGCCTGCTCAGGAGTTCACTTGCGTTCGGTGCTGCGGTTCGCCTCGGGCTTCTCCCCCACACGCCCTCGCGGCGCCAGCATCGCGCGTCTCACGACGGACCATGCTGCATGCAGCTGCCTTCAGCTCACGGTTGCTACCAACTCGCCCCGTGAAGGACTTACACCTCCAATCCAGTGCCCATGCCGGGCATACCTCCAGTCACCCTGCGGGACTCCTTCCGCGCAACGCCGCCGCCCCACCTCCAACACCACATCCCGGGACGCGGCGGCGGAACAGCTTGTTGAAGCGGCCGTCACCGCGCGCCAGCTCCAACTCGGCAAACAGCCGCGGCACGCGCGCGTAGTAGACGGTGTAGCCGTCGCGGCAGGCCTTCTGCGCCAGCGCGCGCAGCTGAGCCACGACTTGCCCACCCCGCACGGGCCGGTGACCAGCAACGAGCGGTGCTCGGCGATCCAGCGGCCGGTGGCGAGCTCTTGGAACAGCGCCTTGTCGAGCCGGCGCGAGGCCCGGTAGTCGACATCCTCGACGGAGGCCTGGGAGTGCCGCAGCCTGGCGCTCTTAAGCCTGGTCTGGAAGCGCCGGGTGGAGCGGCAGGCCGTGGCCTGCCTCCCTGATCCGGTGCCAAGTGTGAGGGGCGAATCCGGCTATTTCCGAAGTTTTGAGAGGAGATGTGGAGATGGCACGGAAGGGGGGAAGTCGACGGAGGAGATCATTGGCTTTTTGCGTGAAGCCGAGGTGCGGATCGCGCAGGGGGAGACGGTAGGCAAGATCTGCCGGGGTGCTGGGATCCCGGAGCAGACGTACTACAAGTGGCGGCGTGAGTACGCGGCCTGAAGTGAAGGAACTCGAGCGCGAGGAGGAGCGACTGAAGAAGGCCGTCTCGGAGCTCACGCTCGACAAGCAGATTCTGAAGGAATCCCTGTCGGGAAAATACTGAGCCCTTCCCGCAAGCGGGCGTGCGTGAACCACGTGCGCTCGCAGCTGACCGTTTCGGAACGTCGGGCGTATGCGGTGGTTGGCCAGTCACACTCCACGCAGCGTCGTCAGCGGAAAGTTCGCGCCTACGAGGCGACCCTGACCGCGGCGATCGTGCGACTTGCCACTCGGCATGGCCGCTACGGCTAGTCGCGTGCCGATTTCAGCGGAGCGTCCACGCAGCCGGCGATACGGCTCGGGCCCAAGGGCCCGTGCTGTGGCGGTGTGGCGAGGTTCGTTAATGGAGGCCGCGTTGCCGGCGAGCTAGGCGATAGGCGGGCTTTGCGGCAGAAGTTGACGGGGTACGCGCAGCTCCGGCAGATAAACCACGTGCTCCTCCTCGATCGTGTGGCGAGGAGAGTCCTTGTAGAAGTCGGCGATCCACTGCCGCTTGCGTTCCGTTGCCTCGGTCATCTGTGCTTTGGACGGCAGCCGCGTTTTGCCGGTCTCGAGGGCAGCAATCCAGCGCGCCTGATACTCGAAAATGAGATTGAGAGCTGTCGTCGTATTGAAGAAGCCCATGAAGTAGAGGCCGTACCAGCCGGGAGGGACGATCCTCTTGTAGAGGTCGATGGCATTATCCTTCAGAGGAACAATCTCGGGTAAGATGAACGGCAGGTCAATGAGATAGCCCGTGGCCGCGATCACCACATCGAATTCGTCGCTGCTGCCGTCGACAAAAAAGATGCGCTTGCCTTCGATACGCTCGATTCCCTGTTTGACGGCGATTCTCTTATAGGCGATGTGGGTGACGACCGTCGCATTCGTAGTCGGATGTGCGCGCCGGGTGAGCGGCTTGAACCCGAGGTCCGTCATGCGGCCGTGGGAGATGTAGATTAGGAACGACATGACCTTGCGCCGCAGCCAGTCGGGGAACCACGGCTTGTGGATCTTCATGGAGAGGTCGGTGAAGGGGATGCCGAGCAGCAGCTTGGGTCCGATCATGACGCCCGACCGTGCCACGAGGACGGTTTTCTCGGCAGTCACGCAGACGTCGCTGGCAATGTCGCACGCGCTGTTGCCGACGCCGATGACGCAGACACGCTTTCCGATGTGGTTGGCCGGCTCGCGATAGTAGTGGGAGTGGAGGTATTCGCCTGTGAAGGAGTCCTTGTACTCCGGAACGTCGAGCGGGACGGACAGATGTCCGCTCGCGACGATGACGCGATCGAACGTCTCCACGGAGCCGCCCTCCAGCTCGACCTCCCAGCGGGGCGCCGACGGCTGGTAGTCCGGTGCAATGCGCACGTCGGTGACGCGTGAGCGGAAGCGTATGCGGTCGACCAGCTTGAAGTGCTTCGCGTAGTCGACCAGGTATTTGTGCATGTCCCAATGATCAGGGAACATTTGCACTTCTTTGGGAAAGGGGAAGTCGCTGAAGTTCGTCAGATTGCGCGCGGTATTGATGTGAAGCGTCTTGTAGCAGGACGAGCGCTGGTTGTCGTTCTCGTAGCACCACAGCCCGCCGATCTGGGTGCCGATCTCGAATATCGTCACGTTCGTGAAACCGGCTTCGAGCAGGTACTTGGCCACGCACAACCCGGCAGCGCCGGCGCCTATCACGGCGAAGGTTCGCTGCTTGTCCATTTTGAACAGGGGCGACGACGTCGGCTCGGGTATCGATTTCTGCATGGGTGTGCTCCGAAGGGGGCTCGTCGTGACATGCGGGGCGGGCGTCGCTACGGGGCGCGCAGCGCACCTTTCAGGAAGGCTGGAATCTCGCCGAGGGTCTCGGCGACGAACACACCGGCTTCGCGGAGGGCAGCCTTCTTGGCCGACGCCGTGTCGGCGCTCGAGAGAACCATCGCCGCGGCATGCCCGAAGCTCTGCCCGGCCGGATGCCGTTCCTGGAAAGTGCCCGCAATCAATGCCGCGACCGGCTTTCCTATCCGACCGGAGGCGGCAAGCTCGGCAACCTCCTGCTCGTTGGTCGTGCCAGGCTCGCCAAAGATGACAATCCCCTGCGTTTCAGGATCGTCCGCGAACATGCGGACGATTTCGGCCATCTTCGTGCCCGTGACCTGATCACCGCCCATCGAGACGCACGTCGAGACGCCGAACCCGTCGGCTTTCAGTGTCAACGCGACTTCCGCCGACATTCCCCCCGACCGCGAGCAGATGCCGATCGTGCCGGGCGTGTAGATCTCGTTCGGATCCACGCCGCCGATACCTCCGAGGCGGCTCTTGCCCGGCGATATGACACCGTTCGTATTGCATCCGATGAGCGTCGCTCCCGCGTTACGTGCCGCGGCCACCAGCACCGAGACGTCGTGAAGGGGCACGCCCTCCGCCGTTACAAGGATGAGCCGCAATCCCGCGTCGAGTGCCTCGAGCACGGCAGACTTGGCCGCAAGCGGCGGGGCGTAGATGACAGTGGCGTCGCAGGGATGGAGCTCTGTTGCTTCGCTCACGGTGTCGAACCCCGGAACGCCGTAAACCACGCTGCCACCACGTCCCGGCGCCACGCCGGCAACGACACGGGCTCCGTAGCGGATGGCCCGTCCGGTATCGACCTGTGCCTGACCGCCTGTGATGCCTTGAACCAGGATGCGCGTACTCGCGTCGACAAGGATGCTCATGCCGCCGCCTCTCCCTGCGCCGCCCTGCTCAGCTCGACGACTTTGCGCACCCCATCCTCCAGGCTCGATCCTCGCGGCAGGTAGTGGATGCCCGGCCGTCCCGCCACGGCGGCCCGGGCGACATCCTCGCCGGCGCCGAACAGCCGGATGACGATGGGGATGCGCGAGGTGTCGATACGCTTCGTATCGATCACTTCCAGAAGAGTCTTCACGCGGATATCGGCTCGCGCCATCTGGGCGAAGTTGAAACCGACGAGCACCGCTCTCGTCCGCGGGTTGTCGAAGATCGCACCGATCACGGTGGCGAGCTTGCGCGTGTCGGATCCTGTAGGTGGCGTGACGCAATGGTTGGCAGGCCGTCCGCCGGCGGCGATGATCATGTCGTGTTGGTAGAGTCCGGCGCCTCCGCCGCCGACCAGCAGCGCAATGTTTCCGTCGAGCTCGACATAGCGACACTCTCCGCCCGGCAGGGTGGCGCTCGCCTCGGCGACACGGCGCTCCCGCGGGTTGTCCGTCACGGCGATCGCATGGTGGGCGGACGCCGCCCAGCGCTTCTGCCGGTCAAGAGCATTGAGATCGATGCCGGCCATTGCGCCGACGATGACCACGCGTCCATCCGCGTCGAGCACGAGAGGGTTCAGCTCGAGCAGCAGAGCGTCGCCGCGCCGGAACGTCTCGAACAGCCGCGCCGTCACATCGCTGAGAGCCCTGAGCTGGGGTCCCGTGATGCCGGTGCGGCGCCACAGCCGCATGGCTTCCCATGTCGGAAGTCCTCGCAAAGGATCGACGTCCGCGCGGATGATGGCCTCGGGTGCCTGGGACGAGATGGTCTCGATATCGACGCCACCCTGAGCACTGACGATGACCTGTGGACGCTCGGAGGACAGGAGGAACGCCAGGTAGTATTCGTGCGCGATGGCAATCCGTTCCTCGATGTAGACCTGCTCGCAGAGGTGTCCGGCGACAGTCGATCCGATGATGCCGCCTGCGGCTTGCGCCGCCTCCCGGGGGTTGGCCACTAGGCGGACGGCTCCTGCCCTCCCCCTCCGGCCGGTCGGGACGAGCGCCTTCACGACGGCGCCGGAAGGAAATGCGCGCATCGCGTCCGCCGCCTCCGACGCGTTGCGCGCCGCCGTGCCGCGAGGGGCAGGAAATCCTTCCTCCCTGAGCCAGGTTTTCGTTGCGTCCTCAAGCAGACGGAGCATCGAGACGGTCACCTTTCGTATGTCAGATGGGTGTGCGGAAGGCGGCCGTTCCGGCAATGACGGAATCGCCAGCAGAGTTCGCGCACCACACATCGAATGCGAGGCTTGGTGCCTCCGTGCCATCCTGGCGGTTCCTAAGCCGCGCATAGGCAGTTATCGTTTCGTTCACATGCACGCTCTTCACGAACCTGACGTCCAGCGTCCCGTTGCTGTGCCAGGCCGTCCCGCACACTTCGACCAGAAGGGCGATCAGGATGCCCTCCGACTGCGTGCCGGATGCAATGATGGAGTCAAGACCCGCCTCGCGCGCCTTGGCCTTGTCCGTATGAAGATTTTTGTGCGGCCAGTCAGCGGCATCGAAGGGCCCGCCGGAGAACGCCAGGATGCGCGCGAATGAGAGGCGCTTCGGGCGGCTTTGGAAGACATGACCGATGTCAGCCTGCAGGGCGGAAGGCTGCCGGGACGTCATTGTGCCCTCCCGCTGCTCGATGCGGTGTTGCCGCCGACGAAGAAGACGGAGTGCGCTTCGCGCGCCAGGACTTCGCCGCTGCGCTGGCCCCTGATGCGCGTGCTCATGGCCTGATAGAGCCTGCCTCGCTTCTCGTAGACATCCATGATGCGCCATGACACGTGCAGGGTGTCTCCCACGTGTGCGGGCGCGAGGAACTTGACGATATCCTTTGCGAACACCGACCCCATCTGCGGCGACATGACGAAGGAAGGACTGCGTGTGCGCGCGGACATGTGCAACAGCACGACCGGATGGACGAACGCCGTCTCGCCGGGTGCGACGTAATCGGGATGGAAGTCCTCCAGGGCATAGAGGAACTGTTGATTGAGCTCCGGCGTCACGATGAACGTGAGGGGCGCGTATTCATCCCCGGCGCGCAGTTCGTGTGCATAGGTGCGGCGCTTCGCGCCGGCATGCGCGGTCTTGCCCGCTGATGCATCGACTTCCGACATGTCCGCTATGCAAACCTCTCCCGTTCGTCGCGGCGCGTCCGCGGCGTTCCTCGATTCATGCTCGTGCGTGGGCTCTGCCGTCGTCGACGGCTAGCTACATGTTGACTACGACCGTCTTCATTTCCGTCATTTCTGCAATTGCGTACGCTGGTCCTTCTCGCCCCAGTCCGCTATCGCCGCGACCGCCGTAGGGCAGGTGGTCGAGGCGCTGGCGCGAGGGCCCATTCACGACGACACCGCCGGTGTGCAGCTCCCGCGCCACCCGGAGGGCTATGTCCAGCGAGCTGGTCAGGATGCCGGCCTGCAGACCGAAGCGGCTGGCATTGACGATCTGCAGCGCCTGATCGATGTCGTCGTAGGAGACGATGTTGACCAGTGGGCCGAAGACCTCGTCGCACATGGTGCGCGCCGTCGCCTTTGTCCCTATCAGGACGATCGGATCGACGAGGGCACCCTTGCGGCCGCCGCCCAATGCCAGCGTCCCACCCTGCGAGGCGGCCTCGTCCGCCCATTGGCAGATTCGATTCGCGTGGTACTCCGACACCACCGGTCCGACGTCCGTCTCCGGACGACTGGGATCGCCGACCTTCAGCTTCTTGGCGCCTGCGATGAAGGCCTTGGTGAAGTCGGTATAGATGTCGCGATGGACGAGCAGCCGCTGCAAGGAGATGCAACTCTGTCCCGACAAGCCGAAAGCGGCCTTCAACAGAGCGGGCAGAGCCTGCTCCCATTTCGCATCGTCGTGGACGATGGTGGCGGCGTTGCCCCCAAGCTCAAACTGCGTCCGGCGCAGACCGCATACCTTCTGGATTTCAAGTGCCGCGCGAGTGCTCCCCGTGAAGCCGATGAAGTCGACGCCGGGATCCGTGACGAGGGCGTGGCCCACGTCGGCCTCTCCGTGCACGACGTTGAGAAAGCCCGGCGGTGCACCGGCCTCATGGAAGAAGTGCGCCATCATGACCGCGACCTTGGCGCCGCGCAGGTCGGGCTTGGCCACGATCGCGTTGCCGGCCGCAAAGGCGGGCGCTACCTTGTGGCAAAAGCTGTTGAGTGGCGCGTTGAACGGCGTGATGGAAGCGACCACGCCGACCGGCTCGCGCAGGATGAGCGCGATGCGGTTGTTGCCGGTCGGAATAGCGTCGCCGGGCGGACAGGTGGTTGTAATCCTGCGCGCTTCCTCCGCCGATAGGGTGAGGATGTCCGGTGCGCGGTCGACCTCCGCCTTGCTCTCGGTGATCGTCTTGCCGGTGCAGCTGACGATGGACGCAGCCATTTCCGCGGCGTTCTCGGACATCAGGGTTGCAACCCGTCGCAGGATGTCGGAACGCCTGTGTGTCGGCAGTGTTCGGATTCCGCGCGTGGCGGATCTGGCCGATGCGACGGCTGCGCGAACGGAATGCTCGTCATCAGCGCAAACCAGCGCAGCTTGCGAATTGTCGTAGGGATTGTTGACGGCGATCTCTCTCGCGTTGACGACGTCTTTCCCGTCGCGAAAACCCGGCACTCTCGACATCCGCCGTGTCTCCTTTATTCTCTTGGTCTCGCGCCTAATTTGCGAACGCATTGTCGTCCCAGATGCGTGCGGAAATTCGTGCTGCGCCTTCGCGGATGGCGTCGAGGTGCGCGAGCATGCGGTCCTTGGTCCAGCGTCCGCTCGGGCCGGACACGGCGAGCGCAGCAATGATGCCGCCGCTGACGCTGCGGATCGGCACAGCGATGCCGGACACGCCGTCGATGCGTTCGCCGATGCTCATGGCATATCCGTTGGTGCGTACATTCTTCAGGTCGGCGAGGAGCGCGTTCCTGTCGAGGGTATTGGGCGTGTAGCGCCTGAGGCGAGACTCGCTGAGCAGCGGTGCGATCTCCTCGTCGCGCAGTGCCGCGAGAAGGACTTTAGCGCTCGAGCCAGCCGTGATCGGGCGTGCCTGCCCGGTCTCGATCACCCAGCGAACAGGCTGCTGCGAGGGGACTTGGGCAACGCAGACACGCGCCTCTCCGATCCGGCGCTGGATGCTGACGGTCTCCTCGGTGAGATTGCGAAGCTCCGTCATGACGTCGACGGCAAGCTGTTGCAGGTCGACGCGCCGGTAGAGCGAAGCGGCCAGCTCGAGGATGGCGGGCCCGAGAATATAGCCACCGCGCGAGGTGCCGTTCGGCATGAGAAGTCCCTCGCCGGCGAGGGTGCGGATCAGCCTCGACCCCGTGCTCTTGTCGACGTCGAGCGCGCGCGCGACCATCGTCGGCGTCACGCATGTTTCCGCGGCCGCAATGCGCAGGATTGCCACCGCGCGCGCGACGGTGCTGCTGCCGCCATTGGTCTTGGCAGCGGTGGTATCGGCCAGGGCGATGCCGTCGTTGTCGGCAGCGGGCGTGGACGTATTGAGACTTATGGATCCAATCATAGGAATTCTTTTAAGAGGCCTGTGAGCTCAGCTTCCGTCGCAGGGCGGGGGTTCCACAATTCGTACTTGAGGCTCGTTGCGTAGGCAGCCATCGGCGGAAGATCGGCGGCTGTCAAGCCGAAACTCGACAGACGGGATTCGTATTTGAAGCACGTGGCGAGCTCACGGAAATAGTCCGCCAACTGCGCGACAAGCTGGTCTTCGCTCTTTGCGCTGCTTGCCGAGGCGGGAAGGAGAAGGCGCGCGGCATTAGCGAGGCGGGATTTTGCGTGTGTTGCATTGAACGTGACGATCGTCGGCAGGCCCAGTGCGCAGGCGTGTCCGTGTGCGATCTTGATGCGTCCGCCGATGGCGCGCGATAGACAGTGAACGTAGCCGGTCCGCGCGATGTTGAACGCAACGCCGGCCATTGCAGAGCCGATGAGCATGGACTCCGCATGCTTGAGCGCATGGGTGTCCGCGAGGAACGGTTCGAAGCTTTCGCCGAAGAGCTTGAGAGCCTGGGTGGCGAAGGCATCGGAAAAGGAATTGGCGCCGCGCGAGACATAGGCCTCTAGCGCGTGCGTGACGGCGTCGATGGCCGGAAAGAGGGCAACGCGAAGAGGAATGCCGGCCATCATCTCGGGGTCGAGGATGGCGACGGCGGGGCGGTTCCAGCGGTGGCGTACGGACAGCTTGGCGTTGCCTTGCGTATCGGTGACGTTGAGCGACGCAGAGACCTCGCTGCCCGTTCCCGCGGTCGTGGGAATGGCGATCAGCGGTACGGGAGGGTTCGTGTAGACGCCGGTGCCGTCGTAGCGCTCGATCGGGCCCTCGTTCTTGAGCAGGATGCAAATCGCCTTCGTGACGTCCATGACGCTGCCGCCGCCGAAGGCGACCGCGAGGTCAACGTTGGCGGCGCCCAGCTCCTTCATAATTGCGGCGACATCGCCGGTCGTCGGTTCGGGCTTCGCGCCCGTGATGATTGCGACCTCGGCGCGGGCGTCGACGAGACTTTTTCTGACTTTATGGAAAGCCGGAGTCGTGGCAAGGAAACTGTCGGTGACGAGAATCACGCGGGGGCCGAACCTGCCTGCAAGGGTGCCGAGGCGGGAAACCGTGCCAGCGCCAGCAATCACTTCCGTGGGAAGGTGGAAGAACTGAACCATCGTCTCCGTCGTCCTTGCTCTTGTTGCTGCCGCCCGACCATGCCGGGCGGCAGTATTGTCGAGGACCGCCTCAGCTCTTGGTCACGGTCACTTTGCGATTGGGGTTCTTCTTCAGCCGGGCGACCGCCTCCTTCAGGGGTGCCCGATCGACGAACTTGGCCATCTCGGGGCGTGTCTTGATCTGGTTCAGGCTTCCGAAATACCCGACGATCTCGTTCAGGCCCTTCACGTCCTCGTCGGACACCTCCATGCCGACGTCGAGGAGGTCCGGCGCGGTGCGATAGTTCCGATCGACCTCGGAGGAACGCGTGATCACGGCCTTGGACATCTTGGTGTCCTCCGCAAGCCAGGTGTTCACCTGATCCTTGTTCTTGGCCATGTACCAGATGCCGATGGCGATAGCTTCGAGCATGCGCACCGTTGCATCGCGGTTCTTGGCGAGGAAGTCATCGCTCACCACGGCCACGCCCGGTCCGGCCGTCTTGCCTTGGGCGAGAATGCGGACGCCACCCCGCTCCTGCGCGAGCTCGATGTAGGGATCCCATGTATCGTAGGCACCGATATCGCCGTTCATCAATGCGTTGTAGTGGGCGTCGGGACTGAGATTGACGATGTTGACGTCCTTCTTGGGATCGAGGCCGCCACCCTTGAGCAGGCTGAGCAGCACCATGTAGGTGTTCGAGCCGACGAAGGAGGCGATGGTTTTCCCCTTCAGGTCGCCGACGGTCTTGAACGGCGAATCCGTCTTCACGATCAGCGCGTCGCGGACATCCGAAATGCGGGCGATGATTTTCGCCTTGAAGCCGTTCGCGACCAGACTGACGGCCGGGCCGCCGCCGATCAGGCCGATGTCGAGCTGGCCGCCGAGCATCGCCTGGTTGAGTGGGCCGCCGGCAAGGAAGGGCGTGAACACGGGTTTCAGGCCGACCTGGTTCATGGCATCCGTGAACCGCAAGACGGCGACGAAGTTGCTCTGAACGTTCCAGTTGGGGACATAACCGACGCGGATCGGAATGAGCTCGCCGGCTTTCCGATCCGCGGCGAAGGCGGGTGTGACCGCTCCGAGCAGCGCGGTGGCCGCGCCGGTCGAAAAAGCCCTCCGGGTAATCTGGAACGTCATGCAACTCCTCCCTGTTTGGCCTGATGGGTGTGTTGTGGTGAACTCTGTGCCTGCGACGGCGAGGCGGTGGATTCTCGCCGCAAGAGCCCGGTGACGTAGGCCCTGAGCTTGAGGAAGTCCGGATCGACACGAAGCGCAGCGGTTCGCGGATACGGCAGATCGACGGTGACCATCTCGACGATTCGGCCCGGCGAGTGGGACATCACCGCGATGCGGTCGCTCATGAATACAGCCTCGTCGACACTGTGCGTGATGAGCATGAAGGAGCCGGAGGCCTCGCCCCTGATCCGCAAAACTTCCTCCTGCAGAGCCTCGCGTGTCAGCAGATCGAGCGCGCCGAACGGCTCGTCCATGAGGATGATCTCGGGGTCGAGCGCTAGCGCGCGGGCAATGGCGACGCGCTGCTTCATGCCACCGGAGAGCTGCGAGGGATACCGGCTGGCGACATGGCCCAGTCCTACCAGCGACAGCCAGTACGAGACCGCCGCATCGATCTTTTGCCTGTCGAGCCCTTTGGCCTCGAGGCCGGCAGCGAGGTTGGCGTGCACGTCGAGCCAGGGAAAGAGCGCGTATTCCTGGAACACGACGGTGCGGGAGGACGATGGGCCGCGGATGAGACCGTTGCGGTCCTGGCAAGTGCCATGCTGAGGGTGGATGAATCCGGCAAAGAGATTGAGAAGCGTGGTCTTGCCGCAGCCGCTGGGTCCGATGAGCGTCACAAACTCCGAGTCGTCAATCGTGAGGTCAACGTCCTGCAGCACCAGGGTGGAGCCGAAGGAGTGGGTCACAGAGCGGGACGTGAGTGTCGTCATGTTGTCGCGTCCGGCATTGAACTTCCCGCCGAGTGAGAGGGGAGGGGCGATTTCCGGGTTGCTCGCTACGTGCGCCACTGCAGCACCCACGATTGAAAGAGGGACAACAGGCCGGCGGTCGCGGCACCCAGAAGGCCCACGGTGATCATGCCGGTCACGATGAAGTCGGTGCGCAGAAGGACGCTGCCCTCGTAGATCATGTAGCCAAGGCCGGACCGCGCAGCGATCATCTCCGCGCCGACCACAGCCATCCACGCAATACCGGCGGCGACGCGCAATCCCGTCAGCACTTGCGGCAGTGCGGCCGGCCAAGTCACGAGACGGAATGTCCGCCATGGACCGAAGCCGAGACACTCCGCGGCGCGGTAGTAGAGCTTGTCGATGGACGATGCGCCGTCTAGCGCGTTGATCAGGATCGGAAACACGGCCGCGAGGAACACGATGAAATAGGCGGGGCCATTGCCGATGCCGAACCAGACGATGGCCAGCGGCACCCAGGCGAGAGGCGGGATCGGGCGGATCAGCTCGACGGTGGGCAGGAGAGCTTCACGCAGGATCCGGATGCGGCCGAGGCAGAAACCAAGCGGAAGTCCGATAGCCGCGGCCAGCAGGTAGCCGATGGCGACGCGGCCGAGGCTCGCAAGGATATTGTCGAGAAGCGTTCCATCCAGCGTGAGCGCAACGAACGTATTGGCGAGTTCGACGGGCGAAGGGATAACGGTTCGGTTGATCAGCTCCGCTTCCCAAAGGGCTTGCCAGACGGTGACGAGGATGATGACCGTCAAATAGCCCAATGCGCGGCGGAGATAGCTGCGCTCGCCGGTGAGAATTCTGCGCTGCTGGAGTATCGGCGCCACCACATCTTTTGGTGCCGGCTCCGCTTTCTGGAATGACGTGTTCGCCGCGGGTTTCACTTTACAAGCCCGCCGCCGATCGTGCGCCTGACTTCACTCGTCGACTGAGGACCAAGCTCGGACCGAGCCTGAACGAAGGGATGCCGCGACATGGCTTGCCACGCGCGGGCTGCGAAACGTCCGGCTGCACCGGTCGTTGTTCTGCGGGGTTCGAGACCCATGACGTTCCTTCTCCCAAATCGCTACGCTTATTATAGTTGCGTTATTTGCAACGCTAATGCAAATTATGCAACTTGCGAGTCGGCCTGTCAAGCACTTGGGTGCGGCCGGACGTTGCGACACGTCAACGCGCGAGCGGCTGTCCGTGGACCGGCGGGATGATCCTGTATCGGATCAATTGCGCGAACCGTGCGGAGAGCATCGACTCCGTTGACAGAGTTTCAGACCAGCCCGCAGCGAGGATCTTCAGCAGGCTCGACATCTGGTCGAAGCCGTTGCGGTAGGACCAGTCCGCGAAATTCCAATCGGTGAGCTGATCGTTGAGCAACATCAAGGCTAGCTCCGACCCGGCGCACGAGGCGATGCCACACGTGCACACGGTGGCCTCGCCCTTGGAGCGCTGGCTGCTGGGCACGCTGCAGAGTGGCGTCAAGGTGCAGCATCTCGAATGCTACCTCGACGAGTTCACCTTCCGCTTCAACCGGCGCCGATCGAAGGCGCGGGGCCTGCTCTTCCATCCCCTAGCCGAGGAGGTCGTGGCGGTCGCGCCGGCGTCCTACCACGCCATCACGGAAAAGCACGGACATCCGAGAGATTCCGCAGGTTAGGTCACTGAAGGGGATACCCAGTTTAGGTGATTGCGGTGAGGGCGTCCTCGGTGCCGGGGAAGCACAAGCATTCGCCGAGCTCGCGTGAGAGACTTGCGAACAGGGCAAGCGCGATCAGGTGGTTCATGCCGCTGCCGATGGTCGGGCCGAAGATGGCGTGCGGCCGGAGCGCGGACTATGTCCAGCGCTTTCCTTTCTGGTGCCGCTCGAGCCAGTCCTGCTGATCGTAGTAGAACAGCGGCGCAGTGTGTCACCCCTCGAGACGGTGACGCACGTCTTCTATTCCGCCTACGCTCCGGCCGCGAAGCCCGCCGATGAAATCGCGCCCAACCTGGCGATGCTCGTCAACGTCGTGTCCTGCATCGAACGGGCGTCGCCGGAGCTACGCCACGTCACCGTCATGCAGGGCAGCAAGTGGTACGGTAACCATCTTGGTCCCTATCGCACGCCGGCGCGAGAGGATGATCCGCTCCAGAGCCACTTCGCATTGGCCGGCGTCGAGGAGATCGACCGCGAGGATCCGTGCGCCATCCGACCGGATGGTCCCGCGGCGCGACAATCCGACGACGGTCCAGTCGTCGGTCGCACGCAAATGGTCGATTAGGGCCTGTCCGACGATCTCGTTGGCGCCGGCGACGAGAGCCGTCCATCGCTCATTGCGTCGAATCTGCTCGAGAAGTGTGAGGCATCCGTAGAAGGCCCGGCCAGGTGGCCGGGCCTTCCTTATCTGGCGAGAGGCCGTCCCTCACGAGATGCGCAGCAGCGAGGCGGCATTGTTCCAGAGGATGTCGTCGATGATGTCCGGCCGCCATCCCATCGCACGGAAGTCGCGCAGCGCATCGTCGAGCGGGCGGGTCGGATAGGCCGTGCCGAACAGCGTGCGCTTGCCGAGATAGAGGTTTGCCGCGTCGACGTAGTTGCGAGCGCCGGGCATCGACCGGGTCGCAGCATAGAGGTCGGGCGAGACATAGGTGTTCTCATTACCCAATGCGATCGAGACCATCAGCTCGCTCCACGGCCAGGCCGCGTGGGAGACAATGATCTTGAGCTTCGGGTAGCGCATGGCGACGCGCTGCACCGAGATGGGGCTCGCCCAGGACATGTCATGGCCGGCGAGTTGGCTTAGAAGCCCGCTAAGGGAGATGGACACTGGCAGGTCGAGCTCGCCGCACAGCTCGTAGATGGGATGCAGCTTGCTGTCGTCGGAGTGCATCGGCGTCTGCGCAGAGCCAGGCTCGATCGAGATGCCGCGGATGCCGGAATGGCGCGCGAGGTCGCGCAGTTCGGCGATCGCTTCCGGAAGGCGCGACAGGTCAGTGCCCAGGAAGCCGACGAATCTCTTTGGCCACTTCTCGACCGTATTGACGATTGCGGAGTTTCCGACACCGCCGAGCTCACCGAAGGCAGAGCGGCCCATGACGACGCCGTAGGTGACGCCCGCTTCGTCCATCTCCTTGAACAATTCGTCCATGGACTCGGTCCATGCCGAGCGCGCTCCCGGAAAGCCGGGTACGCGCCGCGGGTAGTACATGGCGGTCTTGAACGTATTGCCCGCCGTCCATTCAGGAATGGGCGGACGCAGCCGCATGTCGATGATTCCCGGCATAGCTCCATCCTTCTGCTCGCGACCTAGAACCTGGTGTGCCGAGCGACACCTCGCGCCAGCGCGTGCGGCCGATGACGTCGCCCTCTGCAAGCTATTCGACAGAAATGTCTATCAAAGAGAAGGAAAATGCAACAGGACTTTGAGCCACTGCGCAGTTGGAAAGCACTCGTCGCTGGACTAGAATATATAGCGAGTGCAATTGATTGACGCGAAGGTAGCATGCCATTTGCGCCCGTTGCATTCCTTGCATCTTTGGCTGCTTCAAGGTATGTGACCAATCATGTCCATAGAGGCACCCCAATAGAGACTCATACCGGTCGACAATATTGAGTACTGTTACGGTCGGCTTGCATGGCTTGATCGAGGCTTGCATATCCCGCCAGTACCCTTGTCAATATTCGTTCGTCAGCAACCCTTGATGTCCGCGGAACGATAAGATGCCGGCCAGAACCAGCCAGAAGACAGCTCGTACGACGGTGCCCGTAGCAGATCGCGCGTCCGGGCGCCGAAGGACGCGGCGGACGGGCGGCAGCGACGTCGTCTTCGAGACATTGCGTGAGCGGATCGCGAGCCATGCTCTGCCTCCAGGCAGCAAGCTCAGGGAAAACGAGCTTGCACGGGAATTCGGGGTCTCGCGAACGCGGGTGCGCGAGGTGTTCGGTGCGCTCGAGCAGCGCGGGTTGATCCAGCGTATTCCGAATCGCGGCGCGGTCGTCTCGCGTCTCGATCTGAAGGACGCATCGGACATCTACGATGTGCGCGAGTACCTTGAGGCGCTTTGCGTGCATCGCGCGACTCAGAAGGCGCCCGATGGTGCGTGGGATGATCTCCTTGCCCGAATCGAGCCACTGCTCGGCCACGAGTTCGATGACGAGGAGTTCGACATCTACCTGTCGTATCTCGACGAGCTGCGGGCCCGGATGCTGCGATACGCCGACAACTCCTTTCTTGCCAGCATGCTCGGCCTGATCGACGATAAGAGCCATGTCATCGCCCGCCGCGTCATCATTCTTCCCGGCCGCTCGGCAACGGCACTCAAGTTGCACAAGGAGATGATCGAGGCGATGAAGCGCCGCGATCCGGAAGAGGCGGAGCGGCTGAGGCGCGAGATCCTTTCGAGCGCGCGTACAATGCTTGAGAAGTACAAGCGGTTCGTGCTGTAGGTAACCGCTTGCCGGAAGTGAGCTACGCCTTCGGACCAAACAGCTCGAAGACCGAGGGGAACATCTTTTCCTGCCCGACGGACTTGCCGGCCAGCATATAGAACTGCCGCGCCAGCTCGGCGAATAGGACAGGCGAGTCGGTCATCTTGCCGAGATCGCAGGCCAGCGTCATGTCCTTCGCCATGAGCTCGTTGCCGATCAGGCCGTCGCCATAGACGCCCTCGTTGGCGTACTTGCCCATGTAGCTTTTGAGAACGACGGACCCGCCGGAGCCGCTCTCCAGGCCCTCGACCAGGCTCTTGAGGTCCATGCCCGCGGCCATGCCGAGGGCGAGCGCCTCGGCGTTGGAGGCCGTGATGATGCCGACCAGCATGTTGTTGATGGTCTTCACGATCTTGGCGTTGCCGCAGGCGCCAACGAAATCGCACGAGCCGAGGCGTGCGAGCTTGTCCTTGATCTTCTCGTAGGCTGCTGAGTCGCCGGACACGACGATCGGCGATTTTCCGGCCTTGGCCGCAGGTGCACCGCCGCCGATCACGGCGCCGTCGAGAAACGTCGCGCCCGCCGCGGCAACCGCCTTCTCGCAATCCCGCGCCAGGGTCACCGAGGTCGTGCTGAGGTCGACGGCGCACCCCCTGGGTTTGCCAGCCAGCAATCCCTTCGGACCGAAGACGACCTTGCGCAGGGCGTTATCGTTGGTGATCATGATCACGACGAGTTCGCAGGTGGCTGCCATCTCCGCGACGCTGTCGACGGCGTGGATCGCGCCACCCACCAGAGCCGCTGACTTGGCGGGGTCGATGTCGTAGCAGTAAACCTCGTCGCCTCCGGCGCAGAGATTGCGTGTCATGGGTGCGCCCATGGCACCTAGGCCGACAGTGCCGATCCTCATGGGTCAGGTCCGTCCCGTTGTCTTGCTTCCCGCGGCGGCCTGTCCGGCTGCCAGCTCGATCCAGCGCAGCACGATCGGATAGTAGTTGGGGCCGTATCCCATCGCCTTCGTGCCGCGGTATGCCGAGACGCTCAGCGCGCCGAAAAACGCCGTTTGCGTCGTGCGCCGCGCCATCTCCTGAGCGATCTCGAGATCCTTGAGAATGTAGTTCACGCCGAATTTGCCCGGCCCCGTGTCGCCGGTGATGGCTGCATTGGCGATGTGATTGTTGAGGGCGTAGCTTGCGCCCGAGCCCTTTCGGATCAGCGGGACGAGGGCCTCGGGCGGAAGGCCGGCCTTTGCCGCCACAGCCACCGCCTCCGCCGTGGCAGCCACGTTGACGGCCACCATCAAGTTGTTGATCAGCTTGATGAGCTTGGAATTCGCGAGGTCGCCGGTCGGAATGATGGTCTTGGAGAAGGCCGCAACGACGGGCTTGATCTGCGGATCGTCTGCCGCCATGCTGTCGAGGTACACGGCGAGCTCGCCCTTCTCCGCCGCGGCGACGCCCAGCGTCACGGCCCCGCCATGGACGCTAGCGCCCTTTGCGGCAAGCCTCACCGCTGCCTCTTTCAGCGCCCACGGGCCGATAGTGCTGAAGTCGATCACCGACAGGCCGGCCCGCGCTCCTTCGATGACGCCGCCGGCGCCGCAAAGGACCTTGAGAACGGCCGTCTCATCCGGAAGCATGGTGATGACGATATCGCTCTCGCGTGTCACGTCGGCGGGCGATGACGCGGCCTTGCCGCCCCATGTCTCGACGTTCGCCAGTATGTCGCTGCGCACATCGTATGCCTGAACCGTGCAACCGAGCTTGCGTGCTAGGTTCTTCGCCATCGGCAGACCCATGGCGCCTAACCCGATGAAGCCGATGCGTTGTCTTGAGGAAGAAGTGCCTTTTGTCATGTTGAATGTCACCGCTTGAGAGTGCGCATGGCCTCGGCGACGGCCGCCGTATCGGCAAGCTCGCGCGCGAAGTTGGGGCTACCGGTGGAAAGGGATGCCTCATGCAGCGCGCGGGTGGGCGCGCAGCACTCCGGGGTGGCGACATGGAGCCTGAACCCGAGATCGAAGCCGTGCCGGACGGTGCTCTCGACCGCCATATGCGTGAACACGCCAGCGACGATCACGTCCGGGTTGCCCAGATTGCGCAGCAGCGTTTCCGTGCCTGCGAAGGCCGAGACGCCGATCTTGTAGTCGACCTCCTCGTCCGCGTTCGGTGTCAGCACGAATCCGCCCTCCGTGCGGCCGGGTGCCAGTGGCAGGATCTGGCGCGGTACCTTGCCGGACTTGATGGCCGTCGCGGTGCGCGGCTCATCGAGGAGGCCCGCTTTGAGAGGGCGCGCGACACCGACATGGATTACCGGCACGGCCAGCTTGCGAGCGGTGTCGAGACATTCGACCAGCAGCAGAGCGACGCTCATTCGTCCCTTCCCGTTGATGTTGCTCACGGGGCCAGTCTAAGCACCGACATAGGATGCTGTAAAACAAAAATGTTGCAACATTAGACGGCAAGATATATTGAGTGTCATTCTGTTAAAGCACAAAAAAAACAATGGATTAGGATGGTGGCGACTGGTTGGGCGAGAAAGATGGTGACGTTGTCGGGGGCTGGCAGTAGGGTCCCGGGAAGCGACAGGGAGACGGATGGCGTGCAGGACGAGCAGACCGGAAAGGGCGGCGTGGCGCGGGTCGCGCGCGATGAGCGGGGCGAGCGCACTGCTTACGAAAGCATCGAGATCGGCCAGGACCTGGGCTCGCTGGAATGGGTGGTCACGCCGGAGCTGATCGAGAAGCAGTGCGCGATGGACGGTGATTACGATGCCTTCTACGCGCTGGATACGCCTTACTTCGGAGGACCTGTCGCGCCGCCGCAGATCAGCTACCGGCCGCCGCGTTGGCTCTTCTCCCGGATGTTCAACGTGCGCGGCGTCTTTTGCCGCTGGGAAATGGAGAACATCGCGCCGATCCGCCCCGGCACGACCGTGACCGTGCAGGGCAAGATCACGAACAAGTGGATCAAGGGCGACCGCGAGTTCGTCGAGTTCGAGGCGAGTGGATCCGATCCGGAGGGCAAACTTCTGTTCTGGACGCGGCGCGTACATGTGCTCGACGTCGTCAAGCGGACCGCGCCGCGCGCCGGCGTCGGTCTCGACAGCGGCAAGAAGGCGGAGCGCATGTGATGGATCCGTTCGCCACCTATCTCAGCGAGCACGCCGTTCCGGGAGCCATGCTGCCGCCGGTCGCATCGCGCTTTACCATCGACATGTTCGGTGCCGGCGGTGTCAAGACGATCCACAACGATCAGGAGGCTGCCGAGCGGGAAGGACTTCCAGCGCCTATTGCGGTTGGCCCGCAGGTCGCGGCGCTGATCTTCCGCATGATGCGGAGCGCGCTCTGCGAAGGCTGGATCAGCGGTGGCCGCTGTTCGCTGACCTTCCGCCGGCCGACTCCCGTCGATGTGTTCGCCGTTGCGCGTGGCGTCCTCAAGTCGAAGACGCCCGAGGCAGATGGGAATGTCCGACTGGAGTTCGACGTTTGGGTCGAGATCGAGAATGGCGAGAAAACAATCGTGGGCACCGCCAGCGGGATCGTGCCGGGCTCACGCGGAGGGGCGGGCGAGACGGCGCGAGGATGACGGTGAGTAATTGGACCGGCTGGGTAGGCCGGGAGCAGATGGTCGGGGACACCATCGGCCATGCGCCGCTGCGCGGACTGGCGGCTCTGCTCGACCGCGAATCCGACGTGAAAGTAGGCGATCCTGTCCGCGCCGGGGCCCACTGGCTCTATTTCCTTCCCGCGGCCCGGCAGGCGGAGCTTGGGGAGGACGGTCTTCCCAAGCGTGGCGGCTTTCTGCCGCCGATCGATCTGCCGCGGCGCATGTGGGCCGGTAGCCGCATCGCGTTTTCCGGCATTCTCCGCGTTGGGGACCCGGTGACACTTCGGTCGACCATCGCGTCGGTTGTACCGAAGGAGGGCCGCTCCGGCCGCATGGTGTTCGTCACCGTACAGCATGACGTGACGGGGCCATCCGGTCTGGCCGTGCGTGAAGAGCAGGACATCGTCTATCGGGAAGCGAGCAGCAAAGCTGCAGCAACATCCGCGGGTCGGAGCGAGGCGGCAAAGAGCGATCTGCCGGTCGAGGCGCGCCGGATCGTGGTACCTGCGACGACGCTCCTGTTCCGGTTCTCCGCGCTGACGTTCAACAGTCATCGCATCCACTACGACCTTCCCTATGCGACCGGCGTCGAGGGCTATCCGAACCTCGTTGTGCACGGGCCGCTCATCGCCACGCTGCTGCTCGATTTGCTGCAGGAGAAGTACGCCGCGCCTCAGGTGCGCACCTTCCGTTTCCGCGCAACGGAGCCGTTGTTTGTCGGGACGCCGTTCGAGATCGTGCGCGCGCCGCCGGTAGGCGGGACGGTGACGCTGCTGGCGCTCACGCCCTCCGGGCGTCCGGCGATGACGGCCGAGGCAGAAATGGCAACCTAGCTACCGATTGGAACCCACCATGTATGATGTTTATGCCATCAGGTACGCGACGTTCCTGGAACGCAAGACGTACGATAACTTTGCCATCAGGGATATGCACGACGGCGCCATGCCGCTCGACTATTTCATATGGGTTGCGCGCCAGGGCGAGAGGACGATCCTGATCGATACGGGCTTCAACGCCGAAGCGGGCGAGCGGCGCAACCGGAAGCTGACAATCGCTCCCGAGGTCGCGCTGGAGCGGTTCGGTATGGCGCCCGGGTCCGTTACAGACGTCATTCTGACCCACCTTCACTACGACCACGCCGGCAACCTCGAGAAATTCCCAAACGCACGTTTCCATGTCCAGCAGCGCGAGATGGCGTATGCCACCGGCCCGTGCATGTGCGACGGCTTCTTTCGCCATCCGTTCGATGCGGAGCCGGTCGTCCAGATGGTGCGCTATCTCTACAGCGATCGCGTCACCTTCCACGCGGGCGATTCGCCCGTGTGCCCCGGGATAGGTGTGCATCACGTCGGCGGCCATTCGGACGGCCTGCAGGTTGTCAGCGTGGCGACTGGTCGGGGTCCCCTGGTGCTCGCGTCCGATGCACTGCATTTCTACGACAATATGCGCCGCGGCAATCCGTTCCCGCTTCTCTACAACGCCGCCGATGTCGTGGAAGGATGGAAGAAGGTGTCTCGCCTGGCCGACGGAGACAGTTCGCGCATCGTTGCGGGGCACGATCCGGAGGTCGCGGAGCGTTTCCCTCGCGTGCGGGACACGAGCATCGAGGCGTTCGCGCTCCACGAGGTCGGAGTGAAGTCGGCTCCGGCGCGGCCGAAGGCAAACGATAAGCACGCATAGGTCGGAAGGGTTTGGAATGACTGACAGCTCTCGCGGTCCGCTGCAAGGCATCCAGGTTCTGGAACTCGGGCACATCGTTGCCGGACCGGTGGCGTCCCTCGTTCTCGCGGACCTCGGCGCCGACGTCATCAAGATCGAGCGCCCCGGCGGCGGCGATCAGACGCGCAACAGTGACGGCAACCAGGGCCACTTCATCTCCTACAACTCGAACAAGCGCAGCGTCCTCATCGACATCTCGACGCCCGACGGCAAGACCCGTTTTCTCGATCTCGTAACGCGCAGCGATGTGTTGATCGACAACCTCTCGCCCGGTGCGTTGGACCGTCTCGGCCTCGGTTTCGAGGTGCTCAGCCAGCGCAACCCGCGCCTTCTCCACGCCAGCATCAAGGGCTTTCTGCCGGGGCCCTTCGGCGACCGTGCGCTCACGGACGAGCCGGCTCAGATGATGGGCGGCCTTGCCTACATGACGGGGCCCAAGGGGCGGCCGCTGCGCGCCGGCACCTCGGTCATCGACATCACCGGTGCGTTGTTCGCGGCCATCGGCATCCTCGCGGCGCTGCGCGAGCGCCACCAGACGGGGCGTGGGCGCCGCATCGACGTGGGCCTGTTCGAGAGCGTGGTGTTTCTCGTGGGGCAGCACATCGCCAAGGCAAGCCTGCTGAACAAAGTGCCCGTGCCCATGCCCGAACGCGGCATGGGGCGCGACATGGGCTGGGGAATCTATCGCATATTCACGACGCGCGACAGCCGCAGCCTGTTCGTTGCCGTCATGAGCGATTCCCATTGGGAGAATTTCTGCCAGGAGTTCGCCCTCGAGGCCCTGTGGGCCGATGCCGGCCTCAGGACCACCAACGGCCGAGCCGCGCAGAGCGAGCGCCTTGGCCAGGAGACCGAAAGGCTGATTGGAGCGCTGACGTTTGCAGAGGCCGTCGAACGCCTCGAACGGGCGAAGCTTCCCTATGCGCCGGTCAACACGCCCTACGACCTGCTGAGCGATCCCCATCTCGCCGCCCTGCATCTGCTGCAGACGGTGACCACTCCGGATGGCCGCAGGGGCGTTGTCGCCGGCCTGCCGCTGGCCGCCGAGGGTTGGTTCGCCTCCGAGCGGCGGGACCCGCCGGCGCTCGGAGGCGATACGGACGACATTCTCGGCAGCTGAGCCTGCGAGGGGCGTTGCCCGAGGGGCCGCAGGACGCGCCCCCGTCACGTCGGACGGACAATGTCCCGATGCGGCTGGGATGTTGCGCTGCAGCAAGCGCGATCGCCGAAACATCTCGCGCCGCAAACCATGCTGCAGGATCGGCCGTGCCCTTGAGCCGTGCCAAGGGGCCGCCTAGGGTCGCCACGGAAATCGCCGTCGAACCCCCCTCAACAACTGCCGGGACAGCATCCGAGCGATGCGGCCCTTGGAGCGGCGCCCTTTCCCCCACCGCCGGGGTCTGATCATCGTCGCCACAATGGCGACGGCCTAAAGCTGGCAGAACATCACTTCGCGGACTTTTCGGTCGGTACTACGGTGAGAAGCTGGTAGCCGCCGGACACGGTGACGCTGGCCGGGTCATTCCCATGGCCCGCCTAATCGCCATCGACGAGACGGCTGCGAGGGCCCGCGAGGTAGCTCAGCGTGGCGCGCGATGGATGCTCGGGTCGTACGTCAGTCACACCACCCACCATCGTCAGGAGTTGAGGACATTCGTCTCCCTCCGGGGCACCGCCTTGTCGCGACTGCGCACATGATCGAGTCTGCCGCGTGCTTTGATGGATCAATGCAGGCGGGGATGTGTCCACGATGGCAGATATGGACACAAGGGACGCAAAGAGGCGGCACAAATTCTATGCGCACAAGCTGCGGTGACGATGAAGGTTGGCCCCTCGGGATCGGCTTTCAGGAGCAGGTTCCAAACCACTCCAAGCGGCTTCGCTCAAGAGGCGTGGTCGTGAGCGTTGGAGCCAAGTCCGGGGAATACTCCGGATCGGTAGGCGGGCATCGGACCTCCCTTGCTCCAACGCAAAGGAGGAGGCGTGCTGCGATTCGTTCGCCGGTGGTGTCCATGTTTCTTTCGCCCTTTCGGTTTTGGGCTGGGCGGTGGCCGGACCGGGCTCAGGCAGTAATGGCGCTCATCTGCTGGTCCTTCAGCAGCTCCATGTTGAGATACCTTTTTGTCGACCACTCGCTGCCGGCGATGTAGCGCAGCCGCGCCGCGGCCAGGTTCAACGCCGACTGTCCGTCGGGGAAGGCGCCGACGACACGCGATCGCTCGGCGGGTCTCACGCTGAGCGGATTGTTGGTGCGAACGCGCCGCCAATGGGCTTCCGGGAATTGGTAGTATGCCAGCGTCTCGGCAACGCCCGTCTCCACGAGTTCGGCGGCTTTGGTGAGCCGCAACGCGCGCAGCTTGGCGACCACTCGTAAAGCCTTTTCCCGGGCAGCCGCAATGTCCTCGCTGGCGTCGATCGCCTTCTTCAGCATGCCCGCAACCTCACGCATCTTCGCCCGCGGCACGTGGCTGAAGATGTTGCAGTAGAAATGAACCACGCACCTTTGCCATGATGCGTCCGGGAAGTACTCGCCGGCGCTCTCGGCAAGACCCAGACAGGCATCCGAGATGATCAGCCGCACGCCGGTCAGCCCACGCTCCTTCAAGTGCTTGAGGAACCCCGACCAGCCGGCCTTGTCTTCCTTCGCGCCCTCGCAAATGCCCAATATCTCCCGGTAGCCTTCGACGTTCACCGCGATCGCCACCAGCAATGAGACGTTGCGCACCTCGCCGGCCCAGCTGCGCTTCATGACGATGCCGTCGAGATAGACGTAGGGGTGCTCGCCCTCGATCGGCCGGTTGCGCCAGGTCTCGATCGTCTCGTAGATCCTCTTGTTGAGGTCGGACACCGTCGATGGTGATACGCGCGTACCCCACAACGCCTCGGTGATGTCCTCCACGCGGCGTACTGAGACGCCGGCTAGGCACATCTCGATCAGAGCCTCTTCAACGGAAGCCTCCCGCCGCCGGTAGCGCTCAATGATCGCCGTCTCGAACGTCTGCCGCCGCAGCTTCGGCACCTTCAAAGTCACATCACCGGCCTTGGTCTGCAGGCCCCGCTCGTAGTGGCCAGCGCGCGTATCGCGACGCGCTTCCGTGCGCTCGTAGCGCTGCGCATTGCAAAGCCGATCGGCCTCGGCGTCGAGGAGAGCATTCAGCGTCTCCTCGACCGTGCCGCGAACAACCCGGTCCAGGTGTCCCCTGATCCGCTCGTCGTCGATCGTAATGACATTCGACAGCGGAATCGCCCTATCCTCGTCAGCCATGGCGGCTTCGTTCCTCTCTTCCGGTTGACCTATGCCATCGCCGAAAGAGCCAGATTCGGGGCCGCCAGCCCTCACTCAATGGTGCGAAACAAACCGTACGTCATCCGTTCGCCGGCGACGAGAGCGTCAGACCCACCCCGAAGGGGTGGCCGGATTGCGTCGAAATCAGTGCCGACTTGGCTCGGATTACGCACTCGCCATGGAGCACGTTCTCACCATGAGCAAGCTGCAAGGGGCCGCCCTGGCGACATCCTGGATTTTGCCTAATCCTCGATCGACGCGCTCGCGCAGCTATTGATTGCGATTGCGATAGTCCTCGATCTCATTGCACACGGCCTGTACGTCTGTGATATCGCAGTACCTGCGGCCCACGTCTCGCAGGTTGTCTTGGTGCGGACGTTCGTCTTGATCGCCTACGCAGTCCTGGGGTACAATCGTCCTGAAGCCATACTGGAAGCTGTCGATGATGGACGCACGCACGCAGCCGCTCGTGACGCATCCCGTGACAATCACCGTGTCAACCCCATGACTGACGAAATAGGAGACAACAGGGGTCTGGAAGAAGATCGATGCCCCGGGCTTGCAGACGATAAGATCGTAGCTTGGATCGTGGGTTCTCGGGTCGAGAGCCGTGCAGGGATGCTCGACCAAGAGATGCTCACGGGTGAACCCGACCTTCCAATGCATCATCATGTGAGCCTTGCTTTGGTAGGCCATGTAGCAGTTGGCGACAGGTATCCTCGACCGCCTCGCGACGTCGAGCAGGCGGCTCGTATTGCGGACGGCGCGCTCTATCAACGGAGCGCCGCCGAGCGCATATTTGGGATCCGTGAAGGCAAGCTGGAAATCGACGACGACGATCCCGGGCTTCCTTCCGAACCCGACAGGATGCTCCCCGTAGCTGCGCGACTCGTAACCATCGGTCATTGTCAGCTCCCTGTGTTGAGTTCAACTGTTCTTGCGTACCCGGTGCTGCCAGCCGCCTCCGGAAGAAGTCTGCCCTCTTCAATTGCATGACAGCTGACATAGCTTCCGTCGCGCTGTTGGAGCAGCGCGGGAAACTCGTGGCGGCACCGGTGGTTTGCCGATGGGCAGCGAGGGTGAAATGTGCAACCGCTCGGTGGATCCAACGGGTTTGGAACTTCGCCGGTAGGCGCTGCCCCATCGTCTGGTCGTCCTCCAGGTTTCGGTACTGCCTGGAGGAGCAGCCGCGTGTATGGGTGCCTGGGATTGAAGAACAGCGCGTCCCTGTCGGCTACCTCACACAATTTGCCGAGATACATCACACCTACGCGGTGCGATATGTAGTAGACCGTCGCCAGGTTGTGACTGATGAAAAGGTACGTGAGACCAAACTCGCGCTGCAGCCGCTTCATAAGGTTGAGCACTTGCGCCTGGACAGACACGTCGAGAGCGGACGTCGGCTCATCGCAAATGAGAAAATCCGGGTTCGACGACAAAGCGCGCGCAATGGAGATCCTCTGGCGCTGGCCCCCGGAAAACTCGTGCGGGTATTTGTCCCCGTCTCTGGGTTGTAGACCCACTTGAAGCAGGAGATCATCGACACGCCGCCGGATCGAAGACGTCGTGTCGATACCGAGGCTGCGGATCGGCTCGGCAACTATGCGGCGCACGCGCCAGCGTGGATTCAAGCTGGCGTAGGGATCCTGAAAGATCATTTGCAGGCGCGCCCGCGACTTGAGAGGCTTGGACCGGCGCGATGGGCTAGCGAGCCCGGCGCCGTCCAGATGCACAGAGCCGTCCGTCGGGCTGAGAAGGCCCACAATCACACGAGCCAGCGTCGACTTCCCGCACCCTGACTCGCCAACAATGCCGAACGTGCGTCCCTTGTCGATCGAAAAGCTGACGTTGCTGACGGCGCTGAGAACGCGGCGCGGTTTGCGTTCGATAATTCGGGTGAGCCAGCCCGGCGAGACGTCGAAACGTTTTGTCAGGTTCCTGACTTGCACGAACTGGGGGCTCAACGCACCCTTTGCGTGCGGCGGCGGGGAGCCTGGCTGTTCCAGCCACAACCCGCTGGAGAACGGCGGCGATGCCTCGCCGACGCCATACAGCCAGCAGGAAACCCGGCTGCGGTCGCCGACATCGACGAGCTCCGGCCGCCGCGTGCACTGCTGAAAAGCATGGGGACAGCGGGGCCTGAAACTGCAGCCGCCTGGAATCTCGCCAAGACGCGGCATCGCGCCGGGAATGTGCGCAAGCTCTCCGCGCTCGATACCAATGGCGGGAATGGAGCGCATGAGCCCAGCTGTATAGGGGTGTCTGGGTGAGGCAATCACATCTCCGACCTGCCCGATCTCGACCACGCGTCCCGCATACATGACCGCCACACGGCTGGCGGTCTCTGAAATGAGGCCGATGTCATGCGATACAAGCATTATGGATTTTCGCCGCTCGGCGCACAGCCGTCTGAGCAGCGCCATGATCTGTGCTTGCACTGAAACATCGAGTGCAGTCGTTGGTTCGTCAGCAATGATGAGCTCTGGGTTTGCGCACAGCGCCAGGGCAATCACGACGCGTTGCCGCATCCCGCCGGAGAAGGTGTGAGGGTAGGCATTGATCCGCTGCTCGGGCGCGGGAATTCCGACATCC
This sequence comes from Hyphomicrobiaceae bacterium, assembly GCA_050248715.1. Classification (GTDB taxonomy): domain Bacteria; phylum Pseudomonadota; class Alphaproteobacteria; order Rhizobiales; family Hyphomicrobiaceae; genus AWTP1-13. The sequence continues at coordinate 33,179 of JBFWRV010000037.1, read as the reverse complement.
CTCAGCAGCTCGAGCGCCAGGTTGCGCGCAGACTGCGCGTTGCACTCCGAATGTGCTTGGATCGTCTCGATCAGCTGCCGGCCTACGGTATAGAGCGGGTTCAGGCTGGTCAGCGGGTCTTGGAATATCGAGGCGATATTTCTGCCACGGATCCGTCGCATCGCTTCCTTGGGCAGATTGTCTATCCTTTTTCCGTTAAACCGGATAATGCCCGAGGCAATGCGCGCGCTGGAATCCAGCAATCCAATGATGGCACTGCCCATAACGGATTTGCCGGCCCCTGATTCGCCGACCACCCCCAGGATTTCGCCTGCGCCAATGGAGAATGAGACATCGTCGACGGCTGTGACCGAGCCGTTCCAGGACGCAAATTCGATGCATAGGTGCTCGACCTCGAGGACCGGCGGCATCAGTTCACCTTGGGGTCGAGTAGATCGCGCAGCCAGTCTCCCAGGACGTTGACCGACAGCACCAACAGCGCAAGCGTCAACGCAGGAAATATCGTGATCCACCACTCGCCGGAGAAGAGGAACTGGTTGCCGATGCGCAGCAGCGTGCCGAGCGACGGCTCGGTCGGGGGCAGCCCGACGCCCAGGAATGACAGCGTAGCCTCGAGAATAATGGCGATTGCCAGATGGATGGTGGCAATGACGAGGACAGGCCCAAGGACGTTCGGCAGCACATGCAGGATCATTATGGCGGAGCGGGAGCGGCCGATGATCTGCGCGGCCTGAACGTAGTCCTTCGTTGCTTCGACCATGGTCGAGGCACGGACGGTGCGCGCATACTGAGGCCAGGTTGAGAAGCCCAGCGAGAAGATGACAACGTAGATGGCGAGGTTGTTGAGCGATCCAGGCGGCGCAAGGCCTCGCGCGATGCCGTCGAACAGCAATGCTATCAGGATCGCGGGAAAGCTCAGCTGGATTTCAGCGGCACGCATGATGACCGCATCCAAGACGCCGCCGACATATCCGCTCACAAGACCAAGCGCAACGCCCAGGACGGCGGCGAGCGTGACCGCAGCAACACCGACCTGGAGGGACAGCCGGCAACCATAGATTATACTTGAAAGCAAATCGCGACCTTGATCGTCGGTGCCGAGCAGGAACTGTGTCGATCCGCCTGGACTCCAGGCTGGCGGCACCAATGAGTTCATTAGGGAGATCCTGCTGAGGTCGTATGGGTTGCTCGGTGCTATCAGGGGCGCAAACAGGCATACACTTGCAATCGCCACCAGAAAAACGGCTGCTACGACAGTCAATGGTGAGTTGCGTAAGCTTCGATACGCTCGACTCGCTCGGATCTGCGCGGTCCATCCAGTTTGGGTAGCATCGGCCATGGTCATCCCGGATGGCCTCCACCTATCCCACGATTGCTCTCGAGCCTGGGATCGATGACATAGTACAGGAGATCGACGATGAGATTTATTATTACGAAAACGAGCGCCACGAAAACGAGATACGCGGCCATAACAGGCAGATCAACGTTCATCACGGCCTGGATGAACTGATACCCCATGCCCGGCCATTGGAAAACGGTCTCGGTGACGATCGCGAATGCAATGACCGAGCCGAGCTGGAGCCCAGCAATCGTGATCACAGGCACCAGCGTGTTGCGCAGCGCATGCCCGAGGTTGACAGCTCTGTCGGTAAGACCGCGTGCGCGGGCAAACCTTATGTAGTCCGATTTTATGACCCAGAGCATCTCCGCCCGCACCAGGCGGACAATAAGTGTTATCTGGTATAAGGCCAGGGTTGTCGCGGGCATGACCAGCGCCGCCAGTCCGCTGGTTGTGAGCAAGCCGGTGCTCCACCAGCCAAGCTGCACGACTTCCCCTCTACCCGAGGACGGCAACCAGCCCAGCCCAACCGAGAAAGCAAATATGAGAAGGATGCCGACGAGGAACGGCGGCAGTGAGATGCCGACCAGCGAGAACACTTGAATGAAACGGGTAGTCCACGAGTCTCTATGCAGTGCGCTGTAGACCCCCATGGCGATTCCCAGAACGAGGGCCATGAGAGAAGACACGATACTCAACTCCAATGTTGCAGGAAGCCGCTCCACGAGCATGTCCAGGACGGGGCGCTTCTGCCGGTAGGATATTCCGAGGTCGCCGAGGGTCGCGTTGGCGACAAATCGTCCAAACTGGACAATTACGGGGTCGTCCAAGCCAAGCTCCACTCTCAGCCGTTCGCGCTCGGCGGCTGAGGTCTGTTGGCCGACCATTGCCAGGACGGGGTCGCCCACATACCGAAAGAGGGAAAACGCGATCAGCGTGACAATCAACATGACCAGCAGGGCCTGCAGCAATCGCGATAGGATGAACGAGATCACGGCAGGCCTGCTCGTCTTGCACGCTTAGCCTGTAGTCCGTCGGCTCACTTGACGGTCACCCACCTCAGGCCGAACGTGTCGTCGGGGTACTGCACGAGGTCGATATCGGTACGCGTGCCCCAGGCCAGCGCCTGCTGATGAATGGGCAGGTAGGCCACATCATCGCGAACCATCTTCATGGCTTCGGATATCAGCTCCTGGCGCGAGGCGGGGTTCATTTCGACCGCTATTTTCTTCAGGAGCGTATCGACTTGCGGGTTCTTGTAGCCGACGACGTTCCAGTCGCCCTTGCTGGAAACATGGTAGGCAAACGTTTCGAGCATATCAAGGGAGCCCGGGGTCCAGGCGATCAGATAGAAGCTGGTATCCTTGCCGGTCACGCGCTTGAAGTGGCTGGATTTGGTTTGCGCGTTGACCTTTGCCGTGATGCCGATCCTTGCGAGCATGACCGCGATTGCCTGGCATATCGCTTCATCGTTCACATAGCGGTCGTTGGGGCAGTCGAACTGGACCTCGAAGCCGTTTGGATAGCCCGCTTCGGCAAGCAGCTTCTTTGCTTCGTCGGGATCATAGGCAAATCGAATGTCGAGCTTTGCATCATATCCGCTGATGCCCGGCGCTATCAGCAACGCGGCAGGGCGGGATGCCCCGCGCATGATTTTCTGCTGGATGGCCCCCGCATCGATGGCTTTGTAAAACGCAAGACGCACCCGCTTGTCCTTGAACGGGTTCTTGCCCCGAACATTGGAGTACAAGAGCTCGTCTCGGCCCTGATCCATGCCAAGGAACACCGTACGCAGCTCCGCGTTCTGCAGCACGCGTAGCCCACTCGTCGCGTTGATCCGGGCCACGTCCTGAAGTGGGACCGGATACATCATCTGCAACTCTCCAGCGAGCAGCGCGGCAACCCTCGTGGGGCCCGAGCTGATCGGCGTGAAGGTTCCCTCCGTCACGTTCCCAGTGCGCTTGGCCCACCATTCGAGGTTCGCAGCAAGGACCGTCCTAACATCCGGCTCGCGCACCTTCACCTTGTACGGGCCGGTGCCGTTAGCATGGAAGGTTGCGTGGTTCTGGGAAGGCGTGCTGCCTATCGGCCTTGCCACCTCCACCGCGTTGTGCGCCTCGAACCATTTCTTGGGCACTATGTACCAGAGCGCTATGGAGTTGAGCAGAACAGGCTGCGGCCCGTTGGTCACGATATCGATCGTGTGGCTATCGATTTTCTTGATCTCTTTGATACCGGCCACAAATGGCTTCACGTCGGAGCCGGCCGACCGCGAGCGCTCCAATGAGAAAATGACGTCGTCCGCAGTGAAGTCGGACCCGTCGTGGAATTTTACGCCTTGCCGCAGCTTGAAACGCCAGACATCCGGCTGCACCACGGACCACTCCGTGGCCAGCGCCGGCAGGATCGAAAGGTCCTTGTCGCGCTGAACGAGTCCTTCATAGACGTTGCCGAGAAACCCCAAGGAAAACGTCTCGCTGCTGTTGTGGGGGTCCATGGTCAGCACATCGCTTTGATAGGCCCAACGGAACGTCTTTGCATGTGCGGGCGCAGTGGCCAGCAGAGCAATGGCTCCGAACAGCACGATGAGCACCCGGGCTACGGAAAGCCGTGCTTCTGAAAGGGATTCCATCCTTTCCTCCATGGGCCGTTTCGCGCACGCATTTCTTTGCATACAATTGTAGACAACTTAATCTCTAGGCGACGGGCGTCAAGTTGGATCTGGCCAAGTTGGAGGTGCCGCGAGAGGTCGCGCGATCATCCTGGTGGGGCTTCAGGCGATTTGCGCTAAGTGCTCAAGCGCACTCCACAATCCTCGCCCTACCGCAGCCTTTGAGAAGGGCGGCAACGCATGCTGCGTGGTGCCGTCAGAACGCAGAATTGCGGCCGACAATGGTCCTGACCAGCAGACGGTGCTCCTCCATTCCTGGAAGCCGTTCTGCCTCTAGGCACCCTTGCGCAGAGCCGCGAGCCGCGCCTGCCGGGCGTTGCCAACAAGGGTCTTGGCGACCCGCTCGGATTTCTCCGGATCACGCGCCGCTATTGCATTGACGAGGCGCCGCTGGTCCTTCAAGGCTTCCGTCCGGCGACCGGTGACCCGCAAATTGAAATCCCTGAGTAAGCGCAGCCGATCCTGTAGCGACGTGAGAAGGTCGACGAGCACGACGTTGCGTGAGGCCTTGGCGATCAACTGGTAGAAGCTGGCGTTGTGCTGCGCGAGTTCGTCAATCCTGTTCGCCTTGTTGGCGCGTTCCATCGCATCAAGGAGTGCGCCGAGTTGCACGATTTCCAGTTCGGTTGCCGTGCTTGCGGCGAGGCGCGCAGCCAAGCCTTCCAGGACCTCGCGCACGGCATAGTGATCCAGGATGTATTCAGGGCTGAGAGCCGCGACCGCGTAACCCTTCTTCGGTGCCTCTACGACCAAGCCTTCGGAGCACAGCTTCTGGAGTGCTTCGCGAATGGGTGTTCGGCTAACCTTCAGACGGTCTGCAAGCTCCGTTTCGACCAGCCGGTCGGAAGGGCTCAGCCGCCCGGAGAAGATGAGCTCGCGCAGCTCTGAATAGGCCCCATTTGTGAGCCCGCCCGGGTGACGGCGCCGGCTTTTGGGTGGAGCACCATGCTTGGTCGAGGCCCGGTCGCGGGTCGTCTCAACATGCTTCCGCGCCGTCAGGGGCAATGTTTCCATCAAAAGTCTCTTTCGCCGCGCCACGCCTGATTGCAGGAGGAAGTGATGCTCATATCAGAACTGCGCCATTTGCAACAGTGCTCGTTTCGACCGCCAAGCATCCAAGCAGTTCCGCACCGGCCCGTGCCAGCCGATTCTAGACAATCTGCAATCATGTGTATACAGTCGCATACGATATGATGAAAAAGCCCGCTCGGATCGCTTGTGAACACTGCCTGCACCGTACCGCGTAAGGTCAGCGCAGAGACTGGAGACCGTCGTCTCGAGTCGGTAACCACCGATTCCAGGGTAGCAGCCATCTCTCTCGACCGCGTGACGATCGGCTTTCCGATGGCCGGCGGTAAGACGTTTATCGCGGTGAAAGATGTTTCTCTCGAGGTCGCGCCGGGCGAATTCATCGCCATCGTCGGGCCGACGGGTTGCGGAAAGTCGACGCTGCTCAACGCTGTCGCAGGGCTGCTGACGCCGCTGGGTGGAACGGCGCGAGTGCTCCAAAGGCCGCTGGCCGGCAGCAACCCTGCGGCCGGATATCGGTGGACGGCACCAAGGCCATCTTCGGAGCGAGCAACCCTGCCTGCGTGCTGCTGGTCAAACCAGGCTTCATCGACAGCAATCCCAGGACGGTACAAGCCCTGGTCAGCGGTTTCTACAAGACGCTGCGATGGATGGAGAAGGCGAGCGTCGAGGAGATCGTTGCGAAGATGCCGGAAAAGTACCTGCTCGGCGACCGCACGTTCATGGTGACGGCGCTCACCAACAACCGCCAGACCTACTCGACGACAGGCGTGATCCCGTCGGATGGGATGAAGTCGGTCTATGGCATGCTGGCCCAATTCGACACCGAGGTGCGGGATAGCAAGCTCGACCTGGCGAAAACCTTCGACGGCCCCTTCGTCGCGAAGGCAGCCGGCAAATAGCGGCCGCAGCCCAGAGGAGCGACCTCAGTGACCATGCCCGCCGGGATCAGCTGGGCGCGTGCTAACACATCAGGACTTGAGCCCACCTGCAGCGCCTGACGACGATCGGATCGAGAACCGCATGTTGAGCATAGGCATAGACACTGGTGGTACGTTCACCGACCTCGCATTCTATGACGGTGAGGAAGGCGTGATAAAAGCCATCAAGGTTCCATCGACCGTGCGCGATCCGTCCCAGGCCGTGCTGCAGGTCTTGGGCAGGCTTGGCGAAGCGCGCTGGGCGAATGCGCGCATCATTCACGGAACGACCGTTGGAACCAACATCCTGCTCGAGCGGAGGGGGGCGGACTTGGCAATCTTGGGAACCATCGGGTTTCGGGACTTGCTCGAGATTGGCCGCACCAAGCGCACCTCACCAGGACTCTTCAACACAAAATTCGTGAAGTCCCCGCCTCTGGTGCGTCGATCGCGCCGCTTCGAGATCGATGAGCGGCTCGGTGTGGGAGGTACAGTCGTGAGGTCGCTGTCCCACGACAGCGTGCGTTCGGCGTGTCAGTCGCTGGCAGAAAAACCACCGGAAGTCGTCGTCATATGCTTCCTGCACTCCTTCGCAAACCCTGCCCACGAACTGGAAGCCCGCAGCCTCGTGCAGGACTGCCTGCCCGGCGTGCACGTGATCCTCTCTTCGGATGTCGTGCCGGAGTACCGAGAGTTCGAACGACTGACGACGAGCGTCATCAACGGCTACATTCTCCCGCGCGTAAGGACCTACCTGGAGCAGCTTGAGCGGCAAATCGGCCGTCGCGGGGAAAAACTCTACGTGATGGGCTCCAACGGCGGAATTCTCCAGGCCGGTGCCGCCGCCGTCTATCCGGCGCGTACTATCCTTTCCGGTCCCGCCGGCGGCGTGAACGGCGCACTGCTTACCTGCCTTGCAGCAGGGATCCCCGACTTCATCACCTGCGACATGGGCGGCACCAGCACCGACGTGGCGTTGATCCGCAATCTAGAGCCCACCATGGTGCAGGAAAGCACGATCGCGGGCGTGCCGCTGAAGCTGCCGCAGCTTGATATCAATACGGTCGGGGCGGGCGGCGGCAGCATTGCCTGGGTCGATATTGACGGACGGCTGAGTGTCGGACCTCGGAGCGCGGGCGCCGAACCCGGGCCTGCCTGCTATGGCCGCGGCGGCGCCGATGTGACGGTGACGGATGCCAACCTGCTCCTGGGGCGCCTGTCACCCGACACGCTGCTTGCCGGTGAATTGAAGCTCGACCGCCACAAGTCCCAGCGTGTCATGGCTGATCTCGCAAGCCGCTGTCGCTATGAGGATACGGACCGGTTGGCAGAAGGCGTCATCCGGCTTGCGGTAGCGCGCATGGCGAGCGCAATCCGCGAGGTGTCGATCGAGCGAGGCCACGACCCGAGAGCGTTCTGTCTCATTCCGCTGGGCGGCGCCGGCCCCTTGCATGCCGCCGAGCTGGCCAAGGAACTTGGGATCTCCCAGGTTGCCGTGCCACGCTTCCCCGGCAACCTGTCAGCCGTGGGGCTCATCAGCTCCGATATCCGGCACGATTTCGCGCGCACCATGGTGCTCGATGCGCGCCAGCACGATGCGGCCGCGCTGGAGCGCCTTATGGCGGACATGATCGCCAATGCCCGCGCCAGCTTGGAGCGGGACGGCTTCGCCCAGGAGTCCGCCAGGTTCCAGCGCTTGGCCGATATGCGCTATCGCGGTCAGGCTTTCGATCTCACGGTGCCAATCCTAGATCTGGAAGCCGGGCCGGAGGCTCTGATCGCCAAGTTCGAGCAGCTTTACGCCCAGCGCTATGGCCACAACCGCAAGGGCAAGCCGATCGATATCGTGACGCTGCGCGTCGTGGCGACAGGCATCGTTCCGCGTCCCGCGATATCCGCCATACGGCAGCACAAGGGCAGTGTATGCACGGCCAAGCAGGCGCAGCGCAGCGTGTACTTCGACGGCACCTGGCACCACGACTGCCCGGTCTTCATGCGCGACCACCTCGGCTCCGGGTTCGAAATCAAGGGGCCCGCCTTGGTTGAGGAGTACGGCAGTGTCACCATCGTGCCGCCGTCGTGGCGGATGGTTGTCGATGGTTTCGGCAACCTGCGGCTGGCAGGCTAAGGAAGCATCGCATGCGCGCCGACATCGATCTCATCACGCTGGAAGTCGTGCTCGAATACTTCATCTCTACGGTGCGGGAGATGGGAAAGACCATGATCCGTACCGCACATTCCTCCATCATCTACGAGGGTCACGACTTCTCCTGCGCGCTCCTGAATGGTGCGGGCGAGCTGGTGGCGCAGTCTGAGGGAAGTCCGGCGCACATCATTCCCCTACCCTGGCAGGTGCGCGAAGCCCTAGAGTTCTTCAACGATCAGCTCCATCCCGGCGATGTCGTTCTCGTGAACGATTGCTTTTCCTCCGGCACCCACATGAACGATGTGGCCATGATTGTGCCGTTCTTTTCCAGCGGACGCCGCGTTGCGATCATCGTTGCGCGTGCGCACTGGGGCGATGTCGGCGGCATGACGCCGGGGAGCATCTCCGGGCGGGCAACGGAATTCTTTCAGGAAGGTCTGCGCATACCTTTCCTCAAGGTGTTTGATGCCGGCAAGCAGGTGCCTGGGCTTCTCGAGCTGATCCTCGCCAACGTCCGGGTGCCGGATGAGCGCGAGGGCGACTTCTACGCCATGCTTGCCTGCTGCCACACCGCGCAGGAAAGATTGAGCGGCCTCATCGATCGCTTCGGTGTGAACCTCGTCGAGGCGATCATGGTCGAGCACCTGGCCCGGGCCGAGCGCCGCATGCGTACCGCTATCGGTCACATCAGGCCGGGCACCTACACCTATGAGGATTATTTCGACAGCGACAACGAGGGCGGTCCCCCTGTTCCGCTGCGCGTGCACCTCTCCGTCGAGGCTGACGCGATCGTCGGGGATTTCGCAGGATCGGCACCGCAAGTTCGCGGTCCGGTGAATTGCAGTCTCGCCGTCACGGCCATGGGCACGTTCGTCGCTTTGAAGGCGCTGCTCGATCCTCACGGTCCGATCAACCAGGGTGCGTTCCGGCCGATCAGGGTGGATGCTCCCAAGGGTACGGTCGTGAACGCCAACTATCCGGCCGCGACCGGGGGATTCTCGGAAGTGCGTCGGCGCGTGGAGTCGGTCGTGATGGGTGCACTGGCGATGGCGGCGCCGCAGTATATCGCCGGCGATATCAAGGGCACCGCCAATCACAGCTATGTCTCGAGCACTCACCCGGTGCATGGTCGCACCACGATATTCTACGAGTATCCTTCGGGGGGGACCGGCGGTTTCCAGGAGCACGACGGCAGCGACACCATCCGCGCCTACGACGAAGGCGACTTCACCTCGATTCAACCGGTCGAAGCAGTGGAGATGGAGCATGGGCTGCGCGTGGAGCGCTGTGAGCTGCGGGCTGATTCCTGCGGCGACGGGAAATCGCGCGGCGGTCTGGGGCTGCGCCGCGAAGTGAAGATCATCGGGGAGGAAGGCACATTCTCCGAGCTGTCGGACCGCAACATCGTTCCGCCGTTCGGCGTATGCGGCGGACACGCTGCCGCGCCTAATAACTTCTACGTCGTCCGCGACGGCAAGAGGATCTTGCCGTCGAGTATTCCCGGCAAGGTTTCCGCCTTTCCGCTGCGGCAGGGCGACACCGTGGTGTTCGAAACGGCCGGGGGCGGCGGATACGGATTTGCCCACGAGCGCGACGAGAGCAAAGTGCTGCGCGATGTGCACGAGGGTTATGTCACGCCGGAACGCGCGCGGGAGCGCTATGGCGTGGTGGTGTCGGACTCCAAAGTGGACAAGCGCGCCACACAGCGGCGCCGGCAGGAGCTGGCAAGCGTTGCTCGCCAGCTGAAAATAGAGACGGAAACCTGCGATGATTTCGACCGCGGGCGCCGCATCTGCTACCTGTCCGGGCAAGACATGAAGCGGTGGGGTATCGCGGAAGAAACTCTTGTCGAACTCGTCAACCCGCTGGGCGCGCCGCTGCGAGCGTGGGCCCGTTCGAAAGCCGCGGTTGCTCAAGGAACGCTCCGGCTTGGCTCCATCGGCCAGTCGGTGCTGGCGAAAGCGGCCGGCGATAGAGTGGAGCTGCGTGTCCTTTCAGCGCACGAGCCCGCTGGTCATGATATGGCAGCGCTGGCGGGCTGAGGACCATCGAAACATCCGGATTCCATTAGTAGGAGACACGCTTTGCCGTCATCCTATTTCCCCCCGTAAGAAGTTGCGCCCGGTTGCGCAAAAACTGATCGAACTGTCCGAAGATGTCCTGTTCGGGGATGTGTGGGAGCGGCCCGGCCTTTCCAAGCGTGAACGCAGCCTGGCGACCGTCACCGCTCTCATCGCGAGCGGCCGTTGGAATCAGCTCAACAGTCACCTCGAGCGAGCCACGAAAACGGCATTACCAAGGACGAGGCTTTCGAGCTCGTTACGCACCTAGTCCAGGGATTTATGCTGGCTGACCGTCGGCAATGACTGCCGCCCTTCGCGCGAAGGAATTCTACGAGAAGCACGAAGCGCTGAAGGCGTGAGGCGCCAAGTCTCAGCTTGTTACACGGCCTGCGAGCCGAGCAGGGCGCGCCTGAAGCGATGCTTGAGCAAGGTGCCGTCGCGCGGCGGCATCACCATGGCCGCCTTCTGGCTGGCGACTTTTCCAACCACCAGCGCCGGCCCAGGCGCCTCGAAAAGGAAGCGCGTGCCCTCAGCAATGTCCCGCGCGGTACGCAGGACCATTGCCGCGGCAAATCCGGCAGCCCGGCCCATGCTTGCAAGGTCGACGCCGGCTGCCGTTTGCGTGGGCTGATTGCCGGTGTCTCCATAGCGCTCGTTGTCGAGCACCATGATCGCCAAGTTCTTCGGCCCGGCGGTTGCCACCGTCGCCAGAGACCCAAGTCCCATGAGCATGTCGCCGTCGCCAACAAGCGCGATGACGCGCCGTTGCGGCTGGGCGATTGCGATGCCGAGCGCGACCATGCACGAGCTGCCCATCGCCCCCCAGACATAGAAGTTGAGATCGTGGTCCCCACAGGCTGCAAGGTCCCAGCACGGGGCGCCAAGGCTAGCAACGATGAGTGCGCCCGTTCGCTTCTGCAACATGGTCAAGACGAGCGTGCGGCGATCCAGCGCGACTTCGGGCCGGCTGGGCGGAATTTCGAGGTGCTGTCGGATCATTGAACGAACCTCTTTGTGCCGATGAGCCGCTGGCTTAGCAGCAAGGCCACAGCCACGGAGCTGTCGAAGGCCAGTTTGGCCGCGGCCGACGCCATCGGAACGACGGCTTTCGGTTCATCCACCCTTTGAACAATGACGCCTATGGCGCTCAGGACGGCGGGCGTGGCCTGCCCCATGGGCACCTGCCAGGGCATGAACTCACCGTATTCGCCCCGCATCGACACGATCGCGAGCAGAGGAAAGGCGCAGGTGCGTACCATTGCCAGGGCGTTGATGCAGTTTCCGACACCGCTCGACTGCAGCAGCAGCGCCGCGCGATCTCCGCCGAGCCACGCACCACAGCACATTGCCACGCCCTCTTCCTCACGGGTGAGGGTGACCACCGTCATCGTGGCATCGCGGTTGCACAATGCGATTAGGGGTGCGTTGCCGCCGTCGGGCACATGACAAACCTGGCGGACCTTCTGTTCGCCGAGCACGGCATGCAGGCCGCGCACCCACTCAGGAGTTGCACTGTTATCGGGCAAGCCGCTCACGGGTTCATCTCCTCACGTTGCTCGATGCACCATTGACATTGACATATCATTGTATACTGCCGAATACTGCATGTCATAAATCGTATCCTGTCGCATACACCATCGGAGTTCGCCATGTCGCACGGCAAATCCAGGCCAACCCGCGGTCTCACGCGCCGCGGTTTTCTGCGCAAGGCCGGCGCAGCCTCGGCTGCCGGCGTGTTGGGTCCGGTCCTCCCAGCCTATGCACAAGCGCGCGAGCAGCTTGTCATGATCGATTGGGGCGCCGCATACCACGCCTTCTTCGCCGGTGAGTTCAAGGCGGCGTTCGAGAAAAAGTACGCATGCGACCTGGTTATTCAGTCAATGGGGACGGCCGAGAAGAACGCGCGCTTGCTGGCCGAGGCCGAGCGGCCGACCATGCACGTCGTGATGATCGAGCCGATGTTCTGCGCCAAGTTGGCGACCATGGATGTCGTCGCGCGGATCACTCCGGATCATTGCCCCAACCTCAAGAACCTGTTCCCGGTGGTGCAGAACTTCTTCGGCGGTGTCGGCGTGCCGCACGGAATCGTGGCGCGCGGCATCGCCTACAATCACGACAAGGTCAAAGGGGTTCCGACCTGGGAAACGATGTGGCAGCCCGAGTATCGCGGCAAGGTCGGCGGCCCCGCGCACGGCAGCGAGGAAATGTCGATGCAGTTCCTCACCGCGGCGTCGATCATGGCCGGCGGCACCGTGAACGATCTCGAGCCGGGATGGTCCAAGCTCAAGGCGTTCAGGAAGCAAAGCCCCGTCTGGTGGTCCACGAATGCCGTTCGCAACCAGTATCAGCAGCGCGGTGACCTGTGGATGACGATTTCCTCCAACGGCCATACCTACGCGCTGGCAGACCGCGGCGTACCCTTGAGCTTCACTCTGCCGAAGGATCAGAGTTTTCTTTCCGGGAGCGCGCTGGTCGTGCCCAAGGCCATCGGCCAGTCGAAGCTCGAGTTCGCCTACAAGCTGATGGACATGATCATCAGCGAGGAGTGGCAGGCGAAAGCAGCGCCCAGCACGTTCTGGGCGCCGGTCGTGCGGGACATCAAGCTCGAACCCGACGTCGCGCGCCGCACCGCCAGCAACGAGGTCGGGACGCTGAAGATGCTCGATTACACGAACATCATCGCCAACCTCGACAAGTTTGCAGAGCGCTATCGCGACGAGGTCGTGTCGAACTAAGCGCGACCTCACCCACCCGGAACCTGCGATGACCGAACTTTTGGTCGATGATGTGAGCCGCGCGTTTGGCGCCGTGCAAGCGGTTGACGGCGTCAACTTCGTCGCCAAGTCAGGGGAGCTGATCTCGGTTCTCGGCCCCAGCGGCTGCGGCAAGAGCACGATCCTCAATCTGATCGCGGGGTTCGTGCGACCGGACAGCGGCCGCATCGCGCTGGACGGCGTGGTGATCAACGAAGTGCCGCCGAGCCAGCGCAAGATCGGCATCGTCTTCCAGAGCTACGCTCTCTTCCCGCACCTCACCGCGTTCGAGAACGTGGCGTTCGGATTGAGAATGCGCGGCACTCCCAAGGAGGAAGTCGACCGCAGCGTTGGCCGTGCGCTGGAAATGGTGCGCATGGGCCGCTTCAAGGACCGCTATCCGCGCCAGCTCAGCGGCGGAGAGCAGCAGCGCATCGCCCTGGCGCGCGCGCTCGTGATCAACCCGACCATCCTGCTCCTGGACGAGCCCCTGGCGGCACTCGACAAGCAGATTCGCCAATCGATGCAGGTGGAGCTCCTGGAGGTCCAGCGCGCGGCGGGCGTTACGTCCCTGTTCGTGACGCACGACCAGGAAGAAGCAATGGCTCTCTCCAGTCGCATTGTCGTGATGCGCGCCGGGAAGGTCGAACAGATCGACACCCCGAGCGAGATCTACCACCATCCCTCCAATCGCTTCGTGGCAAGCTTCATCGGCCGCTCCAATTTCATCGACGCGGTGGTCGTTTCCGCGGCCAACGACGAGATCGAAGCCAAGCTGCCCGACGGATCGGTGATGCGCGCCCGCGGTCGGGGATTGGCGGTGAACGACAAAGTCGCGCTTGTAATCAGGCCCGAAAGCATTTCGGTAAAGCTCAACGGCGCGGCGGAGGGTGCGAATGCACTGAAAGGAACGATCGTCGGCGCGCTGGACCTGGGCCCCGTATCGCAGGTCCAGATCGATGTTCCGGGAATCGGCCGACTCGAGGCAGCGCTCGCCGGCGCGCCGTGGGAGCGAAACGCTTCCTCCTTGCTGCCCGGCGCAACGGCGGCGGTCGGCTGGCAGACTGAAAGCGTCACGGTGCTGAAGTCATGACCGATGCGGTACCAGTGCGTGTGCGCGCGAGTGCCGGGTGGTTCGCCTGGGATGGCGGAGCGCGGTGGATGCCGTTCCTGCTGCCGGGCGCGGTGTTTATCATCGTCGCCTATCTCTATCCGCTGATCGAGCTACTCCGGTATAGCTTCTACCGGCAGGTTGCCGCCGGCGTGGCGAGGCCCGACTGGACGCTCGACAACTACGTGCGGTTCTTCAACCAGAGCAGCATGTGGGAGGTCGCGAGCAACACGATCTACATGGGCGTTACCGTGACGATCCTGTGCCTGATCCTCGGCTGTCCGCTGGCCCTTGCCATCGTCAGGACCCGGGGAATTAGGACCGCCGTCCTGCTGTTTCTGACCATCTCGCCGCTGCTCGCCAGCCAGCTCGTCCGCGCGCTCGGCTGGACCATGGCGCTCGGCCAGTCGGGATGGGTCAATACTGTGCTGCTGCACTTCGGCCTAGTCGATGAGCCGGTGCGCATCCTCGGCACACTGGGAGCCGTGATCCTCGGCCTCACGCACGGGCTCCTTCCATTCATGGTGCTGTCGATCGCGAGTTCACTATCCTCGATCGACCCGCAACTAGAGCGTGCCGCGACGAGCCTCGGCGCTACGCGCACGCAGGTGCTATGGCGCGTGCTCATGCCCTTGTGCCTACCCGGCATCGTTTCCGGATCGCTGCTTGTGTTCTGCATCGCCGTGGGAACGTACGGGACGCCGTTCCTGCTGGGTGGACCGGGCTTCAAGCTACTCTCGCTGATCGTCTATGAGTATTTCACCTCGCTCCTCAACTGGCCGTTCGGCGCGGCGATGGCCGTGGTGCTGATGGTGATCGTGACGGCGATGCTGGGATTGTTCGTCAAGGTGGTCAGGCGGCCATGGCAGGTCAGATGAAGAGCGCACCGGGATTGCCGGGATTGCGAGCCGCCCTGCGCAGCGGCGCCGTTGTCTCGATTTTCGTGTTCATGTTCTTCCCGATCGTGATCGTGGTGGCGACCGCGTTCGGCGAGGCACCGCTGATCGAATTCCCACCGTCGGGTTTCACTTTCAAGTGGTTCGGCGCGCTGGGGGAGCCGCGCTGGTACAATCCGTTCATCACCAGCCTCGTGCTGGCGGTCGGATCGACGCTGCTTTCCGCCATCATCGGGGTGCCTGCCGCGTGGGCGCTCTCCCGCTATAGCTTTCCCGGCCGCGGGGCGCTGAAGCAGCTGTTCCTGGCGCCGCTGTTCGTACCCTGGATCATCACCGGCGTTGCCCTGCTGGTCGCGTTCAATCGGGCACAGATCACCGGAACATTTATCGCAATCTTCCTCGGCCACATCGTCGTGACCATTCCCTATCTGGTGCGCTCCAGCCTCGCGGGCATCGAGGGGCTGGACAAAAGGCTGGAGGATGCGGCCGTCAGTCTCGGCGCCACACGCTTCCAGGTGTTCCGCTGCGTGGTGGTGCCCGCCATCAGGCCCAGCATCATCGCCGGCGCCATCTTCGGCTTCCTGATGTCCTTCGACAACGTGGCGGTCTCCATTTTCCTGACCAATCCGACCCTAACGACCGTACCTATCGAGATGCTCAACTTCGTCCAGTGGGTCATGGACCCGACGATCTCCGCGGTTTCCACCATCTACCTGCTGGTCGCCCTCCTGGCACTTCTGATCGCGGATCGCTGGGTGGGCTTGAGGCAATTCGCAGGGCTTCGCTAGTCACGCCTGAACCGGGCAAGAACACGAACACAAACGGTAGTGAGCATGTTGACATTGGGCTTCGATATCGGCGGCACCTTCACGGATCTGGCTCTCCTCGACCATGCGGACGGCAGCGTGCGAGTAACGAAAGTGCCTTCGAGCGCGAGCAACCCGGCGTCTGCCGTGAAAGCAGGGTTGAAGGAGCTCGGGGTGGAAGCATCCCGCATCGGCAGCATCGTGCACGGTACGACCGTTACCACCAATGCCCTGATTGAGCGCCGTGGTGCGCGCGTCGCACTCGCAACGACCAAGGGGTTCCGGGACCTGATCGAGATCGGCCGCACCATGCGCATGGTGCCGGGCCTCTTCAACACGAAATTCGTGCGTGCCGAACCTTTGGTCGGTCGAGAGATGCGCCTGGAAGTTGAGGAGCGGACGCTCAGCTCGGGCGAGGCGCGCCAGGCCCTGGAAGACGCTGAGATCGAGCGGTTGAGCCGGCAGTTGCGCAGCCTGGATGCAGAGGCCGTCGCGATCTGTTTCGTCAACTCGTACCGCGCGCCGCGGCATGAGCAGAAGCTGGCTGATCGCCTGCGCCGCGAAATTCCCGGCGCGTACGTGGTCGCATCATGCGACGTGATGTCGGAATTCCGGGAATATGAACGATTCAACACGACGGCGGTCAATGCGTTTCTCGGGCCGATGCTGGTGCGCTATCTCGACAATCTCGCCGGCGGGCTGCACGCGGTCGGCTATGACCGTGCGCTCTATGTGATGTCCTCGAGCGGCGGCATCCTTACGGTGTCGAGCGCGGCAATCCATGCCGAGCGCACACTGTTGTCCGGACCCGTCGGCGGCGTCAACGCGACGCTCAAACTGGGCGCCGCGACCGGCGTGCAGAATCTCATCACCTGCGACATGGGCGGCACAAGCACGGACGTGTGCCTAATCGACGGTCTGCGCGCCGCAAACGTGACGGACAGCCTGATCAGCGGCATTTCCTTCAAGGCGATGCACGTCGACATCCACACCGTCGGCGCGGGCGGCGGCAGCATAGCCGAATGCGACAGCTCCGGCGTGTTCCGCGTCGGCCCGGAAAGCGCGGGATCGCAACCGGGCCCCGCCTGCTACGGCAACGGCGGCACCAAGGCGACCGTGACCGACGCCAACCTTCTGCTCGGGCGGCTCGGAGCGCTGATCGGCGGCCGCATGCAGCTCGACATCGAACCCTCGCGCAAGGCGGTCGAAGCGGTCGGAAAGGCCATCGGCATCCCGGACGTCAACCGCGTGGCACAGGGCATCATCGACTTGGCGGTCGCAAGGATGACGGGGGCAATTCGCGAAATCTCGGTGCAGCGCGGGCGGGACCCACGCGAGTACGCGCTGGTGTGTTTCGGCGGCGCGGGTCCGATGCACGCCGTCGCGGTTGCCCAGGAGCTGGGGATTGGCGACGTCATTATTCCGCAGCACCCGGGCAACTTCTCGGCACTCGGTCTGCTCGCATCCGATCTGCGGCACGACTATGTGAAAACGCACCTGGCGCGTCTCGATGCCATGCAGGCGGGCAACCTGTGGGCGATCGTCGAGGAGCTGGACTCAAAAGGGAGGGCGCAGCTTGCATCCGAAGGCATCGCCGAGGATGCCATCGAGATGCAGTACTCCGCCGATCTGCGCTATAGCGGTCAGGGATCCGAAATCTTGATCCCGATCGCCCGGAAGGCCAGGCTGGAACAGCTCGCCGCCGACTTCCATGCCGCGCACAAGCAGGCATACGGGCATGCGCGCTCCAGCCATCCCGTGGAACTGGTCAATGTGCGGGTGGCGGCCATTGGCAAGGTGAGCACAACGCCGGCGAGCAGGAAGACCGATGGCACGAAACCCGCCGCGCCTTCCGTCATGCCCGCCTACTTCAACGGCAAGACGCACGAGTGCGCGGTGGTGCAGCGCGCGAGCCTGCGCCAGGGGGAGACCCTGACAGGACCCGCCGTCATCGAGGAATTTGGATCCACCACGGTCCTGCCACCCGGCTGGACGTGCCGGCTGGATGGCGAAGGTAATCTCCGACTGGCACCGCGAGTTGTTCCCTGATGCCGATAGATCCCATCTCCCTCGAGCTGATTGCCGAAGGCTTCGTCGCCATCGTGCGCGAGATGCGCGCGACCATGCTTAAGACGGCATACTCCAGCATCCTGAAGGAGGGCCGCGACTTTTCGTGCGCGATCCTTGACCGCAAGGGGCAGATCCTGGCGCAGTCGGAGGACAGCCCGGCGCACATCATACCGTTGTCCTGGCAGGTGCAGGAAATCCTGCGCACGCGCACCGAGCCGCTGCGCGAAGGCGACGTGCTGATGGTGAACGATCCCTACACCGGGGGCACGCACCTCAACGACGTCGCACTCATCCAGCCGATCTTCTTCGGCCCCGAGATGGTATTCTTCAGCGTGGTGCGCGCCCATTGGGGCGACATCGGCGGCACGGCACCCGGCTCGGTTTCCGGCAGCGTCGACGACATCATTGATGAGGGAATACGCATTCCAGCCGTGCTCGTGATGGAGCAGGGCTGGCTCAACCAAGCTCTGCTCGATGTGATCCTGGCCAACGTGCGCATGCCGCAGGATCGCATAGGGGATTTCTATGCCTGCATCAGCACCTGCACCATCGGCGAGCGCCGCCTGAGCGAGCTCGGCGTCCGGCGCAGCGAGAAGGGCCTGATCGAGGCGGCCGAGGCGCTTCTGGTGCGTACTGAGGAGCGGATGCGGGAGCGCATTCGCGAGATTCCGCCAGGCGTCTACCGCTTCGAGGACTACATCGACTCCAACGGGCGCAGTGGTCTGCCGCTGTTCCTGCCGGTCGCCATCACGGTCGAAGGCTCAACGCTGACGGCCGACTTTACCGGCGCATCGCCGCAGGGTTCCGGGCCGATGAACTGCAGCCTAGCCGCCGCTTCGACGGGTGTCTTCATCGCCTGCAAGGGGCTGCTCGATCCCGTGGGTCCGATCAATCAGGGCGCATTCCGGCCGGTGCGCATCACGGCTCCGGAAGGCTGCTTCCTCAACGCGCAACCGCCGGCAGCCTGCGGCGGGTTCTCTGAAATCCGGCGCCGGGTGACCTCCGTCACCATCGGCGCGCTGACGCGGGCCGTGTCCAACTACCTCGTCGGAGACGGTAAGGGCACGTCCAATCACGTCAACATCGGCTGCGTGAACCCCGCCAAGGGCGGCGTTTCCATTCTATATGAGTACCCTTCCGGTGGCACGGGAGGATTTCGCGAGGCGGACGGCTCCAACGCCTGCCGGCACTTCGACGAAGGAGAGTTCGGCTCGATCCAGCCGGTCGAGGTGGTGGAGGCGGAGCATCCTCTGCTCGTGGAGAAGTGCGAGATCAGGCAGGACTCCGAGGGCGCAGGATTCCGCCGCGGCGGCGCCGGCATCACCCGCGAGATCCGGGTGCTCGGCCCCGGCGCCAAGCTTTCGATCCTGTCGGATCGCAACGCAATCCCGCCGTTCGGCGTGCTGGGCGGTCTTTCCTCCGCTCCCAACGCCTTCTTCGTCAGGCGAGCAGACAAGGAGCTTTCTCCGTCCGATGTCCCGGGCAAGGTGACCGGCTTCAACCTGCAGCAGGACGATGTGGTGGTTTGCCAGAGCGCGGGCGGAGGCGGGTACGGCGATCCACTGCAGCGTGAGGTGGAAAAGGTCATCCGCGACGTTCAGCTTGGCTATATCAGCGTGGAGCGGGCGCGCACCCACTACGGCGTGGTGCTGCGCGAAGGCGCCGTGGATGCGGCCGCCACCAAGCGCGCGCGCGCCGGCGCCGCCACGGGCGCGCGCGCCGTCACCGCAACGGTCGAGGTCGACGAGATCGAGCGCTTCGCGGACGGACGGCGTACTGTTCTGTTGTCCGGCAGGGCGGCCGATCAGGCGGGACTTGCGAACGGTCAGATCGCCGAGCTGATCGGGAAGAGCGGTGCGCCGCTCAGGGTCTGGGTGGAGCGTGACGACCTCTTGTCCGGCATCCGGCTCGGAAAGAGAGCGTGCGAGGCGCTGCAGGTACAAGCGGGCGAAACGATCGTCGTCCGTGCGCCATTTATATGAGGTTTGCGGCCCGTGTCAGCCATGCAGGACAGACCGAGGATGACCAAGGATGGGAGACACGGCGGGTCGACATTGTCGTGCGCCAGGACCGAGTCCTCCGAGCGGCGCTCGGGCATGTTGACGAACACGACCTATCTCAAGCTGCGCGAGATGATCTTCAGCGGCCAGCTGCATCCCAACGAGCGGCTGGTCGAGAGTGACCTCGCCGAGCGGCTCAACGTCAGCCGTACACCGGTGCGGGAAGCATTGCACAGGCTCGTCTCGGAGGGACTCGTCGCTGAGGCTTTCCGCAAGGGCTACGTGGTGGCCGAGTTCTCGGCCGAGTTCATCATAGACAACTACACGGTGCGCGAGGTGCTCGAGGGCCTCGCGGCGCGTTTGGCGGCCATGCATGCCTCGGAGCTCGAGATAGTGCAGCTGGACGTGAAGCTCGACGCCATCGCGGAAGCGAGCAGAGCCAACGACGTCGCCACAGTCGCCGATCACAACATGACCTTCCAGATGCTGATCGCCAAGGCATCGCGCAATGTCCTCCTGGGTAGCGTGCTCGTGACGCTTCAAGACCGCCTGCGCATGCTGCGCGGCTACAACTTCCATGTGAAGGGCCGACGTGAGGAGGCGCTGAAGGAGCAACGCGAACTGCTCAAAGCGATCAGGGCTCGAGACAGCGAGCGGGCCGAGCATTTGGCGCGGCTGCATGTGCGCAACGCCCGTCAGGTCCGTCTCACCGCGCTCAGCAGGCGAGCGGACTGACCGCCGATGCGCACCACCTCCAAGCCTTGGCAAATGCAGCCGCGCCGCCGGCCGGGAGCCATTTGCCGTGGACGGTGAGGCGTCAACTTCCTTCGCTCTCAATCCTGGCCAGCTCCGGAGGATTGCGGCCGACATTGCGGTCCAGAAGCTGTCGCCGGTCAGCCTGGTCCGGCACTATCTCAACCGCATCAAGCAGGTGGAACGGCACGTCCGATGCTGGTGCGAAGTGGATACGAAGGGCGCGCTGGCCGTCGCGCGGGAAAGAGAAGAGGAAGCCGCGCAAGGCCGGATCCGGGGACCCCTGCACGGCATTCCGATCGCCATCAAGGATCTGATCGATGTGGAGGGCATGCGCACGCGCGCCGGCTCCGCGACCCGGGCGTATGTTCCGCAGGCGGCTGCGGATGCTGAAATAGTTCTCGCGCTGCGGGCGCAAGGCGCGATCATCCTGGGAAAGGTGCATACCACCGAGTTCGCTTTCCAGGACCCTGCGCCGACACGCAATCCCTTCAACATCGACCACACGCCGGGAGGATCGAGCTCGGGTTCGGCAGCAGTGGTGGCGAGCGGCATGCTTCCGGCTGCCGTCGGCACGCAGACCGGCGCTTCCGTCAACAGGCCCGCCGCCTATTGCGGTATTGCGGCGTTTAAGCCGAGCTCGGGAAGCCTTTCGACCTGGGGCGTGACGCCTCTGGCGCCTTCATACGACACACCCGGATTCTTCGGCTGGAGCATGGACGATGCAGCGTACCTTTTCGAGGCTGTTGCGCCCGCCTTTATCGTGCATCGGCCAGCGACGGCGAACCGGATCTACATATTGGAAGACCCCCACTGGTCGGACGCAACAAGGGAGATGCTCCTCGCCACGCAGGAGGTCGTGGCCGCTTGTGAGCGTGCCGGCCATACAGTGGTGCGGCAACGCTCGCCGATCGACTTTGGCTGGCTGTTCGCGCTGCAGCGCACAACCATGCTCTACGAAGCCAGCCGCGCATTGCACTTCCTGAACCAGGCCAATACAGGGATCGGCGATAGGTTGCGGGCTGCCTTGGATGAAGGCGCAGGCATCAGCAGGTCGCGTTATCTCGACGAGCGGGCGAAGATCGAGGAGATGCGGCGGGACCTGTTCCTTTCGGTCGAGGACAGCGCCCTATTTCTGTGGCCCGCGGCTCCATCAACAGCACCGGAGGGGCTTAACTGGACAGGCGACACCAAATACATCTCGCCCTGGACAGCCCTCGGCGGGCCCATTGCAACCTTGCCCTCGGGCGTTGCTGCCAATGGCTTGCCGCGGGCCTGCATCCTGATTGCCGGTCCGGGAAATGATCGACTGCTGTGCGACGTTGCGCGCCGCGTCGCGACGCAGATAGCGCCAGCGTAGTGGTTGCGCATCGCCAGCATCAGCTCGACACCTGAAACGCCGGGCCCCATCACCCGTTAGGGCGCGCACTCGATAGCGATCCGCAAGGCCCTCGATTGGCTAACGCGACCTGTGCAACAGCCGCCAACATGTCAGGAATTTGCACTTCGCGAAACATTGAGCGACTTCTGCTCTTGGGTGCAAAGCGACAAGGCCTGCGACATTTAAGTAAGCGTCCGCACAGGCTGCGGCTTCAGCGGCTTGACAGTCACGATATCGGGCGGCGACGCTGCGCGTCGCCGGTCGAGCGATATTCCATGGCAGCAGCTGGTCGATCCGGTTGATCGGATGCTCGCCGATGCGCGTTAGAACCTCACGCAAGTAGGCCTCTGGCTCAAGGCGATTGAGACGTGCCGAGCGAATGAGCATGTAGAAGGTGGCTGCTCGCTCACCGGAGGCCCAGACGACACCAACAGTCAGCCTAGACCAGACGGCACAACGTCTCGGCATCAGCATGCAATCGGTCCATCGGTTGATCCGCGAGGGTGTACTGCCCGCGACTCAGCTTATGCCGTTGGCACATGGAAAGTGCCGGTTGCCGCACTCGAAACCGACGAACGGGTCCTGCTTCAGCACCTCCTGCGCCAGCATGGCGAGACCATCGAAGCCTCGCCGCATATCGGTCGCCCCGCACGCCAGATAGATGCGTACACCGGCCGGCGCAGTGATCATCAGGCCGCTCCGTCGAGCGCTGCAATGACGCGCGCTAGAGTCGCTGGATCGATGCTCTCCTCGACCTTGACCACGCGACCGTTCGAGAGCGCGATCTCGATGGTGGCGATCCGGCGCCGGGATGCGGGCAGCATCTTCTGTGGTGGCGACGATGCTCGAGCGTCTTCGCTCCCTCGACCTGGACCGGAACGAACGTCGGGCGCGATGGCCGATTGATGGAGATGCCGGGCAGACGGTCGTCGCGCGCCAGCCGCAACCACGTGCAAAGCTGCGAGCGGCACACTCCATTGCGGTCGGCCACTCCCGCCACCACGGCGCCCGGCTCCAGCGCCTCAGGCATGATGCGCAGCTTCTCCTCGGCCGGCCAACGACGCCGGCGCTCGACTGTCGAGATGATCTCGGCCGCCATGTGTTTTAGTGTGCTTCACCTGATCCGCGGCGCCTCAGCAAGCGGCCTGAGCCGCAGTCGTGAGGTGACGCTTACCGTACACTGCCGCACATTCAGCCAGCTGCTACACAACATTAGTGCTATAAAGCTCTTGAGCGGAGTTATGACAGTGGGGTAATCTTTGGGCCTGACACGCTCGGAGAAGTCGCCACGAGATCGTGAAGCGCAGCGCCGTAGGAGTGGGTTTGGTCCAATGTTTGGCTGGGACTTTGACCTTAGGGCGTACGCCTGGAGCCTGCTCCTGGTGCCGCGCCATCGCGGCCAATCCTGCGTGTGCCGAGATAGGCCAATGTCGGGCCCGAAGCAATGGTTGCCATTGTGAAATGCGACAGCGCGTACGCAAGAGCCTGTATCCAAGGAGGCCTGCACCCGCTGCCGAGAAGCGAAGTTGACCCTCGCGCTATGTCACTTGCAAACTCGCCCACCATCACGGAGCCCCATACGATGCAACAGTCACGGAAGTCAAAGTATCGAATTGCGCGCCGGTTCTTCCTGGCATCCACCCTCGCTGCGGCTAGTGTCGCGTTAGGGGGTACGGCAGCACCAGCTGAAACGAGCCACGTGCGTATCGCGGGCAGTTTTGGCGTGCAATACCTCGCGTTTTACGTGATGGAGCGAGAGAAGCTCGTTGAGAAGCATGCCAAAGCTGCTGGCGTGCCGGAATTAAAAGTGAGCTTTCCCAGAATCTCGGGCGGTGCCGCACTTAACGATGCGGTGGTATCCGGCGCTACAGATTTTGCCGGCGTTGGCATCGCTCCGTTCGCCATCTTGTGGAACAAGACAAAGGGCAATCTCAACGTGAAGGCGCTTGCGGCATTAGGTGACGTGCCGATGGTGCTGCTCACGAACGATCCCCGCATCAAATCTTTGAAGGACCTGAAGGACGGCGACCGGATTGCTGTGCCGGCGGTCAAGGCCTCGATGCAAGCCATGCTCCTTCAAATGGCGGCTGGCGAAATTTTCGGCGCAGATAGGTTCGACAGCGTCGACAAGCACACGGTGACGATGCGGCACAGCGAGGCGACGACGGCTCTCCTCGCCGGAAAGGGCGTGGTGAACATGCATTTCTCAGTGCCGCCGTACGCAAATCGCGCAAAGACGAATCCGGCCGTACGCGAAATTATGAACTCGACGCAGATATTGGGCGGGCCGGCGACGATCAATCTGCTTGTTTGCACGGAGGCGTTCTACAAGGCCAATCATACGCTTGCGAAGATTGTCGTCGCAGCCCTGACCGAAGCTACCGAACTAATCGAATCCAGGCCATCGCTGGCGGCGGAAATCTATCTCGAGGCCGATAAGGGCGGGGCAAGAGACAAGAAGATGGTCG
Organism: Hyphomicrobiaceae bacterium; assembly: GCA_050248715.1. Taxonomy (GTDB): domain Bacteria; phylum Pseudomonadota; class Alphaproteobacteria; order Rhizobiales; family Hyphomicrobiaceae; genus AWTP1-13. Next base: position 8,773 of record JBFWRV010000037.1, on the reverse strand, counting down.
AGGAGATTCTCGCCGACCCCAATGTCAATTTCACTATCGTTCCGCACGGCGTAGGCAAGTATGTGAGCTTCATGGTCGACAGAGGTATCATCAAGAACAAGCCGGCGTCGTGGAAGGATATGTTTTTCGCTGAGGCGCAGTCGTTGCCCGGCAATTGAGAAATGCAGTGCCGCAGGTTGAGGATGGCTCTGCCATGTCGAAGAAACTTGGGGTAGGCACCGGGACCTCTACGCCGGCAGGCCGAGGCTCAATCTCGGTTATTGCGCAGGCCTTCATGCAGGCGAAAGCCAATCGCCTGCCAAAAATTGCCCAGCTCTACAATGCGATGGTCGACGTCATCGGATCAGGTCAACTTGAGAGCGGCGCCAAGCTTCCGGGAGAGCGCGAGCTATCGCATGCTCTCGGTATCAGCCTTGGTACTGCTCAAAAGTCCCTGGCACTGCTGATGCGCGATGGGCAGATCGTACGTGAGCACGGTCGCGGAAGCTTCGTCGGCCCCGGCCGTCGTCCGCTGCACGAGTTGTGGCATTATCGGTTTCGCGCCTCCGGCGAAGGCGACCTCCTGCCCGTCTACGCGCACCTGTGCAACAGAAGCGTGACCTATGAGGAGGGGCCCTGGGTGGCGGCCCTTGGGTCCGATGAGGCAGGCTATGTCGAGATCACGCGCCTTGTCGACGTCGATGGCCGGTTTACGTGCTGGAGCACGATGCGACTACGAGCCAGCCGCTTCCGCCGGCTGCTCGACCTTCCGCGGTCAGCGATAGAGGACGTCAATCTGAAACTGCTGCTGCTTCAGCAATTCGATGCTCCGACAATTGGTGTTCGCCAGACAGTGCGGGTCGCTCCAATATCACAGCAGGTTGCGACTCTCATCAAAGTGCGCCGCGGGAGCCCCGGTCTGATCTTGAACATTACGGCGCTGAGCCGCTGGAACGATCCCATTTCCCACCAAGAGATCGTTGTTCCCCAGACAAAGTATGCCATGGAGCTCGGCGCGGAGCCGGATGCTGGAGCCTTCCCGAGGTCGAGTGATCTCACCGGCGGGCGAGGCAAGGGAAGGAGTAGATGAAGCCGATGGCAAACTTCCCAAAAGCCGCCTTGATCTCTGCAATGTGCTTGCGCCGCGAGGAACAGCAATGCTCCCGCTTTTGAAGGTAGATGGCGTAACGCTCCAGTATCCAGCCTCCGAGCATCTGATCACCGCCACATGGCGCGTCTCATTCGAAGTCGTCGAAGGGGATCGCTTCGTACTTCTTGGTCCTTCCGGCTGTGGCAAGTCATCGCTCCTGAAGGCTGTTGGCGGATTCCTGAGACCCGCGGAGGGTCGGATACGACTGAGCGGGCAAGAGGTCTCGCGCCCAGGTCCCGATCGAATGATGGTGTTTCAGGAGTTCGATCAGCTGCTCGGTTGGAAAACGGTGCAGCAGAACGTCATATACCCCATGAAAGTAAGCGGACGTTTTCCGAAAGAGACGATCGGCGAGCGCGCCATGCGGGCTCTGACCGTAGCTAAGCTCGATAATTTCGCAGACGTCTATCCGCATATGCTCTCGGGCGGCATGAAGCAGCGCGTGGCCATAGCGCGCGCACTTGCCATGGAGCCTGCACTTCTCTTGATGGACGAACCATTTGCCGCCCTCGACGCATTGACGCGGAGGACCATGCAGGCCGAAGCCTTGCGCTTGTGGGATGAGATCGGGTTCACGATGCTGTTCGTCACGCACTCAATTGAGGAAGCCCTCATCATAGGCACGCGCATTCTTGTTCTCTCGGCCCACCCTGGCCAGGTGAGAGCTGAGATCGACACCAGTGATCTCAGCTTCGACGATATCGGCTCGCAGCGTTTTGCGGACATACACAAGCAGATTGAGTCCATGCTCTTCGGTTCGTCAGAGGAGCTATCGATATGACGGCCAGGCATCGTCGATACGTGGAAGCGCGGCCGAGCTATGAGCTTACGCTCCGGCCAATCGGGGAAATCCCGGCGGTGCAGCAGCCTCTGACGCCCTTTCAACGTCTGGCAAAGTCTGCGATCTTTCGGCGTGCGGTGATCTTGTTGCTGCTGGCAGCGCTGTGGCAGTCGTATTCTCTTGCTGTCGGCAATGAGCTCATGTTCCCGACGTTCACTTCAACGATCGAGGCGTTTTGGACATCGATCGTGAGCGGCCCACTCATCGAGCGGACGCTGTTCTCATTCAGAATCCTGGCCATCGCGTATGCAATTGGTGTTGTGCTGGCGGGGGCACTGGTATCGCTTTCCGTCTCGACGCAGGCGGGCAACGATCTGCTGTCACTCTTGACGGCCATGTTCAATCCGCTTCCGGCGATTGCGCTGCTCCCGCTCGCGCTTCTGTGGTTCGGTCTCGGCACATCCAGTATCATCTTTGTAATTGTGCACTCTGTGCTGTGGGCAGTAGCGCTCAATGCTCACAGCGGCTTTGGTAGCGTGAGTGAAACTACGCGCATGGCGGGGCAGAGCTTTGGTCTCACTGGCCTTCGATACATCTGCGGAATACTGGTGCCAGCGGCATTTCCGGCAATCCTGAGTGGGCTGAAGATTGGATGGGCGTTCGCGTGGCGAACACTCATCGCCGCAGAACTCGTCTTCGGAGCTACATCAAGTTCGGGGGGGCTCGGATGGTTCATCTTCGAGAACCGCAATGCGCTGGAGACCGACGCCGTCTTCGCCGGGCTATTCATGGTGATCGCGCTGGGCCTGCTTGTTGAAGGCGTTGTCTTTCGGGCAGTCGAGAAGCGAACTGTCCAGAGGTGGGGAATGCAGAGATGAGCGACGAGGCAACAATTCGCCTTCCCACCCGGGCGCGGCCGAACTGGCTTCCGGAGGCCTTCATCGATCCTGAACTCGCCGGCTCTGTTGCAATCTCTCCGCGAGGGCCGTTTGTGGCGGGATCGTTCGCTCGCCTGAAGCTGGTCTATACGGCAGGGCGTTTCGGGATCGACGATACGGGCGGTATCCGCGTGTGCTTTCGCTTTGCAACGGATGGCGGCCCGCCTCAGTTTTCTGATCCGTCGGCGCCAAATTTTGTCTCTGTAAGGGCCAGCAACGGAGCAGTCCTCGATGTACGATACGACTACAAGCTCAACACGCGCCCTTGGGATCGCACGATCGTCGTCAGAGTCGTTCGCGGATATATGCGAGAAGGAGACACGATAACACTTCACTTTGGTGATCCCGGCGGCGGCTCTCCTGGATACTGCTTTCAAACTTTCGTCGATCCATTCCATCAATTCTTGGTGCTGGCTGATCCCATTGCAACGAGCGCATTCGTATGCGTGGCAGATCAGCCGACCTTCGCGATCGTTGCGGGAGATCCGCAAACCTGGCACGCTATGCTGCCGACACGTCGACCTATAGGCGAACAGTTCGATCTCGGCATCAGAATCGATGACCGTTGGGGCAATTCCTGTCCACCGGGGATATCCACTGTTCACCTTGACGCAGAAGGCCCGCTCGACGGCGTTTCTTCGACCGTTGCATTTCAAAAAGGGGCCACGTCGTTGCGCGTCAGTGGCCTCAGACTCACGGCGCCAGGGATTGGCACAATCAATGTCAGGGACCCAACCGGTGCTTTGCTCGCCCGGTCCAACCCGATTCTAGCTGTCGAAAGTGACGATCTTATATCGTGCTGGGCTGATCTTCATGCGCAGAGCGCAGAGACGATTGGGTCCAGTTCGATTGTTGATTATTGCAGGTACGCTCGGGATGAAGCTTTTCTCGACGCGGTCGGCCATCAAGGCAACGACTTTCAAATTACGTCAGCGTTCTGGGATGAGCTCAATGCCGTAATGCGATCCATGAACCAACCAGGACGCTTCGTAACGGTGCCGGGCTATGAATGGTCGGGCAATACGGCGCTTGGTGGCGATCGCAACGTCTTCTTTCGAGAGGAAGGGCGACCAATCCGCAGATCCTCTCATGCGCTCACTCCTGATCTCGCCGACAGTGACTCGGATTGCCACGATGCACGCGCGCTCTTCGCAGCGTTAACGGCGAACAGGGAAGACGCTGTGTGCTGGGCGCATTGCGGGGGGCGGTACGCCGACATTGGTTTCGCCCATGACGTTGCGCTCGAACGGTCCATAGAAATTCACTCGTCTTGGGGAACGTTCGAATGGCTTCTTCGGGATGCTTTTGCCCACGGCTACCGCGTAGGGATCGTCGCGAATAGTGACGGACACAAAGGGAGGCCGGGCGCCGAGATGCCTGGAGCATCGCAGTTCGGTGCGATCGGTGGTTTGACCTGCTTTCTGGTGAAGGAACTGTCGCGGGACGCCATCTTCGACGCGATGAAGGCACGACATCACTACGCGACCAGCGGATGTCGACTCCACTTAGCTGTGCAGGCGCAGCTGGCTCCAGGCGCGTCCATCTATGTAGATGATCCGGATCTGCCGGGCAGCACGGGCCGCATTGCCTCCACCGCCATCATGGGAGACATTGTCGTCGGGGCCGCTCATGAAGCTGCCATTTCGGTCCACATCGACGCGACGAGTCCAATTCTCGCCGTCGAAATACGGCGCGGGCCTGAGGTAATCGATGCAATAAGGCCTTCCACACCCTTGCCTTCGGGCTTGCGCTTTCTCGTAACTTGGGAGGGAGCCGAATACAAAGGACGCTTCCGGCAATCGACCTGGGATGGCGCGCTCCATGTGGCGGGCAACCAGATCACAGCCATCAGACCCGTCAATTTTTTCAACCCAGACTGCCAACCGCAGCTCGTCGACCCAAACACTGTTTTCTGGCGATCGATTACGACCGGGAATTTCACCGGAGTAGAGTTCACGGTTGCTGAGCGGAATGCAGGTCACGTGAGCGTCGAGACGCCGAACGGGGTGCTCTCTACTGCTATCGACAGGGTCGGCAGGGAACCATTGACCGTCGATTGTGGGAAGCTTGACCGCCGCCTTTCGCTAACGCGTCTCGCCGACGACAATCCGCACCAGGGCCTCAGGCTTACCCGAACAGTGCCGCTTCTCGAGCATTCGGACAATCCGATCTATGTGGCCGTCACCCTCGAGGACGGGCATCGCGCCTGGTCCAGTCCCATTTATTTGGTGACAAGGCGTTGAACCGCAGATGCCAACGAGGAGAGTTTGGTCTGATCGTGCAATCTAAAAGGCGAACTGCAGTCCCACTGCAGTCCCACAGTATCTTAGCAGCCTGGTCGATCTGGACCATTCGATCGAGCTACGAACCGCGAGGACGACGAAATGCCCTTTGTAAAGAGCGATGGGATTGATCTCTACTATGAGGTGCATGGAGACGGCCCGGCCGTGGTTCTGGCGCACGGACGAGGCGGCAGTCACTTGAGTTGGTGGCAGCAAGTTCCGACTCTATCCAAACACTGCAAAGTCGTTACGTTCGACCATCGCGGTTTCGGTTTGTCCAACGACGTACCCAAAGGTCCGGGGCGAGCAGCTTACGCATCGGATCTGCGCAACCTGCTGGATCATCTCGGCATCGAGAAGGCTTATCTAGTTGGGCAGTCCATGGGTGGGTGGACTGCGCTCGCCTTTGCTGTCGCCAATCAAACGCGGGTTCTTGGTCTGTTCCTGGCGGATACGTCCGCGGGCATCAACGAGGAAGCCATCTTCGAAGGATATCGAAGCCGGCCCGAACCGCCGGACAACGTTGCCGAGCGCGCTACGAGCGCGTCCTTTAAGTTGCGCGAAACGGACAAGGCCTTTCTCTATGGACAGCTGAGTGGGCTCAACCTCAAACCTCCCGCAGAAACACTTCAATCGCTTCTGTTTAGCCGCGATGGCCCGGATGCTGCGACGCTCTCCACATTCATGGTGCCGACTGAGTTCATCGTTGGCGAGGATGACGTGGTCGTGCCACCCTTCATCGAAATACTGTGTGCCGGTTACATGAGAAGCGCACCGGTCCACGTTATTCCGGATACTGGGCATTCGGTCTATTTCGAGCGTCCTGAGGTCTTCAACGAGATCCTTCTCCGATTTATCGGTCGAACGAGGTCAGAGGTGGTCTGAAAATCTGTTGTCATTGCACGCTTTCGATGATCGCGGGTCTGCTTCCACAAATTGCGTCGCCGCTCGGGGCCACTCAGCACCTCCACCCATGCCTACCGGCTTAGTTCCGGCGCAATGAGGGTATCATGAACTCGAACATGCGTCATGGCTGCGCATCCCGACGATGGCGGCCCCTCGTTCCGACGCATGGCGACCAGGTGGGCAAGGGCCCCGTTGGGTGCAGTTGGTCATCTTGTCCAGAAGCTCGCAACATGGACCCCCAATCGGCGTCCAAAAATGACCCCTCGATCGCGTGAGGCTGTCAGCTGTTGAAGCCTGTATTTGTGGGGCTTTCAGGCGAGCTGGGGAGTTGGCGAGCGGGTCGGGAGTGATGGTGCTGCGCGCGGTGTAGCGGGGTCAGTCACCGGCGCCGATGCACAGCTTCTGCGTATCGACCCAAGTGGAGTATGTACGCCGGATATCCGGCTCTGAATGCTGACATCGCCATGGAAGGCGGCGTGTATGCGCGCCTGTCTGGAACGTTCGTGGCGCGCGGTTGGCAAACCATCCAGAAAGGGCTGATTACTCTAACCGGTTCTGATGGCACCCTTCGACTGAACGAAAAGGGCACTGTCACAATCTTCAAGACAGGAACCGAAAGCAATGTGCCGCTTGTGCCATGCCCTGAGGGAGACTGCGACAGGACACTGAGCGACGTGCTGGCAGCCATCCGTTCCGGCGACCACCCGCCAACAAGCCTTGCCGACAATCTCAAAACCTTTGCGATGGTCGTGGCGGCGGAACTTGCCTGTGTGACTGGGCAGAACTCAAAAATCAGGATGGAGTTTTAGGAAAATGGCGTCTCACGGGGTGGCTCTGGTAACAGGCGGAGGCGGGGGAATTGGACGGGCGGAGGCTCTTGAGCTGGCTCGCCGGAACGTGGATATCGCAATCGTATATCGGAGCAACTTGCAGGAGGCCGAAACTACGGCAGCCGCCTGCAGAGAAATCGGCGTCCGAGCAGGCACCTTCCACGCAAATCTCACTGACAGCGACGCTGTTCAACGAATGGTTGACCAAGTGATCCGATCGTTGGGGAAAATAGGCATCCTTGTCAACAACGCCGGAGCGATGGGTTCTGGCTTCAATTCCACGCTAGTGGACATGGAGCCCGCGATCTGGCGCGAAATGATCGATGCGCATCTGACAAGCACCTATCTTTGCATCAAGCACTGCTCCCGGGACATGATGGCAGTTGGATGGGGTCGCGTCATCAATACATCATCCATTCATGGGCGCGTGGGGGGAAGGTCGACTCTCGGAGCGTACGGCGCCGCAAAGGCAGCAATTGAAGCCCTTACCAAGACGGCTGCGCGTGAGCTTGGTCCACATGGCATCACGTGCAACTGTGTTGCACCCGGTTTTGTAGGAACGGACAGACTAATGAGTTATATGGCAGAGGAGAGGATTCGACAGCTCAGCGAGCAGGTCCCGGTAGGGCGGATCGCTCGGCCCGAGGAAATTGCGTCGGTTGTTGCGTTCCTTGCTTCACGCGAAGCGTCATACGTCAACGGTGCTATCGTAGACATAAATGGTTGGCGCACGGAGTATCTGTGATACTTTAGTTTGGGATTGCCTTGTGGCAGCGAACGGAAGCTGTTTCTCCATCCATGAGTGAACAATGACGTACGGTTTGTTTCGCACGATTGAGCGAGGGCTGGCGGCCCAGAATTTGGCTCTTTCGGTGATAACTTAGGTCAATCGGAAGAGAGGAACGAAGCCGCCATGGCTGATGAGGATAGGATGATTCCGCTGTCGAATGTCATCATGTCGACGAGGAGCTGATCAGAGGGCACCTGGACCGGGTTGTTCGCGGCACGGTTGATGTGACCTGCCCCAGTGTTTTCGGACCAGCGATCACTTGAGAGACTGCGCTCCGGATCGGAGGCGCACATGCGGAAGAGCAGGTTCATGGACGAGCAGATGGTTGCGATCCTGCGCGAGGCGGATCGCGATCCGATCGCCGGGGTGGCGAAGAAGCACGGTATCAGCGAGCAGACGATCTATACGTGGCGCAAGCGCTTCGGCGCCCTGCAGCGGGACGACGTGCGCCGGCTGAAGCAGCTCGAGGCCGAGAACGCGCGGCTGAAGAAGCTCGTCGCCGAGCGCGATCTGGAGATCGAGGTGATGAAGGAGATCAACGCAAAAAAATGGTGAGCGTGCCGGCTCGCCGTTCCCAGGTGGCGTACGCGGGGGCCAAGGGGCGTCGCAGCGGCGGGCTTGCACGCTGGTCGATCGAGAAGGGAAGAGACGGACGCGCCGGTGCTGGCGCGGATGACGGCACTCGCCGCGCAGTATCCGCGCTACGGCTACCGTCGGATCGCGATCTTTCTCGAACGCGAAGGGATCGCCATGAGCTTCGGCCGCTGCCATCGGCTGTGGCGGCAGGCGCAGCTGCAGGTGCCGCGCAAGCGGCCGAGAAAGCGCATCACCACAGGCCGGCCGCGTCCGAACGCACCGACCGGCGCCGCCAGCGACGGGCCGGATCGCTGCGGTATGTAGAGCGTCGAGTAGGCGCGATGGATTACTCCACCGCGCCTCTCACAGAACCGGACATGCGGGCCTCGCATCCGGCTCTTTGGATTGGTCCAGCAGAGGGCCAGCATGAGCTGGTCCGATACCTGCGCGGAGTTGAGCTCCTTCCAGCGGACCTGCAGCGAGGTCAGCCGGCCCGTAAGCCAGGACGGCGGATAGGCTCGCGTCAGGGCCGGCAGGTTGG
>JBFWRV010000036.1:0-61009 GCA_050248715.1 Hyphomicrobiaceae bacterium | reverse complement strand
ACGCAAGAACGCGATGATCTCCTCCGTCGACTTTCCCTTCCGTGCCATCTCCACATCTCCCAACGAGACTTCGGAAATAGCCGGATTCGCTCCTCACGCCTGGTAGCAGATCAGGGATGCAGTCCAGCCAGCCAGCAAGCGACGTTAACTGAATGGTGTCCCGCTTCTCGGCTTGGTGCACACCTGCGGTCCGAAGATGCTCCAGTACCATCTCGGCAAAGTCGGTTGGAGGAGTCACGAACTTGGAACGTGACCGCTTACCTTGAGAGGCCTTGAGCGTGTCGGCTTGTTCGTCCACATCTGCAGGAACAACACGATGTGGGGAGAGACTCTCTACGGTGAAGGGTCCGGCCACGCGAACACGGCTTTTGTCCTCGAACGGCCGATCATAGAGGAATTCGACGTCGGCCGCCTTTGCGATAGATGCGTCAATCTTTTTCTGGCGCTCAATCCGGGCTTCCCACCATGCTGCATGCGCCTTCTTGGCAGCGTCGGACCAAGACTTGTCGGAGTCGCGCGGAGTTTCCCACTCCTCCCACGTCTCTCCCAAAGCTTTGTTGATCTGTGCACGTAGGGGCCCAAGCGTCGTTTGGAAATTCTCCCAAATGACGTCAATTTCCGCATTGTTGGCGATGGCTCGGAGAGTGACATGGGGTGCGCGCTCATATGTCGCCATGTGTAGCGGCATCAGGTTGAATTTTGCCGGATGCCTCTTGCTCCTTCGCTCGACCATCCTTGCTATCTGCGAGATAGTAGTATGAATACTGCGCGCTCATGAGGCGCGCGCAAGGGCGAGGGCGACACGTGACGTATCAATGGTTATCCAGCGACGACCCCATTGCTCGGCTACGTAGGCTGTTGTGCCAGACCCACACGTCGGATCAAGCACTAGGTCGCCGGGATCGGTAGCCATGAGTAAGCATCGCTCCACGATGCTCGGATTGGTCTCCACGACATAACGCCGGTCAGACGCACCACCGAATTCCGTCCAGACGTTGTTGATAGCGAATGCAGGAAAATCGGAGAGCTTTCTAGCGTAACGCAACACGTTGGTTTGAGGGATTAGTCTACCGGCAGCCTTCAGCCTAGACATGCCTTGTTCGGGATGTATACCGTTGACTGTCAACGGTATACATCCCCCTTGTTTGCTAGTCTTCCAAATGCTCTTGCTGGTTGGAACAAAGGTTCGGCCGTGAACTTGAACTTCAAACCAGGAAGCAGCGCCTGCGACCTTCAGGCTGCCGTGACTGCCAGTGGACTGCAGTTGGTCCGCCGTAAAAAGCTCTGCGCCATCGTTCAATATACCGGAACGTTCGTCGGAGGTAGCTTGCCGATGCATGCCATCAAAAACAGCTGAACGACGTCGTCGATGTCGCCGACCGGCTCATGCCGCCATTCGGCGCTGCACGGCAGAGGTGACGGCCAAATCCACATAGGCTCGGGAGGAATTGCCAATGTCCGCTCGCTTCGTCTTTGCGCCGCGCTATTTGAGCCTGGCCTGGGCAGCAGGACTGTTCGTAGGGATCAGCGCCATCACGCGCCTCGCCTTGCTTCTCCTCGAAGGCGACGTTTCGCTGCTTGCGCCCTGGCGCATCGTGCCGGTGTTTGCCGTGGGGGCGCTCTACGACCTCGCCGCCACATCCTACCTCCTGGTGCCGTTCGCGTTCGCGGCGCTCGTGCTGCCGAACAGCCCCCGGGGCCAGAAAGCCTATGCGGCCGTGGTTTGCGGGCTCATCGCGCTCGGGCTCTTCGGCCTGCTCTTCACGGCAACGGCGGAATGGTTGTTCTGGAACGAGTTCTCCTCGCGCTTCAATTTCATAGCGGTCGACTACCTGATCTATACCCGGGAGACGCTCGGCAACATCCGCCAGTCCTACCCTGTCGGGCCGTTGCTCGCGGTGGTTGCCGCGCTCTCGGCAGGGGCGTTCCTGGCGATCAGCCCACGCCTATGGAGAACCGCGGTCGCGGATGGGGGCACCTTGCGGCGGCGCCTGCTCGCGAGCCTGGCAATAGTGGCGCTGCCCGGGCTGTCGTTCTTCGGTCTCGGCGACGGCGTGCGCGAGGCGCTGCCGACGGTCTCGATGCGCGAGCTCGGCGGCAACGGCTACTATGAGTTCGCGCGAGCCTTCCGCAATAACGATCTCGACTATCGCACCTTCTACGTCACCATGCCCGAGGACAACGCGCGCCGCGAGATGCGGAAGGAATTCGAGGAGGCGCGCTCGGTCGCCCAGTTCACGGACGGCGACAATCCGCTCGAGCGCAAGGTGAGCGCCGCCGGCGCCGCCCGGCCCATGCACATCGTGCTCATAACGATGGAGAGCCTGGGCGCGGACTATCTGGAGTCCTACGGGGGCAGGAAGGGCTTGACCCCCAACCTGGACCGGCTCGCCGGCGAAGGCTTGAAGTTCACCCAGGTCTACGCCACCGGCACCCGCACCGTGCGAGGATTGGAGGCGCTGTCCCTTTCCGTGCCGCCCACCCCCGGGCATGCCGTGCTCGCGCGCAAGAACAACAAGGGGTTCCAGACGCTCGGAGGCGTGCTCAAGGAGCAGGGCTACGAGCCCATGTTCCTCTACGGGGGCTACAGCTATTTCGACAACATGGCCGACTTCTTCGGCGGCAACGGCTACACCGTTGTCGACCGCAGCTCGCTCGGGCGGAGCGAGATCTCGCACGAGACGATCTGGGGCGTCGCGGACGAGGACCTGTTTGGAATGCTCATCCGCGAAATCGACTTACGGGCTGCCGCCGGAAAGAAAGTGTTTGCGCACGTCATGACGACGTCGAACCACCGGCCCTTCACCTATCCAGAAGGGCGCATCGATATCCCCTCCGGCTCCGGCCGCAATGGTGCGGTCAAGTATTCGGACTGGGCCATCGGCAAGCTGATGCGGGATGCCGAGCTGCGTTCCTGGTTCAAGGACACGTTGTTCGTCTTCGTCGCCGACCACACCTCCCACGCCCGCGGGCGCACGGATCTGCCGCCCGAGAACTACCATATCCCCTTGATCGTCTATGCCCCGGGCGTGCTCGCTCCCCGGACCATCGACGCCGTCGCCTCTCAGATCGACGTCGGGCCGACCGTTCTGGCGCTGCTCAACATCAGCTACACGTCGCACTTCTTCGGGCAAGACATCCTGACGGAGGGGCAACACCACCAGCGCGCCCTGATGGGCAACTACCTTACGGTCGGGCACATGGAGGACGGCATTCTGGTGGAACTCTCGCCGAAGAAGCGCGCTCGTGTGACGGAGGCAAGAAGCGGCCGGGAGCTCGCCCCCGACAACCCTCAAGCCGCGCACGCGATCAACGAGACGGTCGCCTACTATCAGGTGGCATCGGACATTCTGCGCGGACGCTAGTTCAGTTTGAGCGCGGAGGTACGGCCGTGTCCGAGACGATTCTTGGCTCGTGGGTGCTCTGGGCGCTGCTTTCGGCCGCCTTTGCGGCCCTCACCGCCATCTTTGCCAAGATCGGGGTCGAGAGCATCGATTCCGATCTCGCCACGTTCATTCGCACGATCGTCATCGTCGCCGTGCTCGCGGGAATTCTCGCCGCACGCGGCCTCTTCCAGTCACCCGCAGGCATTTCAACTCGCACCTATCTGTTCCTGACGCTATCGGGCCTCGGGACTGGGGCTTCGTGGCTTTGCTACTTCCGCGCGTTGCAACTGGGTGACGCTGCCCGTGTTGCTCCGGTCGACAAGCTCAGCGTCGTCCTGGTTGCGGTGTTCGGCGTTGCGTTTCTGGGCGAGCAGTTGAGCTGGCGCAACTGGGCGGGCGTGGCGATGATCGCCCTGGGAGCCGTGCTGGTCGCTGGCAAATAGGCACACCGATCGTGTCCTGGCGCGCACGCGCTTTGCCTGACGGCCGCCGCGCGGCACCGCGTTTCCCCGACATTCCGTACAACCCCTCTTGCGCTCGGTACGCGAGTCGGACGGCATAGACCGCCGCAATGGGAGCGAACCATGCGGCGGCTATCGATCATTCTCGCTTTGCTGTTGTGCGGCTGCGCCGGCACGGGCATCGAGCAGGAGACGATGGCGGATGCCGTGGTCACGGGCTCGCTCGCGCCGTCTCCCGATGCTGCCGTCGCGACAAACGTGAAGCTGCGCGAGGAGCAGCAGCGCGCCATCGACAAGACGCGCAAGCCCCTGCAAGCCTTCCTCGGCGAGAGCAGCAGCAATTGCAGCTCGCCCAGGCTCAAGGAGGCCGCCACGCGGGCCACCGACGTCGCGACCGCCATGGCGTCGGCAATGCGGCCTGAGTACGAGGCCCTGCTGGCGGCAGGCTCGGTTGTGCTCGATGTCGCCGACGGGGCCAAGAGCAAAGGCTGCCAGGCTCAGGCCAAGCGGCTCTATGACTTCGTGCTGAAGAATTTCTCGGGGTTGGGTTATGCGGCCCTGCGCGACCGCGCGGCAACGGGCGCCCGGGGCTTGCGCGCGGAGGGCTAATTGAGAGGCGTGCTGGGACTTGGCAGCTAGCCCCGGGATCGCGATCCTGTTAGGAAAGGCCGTGCCCGCTTCGGGCTGCGAGTCGAGGCCGGATCAACGCCCGTGAGCGCGACCATCAAGCTGCATAGGAACGACCTGCCGGCCGGGCTCGCATTCTCGGGCTCCGTTGCCATTGACACGGAAACGCTGGGCCTCAAACCGGTCCGCGACCGACTGTGCCTGGTGCAGCTCTCGGCCGGCGACGACACCGCCCACCTCGTGCAGCTCGACGGCAAGGATTGGTCCGCGCCGCGGCTGAAAGCCATGCTGGCCGATCCCGCGATCCTCAAGATTTTCCACTTCGGCCGCTTCGACATGGCCATGCTGAGCCGCTACCTGGGCGTGATGCCCGAGCCCGTCTACTGCACCAAGATCGCCTCCAAGCTGGTGCGCACCTACACCGACCGGCACGGTCTCAAGGACCTGTGCAGCGAACTTCTCGGCATCGATCTCTCCAAGCAGCAGCAGAGCTCGGATTGGGCGGCCGACAAGCTGAGCGACCAGCAGAAGCACTACGCAGCCTCCGACGTGCTCTACCTGCACGCCCTCAAGGCCAAGCTCGACACGATGCTGCAGCGCGAGGGGCGCATGGCCATGGCGGGGGACTGCTTCCGATTCCTGCCGACGCGCGCCAGCCTTGACCTCGCCGGCTTCGACGACGACATCTTCGCGCATTGACGCGACGGCCGGCGGCTGGCTGCCCGGAAGCTGGGCACACTGCACACTGGAGCAGCGTGCCAACGCCCCGCGCCAGCAAGGCTCTTTCGCGCTCCAAATTCCTCACGCTACTATTCCCGCCCCAGCAACCGCCGTCACTGGAAGTCCATGCCCCCGCGTGCTCCCGCCCCCTTCGGCCGCATCAAGGCCCGGCCGCCCTACGCAGCACCCGGCCAGGTGATCGGCCTGCTCGGCGGCTCGTTCAATCCACCTCACATCGCCCACCGCATGATCAGCGAGACGGCGCTCAAGCGGCTCGGGCTCGACAAGGTCTGGTGGATCGTGTCGCCGGGCAATCCGATGAAGCGGAGGTCGGACGCGGCACCGTTGGCGGAGCGGCTGGCCCTGTGCCGGGAGATGGCGACGAACCCGCACATCATCGTCACCGACTTCGAGGCCGACCTTGCCACGCCCTATACCGCCTCGACGCTGGCCTTCCTGAAAACCCGGACACCGCTTGTGCGTTACATTTGGATCATGGGGGCCGACAACCTCGCGAGCTTCCATCGCTGGGAGCGCTGGCGCGAGATATTCACGACCGTACCGATCGTCGTCGTCGATCGGCCCGGCTGGCGCCTGAAGGCGCTCGCCTCGAAGGCTGCCCGCGCGTTTGCCAGCTCTCGGGTGCCCGAGACCGACGCCGCCACTCTGGCGCTACGGCCGCCGCCGGCCTGGACCTTCCTCACGGGGCCCCTCTCCCACGTCTCCTCCACGGCGCTTCGCAACAGAGCCAGACGACGACGCGAGATAGTTGCCAAGAAGGCACAGTCTCGCGGCGACCCGCCAGGAAAGCGGGCTGCGGCCGCACCGCGGGCGAGAAAGGCCGCGGCGAGTGCCCGAGACGGTGCGCCCCGGGGGCCTTGAAAGGCGCGGGGGCGAAGGACTATCTTCCCGGTGCGAATCTCCGATTGTCCGGGGGTCGCCTAGTGGCGTGTCAGGACTTGGTTTTTTTGATCCAGCTGCGCACCACTCACATGGGCTTGATGAAAGGATACCCTGCACAATATGCCGACCGCACTTGAGGGTGCTCGGGCGAGCACGCCTCCAGCCGACCTCGTGTCCACGCACGACTCGGAAGCCCTCCTCCCGCACGTCATGGCCTGGCTGGACGATGCCAAGGCCGAGAACGTGGTGGCGATCGACATCAGGGGGAAATCTTCCATCGGCGACTTCATGCTGATCGCTTCCGGCCGATCGGATCGGCACGTCGGGGCGATCGCGGACCAGGTCCAGCGCAAGCTGAAAGAAGCCGGCCGCGGCCGCGTGCGCATCGAGGGCCAGCGGCAGTGCGATTGGGTGCTGATCGACGCCGGCGACATCATCGTGCACGTGTTCCGGCCCGAGGTGCGCGAGTTCTACAACCTCGAGAAGATGTGGTCGGCCGAGCGGCCGAGCGACGTGCCCGACGCGACGACGCACTGAGCCGAACGCAGGTTCGTCAGCGGGGCCGCGCGGCCGGCGTCGGGGCATGGCTGACTGGGCCGTTGGGTTTGCGGGTTCACTCGATGCGCCTCATCATCGCGGCCATCGGACGGCTGAAGGACGGCGCCGAGCGTGAGCTGCTTTCGCGCTATCGCGACCGCTTCGACGCGATGGCAAGGCGGCTGGGGTTGGGCCCCGTCGCCTGGCACGAGGTGGCCGAGAGCCGGGCCGGGACGGCTGCCAAGCGCTGCAGCGAGGAGGGTGCCGCCCTTCTCAAGCTCGCGCGCGACGCTGACCTCGTCATAGTCCTCGACGAGCGCGGCAAGTCGCTGACCAGCGAGGCCTTCGCGCGGCTGCTCGGCAAGTATCGCGACGACGGCACCGGCACGCTGGCTCTCCTCATCGGCGGCCCCGACGGCCTGGCGGAGGACGTGCGTGCGGCGGCGCACGCCAAGCTGGCGCTCGGCGCCATGACGCTCCCGCACGGGCTCGCCCGCATCGTGCTGGCCGAGCAGCTCTATCGCGCCGCGACCATCCTCGCCGGCCATCCTTACCATCGCGCGTGAGTGTGGTGGGACGCCCTTGACCCGCGCCGACGCTTCAAGCCGCCCTTCCCTGGTGCTATCGATTACAGCGAGGAAGCGCGCCGGCAAAAGGCTGGCCAGGCATCAGGAGGCGACATGCCACTTCTGTGCAGTGACGTTCTGCAGAAAATCCGTGGCGGCGGGCTGACGCTCGGCTTCGGCGTGCAGCATCTGCGCGGCTCAGCCGTGCCCTTGATCGCCAGGGCTGCCGGCTTCGACTGGCTGTTCATCGACTCCGAGCACGGCACCATCACGCCGCACGACATCGCCCAGATCAGTTTCGCCGCGCTCGCCGCCGGCGTTGCCCCCATCGTGCGCATCTGCTCGGGCGCGCTCGACGAGGGCACCCGCGCCCTCGACAACGGCGCCCTCGGCATCGTCGTGCCTCACGTCGACACCGTCGAGCAGGCGCGCCGCCTCGTCGATGCCTTCCGGTTTGCGCCGATGGGGCATCGCAGCACGGGCGGCCCGCCCGCCCAGTTCGGCTACCGTCCACCCGCCGCGCTCGAGACGCAGCGCACGCTCAACAGCGAGCTGCTCATCATCCCCATGATCGAGACGCCCGAGGCCGTGGAGAATGCGGAGAAGATCGCAGCCATCGACGGCATCGACGCGCTGCTGATGGGCACCAACGACCTGTGCCTGGAGATGGGCATTCCTGGCCAGGTCGGGCACGAGCGCGTGCGCGAGGCCTATGCCAGGGTCGCCGACGCCTGCCGTCGCCACGAGAAGGTGTTGGGCATGGGCGGGGTCTACGATCAAGAAATCGCCTCGCGCTACATCGGCATGGGCGCGCGGCTCATCCTCGGCGGCAACGATCACGGCCTGCTCATGGACGCCGCGACGCGCCGCGCCCAGTTCCTGCGCGGCATCCCGCTGGGCAGCTGACGAGCAAGCAACCCGCGGGACGACTATTCGTCAGCTGCGGCCTGCGGCGGGCGCCGGGACGGCCGTGAGCAGGAAGTCGCTGAAGACATGCAGCGCATCGGCCAGCCGCTCCGGATCGCCCTTGGCGCGGTGCGCCGCCGCCGCGCTCTGCAGCTGCTCGACCACGTTGGCAGCATCGACGACGCCGGCCTTCTGCAGCTCGGACAGCAGGCAGCCGAACGCGCTCGTCATGGCCAGAAGCAAACGGTCGTTCGAGATCGTGACAGCCTGGGACATGGGCGGTTCCCGTCGGTGAACCTGAGATGCGCGCATAGACTCCGATTCCGCCGTGTCTGTCGATTGGTGCCCACACCGTTGCGCAACGCGAACGGGGATTGTGGGGATCATCGCCCGTCGCGGCCGAGGGAAATGATTCTGCTCTTGCGTGAGGCCTGCGTGGATCAGGCCATCAGGCCGCGTCCTCGAGCGGTTCGATCCCGCGCCACGAGCGCCGCGGCGCGCGGGACGCCGGGGTGCGCGTGAGAGCAGACGGCCGCACTGTGTCGCTGGCCTTGTCGGGCAGCAAGCCGCCGTTCGCACGTGCTCACGCGGCCGGCTTGAGAAAAGAGACGGCTTCGAGCTTGTTGCCGTCGGGGTCGCGGATGAAGGCGCCAAAGTAGGTAGTCATGGCAGCCTGGCGCGGGCCGGGCTCGCCACCGCAGGTGCCGCCGCCCGCCAGCGCTGCAGCGTGGAAGGCGCGCACGGCCTCCTCGCTGGCAGCACGCAGGGCGACGTGCGCGCCGGGGTTGGCCGCGGGCGGCCCCAGGTCGGGGCGCAGATTGAGCCAGAGCTCGGGATACTTCTTGCCGAAACCGACGGTTGCGGGTCGCTCCACGAGCCTGGCGTAGCCGAGCGGGGCCAGCAGGCGCTCGTAGAAGCCGGCGGCGGCGGCAAGATCGCGCACCGGAAGCGAGACGTGGTCGATCATGACGTCCTCCGCAACAGTCGTCGGCGGTGCTGGACCTGACGATCCAGCACCGCTACGGCACGACAGGGAGAGCGTATCAGGCTCGGCTAGGCCGCGGCCAGTGTCACCAGCTGCGGCGCCACCACGCCCTCTGGTGGTCGCGGCTTTCGCCGTGGATATGGCGGTTGGCGCGGTTCTGGGCCGCGTTGATGCGACGCGCCTCGTCCGCGCTGATGTAGCCGTCGCTCTTGGCGTAGCGCTCCACGCGGGCAATGCGGCGTTGCTCGGCCTGAAGCCTCCACTTCTCCGCCAGCGTCAGCTGACCGGTATGGCGGTTGTGCTGGATGCGATAGGCCTGCTCGGCCTGGCGTGCGTCGATGCGGTCGGCGCGCCAGTCGTGTGCGCTGGCTGCCGTGCTGGTGGCGATGATTGCCGTCGCGGCTACGATCAGGGTGAGAGTTCTCATGGCTGCGTTTCCTTCGCAAGATCAGATGTTCGATGCGTGCGAGAATGCACCTTTCGGCCTGAACTCGTTGTGAACCCTTGGTTGGCCAGCGTTCATTTATTCGCGCGACCGCGCGGAGGCCGGGTGGGAAGGTGATCGGCCATATCTTTAGTGTCCGCAGCCGGATCGCCCGCACGCCAGCCGCAGGATCCGGTGCCTGGCGCACAGTCGATGCGGACGGCCAGGGGCTTAGAACAATTCTACCTTGCCGCCGGACCCCCGAGAAATCTTGACAAGAGCAATCAACAATTCCACTAATGCGCGCTCTTTGCAGCGGATGGATTCCGAAAGCCGGAGGTTGGTATGCTCTTGTCGCATTCGCGGTGCAGGACCGAGCGCTCGCTGACTGCGCTGCTCGTCTCGTTGCCGATGATCGCCGGAATTGCCGGCACCGCCCTGGCGCAGGGTGAGGTGAACATCTACTCCTACCGCGAGCCGCAGCTCATCGATCCGCTGCTCAAGGCGTTCACCGAAAAGACTGGCATCAAGACCAACGTGGTCTTCGCATCGGCGGGCCTGAACGAGCGGCTTGCCGCCGAAGGCCAGAACAGCCCGGCCGATCTGCTCCTCACGGTCGATGCCGGCCGGCTCTCAGAGGCCAAGGACGCAGGCCTGACGCAACCGGTCGAATCGGCGGCGCTCGCGGCGAGCATCCCAGCGCAGTACCGCGATCCGGCGGGCCACTGGTATGGGGTCACGATGCGCTCGCGCATCGTCTATGCCTCCAAGGCGCGCGTGAAGCAGGATGCGATCACCTACGAGGAGCTGGCCGATCCCAAATGGAAGGGCAAGTTGTGCGTTCGCTCCGGCCAGCACGTCTACAACACCTCCCTCATCGCCACGATGATCGCCCACAAAGGCGAGGCGGCCACCGAGGCGTGGCTGAAGGGCGTGAAGGACAATCTCGCCCACAAGCCGGCCGGCGGCGATCGCGAGCAGGCGCGCGACATCTTCGCAGGCAAGTGCGACATCGCTCTCGGCAACACCTACTACATGGCGCTGATGGCCAAGAACAAGAAGAACCCGGAGCAGAAGGAGTGGGGTGCTGCCATCAAGCCGCTGTTTCCCAATGCAAGCGACCGCGGCAGCCACGTGAACATCTCCGGCGTCGCCATGGCCAAGCACGCACCTAACAAGGCCAACGCGCTGAAGCTGATGGAATTCCTGGCGTCCGCCGAGGCGCAGAAGATCTACGCCACGGCCAACAACGAGTATCCCGTCAATCCGCACGTGGCGCCGTCCGAGGTCGTGCAGAGCTGGGGCAAGCTCAAACCCGATGCGCTGCCGCTCGAGAACATCGCCAAATACCGCAAGAAGGCGTCCGAGCTGGTGGACAAGGTCAACTTCGACGCCGGTCCGAGCTCCTGACGGAGAGCCCAGATTTTTCACGGGCATCCTGCTCCCTCGCTCGCGATGGACAGGATGCCCTTCTTCTTTTCTCCCTCCTTCGCCAAGCCAGGGGCGCACGCCTGCGGTGGCATGCCGATGCGATGGTGGCGCGGGCGTGAGCGCTATCGTAGCTTTCGGCTATGGCCCCGATGTTACGCTTCAGCTCCAACGCCGTGCGGCCTCGACTGGCTATTGCGTGATGTCGCGGTCCTTGGTCTCCCTGAGGAACAGGGTGCCGATGACGACCGACATGAGTGCGACACCAATGGGGTAGTAGAGACCAGCGTAGATATTGCCGGTCCATGCCACGACGGCCGTGGCCAGCAGCGGCAGCATGCCGCCGAACCACCCATTACCGATATGGTAGGGCAACGACATCGAGGTGTAGCGGATCTTGGTCGGGAACAGCTCCACCAGGAACGCCGCGATAGGCCCGTAGACCATCGTCACGTAGATCAGGAAGATGGTGAGGATCGCCATGGTCTTGAACCAGTCGATCTTGGCCGGATCTGCCTTCGCCGGGTGGCCGAGCGCCGCCAGCGCCGCAGTGGCCTGCTTGGCGTCGAACTGCTCGAGCCTTGTGGGCCCGATCTGGACCTCGTTCCTGGCGCCATCCTTGTGGACCGTCTCGAACGAGAGGCCGGCCTTGGTCAGGAAGTCTTTGGCCCGATCGCACTCGGTGAACCTCGACCATGGGCCCACGAAAATGTGGAAGTTGCACTGCGACGTGTCGGTTGTGAGGGTGACCTGGTGTTTCGCCTGGAAGGCCTGCAGGTCCGGATTCACTGCGCCGAGCAGCATGTGGAACAGCGGAATGTACGTGACGGCCGCGATCAAGCAGCCAGCCAGGATGATCTTCAGACGGCCGATCGTGTCGCTCAGCCATCCGAACAGAAGGAAGAAGGGCGTCCCGATCAGCAGCGACAACCCCACCATCATGTAGGCCGTCACCAACTCGACCTTGGCGGTGATGGTGAGGAAGAACAGAGCGTAGAATTGCCCCGTGTACCACACCACCCCCTGGCCGGCCGTCGCACCCAGGAGCGCCAGCAAAACGTACTTGTTGTTGGGGTAGCGAAAGAAGCTCTCGGTGATCGGTGCCCGCGAGCCGCGGCCTTCCTCTTTCATCTTCTGGAAGACTGGCGATTCGTTGAGCCTTAGGCGGATATAGACGGAGAAGATCAGCAGGAACAGCGACATGTAGAAGGGCCAGCGCCAGCCAGCCAGATAATCAGCCGCCGCAAACTGTGTGGCATCGAAGAAATAGAACCGGCACACGCCGATGACGAGCAGCGCCAGGAAAAAGCCGAGCGTCGCCGTGGTCTGGATCCAGGCTGTCGCATAGCCGCGCCCGCCGGGGCGTGCGTGCTCTGCCACATATGTCGCTGCACCACCGTATTCACCGCCGAGCGCCAGCCCCTGCAGAAGCCTCAGGGATACGAGCAGAATCGGGGCCATCCAGCCGATTTCCTGGAAGGTAGGCAACAAGCCGACCGCAAAGGTCGAGAAGCCCATGATGATAATGGTCATCAGGAACGTGTACTTGCGGCCCACCAGGTCGCCGACGCGTCCGAAAATGACAGCTCCGAAGGGGCGGATCAGGAAGCCTGCGGCGTAGGTCGCGAATGCGGACAGGAGGGCTGCCGTCTCGTTCCCGGGCGGAAAGAACAGCGCGGCGAAGAAGGGGGCGAGGGTGGCGTAAAGGTAGAAATCGTACCACTCGAAGACCGTTCCCAGCGAGGATGCGAAGATCACCCTCTTCTCCTCGGCCGACATCCCTTCCTGGCGCCTTGAGACGGCGACGTCGTGAATGGCCATCGTTTCCTCCCTTGCCGCGCCAATGGCACTGCTTGGCTCACAGTGAGCCGACGCGCCTGAGCGTCTGATCGCTGGTGATCCCGGAGCGACGCTATCGACGGGGAGTTCGAGCTGTCTGTTGCCAACTCGTCTTAGGCAAAAGGTGACAAAGACCTGCGGGAAGGCCCTCATATCAAAGCAGAAATGGGAGAATTTGGCCTATAGTTCCGCTTGCTTCCCTCAGACCAAAGGTCGAGATCGAAGTATAGATGCTTGCGGCAAGGCTCGAAGCGGCCGAGCAGCAAACCGCAGGAGAAGATCTCGCCATGCTCTCGTTGCGTCGGCAGCCAGCGATCCTCGGGTTCGAGAAGCCCTGAGCCATCGATGGGAGATATCGAACGGGGGCAGGATGACCAAGCAGTCGCCAGTTGCACTCGTCGTGGATGACGAGGTCCAGATCAGGCGCTTCTTGCGCGCCGGGTTTGAGCTGGAAGAATTTGCCGTCCGTGAGGCCGCAACCGCCGTGGAAGGGATTCGTGCAGCGACGCTGAAGCCCGTCGATCTTGTCATTCTCGATCTTGGCCTGCCGGATATGGACGGCGCGGAGGTTGTCGAGCGGCTGCGATCCTGGTCGAGCGTGCCGATCATCGTCCTGTCCGTGCGATCCAGCGAGGAGGAGAAGGTGCGCCTGCTCGAACTCGGTGCCGACGACTATGTCGTCAAGCCGTTCGGCATGGCTGAACTGTTGGCGCGCGCGCGTGCCGCGCTGCGACGCCACACGCGCGGCTCGGCCGGCGAGCCTATCGTCCGTGCGGGCCGGCTCACGATCGACCTGGCGCAGCGCAGCGTGTCCGTCGATTCCAAGCACGTTGCGCTTTCACCGAAGGAATACCGCCTCCTGCAGGTGCTCGCTCAGCACGCGGGCAACGTTGTTACGCACCAGCACCTCTTGAAGGAAGTGTGGGGTATCGCGCACGCGGACGATGCGCACTATCTGCGAATCTTTGTTCGGAAGCTGCGAAAGAAGATTGAGAAAGACCCAACTCGGCCGCGCATTCTCACAACAGAGCTCGGCGTGGGGTATCGGCTCGCAGCCGACAGCGACTGAACGAGCCGTCGCCGGCCTTCGTTTACGTCCAATTTATGCCGCTGCCTGGAAAGATTACTCGATCGCCCGACACGGGAACCCTAGGCTTTTCGAGACTGCGCCATCCGGGCGCGTTTTGAACGAGCGGTTACGTGGCGAACGCACATCTCGCAGCATCGATCAAAAGGCGCGGACCTGGATCGCACGCCGCTTCCAGGTATGCCCAGCGTGTGGTTCTGCTGTTGTCGCAACGCGAAAATCTGATGAATGAGATCCAGGCCGGCCTGCGTACCAAGGCTCCGTCTCCTCTCATCAAGAAGGCCGGCGCGCTGCTGACGCGCTTCTGGGCGAGGGCCGATTGGCGCTCGCGGGAAGAGATCCTCCGAACCGCTTGCTGGCTCTTGGGCGTTGCCAGGACTCACTCGGCGGCTCCGAAGGTCTCCGTCAGGAGAGCCAGAAGGCGCGAAAGGAGCGCGGATGCTGGGCACGTGCGAGCGGAGGCACCCCCGAACCTGTGCGCCAACTCAAGTTGAAACCATGCCTACGCTGCGGACCGTCGAGGCTCTTGCGGAAGTTTCCGTGGCGCGAGGCTGCGGATTCGCGGCGCTGGCGATACTGACGCCTATGGTCGGACTGTCGTGGGACCTGGCACTGGCGTGTATGGTGGGCGGATTGCTCGTGCTGTTCGTGTGCCTGGTCCTGGTCGCGAAGGCTCAGTGGGCGCATCGCCGACCCGTCGGCAAGACAGAGCTTTGGTTGGTGCTCGACGAATTCGATCGGCCGAGCTTGGCGATCGCTCAGCGTATTGTCGGGCCAGTGCTCCGCGCGTGCTATCTCCGCTTCGCGCTCCAAGCTGCCGGGATCAGTGCAGGCTTGCTCGCACTGTCGATCACCCTTCGGCTTGCCGGAGGAGGAGCATAGGCATTTCTTCGAGCGCGCTTGTCAAAAGGTCGCGCGCGGTTACGCGAAAGTTATGCGCGACCGCCGCAAATTTACTGAGCGCGCGGGCGACTGACGAATATTCTGCGCAAACCAGGGGGACGCTTGCCAGGAAAAGCCATGGGCTGAACGCGGGAGTCTGCTGCAGGCTCCTTTTGCCGTTCAGCGCGTTTCCAATCGGCGTTGTGTGTTGCGGCTCGGCGCCCCAGGCCTCGGGAGATCGGTTGCGGCCTTGTCCAACAACGACCCAAGCCTCACGAATCGCACACTCATGTGCATCGACGCGCTCAGTACGTCGGTCGGCAGGAGCTTCGCCTGGCTGATCCTGCTGCTGACGGCAGCCATGACCTATGAGGTCTTCGTTCGTTATGCGCTGGGTGCCCCGACGACCTGGGCATTCGATTTCAGCTACATCACCTATGGCGCCCTCTTTCTGATGGCCGGTGCCTACACGCTTTCGCGCAACGCGCACGTGCGCGGCGACTTCCTTTATCGACGGTGGCGGCCGCGAACGCAGGCGACGGTGGATTTGGTGCTCTATGTCATTTTCTTCCTGCCGGGCGTGAGCGCCCTTGTTTACGCTGGCTGGGGATACGCAAGGACGTCGGTCCAATTTCGGGAAGTAAGCATTTTCAGTCCTGCGGGCATTCCGATATTTCCCCTCAAGTGCCTCATTCCGGCGGCGGGGTTGCTTCTGCTCGTTCAAGGAATTGCCGAGATCGTCCGTTGCGGGCTCTGCATCCGTCACGGGTCGTGGCCGCAACGTCTGCACGACGTCGAGGAAATGGAAACGGCCATTCTGCACCAGCAGGAATACCTGCGAGAACATCCGCATCAGCAGGGCTGGCCGGGGCAATGATAAGCGATCCGCAGATCGGCATCTCGATGCTGGTCCTGTTCATTTTCGTCATTATGCTCGGCTTTCCCATCGCGTTCACGCTGATGGCCATCGGCGTGAGCTTCGGCTTCTACGCGTACTACGTCCCCGGCCAGGAGATTTTCGCCAACCGCGTCTTCACGCTGCTGGTGCAAAAGACCTTCGAGGTTGCCTCCAACGACGTCCTGATCGCGGTGCCCGTGTTCACGTTCATGGGCTACATAATCGACCGCGCGAACATCCTGGACCGCATGTTCCATGCGCTGCAGCTCGCCATCGGCGGCATGCCTGGCTCACTCGCCGTCGTCACCATGGTCGTGTGCGCGCTGTGGGGCATTGCATCCGGGATCGTTGGCGCGGTCGTGGTCCTGATGGGCCTGCTCGCGTTGCCGGCCATGCTGCGCGCCGGATATGATCACAAATTGTCCTCCGGAGTTATCTGCGCGGGAGGCACGCTCGGGATCCTCATTCCGCCAAGCGTGATGCTCTTTCTCTACGGCGCGGTCGCCGGCGTCTCTGTCGTCAAGCTGTATGCCGCCGCATTCATCCCCGGCTTCGGCCTGACAGCCGCTTACATCGTCTACATTGTCCTGCTCGCGATGTGGAAACCCAACCTCGCGCCGATGCTGCCGGCAGAGGAGCGCAGGGCGCCGCTCGGCCTCGTTCTCTACGAAGTCCTGGTCTCGTTTCTGCCGCTCACGGTCCTGACGATTGTCGTGCTGGGGGTCATCTTCTTTGGCCTCGCAACTCCCACGGAGTCGGCGGCGATGGGAGCCGCCAGCGCACTCATGCTGGCGGTCGCCTACGGTGCGGACTATTCGAAGCGCCGCAATGTGCGCCTGTTGCAGGGCTACGTCGGCCTGGCTGATCGGTGTCCGCTACTTCGGCGTGCCGTCGGCGCAATGGCCGTTCATCGGTGCTGCTGGAGCGACCGGCTTGGCGTTTGCCGCGCTGGCCTATCGGAATGCCTTCACCCTGGAAAAGCTCAGGGAATCCATCTTCCTCACCGCCCGCACCGCAGCCATGGTCTGTTGGCTGTTCGTCGGCTCCGCGATCTTCTCCTCAACGTTCGCGCTCCTCGGCGGGCAGGCCTACATCGAGCAATTCGTGCTCAGTCTTGGACTGAACCCGTTCGGTTTCATGCTGCTGGCGCAGGCGATCATATTCCTCCTCGGCTGGCCCCTGGAATGGACCGAAATCATAATCATCTTCATTCCGATCTTCTTGCCGTTGCTCGACGATTTCGGCATCAATCCCTTGTTCTTCGGCGTGATGGTCGCGCTCAATCTGCAGACCTTCTTCCTGTCGCCGCCCGTGGCCATGGCGCCGTTCTACCTCAAGGGCGTCGCACCGCCGCAAGTCACGATCAACGAAATCTTCCGGGGCACGATGCCCTATATCTGGATCGTCGTCGCCTTCATGGCGTTGATGTACGCCTTCCCCGCCATGGCGCTCTGGTTGCCCAAATACATATACGGCTAGCCACCCCGGGTTGGCCAACAGTCGGGCGCCCGAGCAAGCCAACATCACAGCTCTCTCGTCATCCATGCACGGCGCCGGTGTCGCCGTGCGCCTCGCAATGGAACCGGCCTGTCGCGCTCGCGGACACGAGTCAGAGGCGGACTTGACGCGGTGCTGGGGCGCCCATACTGACCTGTAGGCTACTCCACGGTCATTGGAGCTCCGAGGAATGAGGCTTGCAGGCAAGATCGCGGTCATCACGGGCGCCGGCTCCGGCATCGGCCACGAAACCGCCAGGCTGTTCGCTGCCGAGGGGGCAACGGTGGTCGTCGCCGATCGCAACGGCTCGGCGGCAGAGCGCGTGGCGGGCGAGATCGCCGGCGCGGGCGGGAGGGCTTCGGCGGCCACGGTGGACGTCACCCGCGAGGCGGAGGTCAAGGCGCTGATGGAAACGGTCGCCAAAGCCCGCGGGCGGCTCGATATTCTCGTCAACAATGCCGGTTACGGCTTCGCCGGCACGGTCGTGACGACCTCGGAGAAGGACTGGGACGCGCTGATGGCCGTCAACGTCAAGGGTGTGTTCTTCGGCTGCAAGCACGCGATTCCGATCATGGAGCGGCAGGGCGGCGGCGCTATCGTCAACACAGCGTCCACGGTCGCCAGCATCGGGATAACCGATCGGGCCGCCTACGTGGCCTCGAAGGGCGCGGTCGCAGCATTGACGCGGGCGATGGCGCTCGACCATGTCGCGGCCAGGATCCGCATCAACTGTGTGGCCCCGGGGACGATCGAGTCGCCCTACTTCTCCGAGATTTTCGCCAAGTCGCCCAATGCCGCCCAACTTCGCCGCAGCCTGGAGCAGCGCCAGGCCATGGAGCGGCTCGGCAAGCCGATCGAGATCGCCCGGGCCATCCTGTTCCTGGCCAGCGACGAATCCTCCTTCTGCACGGGGACCACGCTGACTGCCGACGGCGGCTGGACGGCCCGCTAGCCGAAGGCCCAACGAAGCATCAAGCAAGGGAGGGCTGACATGTATCGACTGGACGGACGCAAGGCGATCGTGACCGGTGCAGCGCACGGCATCGGTCGCGGCATCGCCGAACGGCTCCTGGCGGAGGGTTGCGATGTCGGCATCTTCGACCGCGACCTGGAAGCGGCGCAGGCGACCGCCAAGGCAATAGCCAAGCCGGGGCGCAAGGTCGCTGTCGCCGGCGGCGATGTCTCGGTCAAGACCGATGTCGACAGGGGCATGGCAGCGCTCATGGGCGAGCTGGGTCCGGTCGATATCCTCGTCAACAACGCCGGCATCTGCCGCATCGGCAAGCTGCTCGACATGGCCGAGAGCGATTGGAATGAGACATTCGGCATCAACGTCAACGGACTGTTCTACGCGACGCGCGCGGTGGTGCCGCAGATGGTGGCGCGCCGCCGCGGCGCCGTCATCAATCTCGCCTCGTGGATGGGCAAGTCCGGTGCCGATAGCTACGGTGCCTATTGTGCGTCGAAGTTCGCCGTGGTCGGCCTCACGCAGACACTCGCGCTCGAGCTCGGCGCGCACGGGGTCAGGGTCAATGCCGTGGGTCCCGGGCTGATCGTGGACACCAAGATGCGCGACGAGTCGGAGGCCATGCGGCGCGCGCAGGGACTGCCGACGGCTGTCGACCGCGCCAAGTCGATCCCGCTGCGCCGACCCGGCTATCCCCGCGACATCGCCAACGCCGTCGTCTTTCTTGCCTCCGATGAGGCCGACTACATCACCGGGGAGACGGTCAGCATCACCGGCGGCCTCTGGAACGACTGATCTGCAAGCATCGAAAACCCCGCGCAACGCAGGCACGCATCGGAACGCGCGAGTAGCCTGCTCGCGCAGCAATGAGGCTTACGAGTGTCGATCGAATCTCATGCAACACGGCCCCGCCTGCGCCTCGTGATCGCGGGGACAGGCCGCGACGGAACCGTGTCGCTGTCACACATGATCCGCAAGCTCTTCGAGGATGAGGGGGCCGACGGCTCCGTGATGCACGAGTACGCGAGCCGTGAATTTCTTCACGCCCATGCCAGCTTCCTGGAGACGCGCGATCCGCAATGGACGGCGGAGATTTACAGGCTGATCGATGACTGTCCCCACGATTGCATCGTCGGCGCGGGTTATGCGCCGATCCTGCCGGTCTTTGCCGAGAGGTGCGGACCGGGTCTCAAGCTCGTCCATCTGCGCCGGCTCGACCGCACGCGGGCCATCGCCAGTCTCGTCGACAACTGCGCGTTCTTTCCCAAGGCCTACGGCTACTACTCGGACGATCCCGAGGCCACGACGAAGCGGATGACCGCATTCCACTACGGAGAGGCCACGCCGGAAGGGTGGCGCAAGCGATCCCAAACTGAAAAACTCGCCTGGTATTTCGACAAGACACATGCGCTCATCGAGGAGCACAAGCATCTGTTCTCGCAGCATGTGGAGTTCCACACCGAGCATTTGGACGATGAAGGCACGCGCAAGGCCCTGGCGGAGCTAGTGCTTGGACACAGCCGGGTGGTGGCCGAGCCAACGCACGTCAATGCCCATGTCAATTTCGCTGGATTGTCGGAAGACCGCAGGCCGAAGCTGCAATGGTTGATGGGACAGCTGAACCTGCACCAGGTCGCCTACGATGACGTGTATCCCATCGAGTATTTCGTCAACGCCTATATTGCCTGGTCGGGCTACCAGATCGGCCGAACTCCGCATATTGGCCCGCAGTACTACAAGAGCCCGGAGGAAATTTCCGCCGACCTGGCAAGGGCCGAAGAGGTCCTGGGCAGGCACCTCAGGAACATTCAGAGCCTGAAGGCGATGCTGGCGGAGAAGAGCACCTCGGACCGAACGGAGTGATCGCGCCCTTCGATCGGCCGGCGCACGCCGGTCCTCTACCGGCGGAGCCGCGGAAGGTCGTGGCGCCGCGATGCAACACCGTT
Source organism: Hyphomicrobiaceae bacterium (assembly GCA_050248715.1). Classification (GTDB taxonomy): domain Bacteria; phylum Pseudomonadota; class Alphaproteobacteria; order Rhizobiales; family Hyphomicrobiaceae; genus AWTP1-13. Next base: position 40,950 of record JBFWRV010000036.1, on the reverse strand, counting down.
CGCAATTTGAGCCGCGCAAGAGGCAAGGTGCCCGTGATGGGCGTGCCGGCAGCGCTCCACCACCTGCAGGCGGAGATGTGCGAATTCATCGACTTGACACCGACTGCGGTCCGTATTTCTCCTCGCACTCGATTCATCGACGGGGGCTGCATGCCAAGCGACACCAAGAAAGTTCTGATCATGGGCTTGCCCGGAGCGGGCAAGACGACGCTCGCGCAAATGCTCGTCCCGCGCCTCAACGGCGTGCATTTCAATGCCGATGCCGTGCGCGCCAACGTCAACAAGGACCTCGGCTTTGCACACGAGGACAGGATCGAGCAGGCGCGCCGCATGGGCTGGCTCTGTGACCGCGTCGTCGAGGCGGGCACTTACGCCATCGCCGATTTCATCTGCCCCACGCGCAGGACGCGTGCCGCCTTCGGCGATGCGTTCGTGATCTGGGTTGACCGCATAAAGAAGAGCCGGTTTCCCGATACGGACGCCATGTTCGAGCCGCCGGAGCGTTGGGATATCCGGGTCGAGCCCGAAGGCTCGCCAGCCTACTGGGCGGAGAGGGTCTGCGACGTGCTTCTGCCCACGTTCGATCCCAAGGCGCCGACAGCGCTCTTCATCGGCCGGTATCAGCCGTTCCACGACGGGCACAAGAGACTCATCGAGGAGGGCCTGAGACGTGTGGGCCAAGTGTGCGTCGCCGTGCGCGACACCTTCGGAACCGATGCCAAGAACCCATTGCCGTTCCATGCTGTCAGGGCGCGAATCCAATCGGCGCTATGGCAGTATCGCGGGCGCATCCTCGTGATCGAGCTTCCCAACATCACCAATGTCTTCTACGGCCGCGACGTGGGCTACACAGTGGAACGCCTTGTGCTGGACGAGGCGACCGAAAGCATCTCGGCCACCAAGATCCGTCGCGATCTCGCCGCCCCGAACGCGTAGCGGCCAGGCACTCACGGCTGCCGCCGATCGACCTCAAGCCGCCAGACGGCGGCTCGCTTGATCTCGGCGTCCTCGAGCTCGCGCGTCACCGGCACAGGATATAGCGCAAGCTGTTGAAACCGCTCGTGAGGGAAGTAGTTGCGACGCGGGTCACCCGCGAGCACCAGCGCGCCGCGCTCTGCTGCGATGTCTGCGAAGGCCAGCACGCGCCCGGCCAGCTGCCGCTCGTAGAAGAGATCGCCGATGAGCAGGACGTCGAAGCCGTCAGAGGGCGCATCCAGCATGTCCTCGGCGGTCGCCTCGAGATCGACGATGTTGGCGCTTGCGTTCAGCTTGATAGCGGCCACCGCCAGCGTATCGATATCGGCTGCCAGCACGTGAGCCGCGCCGGCCTTTGCCGCGGCGACCGCCGCCAGGCCCGATCCCGAGCCGAGGTCCAGCACGCGCCGCCCAGCAACCAGCGCAGGATTGTCGATGAGATAGCGGGCTAGCGCCTGCCCGCCGGCCCAGGCGAAGGCCCAGTAAGGCGGCGGCAAGTTCATCGCGTCCAGCTCCTCCTCGGTCTTCTGCCAGATCGGCAGCGACTCCTCGGCGAGGTGCAGGCGAATCTCCGGCACCAGAGGCACGGCCAACAGCCTGGTATTGGCGAGAATGAACTGGGATGCGCGCATGATCGGCGACAAGACCAGCTGGCAGTGTGCACCGCAAGGCCGCTTACCTCGGAGCGGTTGCCCGGAAGGAAGGCATCTCGCGCACGTGGGCGAGCCAGGCCGCCAGCTGCGGGCGGCCCTGGGTGAGGTCACCGAGGCCGCGGTCGACCGCCAGCTCGAGCGCGACTGCCAGAACGAGGTGCGCCATGGCCGGCGCGCCCTGCATCAGCGGCGTGGCCACCTCGCCCTCGAACAGATCCGCCATGCGCTGGGCGCGAGCTGCCTCGTGGGCGAGGTTGCTCGGCGAGCGCTCGTTCTCAGGTCGCCGCATCTCACGCGCCCAGACCGCGATGCCGTCACACAGGCTGCGCGCGCAGGCTTCGAGCCGGCAATGCGTCCAATCCCTGTCCGAAGCCGGCGGATGGAATCTCGGCTCGCCGTCGAGACTGTCGAGATAGGCGCAGATGAGCTGGCTGTCCTCCATGCCCATGCCGCCGTCGTCGACGAGGTAGGGCACGCGACCGGAGGGGTTGATCCCGTAGTAGGGGCTGCCGGGCGTGCGCGTCTGGACGGGAATGATCTCGACGCGGTCCGCCAACCTCTTCTCGAGCACCATCATGCGCGCGAGCCTCGCATAGGGTGACGTGAGCGTGACGTAGAGCTTCATGGGCGCCTCCGGTGCCGGCATGTGTCTCGAGGCCGCGGACTATGCCCGCCCGAGCATTCGTCCGTCCAGCGCTGCGCGACCGCGAGACGAATTCGATCTTGTAAGTTCTGCCGCCTGTGCTGAAGTGTGGTCGGGTTCCGGCCTGCGCCGGGATCGCGTCAAAGGAGGAAGCACCATGGCTGTCACAATTTTCGTCGTGCGCGCCACCATCACCAAGGACAAGGAGGCCGCCTTCAACAAGTGGTACAACGAGCAACATGTGCCCGAGGTGCTGCAGTTCAACGGCGCCGTGAGCGGGCGCCGCTACAAGAAGATCCTGGGCGAGGACAAGTTCCAGTTCATGGCGATCTACGAGTTCGCCAGCGAGGATGTCTTCAAGAAATTCCAGCAGTCCGACCACCTCAAGGCGCTCATCAAGGACTACGACGCCAACTTCGCCGAGACCTCGCAACGTGAGCGTTCCGCCTACGTGCAGATATGGCCGTGAATGGCCGACGTCCGGAATATCGTATTCGAGCACCGGCGCACGCCTGACCATGGCCGGGCGGCGCCGGCGCACCATCCCATTGTCATCGTCGGTGCGGGCCCGGTCGGGCTCGTCGCCGCACTCGACCTCGCGAGCAGGGGGCATCGAAGCGTCGTCATCGACAGGAAGCGCAGCCTGTCCGACGGTTCCCGCGCCATCTGCTGGTCGAAACGCACGCTCGAGATCATGCATCGGCTCGGGGTGTCGCAAGCCCTACTTGAGAGAGGTGTCACCTGGCAGAAGGGGAAGGTGTTCTTCGATACGCGGCAGGTCTACGAGTTCGACCTGCTGCCCGAGGCTGGCCACCGCATGCCCGCGTTCATCAATCTCCAGCAGTATTATTTCGAACATTGCTGCATCGAGGCTGCCGCCAGAACCGGCCTGATCGACTTGCGCTGGCAGGAGGAGGCAACGGGCATCGCCCAGGGGGACAACACCGTCCAACTCGAGATCGCGACGTCGGAGGGGCCGTACCGCCTCACCGCCGACTGGGTCATCGCTGCCGACGGCGCCCGCTCCACACTGCGCCAGCTGATGAAGCTCAGCTTCGAGGGCCGCGTGTTCCAGGACCAGTTCCTGATCTGCGACATAAAAATGCACATGGATCGGCCGATCGAGCGCTGGTTCTGGTTCGATCCACCTTTCAACCGGGGCCGCTCGGCGCTTCTGCATCGCCAGGCCGACGACGTCTGGCGCCTAGATTTCCAGGTTGGCGCCGAGGCTGACCGCCACGAAGAGGTGAAGCCCGAGAACGTCGCCAAGCGGGTGCGGGCGATGCTCGGCAGCGACCTCGACTTCACGTTCGAATGGATCAGCCTTTACCGTTTCCAGTCACGCCGCCTCACGCGCTTTCGCCACGGGCGTGTCCTGTTTGCGGGCGACGCCGCGCACCAGATGTCGCCCTTCGGCGCCCGCGGCGGCAACAGCGGCATCCAGGATGCCGACAACCTCGTCTGGAAGCTCGACCTGGTGCTGCGGGGGCTAGCGCCCGACGCGCTGATCAACAGCTACGACGCCGAGCGCATCGCCGCCGCGGACGAGAACTTGCTCAACACCACCCGCTCGACGGACTTCATCGCTCCCAAGACGCCAGCGAGCACGATCTTTCGCGATGCCGTTCTGGCGCTGGCCGAGACGGAGCCGTTCGCGCGGCGGCTCGTCAACTCCGGCCGGCTTTCGGTGGCCACGACGTATCGCGCCTCTCCGCTCAGCAGCGTCGACGGCTTTGGCGCCTCCGATTGCCCGCAGCTGGCGCCGGGTGCCGCGGCACTCGACGCGCCGCTCGGTGAAGGCTGGCTGCTTGATGTTATCGACGGCGGTTTTTCCGGAGTCTGGTTCAGCCCCACCGGCGATGTGTCAGGCGACGTGGCGCGTGGACAGGCCGCATTGCGACAGCGCAACATTCCGGTGCATGACGTGGCGACCGAGGTCGCGAGCGCCTGTGCGCGCTACGGCGCCGCGCAATCGCCGGCCTATTATCTGTTCCGCCCTGACGGCTACGTCGCGGCCCGCTGGCGCAGGTTCGCGCCGGAGCAGGTCGAGGCGGCCATGGCGCGCGCCACGGGGAGATCCGGGCTGTAGTCCGCAGGTTGTGTAGAGCGACGCGAAGGGACGACGCTCGGTATGGCAAAGGTCGAGTGGGGTGGGTCAGTGAGTCGCTCGACCCACCCTCCGTAAAGAATGATCGCGAGGTGCACCCATGGCCCTGCAGCGCGAGGCCAACATGGCTGATCCGGATGGGCTCTACGCCGCCATCCTCGAGGCCCACGCCGGTCTCGCGGACGCCGAGAGCGCCGCGCTCAATGCCCGCCTTGTGCTCCTGCTCGCCAACCACATCGGCGACGCCGCCGTGCTCGCAGAAGCGCTTGCCCTCGCGCGAAAGTCGCTCGGCAAATAACCTGGGAGAGGCGGCGGGGAACCGTGGGGGCCTCGCTACCGCTCACTCGTCGAGCCACACCTCGACCAGGTTGGTCCCCTGGAAGTGGCTCGGCGACATGGTCCAGCCCTTGATCTTCTTGTGATGCACGATGATCCGATTCCACCAAAGGATGGGCACGGAATAGGTCTGGTCCAGGAGATAGCGGTCGGCCTCATGCACCAGCCGCTTCCGCTCGGCCGGATCGAGCGTGCGGTTCTGCTTCTCGTAAATCTGATCGAGCTTGGTATCCTCATGGCGTGCGTAGCTCATCGTCGACGCCTTATGGGCAAGGAAGTAGTAGAGCTGGGCCGTCGGATCGTCCGCGGGCTCCGTCAAGGGCCAGACGGCGACGTCGAAGTTGCCTCCCACGAGGCTGTCGAAGTACGTCTTGGTCTCGACCTGAAGATGCTCGGTCGCCACCCCGATCTTGCGCCACTCGTCGATGACAAAGATGCCCGTCGGTGTGTAGGGCTCGGCCACCGTACGGTTGAAGAGCTTGATCTTGAGACCCTCGGCGCCGGCCTCCTTCAGCAGCTTGCGTGCCTGCGCGCGCGACTTTTCGATGTCCTTGGAGTAGCCGACCTGCTTTTCCAGCTCAGCGTCGGGCAGCGCCCATTCCGAGCCCGGACGCATGATACCGCCCACATGCTTCATGATTGAGATCTTCGACAGGTTGTTGCCGCCCGCGTACCGATCCAGCGCCAGCGAAAGGGCGTGGCGGACGCGAATGTCGTCGAAGGGCTTCTTCGTCGTGTTGAAGATCAGCAGCATGACGGTCGCCCATGGGCTCTCGTGCACCACGAAGCGCTCTTTGGCCTTGCTTAGAAGCTGATCGCGCGCGCTCGGGTTCTGGCCGCGAAACTCGGCGTCGAACTGGCCGCCCAGAAGCCCGGGCACGACTGCCGTGTCCTTCACGAAGAAGACCTTGTAGCCGTCGATGTAGGGCAGGCCCTTGCGGAAGTAGTTGTCGAACCGCTTGGCCGTCCAATGCGAGCCGCGTACATGCTCGACGATCTGGTAGGCGCCCGAGCCCATGACCTCCGTGTCGGGATATTTCGGGTTCTGCTTGAGCTTGGCTGCGCTGTAGACGCAGTTGAAGGGCGAGGCCAGCAGCGTTAGGAAGGAGGCGTTGACCGCCTTCAGCTTGAAGATGACGGTCAGCGGATCAGGCGTCTCGATCGCCGCCACATCGACGAAGCGCTCCTTGCGCACCGATATCACCCCCTCAGGCGGGCTGATGATGCGCTCGAAAGTCGCCTTGATGTCGGCCGAGGTGAGGTTGGAGCCGTCGTGGAACTTGATGCCATCGTGCAACTTGAAAGAGTAAGTGAGCCCGTCCGGAGTAACGGTCCAGCTCTTCGCCAGGTCGCCGATGATCTGCGATTTCATCGTGGCATCGAACTTGACGAGCAACGAGTACTGCGGCGTGACTGGGTGAAGCAGAGCGAACGTCTGAGAAGCGTGACAATCGTAGCCCGACGTCTCGGCCACCGAAGCGAAATTCAGAATGCCGCCCCGCTTGGGCGTCTGCGCCATGGCCGCCGACGCGATCGCCACGGCAGCAACAAGTGAAATCGAAAGCGCACCTCCGCGCAAAATCATCGACTTTCCTCCCTGGGCCTTATCGTTGGCGCAGTATTGGCCATTTTTCGCGCCGCGGCCAGATAGGAACTGTACGGGCTGTCCGCGGACGGTATATGCCGTGGGTACCGAAGCCCTCGCTCGCGCAGCGATGGGCGTGGCGGCAAGCGCACCCTGTGGTCAGCAAGGAGAAGTGCCGTCAGCCGAGGAACTGGCGCGCCAATGCCACGAATTCGCCGAGCTTGTCGTGGTGAACCCAGTGCCCCGCACCCTCGACTGTCACGACCTTGGCATTCTTGAAATGCCGCATCCGGCCGTCCTCGGCCGGGTTGGAGGCCCAGCTCTCCTTGCCGTACACGAGCAGCGTCGGGCAGCTGATACGGGCCCAAAGCTCCTCCATGTGCTGCGTGCGCATGTCGTAGGGCGGCCAGGAACGGACATAGTTGTCGAACTTCCAGCTGTAAGTGCCATCCTCGTTCTGATTGACGCCGTGCTCGGTGAGATGGCGTGCCTGCTCGGGCGTCAGATGCCTGTTCTCCTCCTGCATCCGCTTCCAGGCATCCTCGATCTTCGAGTAGCGGCGCGGCAGGCGGCCCGACAGCCCGCGCTGCTCCTCGATCCAGGCGCGCATGCGGTCGGGGAAGGTTTGCTTGTGGCGCTCGGCCAGCATCCGGGGCGACGGCCCCAGCCCCTCGATGGCGATGAGCTTGGCTACGCTCTCGGGAAAGAGGCCGGTGTAGCGCAGCGCGATGTTGCCGCCGAGCGAATGCCCGATGATCGTCACAGGGGCGAGCTTCAGCTGGTGGACGAGCTGAGCCAGATCATAGATGTAGCCGGCCATCGTATACGAGCCGTCCTGCGACCACTGGCTGTCGCCATGGCCTCGCAGGTCAGGGGCGATGATGTGCCAGTCGTGGCCAAGTGCCTCGGCCACCCAGTCCCAGTTGCGACAATGGTCGCGCCCGCCGTGCACCAGCAGCAACGGCGGTGCCTGGGCGTTGCCCCAATCGACGTAGTGGAGCCGCAGCCGTTGGGAAAAGTAGATGCGCGAGGTCGGGCCGGGTGTGATCGCTGGGGGCATGTGCGGGGAGCTCCGTGCGGGATTGTGCACATGCGAAAGGTAGCGCGTCGATGGACATCACGGAAGTGCGTGGCAGGCATGCACACAATGTTTCCTGTCAGACACACCGCGCGGGACGATCCGACGTCACGAACTCGTCATCGGCCCGCTGCCGCTCGCAAATCTCAAGGCATCACCCCGACCCTCCAACGCCTCTACACGATGCGCTGGCCCGTCTTCTTCCAGTCCGCCAGGAAGAGCTCAAGGCCTCTGTCAGTGAGCGGATGGGCGACCAATGCCCGCAGCACCGCTGGCGGCACGGTGACGACATCCGCGCCAATCATGGCGGCCTGCTTCACGTGCAAGACATTGCGGATGGACGCCGCCAGGATCTGTGTCTTGAGGTCGGGAAAATTGTCATAGATGGTGCGGATCTCGCGCACGACCTCCATTCCGTCCGCACCGGCATCGTCGAGCCGGCCCACGAAGGGCGAGATGAACGTCGCGCCCGCCTTCGCTGCCAGCAGGGCCTGGTTGGCCGAGAAGCAGAGGGTCACATTGACCATGGTGCCTTCGCCTGTCAGCGCGCGGCAAGCTTTCAGGCCCGCCCAGGTCAGTGGCACCTTCACGGTCACGTTCTTGGCGATCTTGGCGAGCGTGCGTCCTTCCTTGAGCATGTCCTCGAGGTCGGTGGCCGCCACTTCCGCGCTGACAGGGCCGGGCACCACCGCACAAATTTCCGCAACGATCTCCCTGAAATCGCGTCCGGCCTTGGCCACCAGCGAAGGATTCGTGGTCACGCCATCCAGCAATCCTGTCGCCGCCAGGTCCTTGATCTCCACCACGTCAGCGGTATCGACGAAGAATTTCATGGTCCTCTCCGATCTTCTCCCATTCGCGCGGAGCCTCACCTCGCAGATGCGGCGCTTGCACGAAATCTGCCCAAGACGTTTCGCGAGCCTGCTACGGATGGTTGAGAAAACGGCTCATCTTGCCCGCATATCACACGCCGGCTGTCCCGCGCACAACAGCACGCAGGCGGCTCCTTTGACAACGCCCATGGCCGGGTAGAGGGCATCGGCGGCGATGCAGGACGTGCGGGAATCGGCACGACGGCAATACCACATCCGATGATTCTCCTCACGCTGCTGCCCGTTCCTGCTTCCGGCAGGTTTCCTTGACGTGCGGCGGAGCCGGCGATAGTGCTGCGACCGAGCAGGCTGGGCATCTGTCGGGCTCAACGGGAAGCCGGTTTTCGGAGCGTGGAACACTCTCCGGCGCCCGCAATCTGAAGCCTTTCGCGACCGAACACAGGCGCCAACTTGGGATCGGAGGCGAACCGCATGAAGATTTTGGACGTGCTCAGACGCATCGTCCGGAACTCGGACAGAACCAGCGAGGCGCTCGGCGGCCTCGTCGCCGGCTTGGACAATCACGCGCGCCTTACGCATGACAAGCTGCAGGCGGTCATCGCAGGTGTCGCCAACCAGTCGGACCTGATCAATCGCAAGCTGGAGGAGGTCGTCTCCTCCTCCGGCGCGTCGAACGCCCACCTGCGCCACGTCGTCGAGGGCGCGAAGAAACAGTCGCAGATGATGAACGACAAGCTGCAGGCCGTCATCCAAGGCCTCGACAATCAATCAGAGATGCTCAACCGCAGGCTGGAATCGATCATCACGGCGTTGGGGGACCAGAATAGGCTTCTCAGCGAGATCGTGCAGAAATCGGCCAAGGCAGCTGAGTAGCTCACATCGAGCAGCTTCGCCCACGCCGGCGCGGCCACTGGACTAGCAGGCCGGCAATTGCGGATCGGCCCACAGGTCGTAGGCATCGGCACGCGTGATGCGTGCCCGCACGACATCGCCGGTCTTCAATGCCGATCCTGCGGCGCCTTCCAGGATCACGGAGCCGTCGATCTCGGGGGCGTCCCACTTCGAGCGTGCAACGGCCCCCTCGATGCCGACTTCGTCGACGATCACCTCGATGGTCTGCCCGACCTTTGCCGACATGAGCTCGAGGCTTACATCCTGCTGAGCCTGCATGAAGCGGTGCCAGCGCTCCTCCTTGACCTCCTCTGGGACGGTCGGGCCCAGGGCGTTGGCGGGTGCGCCGTCGACCGGCTCGTATTTGAAGCAGCCGACCCGGGCCAGCCTGGCAGCCTTCAGCCACTCGAGCAGCAGCTCGAAGTCCTCTTCGGTCTCGCCGGGAAACCCGACGATGAAGGTCGAGCGGATGGCAAGGTCGGGGCAAACCGTGCGCCAGGCGGCCAGCCGCTCCAGCGTCTTCTCCTGATGAGCCGGCCGGCGCATGGCCTTCAGCACACGCGGCGAGGCGTGCTGAAAGGGGATGTCGAGGTAGGGCAGGATTCTGCCTTTGGCCATCAGCGGCAGGACCCGGTCGACATGCGGGTAGGGGTAGACGTAGTGCAGCCGCACCCAGGCGCCGAGGTCGCTGAGCGCCTCGCACAGGTCAATGAACCTCGCTTTCACCGACCCCCCCTTCCAGGTGCTTTCCGCGTACCTGAGGTCGAGGCCGTAGGCCGAAGTGTCCTGGCTGATGACGAGCAGCTCCTTCACGCCCGCGCGCACCAGGCGCTCGGCCTCGGCCAGAACATGGGCGGCCGGGCGGCTCACCAGATCACCTCGCAACTGCGGAATGATGCAGAAGGAGCAGCGATTGTTGCAGCCCTCCGAGATCTTCAGATAGGCATAGTGCCGCGGCGTGAGCCGCAGGCCTTCGGGCGGCACCAGATCGACGTAGGGATCATGCAGCGGGGGGATGGCCGCATGCACGGCGGCCACCACCTGCTCGTATTGGTGCGGGCCGGTGACGGAAAGCACGCCCGGATGCGCCGCCAGGATGCGATCCTTCTCGACGCCCAGGCAGCCGGTGACGACGACCCGTCCGTTCGCAGCCATCGCCTCGCCGATCGCCTCCAGGCTCTCCTCTTTGGCCGAGTTCAGGAAGCCGCAGGTGTTGACGACCACCACGTCCGCCCCGGCGTAGTCGGCGGAGAGTTCGTAGCCCTCGGAGCGAAGCTTGGTGACGATCCGCTCCGAATCGACAAGCGCCTTGGGACACCCGAGCGATACCAGACCCACGCGCGGCGCACGCTTGCGCGCGGCTGGCCGGGCCTTGACGCCGCGAGGGCCTACGGAGCGGGCGGGTTTCTGCATGGCTGCGCCTTGTAGCGCCGGCCGGCCGGCAGTGCAATTGCCCGCCCGGGCGAGCCGGCAACGCGAGGCGCGCCAGCGTGGCCTCAGGCGGCCACGCTCTTGGCAATCTCTTTCTTGTAAGCCGCGAAGACGCGGTCGACATCGCCGAATTCGACGAGGGTTCCGTTGTGCAGCCAAAGCACCTTGTTGCAGAGGTCGCGGATGATCCGCTCGCCATGGGAGGCTATGACGAGTATGCGCGACTGGCGGGCCATGTTCTTCAGCCGCGCATAGGCCTTCTCGAAGAACGCGGCATCGCCCACCCCGATCACCTCGTCGAGCAGCAGGATCTCCGGCTCGCGCAGCGTGGCGATCGCGAACGCCAGGCGCATGAACATGCCCATGGAGTAGGTGCGAACCGGTACGTTCAGGTATTCGCCGAGCTCGGTGAACGCGACGACATCCTCGAGCCCCTGGCTGATCTGCTCGCTGGTGAGGCCCCAGAGCATGCCGCAGATGCGGATGTTCTCCATGCCCGTCGCATCGGCGCTCATGCCGAGCGTCGCTTCGAACATCGGCGAGATGCGGCCCGAGATTTCGACACTGCCCCGTGTGGGGGGATAGACATCGGACAGCACCCGCAACAGCGTGGTCTTGCCCGACCCGTTCCTGCCGATCAGGCCGATCCGGTCTCCGTCGCTCGCTTCAAAGTTCAAGTCCCGGAGCGCGCTGACGACGACCTGCCGCCCCGCCCGATTGAACTGACCGCCGATGCTGCCGAGCAGGAGCTGGCGCAACGACGTGGCGCTCACGTCGAAAACCGGAATCTCCACGGAGACATTGTTGAGGCTGATCTTTGCCACGGTCGCCCCGCTACCTACAGCCAGTAGACTATGCGCCGCGAGACGCGCTGGAACAGCAGCAGCGCCGCGGCAAAGCCCAGGCCAATGGTGATCAAAGCCACAAGCCAGGACTCCACCATCGGCAGCTTGCCGAGGAGCGGAGCCCTGACGATCTCGATGAAGTGAAAAACCGGATTGATATAGGCAAGGATCGCCGCGTCGCCCAGCGCTTCCGCCGGATACATGATCGGCGTGGCGAAGAACAGTATCTGCATCAACGTCGTGATGATCTGCAATACGTCGCGAAACCTGCTGTTGAGCATGGCCAGGACGAGGCCGATCCAGATCTGGTTGATGAGCACCAGGGCGAAGCCCGGGATGGCGAGCAGGGTCGCGAAGCCGGTGTCGACATGGAAGACCAGGAGCACCGGCACGAAGACGACCGCCGTATGCAGGAATATCGCGAAGTTTCTCCATACCACGCGCAGCACGTAGACGGAGAATGGCCGCCTTATTTGCTTGATGATCCGCTCCGACTCCAGGAAGGCGCTGCAGCAGTCGATCGTCGCCGACGACATGAAACTCCAGATGATGTATCCGACTGCGAAGAAGGGCAGAAAGGTGGAAATCTCCATCTTCAGCAGGCGTCCGTAGATGACCCCGAGTACGGCGATGAAGATGCCGGTGCTGAGCGTCAGCCAGAACGGTCCGAGGGTGGAACGGCGATAACGCTGGCGAATGTCGCTCCAGCCGAGCATGGTCCACAGGGGCCATTGCATCAGCCCCTCGTACAGATCAAGGCCAGCCGGATCGCGCTTGCCGGCATTGCGGACGACGCTATCCTCTCGCGTCCTTGCAGTTCCGGGCACTACCACGCCGATTCTTTCCATCACTTTGTTGTCCTTGGCGGGTCGTCGGTGGGCAGAACGCTCCTTGCACGCTGTCGCCGAATTCCGCGGGCGCTAAGCGATATCGCCCTTACAGCGTGTGGTTCTTCACCGTGAGGACGCCGTCGTTTAGCCGAAATGATCCCAGAGCGGTCCTGTGCTCGCTATTGGGCTCGTAGCTGAAGACAATCTCCCAACCGTCCCTCTCGAACAGCCTGTGCAGCTCCCAATGCACGTCCTTGCCGTGCGTCCCGATGTGCATGCGGCGCACCTTCCGCTTCGCCACATCCATATGCGGAGGAAAGACGAGGATCTCCGATTGCTGAATATCGCACTCCAGGAAGTCGACGACTTCGAAGGGACCGAGCAGGTCCTTCAGCGTAATCGCGCTCAGAAGCTTGATCTCGGCCTGGAAGTCATACCCCGGCACGAGCGACTTCGTGATCCCCGTCGTATTGTGCAGCAAGAGGTTGCGCAGTGCCTCCGCCGAATTGCGGCCCGAAGCAAGCTGGCGCGCGTAGACCTCGCGCGCAGCCGGCTCGTTGGTGGCGACACAGTTCTGTGCCCCGCTGCCCGGCGATCCGACCGGAAAGAAGACGGGCGCATTGTTGTTGCTGATGACGGAGCCCACCAGCCAGTGCTGATCGGGATCGATGCCGTTGTCGCGAAAATGCCGGGCGGTCCAAATGAGGTTGTCGGGATCCGGCTCCACGGCCACGAGCTTGCAGGGCATCGGATTGAGGAGCTGGAGTGCACGGTAGCTGCCGACAGCCTGAGCCCCGTAGCACGCGCCCAAGGTGTGCATGATGAAACGGTCTCGCGCCTCTCGGGCGGCGATGACCCAGTTGACCATCTCGAACCACCCCTCGCCGTCCTCGATGGTCGGGAGCCGGGTTGCCACGGCCCTGCCTCCCTCCACGCTCGGGTCCACTCCGAACATGACACGGAAGTCGGCTGCGGTGAGGGTCCCCAAAAAGTCGACAAGGTAGCCCTTGGGCACTTCGCCGGACCAAGGGGTGATGCCGGAGAACACATCCGCGTAGGCTTGAAGGTCGTTCATGCGAAGTCCTCGTCTCGCGGGTCAATTGGGAAGAGCGCGGGCCAGCGGGCGGCGACGGAGCACTGCCGTGCGCAGCAAGTCCAGGAGCCGATAGGGCCGGAAGCGGAGCCACAGCCATGCGAGCATGGCCAAGCCCGCCAGGTGGCGGCCCGGCAGGCGCGACGCCACGCCCAATACGGTGCGATCCACATCCGAGCGGGCGCCCAGCGCCAGGACGGTCGCGTTGTTGCGAGGACTAGCCTCCAGGGCAAGACGTGCGGTGGCAAAGCGCCATCGATCGGAGAAGCGCTGGACGTACCATGGTGGGAAGACCGGGTCTTCTGCGATCTTGCGCGTGACGATCATCAGCAGCCGACCGGCGCGCTGAGGATCGAGCGCTGCCGAGCGCGACAGTCCGCTGGGATGCACGCTCCAGGCCGCCACGACTTGCGGCGCGTAGTAGAAGCCGCGCATCAGCGATACCTTACGCGCGAGGTAGCCGTCGGCAAACGAGCCGAGCTCCTCGTCGAGTCCTCCCGCCTCCGCAATCGCCGCACGCCTGAAGATCGCGCTTCCCGTCAGGATCCAGTTGTCGCTTCTGGTGAGCAGGCGACCGGTCGCAGCAGGATCCACAAAGCCGGCGCGAGACAGCGGCATGACCGGCGGCCTGAGCCCGAGGGTCCGGTTGTTCGTCGCATCGATGAGCACGGAGTCGCCGCAGAACAATCCGGCCCTTGGATGGGCTTCCAGCGCCTCCAACGCCAGCGAGAAGAAATGTGGCATCACCCAATCGTCAGCGGCAGCGAGGTAGACATAGCGCCCCTGCGACGCATCGAGGCCCCGCTTGAGCGAGGCGATGGCCCCGCGATTGGCCGTATTGACCAGCAGGCGGATGCTCGGCGTGCGCGCAGCGACGCGCTCGATCACCGCCACGCTGTCGTCTGTCGACCCATCGTCGACAATCACGATCTCGTCGGGCCGACGCTGCTGCGCGAGCAGCGCGTCGAGGGCACGCGTGATGAGGCGAGCATGCTGGTAATTCGGCAGAACCACGCTGAGCTGCACGCTGGCCACGAACCCCCCTCTGTCGTCGCCCCCTCCCATGCGTCGCCGAAAGAGGAGCCTCAACCGCTTGCCATCCCGTCCCCGCCGTCGGCAACGCCCCAGCACCGCGGACGAGCGCCAACCGCATTCCGCGCGCCGAGGGTTATACACTACGTCGGTGGCATGCAACCCCGAGCAGATAGTGCGCCATTGGGTAGAATCCGGTGTGAACAACCTCGTCGTTCATGGAGAAAACGAACACGGTATGAAAGTGACGCTCGAGCGTGCGTTTGAGGGCGTCGCCCGACTTGCAATTCACGTGACCTGCCTTGCTCTGCGGGGACGCATGGCCCTGCGATTCCAGCGATGGCATACCGAAGATGGCAACGCCTGCCGGTGCCAATGACGCCACCACATTGCCGATGAAGCGATCCTCATCCTTCTCCTCGATGTGCTCAAGCACGTCGAGAGCGTAGGCGGCATCAAACGCGCCTGCCACAGGACCGGCGAGCATGTCGTGCACGAAGGCCTCGATAGGCCAGTGCGGGTCCATCCGCTCCTTGACGTCGGCGATGAAGATTGGATCGAAATCCACAGCCGTGACCTGGGCCGTAGCCTGCTGCACGATCCGCGTGCCGAACGCATCGGCGCAGCCAACCTCCAGGACGCGCTCGCGACCCGCAAGCATCTTGGCGACGAACTTGTAGCGCGCGAGAGTGAAAAGCGTGCGCTTGGGATCCTGGTTCCAGGACTCGTTGACCATCAACCCCAGGCGCGTGATGCCGTGCTTCTCCCTCACGTCGAAGAGAAGCGAATATTGCGGCTCCTTGGTGTCTGAAGGGCCCGCCATGAAGCAATGTCCCTCTCGTTGGCGGTCATGGCTTGTCAAGGTCTTATGGGCGCAGCCGCCCTGGTTGGCAAGCGGCTAGCCCGGCATTGTCGACAGGGCACAATTTCTGGTCACGCGCGACAAAGAAGCGCTGCATGTCCACCTTGGCAGCGGCGAGGGGCTGGCCCAGTATGCGCGAACTTTCTGGATCTGACCGCTCGTCCTGCATCGCGCCGGTTTTTCGTACTTGCGGCGCACCCACATTACAGGATCAGAGAGACCCGCCGCGTCGTTTGGCGGCAGTTGGCTGCGGTATCTTGTTCTCGTCATCCGCCACGAGCGCTCGAGTAGCGCGACCACCTAACGAGGTTGATCCTCATGGGCCGACTTCTCGAAATCGTCACGCCGCTCCACAAGGCGACCAAGCGCGATTACCTCGCTCGGATGAACGATGACAAAGTTCACTGCATGATGAAGGCCAAGGAATACGAGTTCGACTATTGGGATGGAGACCGCCGCTACGGCTACGGCGGGTATCGCTTCATCGAGGGGCGCTGGAAGCCGGTGGCGCAGGCGCTGATCGAGACCTATGGCCTGCAGAACGGCTCCAAGGTGCTCGATGTCGGTTGCGGCAAGGCGTTCCTGCTCTACGAGATGAAGAAGCTGCTGCCGGGGCTTCAGGTGGCCGGCTTCGACATTTCGCGGCACGGCCTCGCGGAAGCCAGGGAGGAGATCAAGCCTCACCTATTCCGCTATCGTGCACAGGACCGCTATCCCTACGGCGACAAGCACTTCGATCTGGTGATCTCCCTCGGCTGCTTCCACAACCTCAAGCTTTTCGAGCTGCAGGCCGCGGTGCAAGAGGTCGAGCGCGTCGGCAAGAGCAAGTACATCATGGTGGAGGGCTATCGCAACGAGCTCGAGCAGTTCAACCTCGAATGCTGGGCGCTGACCGCCGAGCAGATCCTGCACACGTCCGAATGGATCTGGCTCTACAATCACTTCGGCTACACCGGCGACTACGAGTTCATCTATTTCGAATGAGCCAGCGCGCATGAAGATCAGCACTGCGAAGGCAGCGATTCTGGCGCAATCGCGCAAACCTCTCGTCGTCGACGAGATTGCGCTTCCTGCCGAGCTTGGGGCCGGCCAGGTGCTGGTGAAGGTGCTCTACACGACCATTTGCGGGGCCCAGATCAACGAGATCGAAGCGGCAAAGGGGCCCGACAAGTTCCTGCCTCATCTCCTGGGCCACGAGGCCTCGGCGACGGTGATCGAGACCGGACCTGGCGTCATGCACGTCAAGGCGGGCGACACGGTCGTTCTGCATTGGCGTCCGAGCCAGGGCATTCAGTGCCAGCCGCCGGCCTACAGATGGCGCGGCGAGAAGCTCAACGCCGGCTGGGTCACCACCTTCAACGAGTATGCGGTGATCTCGGAGAACCGCATGACGGTGATCTCGCCCGGCTACGATCTCAAGGCTGCACCGCTGCTCGGCTGCGCCGTGACCACTGCGGCCGGCGTGATCAACAACGATGCCAACGTCAAGGTCGGGGAGTCCGTGGTGGTGTTCGGCGTCGGCGGGGTCGGCCTCAACGTGGTGCAGTTCGCGCAACTGGCCGGCGCGCATCCCATCATCGCCGTCGACCTCGTCGACGCCAAGCTCGAGATGGCCAGGGCACGCGGGGCAACGCACTGCCTCAATCCCGGCCGCGTCGCCCACATGGACGCGGAGATCCGCAAGATCGCCGGCGCCAAAGGGCCCGACAAGGTCATCGAGACGACCGGGGTCAAGAGCGTGATCGAGCTCGCGTACGATCTCACGCATCCGGACGGCGCTTGCGTGCTCGTCGGCGTCCCCAACGAGAAGGTGACGATCTACACGTTGCCGATCCACTTCAACAAGGTGCTGACGGGATCGCACGGTGGCGATGCCGTGCCGCACGTGGACATTCCCCGCCTGATTCGGCTGAACGAGGCGGGGCGGCTCTCCTTCAGCGGCCTCATAACGCACGAGTTCAAGCTGGAGGAGATCAATCACGCACTCGACGTGGTGCGGAGCGGCACCGCTGGGCGCGTCATGATCAATGTCACGGGCGGCTGAGCCGCTTTTGCCGGATCAGGGATAGTTGAAGACGGGCGGGCTCTGCTCGACGTCGGCCTGCAGCAAGCCGCCGACGATGGCGCGCGCAAGCTGCTCGGCCATGCAACGATGGCCCGTATCATTGAGGTGGAGGTTGTCGGCCGTCAGATAGAAGCGGTCGCCGCGTTCGCGCTGCAGCTCGCGCATGGCCTCGAACCGGTCGACCAGCAGCACCCGCTGCTCGCGCGCCACCTCGGCGACCGCCGCCACGACTTGCTCATAGTAGGCGTCCTTCGTCAGGGCGTCGCCGTACTGGGGATCGATCAGGACGACGTCGACCTTGTGTGACGCGAGCCAGGCGAGGGTGGTCTTTAGGCAGCCCTTGAATTTCTCGAGACTGACGTGGCGGATCGCATCGTTGGTCCCGACCTGCCAGACGACGATGTCGGGCCTGGTCTCCTCGACCTCTCTGCGCATGCGATCGGCGGCGCCCTCCGCCACCTCGCCGGACATGCCGCGCCCCACGACGTCGATGTCCATGCCGTGCAGGGCACCCTCGAGGGAGGTCTCGAGCCGCGCGACGTAGGTAGCGGAGGGAGACGACGCCCCCACACCCACTGTCGAGGAGGACCCGATGGCGAGCACCTTCACGTGGCGATTCTCGCGGACGGCCCGGCTCAGGGCCCGCAGAGGCCGGCGGAATATCTCACCCACCGGCCGCTTGGAGCGACAGTCGGGCGACAAGGACGGCGGGGCCTTGGGCATCACGATTGCCGCACGCGGCGCCAGCGCCAGCTCCTGAGCTGCGGCGCCGACAGGCGCGAGTGCCAGGATGGTCGCGAGCGACCAACCAATCGACCGAGTCTGCATGAAATCCCGCCCAACCTCCAACCCATTGCACCGTAAGACAAAGGGTCCCCGGTCGTAAAGCAGCCGAATCCGCACGCGGTGAACGCACGACAACTTTCGGTTGCAAATACGCTGCTGTGTACTGCGCTCGGGCACCGATGGACGTCACATCCGGTTCACGCTAGGCAACTCACTCCCCTACTGATTCGCTTGCTATCTTGGCCATGTGCCCGCCCTCCGAAAGCCCCTTCCGCGCCCCTTCGAGCTGGGACGGGGGACAGTGCGCGGAGCTGGTGCTCGTCATTGACGCCAAGGCGGCGCTCCTCCTCGATGCCAATTGCGAGGGATGGCAGGCATGGGGCTTCGATCCACAGGCCGTTGCTCCCCCGCTTGCCATCGACAGCGCGATGCCCGCGCTCCAGAGACTGCGTCAGCTTGCCGCCGAGTCGGGAGGTCTTGCCGAGGAGGCATTGACCTTCTGGACCGCGCGCGGCGCCTTGAACCTGCGGTGCCGCATCCACCTGCGCGATACGGCGCTCGTCACGGTACGGGCGCCGGCCGCCGGCGACAAAGGGCGCCATCCCGACACGCGGCTCACTGCCGAAGCTGCCGGGAACCGGCTCCCAGAGCCCGCGATCCTGCCGACGCGATTTGCACTAAGCGCGCGGCTGGCACACGAGCTCAGAACGCCCCTGAGCGCCGTCATCGCCTATGCCGAGATCTTGAAGGACGAGCATTTCGGGCCGTTGGCCAACGCGCGCTATCGCGGCTACGCGCGCGACATCTACGAGGGCGCACGCCACGCGCTCGGCGTAGTCGACAGCATGCTCAGCAGCGATGCAACACGGTCGCTGGTGCCGCCGCTTGCCTTCACAGATATCGAGCCGGCGGACATCGTGGAGAGCTGCCTGGCCGTCGTGCGGCCGCTCGCTGACCGTGCCGGGCTCGAGCTGGCCGGCAATTGCAGCGCGAGCCTTCCCCGCATCGTGGCCGACGAACTGAGCCTCAAGCAAATGCTGCTCAACCTCCTTGGCAACGCCATCAAGTTCGGGCGGCGCGGGGATCGGGTGACGCTTGCGGTCACCTACGATGGCAGCGGTCCATTGCGCATCTCCGTGACCGATACCGGCCCGGGAATGGTTTGCGACACCGGCACTAGTGCAACCGGCGCGACCACGGGCGAGCCCTGCACAAGACAGCCTGCGGCCACCGGCGCCGGACTGGGCCTGGGCCTGCCCCTCACCCGAGCGCTCGCGGCTGCCAATGGCGCGACACTGGACATCGCCAGCGCGCCGGGCCGGGGGACCAGCGTCACCATCGCTTTCGGTCGGGATCGACTGGTTCGGGCGTGAGGCAGGCTCTCTGCCAGAGCCGCGTCAAACATATTGGCGCATGCGAATTTCAGGCGAATGACCGCCCATCCGTTGCCGGGCGTTAAGGGGTGTCGGCGACAGCTTTTGCCGCCCCTGCAGCCGCCGGGCTAGAATCAACGGAGGCATCGATCGACCGAAGGGCCAGCATGGCAAACGGATCAACCCGCCGCTTTCTTGGTGCGGCGCTACTCAGTCTCTGCCTGATCTCGCCCGCGGCCTCCCAGGGTTCCACTGCGAAGAACAAGGAGGCGGGGAACGAGCAGATCATCGTGACCGAGGACCCCGCGAAACAGCCGCGCGCCCGCGGCTGGCTGTCCCGTCTCTTCGGCAAGGGCAAGAGCGAGAAGCTGGAGACTTCCGGCTCGGAGGTCTGGTCGGTTCCGAAGGAGAAGGCGGCCTGGCTGGAGAAGCGGCTCGAGAAGCTCGGCGCCAAGGTGACGCGACTGCGCGAAGGCTGGAACCACATCCTGAAGCGTAGCGAGAAGCCCCAGCCCTTGACGCCCAAGCAGCAGGCGATCATCGACAAGACCACACAATCGCCGGCAACGGTGAACGTCGGCGTGCTGACGATGCCGAACGCGGCCATGGCCGAGCTCGCCCTGAAGCGGTTCGAGGATGGCGTCGGCACGAAAGGCAGGGCCGGGCCCAAGGACGACCCCTACGCGAAGGTCATGCTGCCGCTCGGGGACAGCGGGCATATCGCGCTGGTTCGCACGCGGCCCCCGGTGGTCACGGAAGGCGGTCTCACCTGGAGCGGCGAAACGGAGGAGACCGGCGAGCGCGCCGTGCTCATGCTGTGGAAGGACGGTCACCTATCCGGCTACTTCGGCTTCAAGGGCCGCGTCTACACCGTGAACCATGTAGGCAACGGCGTGCACACCATGGCGGAGATCGATCCGCGCAAGCTGCCCCCGGACCATGCACCCGGCTCCAAGGACAGCCCCGCCGCACCACCGTCCGACAAGCCCCCCGTGATTCCCGTGCCGCCGCCGGAACCCGCGGTTGCGCCGTTTCCCGATGCAGAGCGGCAGGCCCTCGAGGCCAAGAATATCGTCATCGACATCATGCTGCTCTACACGAAAAAGACGAGCGAGCACTATATCCGCGATCCCGGCGACCTGCTCGCGCTGGCGATCGAGCAGGCCAACGAGACATTCCGCAATAGCGGGGTCGGCAACGTCAGCCTGCGGCTCGTCCACCACCAGGAGGTCGACTACGACGAGTCGGGCGCCGACCAGTTCGACACCTTGTATCGGATGGTCGATGGCGTCGGCGTGCTCAAGGACATCAAAAGGCTTCGCAACGAGAAGCGCGCAGACATCGTCGGCCTGATCCTTGACAGCCCGAACGGCTGCGGCCAGTCGACGCGCGTGGGAGCGGACGCGGATGAGGCCTTCTTCGTCGTGCATCACGCCTGCGCGGCGATCACCTATTCGATCGCGCACGAGGTCGGCCACATTCTGGGCACGCGGCACGACCGCTTCATGGATACCAACGACCATCCCTACCCGTTCGCGCACGGCCACATCAACGGCACCAAGTGGCGCGACATGATGAGCTACCAGGAGGGATGCGGGGGATGTCCGCGGATACCGTATTGGTCGAACCCCCGGATCACGTACAAAGGTGAGCCGACCGGGACGGCAGCAACCGACAATGCCCGCGTCATCCTCGATCAGGCCGAGCGCGTGTCGAAGTTCCGCTAGCGGCCTGATCGCGAAGCTCGTCCCGGCGGTCGCCACGCCAGCGACCGCAGAGCCCAGCCGGCGCGCAGGTCGCCCGCGTCAATCCTGACGCCGATTTCCCACATTTCGGCTTGACGTTTGTGCCACCTAGGCGTTCCCAATGCGGCAATGACCGAGCTTGCGCAGCCTGGCCGCGGGGTATCGGCGGCCTTGCGCGCCATGGCGCGGCGGCCGCATGGGCCTGACGTGTCACCGGGCTGGACCATCTTCGTGGTCGCGGTCGCCGTTCTTGTGGCTCTGCCGCTCGCGACCGTTGTGGTGCTCTCCTTCAGTCCGCACGAGAGCGTCTGGCCGCACCTCGTGCGCACGGTGCTCCCCGGTGCGCTGATCGATACGGGCCTGCTGATGCTGGGCGTGGGCGTGCTCGCGCTGATCTTCGGCGCCGGCACGGCTTGGCTCGTCACGATGTACCGTTTCCCTGGCCGGGGCCTGCTCGACCGCCTGCTCGTGCTGCCCCTGGCGATGCCGACCTACATCGCCGCCTACTGCTACGTGGAGCTTCTGGACTTCACCGGCCCCGTGCAGAGCGCCCTGCGAGCCGTTTTCGGCTGGCACACGGTGAAGGACTATTGGTTCCCGGAGGTGAGAACGCTTGGAGGCGCTGTCCTCACGCTTGCGGCCGTTCTTTACCCTTACGTCTATCTCTCCGCGCGGGCGAGCTTCGTGCAGCAGTCGATCTGCGTGCTCGAGGTGGCGCGCACGCTCGGGCGGACTTCGACGGGCGCGTTCTGGTCCGTGGCGCTGCCGCTGGCGCGGCCGGCACTTGCCGCCGGCCTGGCGCTGACTTTGATGGAGTGCCTGAACGATCTGGGCGCCGTGCAGTACCTGGGGGTATCAACCCTCACTGTCAGCATCTACGCGACGTGGCTGCAGCGGTCCAACCTTGCGGGTGCGGCACAGATTGCGCTGGTGGCTCTGCTCGTCGTGCTCGCGCTGCTGTCGGCGGAGCGGGCCGCGCGCGGCAAGAGCCAGTTCCATCACACCACCGGCCGCTACCGCTCGATACCCTTCTCTGATCTGGAGGGCTGGCGCGGTTGGGCGGCCGCCCTGGCGTGCTCCATTCCCGTGCTGGTGGGATTCGTGGCCCCGTTCGCGGTGCTGCTTGCGCAGGCCTCCGCACACCTCGGCGACGCGTTCGCCGCGGGGTTTTGGCGCGCCGTTCGCAACAGCGTCGGCGTCGCCGCGCTGGCCGCCGCGACCACCGTGGCCCTGGGGCTCGGGCTTGCCTATGCGCGGCGGCTGCTTCCCAACGTCCTGACGCGCGGCGTGATCAGAGCCACCGGGCTTGGCTATGCCATACCCGGAACGGTGCTGGCGCTGGGCTTGATGATCCCGCTCGCCGGTCTCGACAACCGGGTCGACGCCATCGCGCGATCATTGTTCGGCATCTCCAGCGGACTGTTGCTCTCGGGCAGTCTGTTCGTGATCGTGCTTGCCTACACCACTCGTTTCCTTACCGTCTCCCTGGGCGCGTTGGAGGCCGGCTTCGAGCGACTCTCGCCCAACCTCGATGCCGTCGCGCGTACGTTGGGCGAGACGGCGCTGTCGGCGCTGTGGCGCGTGCACATGCCGCTGCTGGTGCCTGCGCTCGGCTCCGCCGCGCTGCTCGTGTTCGTTGACGGCATGAAGGAGCTGCCCACGACGCTGCTCCTGCGTCCCTTCAACTTCGAGACGCTGGCGACGCACGTTTACAGCTATGCCGCGCTCGAGCAATTCGAGAGCGCCGCCCTCGGCGCGCTCACCATTGTCGCCATCGGTCTGCTGCCAGTGCTGCTGCTGCATCAGGCCGTTGCCAGCGGCCGGGCCGGCCGCGGCGGCTGGCGCAGCGTGTTCCTGCCCAGAAGCACCGCGAGCAAGGCGAAGGCATGAGCCGCCGAGAGCGAGCCGGCTTTACGGCGCCTCACCGAACGCTCTAGGCTGCCTCACGACGTGCGGAGGGATGAGGATGGACAAGGAACGGGTGCGGGAGATCGCGGCGGCCGCGGGGCTCGGCAAGCTCACCGACAAGCAGCTGACCGAGTTCGCAGCCGGCATCGCTTCGGGGCGCGCGCTTGCCGAGATGCTGCCCAAGGACCTGCACTGGAGCGAGGAGAGCGCTCTCGTCTTCCGGCTTCCCATGCCGGCGAGGTCCGCACGATGAGCGAACTCGCGTTCCTGGGCCTCGCCGACGCGGCGCAGCTGATCCGCGCGCGCAAGCTCTCACCGGTCGAATACACGCGCGCGCTCCTCGAGCGCATCGAGCGGCTCGATGCGCGCTATCATGCCTTCATTCGCGTTACGCCTGAGCCGGCCATCGCGGCTGCCCGCCGTGCCGAGCAGGAAATCGCGGCCGGCAGTCTGCGCAGTCCCCTGCACGGGGTGCCGTTCGGCCTCAAGGACATCATCGACGTCGCCGGGCAGCCGACCACGGGTCATTCCAAGGTGTTGAGCGACAACGTCGCCACGGCGGACGCCGCGGTGACGGCGCGCCTGAAATCGGCAGGCGGCGTCCTGCTCGGCAAGCTTGCCACCCACGAGTTCGCCATCGGCGGCCCCTCCTTCGACCTGCCCTGGCCGCCGGCCGTCAATCCCTGGGGCGGCAACCATTTCCCGGGAGGCTCATCGAGCGGATCGGGCGTGGCGCTGGCGGCCGGCATGCTGCCGGCTGCCCTTGGAACGGATACCGGCGGTTCGGTGCGCAACCCCGCCTCCCTGTGCGCCATCACTGGCATGAAACCGACCTATGGACGCGTCAGCCGCAGGGGTGTCTTTCCGCTTGCAGTCTCGCTGGATCACGTCGGGCCCATGACCCGCAGCGTGCGCGATAACGCGCTTCTCCTGCAGCTCCTTGCCGGCCATGACCCCGAGGACCCCGGCAGTGCCGACGTCGAGGTGCCGGACTACGCAGCCGATCTCGAGCGCGGCGTCAAAGGTCTCGAGATAGGTCTCATCAGGCACTTCTACACTGAGGACATGCAGGCCGATCCCGAGCAGGCCCAGGCCATCGAGACGGCGGCAGACGTCTTGCGCGGGCTCGGAGCCAACGTGCGCGAGATCCGGCTCGCACCCCTGCAGGAGTTCGCCGCCTGCAGTCGCATCATCATTCGCTGCGAGGCCTTCGCTGTCCATCGCCGTTGGCTGCAGCAGCGACCCGGCGACTACGGCGCGCTCGCCCGCCAACGCATCCTCGACGGCGCGACGGTTACTGCCGCCGACTACATCGACGCCCTGAGGTTGCGGGGGAGGCTCACCCGCCGCACGCTCGAAGCCTTTGCCGGCATCGACGCCGCCTTGACCGTGTCGGGCATGGATCCGCCCTGCCCCATCGACGACGCGGAGGCCTGCGCGAGGATGTATCCGCGCCAGGCGCGCCAGCCCTTCAACGTGACCGGCCAGCCGGCAATCGCCATTCCGGCCGGATTTACCGCCAGCGGACTGCCGCTGTCGCTGCAGCTGGTCGGGCATCCCTGGCAGGAGGCAACGCTCTATCGCATTGCCCACGCCTACGAGCGAGCCACGCTCTGGATCGACCGCCGTCCGCCGGGACTATGAACGATCTGCGCTATGCCGCCGCCGGGACGGCCTGCGCGCCGCGACGGCCTGCGAGCGCCAGGACGATGAAGCTGATTCCGGTCGACAGCAGGTTGATGCCCGCCAGCAGCCCGATGGCCCAGGCCGCAGAGCTCGGGAGCTGGTAGGCGATCATCAGGCCCACCGCGATCGCCACGATCCCGCTAAACAGCATCCATCCCCAGCCTTCGTGCGGCTTGACCCGAAACGCCATCGCCGCCTCGAGCACGCCCTCGACCAGGAACATCGCCGCCAGCAGCAAGGTCAGTGTGATGATGCCCGTGAATGGGAAGAAGGCCAGCCATCCCCCGGCGACGACATAGAGCACGCCAAGCAACAGGCCCATCAGAAAGCCGCCCCACTGCTTGATCGAGAAGGCGTGGATGAGCATCAGAATGCCGCTGATCAGGAAGATCCAGCCCAGCATGATCTTGGTGGCGATCGTGGACAGGAGAGGAAAGAGGATCGCCGCCGCACCTGCCAGGACAAGAAAGATGCCGAGGGCAAGGAACCAGCCCCAGTGGTCGGCGATCTGTCGTTTTGCCTCGGCGAGGGCAGCGTCGATATCGGCTTGCGAGAATTGCTGGGCCATGGGTCGTACCTCCTGCGGTAGAGAACGCCCGCACCGTCCAGACCCATTTGTAGACCTTCATGGGCCTGGAATCACTACAATCACTGCTGTTTGGTTGCCGGAGCCGGCGGCGATCCGGCGGCCGCCGCTTCCACGCCCCCTACTCCGCCGCCATGCGCAGGGCTCCGGGCCGCTGCGCCAACCTCTGCCGCACCAGCTCGACATGGCCGCGCAGGTCATAGAGCTGGTTGGCGTAATACGTCGGCACGCGGATGACCCGCACGTTCGCCTCGATCCGGTCGAATTCGGCCTGCAGCGCTTCCGCATCCTTGGAGCCGGCACCGCCCTTGTCGATTCTGCGCTCCAGCGCCTTGAGTTGCCGATACCAGTACACGAGGCGGCGGCGGATCATCCAGACGTAGACCGCCGGGATGGCCCGTGTCAGCGGCAGGATGATCGCCATCGCGCCGATGATGCCGAGCAGGGTGGCCGAGTGCTGGTTGATGAACGCGGTGTAAGAGAACGGGACGCGCAATTCGTTCGCCGTCGGCGCCAGGTTTTTCAGCACCATGGGCAGCTCGCCCTGCTTGTAGACCACGCGCGCTTCGTTCGGGACCTCGAACTCCGGGTCGTTGGCCGAGGGGAACTCGCCGGCCTTGTAAAACAGCACCGGGTCTCCCTCCTTGTCGAACCCCGGCTTCGGATTGGCAAGGACAGCGTGGGTGAGCAGGGAGACGAGCGCTGGCTGCATGTCCGGGCGGACAATCAGGGCAACCGTGGTCGAAAGCAGGGTGATGTCGTCGGTGGGGATCAGCGGATCGAATTCCACTCCACCCTGCCGCAGAACCACCTTGGTAAGCGACGCGAAGCGATTGGTGTAGGCGTCGGCCTCTTCCTTGAAGTCCATCAGGCGAATGCCTGGCACCCGCAGCAGGCTCTGAATCCTGTCCGTGTCGGCTGCCGTGATGAGAATGGCGGCATCGGCGGTGCCCGAGAGCAGCGGCGCCGCGTCGGCTCCCAGGTCTTCGTCCAGGAAGGTCGCGTTCTCGTTCTCGACCACGTTGTTGGCGCGCAGAAGCAGTCGCGAGACCGCACGGCCACCGCTCTCGCGCGAGCCGATCATGATGCGCTTGCCCTTCAGGTCGCGCAGGGTCGCGAGCGGCAGGTCGCCGCGCGTGAAGACCCAGATCGGCTCGTGAAACAGGCGCCCCACCGAGCGCAGCTTGGCATATTTCGCGTGGCGGCCCTTCTGCCTCTCGCTGGCGAGGCGCCCCTGCAGGCTGCCGACCAGCCCACCCTTCACGAACGCCGCGGTGATGCCGGAACTGTCATCCGTCAAAGCCCTGAGTGTGAGGCGCCCCTCCAGCGGCCGCAACTTGGTGTTGCCGTCCCTGCCCTTGAAGCGGAAGGTGCTGCGCACCTGCATGTCCACGCCGTACTTGCGCAGCTCTTCCTGATAGCTCTGGGCCAGCTCAGCATATTGCGGATTGCCCGCCGCGATGACGATCTTGCCTTGCCGGTCGAGCTGCTGCGCGTTGTGAACGACCGCCAGCCCACCGACCCCGAGGCCCGCAACCAGCACGGTGACCGCGCCCGCCTTGGCAACGTTCTGATCCATGGCGCTCCCCTCTTTCTGCTACGCCGCGTGCGTTCCCAATGCTCAGAGTGTCTAGCGGACCCGCCTGCATACCGCCACAACCTCATGGCGCGGCGGTGGCGGACGCCGGGCATGTGGAGCAATCCCCTGCAGCGGCGGCGTCACACCCCTCGCGGCTCAGGCGGAGCGTTCAGGCGGTGGGAGGGTCGGCCAGGGCCGTTTCCAGACCGGGCACGTGGCTCGCCCCCTCGCGGACCTCGAATCTGGCGCCGGTGAAATCCCGGCCGATCGGCTCGGCGCGCCCACCCAGATGCGCCGCCAGAAATGCCTCCGCAATCGCATTGAATGCAATGCGATTCTCTGGGACCGCAAAGCCGTGTCCTTCCTCCGGATAGAGCACGTAGGTGACGGGCAGGCGCTTGGCATGCATGGCCTCGATGATTTGGTCGGATTCGGCTTGCTTCACGCGGGGATCATTGGCGCCCTGGCCGATCAGCAAGGGTCTGGCTATGGCCCCGGCCGAATGCAGCGGCGAGCGTTCGCGCAGCAGCCTGCGGCCCTCCTCTGTGCGCGGATCGCCCACCCGGCGCGCCAGGTTCTCGAAGAAGGCGGCCCAGTAGGGTGGGATGGTCGCCAGGAGCGTCTCCAGGTTGGAGGGACCGACGATATCTACGCCGCAGCAGAACACCTCCGGCGTGAACGCGAGGCCGGCGAGCGTGGCATAGCCGCCATAGGACCCGCCCATGATGGCGACGCGCTTGGGGGCGGCGATGCCTTCGCGTACGGCCCAAGCGACGGCATCGAGGAGGTCGTCATGCATCTTGCGACCCCACTGGTGGTCGCCGGCGTTGACAAAAGCCTTGCCGAGCCCGGTCGAGCCGCGGAAGTTCACCGACAATACTGCCCAGCCGCGATTCGCCAGCCATTGATGGGCCGCATTGAAGCCGTAGCCATCCCGGGCCCAGGGTCCGCCATGCACGAGCAGCACCGTCGGCAGCGGGGCGACGGGACGCGGCCGCGCGCCCTGCGGCAGCGTCAGGTAGGAAACCAGCTCCAGCCCGTCGCGGGCGCGGATGACCTCGCCGCGCATCGGCGCCAGTGCGTACACCTTGAGCTCGGGCCGCGTTGCAAACAGCTCGGTGAGCGTGCGGTGCGGGCGATCGTAGAGATGGTAGGTCGTGGGCGTCTCGGCGCTGCCGGCGGCGACGATCCACCGGGTATCGTCGAGCGTACGATCCGCTACCTCGATCTCGCCAGGCAGCTCGCCGTGCAGATGCTTCAGCTCGGCGCCGATGTGCTCATCCAGCGGGATCCAGTCGAGCATCACGTGCTGCGCGCCCACGGCCTCGATGACATAGGTCTGCGGGTTCATGATGACGCGGCTGATGTCCGCCTTGGGATGCTCGGCAAGGAGGCGATCGGCGCCGCTCTGCCAGTCCCGGGCGATCAGCGCGGCCTTGTCGCGGCCGATCGAGGAAATCCAGTAGAGCGTTGTCCCATCGCGCGTGAAGCCGATCGGATGAGTCGTCAGGTCGTCCTCGTGCTCTATGACCATCAGCTCTTCCAGGTCGGTGCCCGAGATGCGGTAGACGATTTGTCCGCCCTCGCGGTCGCGCGCCTTGAGAGCCAGGCGCGGCTGGAGCCGGCGGTCCACGACGATTCCGGCCAGCTCGCGCCGGTTCTCGAACAATAGCTCGCGCTCGCCGCTGGCGATGTCGACGCGGTAGAGGTCGTGCCAGGCCTTGTCGCGATCATTGAGGCCGATGACGAGCGTATCGGGCTCATCGAGGCTGCCGGCCTGGATGCGTGCGTTGACGCCGGGAATCGGGGTGAGGTCGCGCGCCGGTCCGCCGGCGACGGGGACGGCGTAGATGTGCCAGTCTTCGGTGCCGCCTTCGTCCTGGATGTAGAGCAGGTGCGCGCTGGTGTTGGCCCAGGCATGGAGGCGGATGCCGCGTTGCCGGTCGTCGGTGACGACGCGGGCCGCACCGATATCGCCGGCCGGCGCCACCCAGATATTGAGCACGCCATCTCTTGGAGCGAGCCAGGAGAGCCAGCGCCCGTCCGGCGAGATCTGGCCTTGCGCCCGCGTTGGGTTGCCGAACAATTGCGTGCGGGGGATGAGCGGTGCTGTCATGTGCGTGTCCTATCGACGAAGTTGCATGCTGTCACGCAACCGGGGCAGTACTATGCTCGCACAACACCAGCGCCCCTATCGAGAAGTGCGCTTCACCACCCGGCAGAGCGCAGGACTGCGGACTTCTCGATCATCACACCGGTGCATCAGGGCATCTGGGCACATGAAGGCGGGAGTGATAATCACAGTCGCTCTCACCGCGGTGACGACAGGGATGGAACCTGTGGCGGCATTCGATCTGCAGGGACATCGCGGCGCGCGCGGCCTGGTGGCCGAGAACACGCTGGCCGGCTTCGCCGAGGCGCTGCAAATCGGTGTCACGACCCTGGAGTCGGACCTGGGGGTGACGAAAGACGGCGTGCTCGTCCACGCCCACGACCGAGTGCTCAACGCCGATATCGTGCGCGGACCCGACGGGAACTGGCTCTCCGCGCCGACCGCCGCCATCAACGCGCTCACCCTGGCCGAGCTCAAGCGCTTCGACGTCGGACGGCTGAAGCCCTCCAGCAAGTATGCGCAGCAGTTCCCCGGGCAAAGGGCGGTCGACGGGGAGCGCATCCCCACGTTTGCCGAGGTGGCCGACCTCGTCGCCAAGTCGGGGAAGCCCGTGCGACTCAACCTCGAAACCAAGCTGTCGCCCGACAAATCTGACGAAACCGTCGACGCCGACACGTTTGCCCGGCTGGTGGTGGAGGCGGTACGTGCCGCGGGGCTGGCGCTCAGGGTTACCATACAGTCCTTCGACTGGCGCACGCTCCTGGCGGCGAAGAAGCTGGCGCCCGAGATCGAAACCGTCTGCCTTACCTACAAGGCGACGCTGGAGGACAGGGTCGAGGCCGGCAACCGCCGTCCCTCGGCCTGGCTCGCCGGCCTTGATCCGCGCGACTTCGGAGGCTCCGTCCCTCGCCTCGTCGCTGCCACGGGGTGCGGAACATGGTCCCCCTACTTCCGAGAGTTGGACGGCGCTGCTGTCGCCGAGGCGCACACCGCGGGCCTCAAGGTCGTGCCGTGGACGATCAACGACAGCGCCGACATGGCGCGGATCATCGATATGAAGGTCGACGGCCTCATCACCGACTATCCCGACCGCGCCCGCAAGGTCATGGCGGACAAGGGCCTGCCGCTGCCCTGAGGCTGCCACGGCTGGCCGCGTTTCGCAGCGGCTTGCGCAAACCGCAGGGCTGAAGCGCTCTCCGACCGCCCTGCATCGATTGCGCGCGACGCGCCCCGCGGCTATGCACACAAATCAGGCAGGCTCCGAGTTTGCCGAACAACCGTCGTCGACGAACAGCCGGCCATCCCGGCCGCGCTTCGCCCGCCCGGGCGAGCAGCGCTGAAGCAGGCAGAGCCGCCAGATGCCAGAATCTGCCCTTGCCGGTTCCCAGCGTCGCAACGTTGCGCTGCTGGCGCTGACCCAGGCCCTCTTCATGTCCGTGCAGGCGATGGGCGCGGCAACGACGCCGCTTGCCGGCTACACCCTGCTCGGCGCCGACGAGAAGTGGCTGGCGACCGTCCCGGTCTTCCTGATGCACGTCGGCATCATGGCGACCACCATCCCGGCGTCGCTGATCATGGGGCTGCTGGGTCGACGGGCGGGTTTCGCCGCGGGCTCACTGCTCGGCGTGCTTGGAGGCGCCGCGGGCTGCCTGGCGGTGTATCGCCAGAGCTTCCTGCTCTTGTGCCTCGCGGCCTTCTGCCAGGGCATGCAGGCGGCCTTCTTCTGGTATTTCCGCCTCGCCGCCGCCGATGCCGCACCGCCAGCTTTCAGAGCCAAGGCGATCTCGCTGGTGATGGCGGGGGGCGTGCTTGCCGGATTCATCGGGCCGCAGGCAGCAAAGTGGTCCGTCGACTGGCTGCCCGTGACATTTGCCGGGGTCTATGTGGCCATGGCCGGCTTCTCCGTCGCCGTGCTCTTATTGGTTCAGCTCCTGCAGATTCCCGGACTCACATCCGCCGAGCGCGCCGAAAGCGGCCGGCCCATGGCGGCAATCGCCCGACAGCCGGCCTACCGTGTGGCGCTCGCCTCCTCCGTGTTCGGCTACGCGGTGATGACGCTGACGATGTCGGCGACGCCCCTCGCCATGCTGGCCTGCGGCTTCAACTTCGGCGACAGCACCACGGTGATCCAGGCCCACATCATCGCGATGTTCCTGCCCTCCTTCTTCACCGGGCATCTGATCACGCGGTTCGGAGTGCTCACGGTCGTCGCGGCCGGCGCGATGATCGAGCTCAGCGGTGCCATCATCAATCTGACTGGATTGCAGCTCGGCCACTTCGTGCTGTCGAACGTGCTGATCGGATTGGGTTGGAACTTCACCTACGTCGGCGGCTCCACCCTGCTCACCACCACCTATGCCCCCTCCGAGCGAGCCAAGGTCCAGGCCAGCCACGACTTCTCCGTCTACACCACGACCGCCATCGCTGCGGCCCTCTCCGGCGTGTTGCAGGCAAAAGCCGGATGGCTGGTCATCAATCTCGCCACCGTGCCGCTGATGGCCTTTCTGGTCGGGGCGGCGCTCTGGCTCATGCTGCGTCAGCGGAAGGCCGCAGCACCCGCTCCCGCGGAATAGCGAATTCGCGTATAAGAAGCGGTCATGGGTGACCGCTACGACCGAAACCGCAAGAAAGGGCTGCACCCCGCGCTCCGGGGGCTGAAGCCGCCTTCGGAGATCATTGCGTGGGGGTTGAGCCCCCGCATCGGCCACAATCAGGGCCCGCCGCTGGAAGAGCCGGTGACTGACGCCTTCGTGCGCTGGCGGTGGCGCAAAGCCCACAAGGAGGCTTGGAGGAACCCCTCGCATTCGATCCTCAAGCTGCGCGTGGCGCGAGCGGAGGCCGCCGGCGTCACCTACCGCGAGTACATGCTGGAGCTTCTGGACAGCGGTCGCCATCTGCAGGCGGAGGACGTGGCCAAACGGCGCGCCGCGGCAACGCCTCAACCTCTGGGCGGTCCGCGTCGCACGCCCGCACCAGCGCGGCCACGCGGCAAGCCGAAGCCCAAACCGTTGTGACGCTCCGTGTCCGCTGCGGCCGCTACGTCGCCCTGAGCCCGTCGGAGGGCGTGGCGCACATTCGGGCCGTGCTTCGGTCGGCACAGCACGGGGTTGGAGAATGCTAGGGGTTGGAGATTACCTATGAGTGACGCATTCGACCCGGCCAGCCACCGGCTCCAGCCCTCGCGCTATTTCGAGGACTTCGAACTCGGCGAGTCCTTCTACATCCCCTCGCGCACCGTCACCGAGGCGCAGTTTCTGGCCTTCCAGGCCGCCTCCGGCGACAACCACCCGATCCACTACGATCGCGAATACTGCCGCCGGCATGGCCATGCCGACCTGCTGGCACACGGCTACCAGGTGCTGATCCAGACCGCGGCGGGCGCGGGAATTTTCTCCTTCCTCGTCGAGGATTCGCTTCTCGGCTTCATCGAGCAATCCTCGCGCTTCCTGAAACCGGTGTACGTGGGGGATACGCTCTATCCGCGCCTGAGCGTGAGCGCACTCGAGCCGCAACGCACGACGGGTGTGCTGACGCTCTCATCGAGCGTGCACAACCAGAAGGGCGCCCTAGTGATGGAGGGGCTGCAGAAATACCTGCTGAGACGGCGCCCCAAATAGGGCCGCCGTCTCGTGCCCGGCATGCGACTGCGGAGTTAGGAGCCTAGCTCTTCGGCGTCGCCTTCTTGGCCTTCGCCTTCAGCTTGCAGTAGGGCTTCTGCTTGCCCTTCTTGGGCGCGATCCACTGGCACGCGGTGTTGCCCTTGCAGGCTGTCTCGTCGATGCCCTTGCACGGAGACGCCGCGGCGGCCGGCTTTGGCGCGGCGGCTGGCTTCTTCTCCTGCGCGATCGCATGCGTGCTGAACAGCAACGCAGCCGCAGCCGACACCGCAAACAGCTTTCCGATGACCGTCATGTTCTTCCCCCGGATTGCCCAAGCGACGGAACGCGCTCTGCGCGGGCCGCCCCTGGGAGTCAAAAATGGCTGATGCCGACCCCGTTAAGCGCTTCGTCGCCTGAACGGCCAATGAACGATCGGGTCACTCTCGCTTGGCCCAGGCGAGCGCTTGCTCGAGGCGGTCATCGCCCCAGAAAAGCTCGTTGCCGACCACGAAAGAGAGTGCGCCGAAAAGGCCGCGTTCCTGCGCGTGGATCGTCTGTTGCTTCAGCCGCTGCTTGAGATCGGGCTGATCGATGCGAGCGATAATTCTCTCCGGATCAAGCCCCAAGCCGCGCAGAATGGCCGCCAGAACAGCGCGGTCGGCGATGTCGGCACCGTCGGCGAACTCGGCCAGGTAGACGGCGCGGGTGAAGGGAGCCACCCAACCCTCGTCACCGCCGAGCAGCGCGACGCGGGAGGCCTGCAGGCTGTTCTGCGGAAACGTGCCCGGCAACGCGAAACGCAGACCTCGCTCGGCAGCGATGCGCTCGATGTCGCGCACCATGTGCCGGCCCTTGGCCGGATAGAGGGTGAAGGGCGAGGTATGCCAGCCCTGGGCCTGAAAGATGGGACCCAGCAGAAACGGCTTCCACTCCACCGCCACGCCGGCCGCGGATGCCAGGGGCTCGATGCGCATGGCGGAGAGGTAGGAGTAGGTGGAGGCAAACTCGTACCAGAACTCGAGCCTGGGCACTGTCCTGCTCACGTCGCCCCTCCTGGCCCTGTCGGACTTGCCGCGACGGCGTTTATTGCACGCCGGGTGATCTCGCCTATAGTGCGCCCGCATTTCGCACCCGCAACGCGAGGCTTTCCATGGCTGCCAAGGGCACCCGGGCAAAGGTGAAGAAGGTCGTTCTTGCCTATTCGGGCGGCCTCGACACGTCGATCATCCTCAAGTGGCTGCAGGAAACCTACGGCGCCGAGGTGGTCACCTTCACCGCCGATCTGGGGCAGGGCGAGGAACTGGAGCCGGCGCGGCGCAAGGCCGAGATGCTCGGCATCAAGAAGGCCAACATCTTCATCGAGGACCTGCGCGAGGAGTTCATCCGCGACTACGTCTTCCCGATGTTCCGCGCCAACGCGCTCTACGAAGGCGTCTATCTTCTCGGCACGTCCATCGCCCGGCCGCTGATCGCCAAGACGCAAATCGACATCGCTCGGAAGACCGGCGCCGACGCGGTGTGCCACGGCGCCACCGGCAAGGGCAACGACCAGGTGCGCTTCGAGCTCAGCTACTACGCACTCGAGCCGTCGATCCGCATCATCGCGCCGTGGCGCGAGTGGAGCTTCAAGAGCCGCGAGGAGCTGATCGCTTTCGCGGAGCAGCACCAGATCCCCGTCGCCAAGGACAAGCGGGGGGAAGCGCCGTTCTCGGTCGACGCCAACATGCTGCACTCCTCTTCGGAGGGCAAAGTGCTGGAGGACCCCGCGATCGAGCCGCCGCCCTACGTCTATCAGCGCACGATCTCGCCCATGGAGGCTCCGGACAAAGCCGTCGACATCACCATCGGCTTCGCGAAAGGCGATCCGGTGAGCCTGGACGGCAAGACGCTGTCGCCGGCCACCCTTTTCGCCCGGCTCAACGACCTCGGACGCGACAACGGCATCGGCCGTGTCGACCTCGTCGAGAACCGCTTCGTCGGCATGAAGTCGCGCGGCGTGTACGAAACACCGGGCGGCACCATCCTGCTTGCCGCACATCGCGCCATCGAATCCATAACGCTCGACCGCGGCGCCGGGCATCTGAAGGACGAGCTCATGCCGCGCTACGCCGAGCTGATCTACAACGGTTTCTGGTTCAGCCCCGAGCGCGAGATGTTGCAGGCACTGATCGACAAGAGCCAGGAGCACGTCGAAGGCCTGGTGCGGCTCAAGCTCTACAAGGGCAACGTCATCGTCACGGGGCGGGAGAGCGACAAGTCGCTCTACTCGACGAGCCTCGTCACCTTCGAGGACGACAAGGGCGCCTACGACCAGAAGGACGCGGAAGGCTTCATCCGCCTCAACGCGCTGCGGCTGAGGACATTGGCATCGCGGAACCGGCGCGGGAGCTAGCGGGGCGATGTTCAACCGCCTGGAGCTCGGCCGCATCGCCGGCATCACGATCCATCTCGATATGATGTTCGTGCTGGTGCTGCTGTTCTTCACCTATCCTTATTTCACGTCCGGCAACACGCAGCGGATGTCGGCGGGCTTCATCATCGTCGTCGGGCTCTTGTTGTCGATCCTGCTGCACGAGCTGGGCCATGCGCTGGCCGGCCACCTGCTCGGAGCGCCGGTGTCCCACATCGATCTGACGGGGCTTGGCGGTGTCGCCCATTTCGCTCGCTCGCTGCCACGCTCGGCTTTGGCGCGATCCGCCATCTACCTTGCCGGGCCCGCGGTCAATCTGGGGTTGTGGCAGGGCCTTTCCAGCCTGGCAGGCGAAGCCGGGTCGATCGGCAATCCCATGCTTGCTCTGCCGCTGGCCGTGCTGGCGTCGGCCAACTTGTTCCTGATGTGTTTCAACCTGTTGCCGGCCTATCCGCTCGACGGCGGCCAGACGCTGGACGCCTGGCTTGGACGCCTGCTGGGGCCGGTATGGTCGGTGCGCATCGTCGCCACGCTGGGCCTCATAGTGGCTGTCGGCGT
This sequence comes from Hyphomicrobiaceae bacterium, assembly GCA_050248715.1. Classification (GTDB taxonomy): domain Bacteria; phylum Pseudomonadota; class Alphaproteobacteria; order Rhizobiales; family Hyphomicrobiaceae; genus AWTP1-13. Next base: position 5,348 of record JBFWRV010000036.1, on the reverse strand, counting down.
TGCCGTCCTGGCCTTTCCGACCGGCATCTTCCTGCTGCTCGTTGCCCTGTTCCTCGGGCAGGCGAACCTGGAGGCACTGCGTAGCGTCGGCCATTGGCGGCGCTAGCCCGACAACCGGCAGATACTGGTCCCCGATCCGATGCGCAGGATCACGGCTCGCACACGGCTCCGCAACTCTTCTTGAACGCTGTTCCGCAGGTTACAGATGACGATTAACTGACGGAGCATCATTAGCACCATCAAGCGCATCGATTTCGATTAGGTAGCTCATTAACAGAGCGAGCGAGGCTAGCCATGAGACCTTTGCTCAACGTAGCCGTGTTCGGCCTTGTCCCCGTCCCCTGTGCGGGAGTGACCTTTGGTGATGGCCGCGCCGACCTTCGTCCATCAGATGCCTGGCAGATCGTGGGGGCTCAACGGGCCGGCGGTCGCATCAGCAAGCGGATGGCGAGCAGCGCCGAGCTTGCAGAGATTTGCCTCCAGCTCCGGCTCGTCGAGGCGGAGCGGTCCCTCCGGCCCTTGGCCGCCACCTGACGGCGGCCCGGCACGGAGAGTTTGCCGGCTGATGCCCTTGCCGAAATGGTCTTGATGAGCGCACTGCGATGACATTCTTACGATACATTTATGCCGTGCCGATGTTTGGCTCCTTCGCTTGGCTGACGACCTCACCGGTGGTTGGCCAAGAGCATGTCTTTCGCGAAGCGCCTGCCGAGATGCGCCTGACAGACAGCCAGGCCTCCATGCTTGCGCGCGCCCGCGGCTCGAGCGCCGCAACCGGAGTCAGCATTCGGCGACTTCGGCCGCACTCGGACCTTCAGGCAGCGCTCGCCGGCGCGTCTGAGGGAATCACGCTGGAGCTCAGTGATGCGACCGTGTTGAAGGCCTCCCGTACCGGCGTGAATGCGAGCGCGGGTGCGGGTGTGTGGAGGGGCAGGGTCGACGCCACCGGTGGGCAGGTGACGCTCATATGGTGGGCCGACGGCCGGATGGCCGGCACGGTGCAGAATGACGGCCGCTACTATTTGATCCGCCCAATGGGCGGCGGCCTTCATGCCGTCCTCGAACTGAATGAGAACCTAATGCCGCCCGAGCATCAGCCGCAGATGCTGGTCGCGAGCAACGAGCGCTTTGGCCAATCGAACGGCGCCTTGGCGTTGAGGTCCGTAACCGCAGGCATGACCGATGCAGCCAAACGTCAGGCCACGCCCAAGGCCGGATCATCTGGCTCCGCGCGCGGAACATCCAGTGGCGCGCCCGCCGACGTGAACATCGACGTGATGGTCGCCTACACGAAGAAGTCCGCGGGTCACTACGGCGATATCGCGAGCGAGCTCATCGAGCTGGCCATCGAGGAGGCCAACGAGTCGTTTCGCATCAGCAATTTGGGCTACATAAAACTCAGGCTCGTGCACACCTATGAAACGGACTACATCGAGGAAGGCACGCACCTGGATCACGTCTGGCGGTTGGCCGACAAGGGTGATGGCCACATGGAGGAAGCCCATGAGCTCCGCGACAGACACCGTGCCGACGTCGTGATCCTCATCGTCGACGACTCCCAGGGCTGCGGACTGGCCACGCGCGTGCACGCCGAGGCCAACGAGGCATTCGCTGTGGTGCATCACGAGTGCGCGGCCACCACGCACTCGGTAGCGCACGAAATCGGCCACATCATCGGCGCCCGACATGATCTCAGCATGGACAGCATCATGACACCGTTCCCCTACGGCCACGGCTACGTGAACGGCACCAAGTGGCGCGACATCATGAGCTACAAGGGAAGCTGCGGCGGCTGTCCGCGCGTGCCGGTGTGGTCCAGTCCGTCCGTGCTGGTGCGCGGCGAGCCTGCCGGGACGCCCGAGCTTCACAACGCGCGCGTGATTGCAGAGGAGGCCGCACGGGTCGCGGCCTTCCGATGAGCCGGTCGCCGGTAGGCGCGCGGCCCGGCGCACCGTCCGGGGCCGGAGTCAGCCGTTGAGGTCGTAGGCGGCGAGCGCGGCCATGTTGACGACGTCGCTGTCCTTGGCGCCCAGCGGACAGATTTGCACGGAGTGCGTGAGGCCCACCAGCATCGGCCCGATCAGCGTCGCCCCGCCCAACTCCTTCAGCATCTTGGTGGAGATGGCCGCGGAGTGGAAAGCCGGCATGACCAGCACGTTGGCGGTGTCGGAGAGCCGGCAGAACGGATATTGCCGCATGGCCTCGCGGTTGAGCGCGACATCGGCCGCCATGTCGCCGTCGTACTCGAAGTCGACCTGGCGCTGGTCGAGGAGCGATACGGCCTCGCGCACCCGGTCCGAGCGCTCGCCGCGCGGCTGGCCGAAGGTGGAATAGGCAAGGAAGGCGACGCGCGGCTCCATGCCGAGCCGGCGCGCCACACGCACCGCCTCCTCGGCGATGTCGGCAAGCTGCTCGGCGTTCGGCATGTCGTGCACGGCCACGTCGGCGACAAGCACTGCCCGGCCGCGGATGAGAGCAATGGAAACAGCGATGACGCGCCGCCGCGCCCTGGAGTCCAGCACCTTGCGCACGTCCTCGTAGGCCGTGGTCCAGTTGCGAGTGACCCCTGTCACCATGCCATCGGCATGGCCCATGGCGACCATGCAGGCGGCAAAGACGTTGCGGTCGTTGTTGACGAGGCGCTGGCAGTCGCGCAGCAGGTAGCCCTTGCGCTGCAAACGGCGGAAAAGAAACTCCGCATACTCGTGGCGCCGATCGTCGAGGCTCGTGTCGTGCATCTCGATGACGTCCGAGAGGCCGATACCTGCGGTCGCGAACGCCTCGCGGATCGGGGCATGCCGGCCGACGAGGATGGCCCGACCCATGCCGGTGTTGTGGAAGGCGTTGGCCGCGCGGGCGATCTGTGGCTGCTCGCCCTCGGCGAAGATGATGCGCTTTGGTGCATTGCGCACCTGGGCGAAGATGCTGTGCAGCCATCCCGCCACAGGATCGAGCCGCCCGGACAGCTGCGCGACATAGCCCTCCATGTCGACGATCGGCCGGCGCGCTACCCCGGTCTCCATGGCGGCCTTGGCCACCGCCGGGGCGACATGGCTGATGAGGCGCGGATCGAAGGGCGCAGGGATGATGTAATCCGGTCCGTAGGTGACTTGGCGGCCGAGGAATGCGGCGGCTACCTGGTCGGGCACGTCGGCGCGAGCTAGCTCGGCAAGCGCCTTGGCGGCGGCGATCTTCATGGGTTCGTTGATGGTCGAGGCCTGCACGTCGAGGGCGCCGCGGAAGATGAAGGGGAAGCCCAGCACGTTGTTGATCTGGTTCGGGTAGTCCGAGCGGCCGGTGGCAACGATGGCGTCGGGCCTGACATCCGCCACGTCCTCGGGCGTGATCTCGGGATCGGGGTTGGCCATGGCGAAGATGATGGGCTTGTCGGCCATCGACTTCACCATCTCCTTCGTCACGGTGCCGGCGGCCGAGAGGCCGAAGAAGGCATCCGCGCCCTTCAGGGCCTCGGCCAGGGTGCGGGCCTTAGTCTCGACGGCGAAAGCGGACTTCCACTGGTTCATGCCTTCCTTGCGGCCACGGTAGATCACGCCCTTGGTGTCGCAGAGGAGCATGTTCTTCTTGGGCATGCCCATCGCCACGAGCAGCTCCATGCAGGCGATGCTCGCCGCTCCGGCCCCGTTGACCACAAGCTTGAAGTCCTTGATGTCTCGCTTGGTCAGTTGCAGCGCGTTGATGAGGCCTGCTGCCGCGATGATGGCTGTGCCGTGCTGGTCGTCGTGGAACACGGGGATGTTGAGAAGCTCCTTCAGCTTCTCCTCGATGATGAAGCAGTCCGGCGCCTTGATGTCCTCGAGGTTGATGCCGCCGAAGCTCGGCCCGAGGTAGCGCACGCAGTTGATGACCGCCTCGGGGTCCGGCGTGTCGACCAGAATGTCGATGGCATCGATGTCGGCGAAGCGCTTGAACAGCGCGCCCTTGCCCTCCATCACCGGCTTGGCGGCCTGGGCACCAAGGTTGCCCAACCCCAGGATGGCCGTTCCATTGGAGACGACGGCCACCAGGTTGCCCTTGTTCGTGTAGTCGTAGGCGAGCTGCGAATCCTTGGCGATGGAGAGCACCGGAACGGCCACGCCCGGCGAGTAGGCAAGCGACAGGTCCCGCTGGGTGGTGAGCGGCTTGGTGGGGGTGATCTCAAGTTTGCCGGGCTTGCCCTGGCTGTGGAAGAGGAGAGCTTCCTGATCAGTGAACCGCGCGGCAGGAAATTTGATGGCCATGACTGTTCGAGGTTCCCCCAGGGCTCCGTTGCGAGGTTTGTCACGATAAAGCCGGCGTCGAAGCGGCACAACAGGGGGACGCTTTCGGATCGCGAGAGGATTAGGCTTCTCTGAATTGATGCTGCGCAAATGCGCCGAACAGGCGCACGATGGGCGCCTCCGAGGCTGCCGCATCCTCGACGGCTGAGGCCCGCGAGAATGTCCCAACATGCCTTTGGCACCTTCGGTTTCCAGCATTGCACGCGATCACCGATAGGTGCCGGCCGACCTTCGGCCCGCAGTGCAGCAAAGCGCTTGCTCGGGCGCGGTCACAGCAGCCGCTGGATTCATCCTCCGAGCTTCAGGCTCGATGACCGCATCGTATCGGGTTGCGGCATCCAGGGCGAAGGCGCACGGTTTCCTGAGGCCGCCGGAAACGCTATCCCTTTGCCGGCACAACGGGGACAGCAGCGTGGTGGATGCGCAAAGAAGCGTGGATGCAAAAAACCCAGCAAAAACAAGATATTCCTAGCGTCTCTGCATAGGCAGTCTAGCACCCTTTCGAGCGCCCGGTGCCCCCCGTCGCGACGCGTCGGCTGCGCGCGGTGCGTTAGCGCTTGAAGCGGATGGGCAGTGGCCCGAAGTCGAATTTCCGCGGCGCCTCCGGTGCCGACTTCTCCGGCATCTCAATGACGAGCCGGGGCGCAACGTTGATCACCGTAGTGCCGCGGCCCGAGCACTTCGCCGCCGCAAACGCCACTACAGCTGCAATCGGCGCCGCCTTGACTTCGGGCGACCACTCGCGGGGATCGAAGAGTCTGCCGAGCCCAGGATGCAGGGCCTCGGCTTTCTGCCCGATCTCGCCGAGCTGAGAAGGGTGTGCCTCCGCTTCATCGATCAGGAGTTGGAGGTGGGCCAGGATCTCACGCGTAACGCTCGGCGCCGACAGGATCTCAAACTTGTCGCCCCTGGCGATCGCCGGGTTCTTGAAGACGCGCATGCGGCTTCAGGTCAACGCGGAGAAGAGCGCCGTGCGCCGGCCGCACCAGGTGCACTTCCTGGGCTTCCGTTTCCGTTGCACCCGAGGACCTTATGCCAACATCGGCGTCGTGCTCTCGGAGAAGACGGAGC
>JBFWRV010000035.1:0-61184 GCA_050248715.1 Hyphomicrobiaceae bacterium | reverse complement strand
ACCATGAAGACCCGGAGTACGGCCTGCTCGAGTATTTCGCGCAAGCACCCCTCGGGGATCCGCCCCCACCAACTGGATACCCGTCCTGATTGCAATTTGGAAAAAGCACAATCGATCATTCGCGCCATGCGTCCAGTCCATCGCAAGTAAAACTGCCGAATTACTCCGGCGCCCAAGGTATATTCTTGATCATAGATCAGATGCCGCAGTTCGCGACGGTATTGTAATGATTAGGTGAATGCCGGGGATAAGTAGCGTGTTGGTTAAGCGTGTTGAACTCGGCCGGCGGCATCGGCGCACACTAAGCAAGCCGACACTCCAATGGAGCGACACGCGCTCGGGGCGTCGCGAGACGCAAGACGACAGGAGTTGCGGGAAACCTTGAGCGGCCCAGCGTTTGCTTATTTCGGCAAGGCCGCAACAGGCCACACACGCCCGACGCGCCTGGCCTGGCTGCGCTGCCAGGCCGCAACAGGTGAGAGAAGTCGAAAATCAGGAAAAAGGCGCGGTCCGCCTGGGTCTTACTTATCCCGACGCGTACCGAGGCCCATCTGCTTGGCAAGCTGGGACCGTGCGGCCGCGTAGTTCGGGGCAACCATCGGGTAATCGTGCGGAAGGTTCCACTTCTCGCGGTATTCCTCGGGGGAAAGGTTGTAGTGCGTGCGCAGGTGGCGCTTCAAAGACTTGAACTTCTTCCCGTCCTCCAGGCAGACAATGTAATCGGGGGTCACTGATTTCTTGAGGGCCACGGCCGGACGCAGTTCTTCCCGCTCCGTCTGCCCGATCCGATTGGAGGCTTTGCTCAGGGCATCGTGAACGTCGCCGATGATCGCAGGAAGATCGGAGGCAACGACCGTATTGTTGCTGACGTAGGCTGAAATGATATCGGCGGTAAGTTCCACCAAATCAGCTCTATTCGAGTCTTCCATAGTGTGTCTCCACCCGGATGCGCCTGTTTGCAGACCGGCAGCGCCTCCTCGACCAAGGCGTCACTGGCAACATCGCGTCACCCCCGCGTGAACGCTTCCGTTGCTCACCCTATACAATAGCCAGATCAATAAAGTAAAGCATCTCTAGTCAATAACCAAGAAAAAATTATCGTTGTGTGAGCCTCGTCGCGCCGACTATTTGCCTTCGTCTCCCCTCCCCCCTGAGCTTAATCAAAGCTCTTGTGCAACCGAAGATAGGCTACACTTTCCCGTGAGTACGGCCGGGTCGCCATGAGCACCCTGCGACCGGCACAAGGCAACACAAAGACTTGAAGCGATTTGGCTCTCGTAGCCCGCGGTCGGGGCCGTCATAATGGAGCCCTCGGGCCCGACTAGTCACGCTGAGCACAATGAAGGCCACATCCTCATGACCAAGAGCGCACCTTCGCCACGCGCGCCGCGCGCCGACAAGGTCGTCAAAGCGGATGCCGAATGGCGCGCGCAGCTCACCGGCGAGCAGTACTACGTCACGCGGCAGCACGGCACCGAGCGGCCCGGCATCTCGCCGCTCAATGCCGAGAAGCGCGCCGGCATCTATGCGTGCGTGTGCTGCGGCGAGTCGCTGTTCCGGTCGGAGGCGAAGTTCAACTCGGGGACGGGATGGCCGAGCTTCGACAGGCCCGGCAGCGACGAGGCCGTGAGTGAGCATTCCGACCGCTCACTATTCATGAGCCGCACGGAGGTCCGCTGCTCGCGCTGCGAGGCACACCTGGGTCACGTGTTTCCGGACGGCCCGCGGGAGACGACCGGGCTGAGGTACTGCATCAACGGCGCCGCCCTGAAATTCAAGCCAGGCGACACCTGACGCCGAGCCAGACAAGCCGCGCAATACTCTGGATCGGGCGCCGAGCGCCGCATCCCCCAGGATGGGGGTGTTCATTCGAAAGGATTTCACCATGCACGGTCTCAATCGCCCGATCGCTCGCCCGCTGCCGCCGGCCGCCAGGCGCGAGCCGACGTTCACCGTGCAGCACGGTGTCGAGCTCGTGGACGAGTATGCCTGGCTGCGCGCGGCCAACTGGCAGGATGTGATGCGCGATCCCGCCGTGCTCGATCCCCAGATCCGCGCCTACCTCGATGCCGAGAACGCCTATACGGAGGCGGCGCTGGGCGATACGGCCGAGCTGCAGGCGGCCCTCTATGCCGAGATGAAGGCACGCATCAAAGAGGACGACAGCTCCGTCCCCGCGCCCGACGGGCCCTTCGAGTACTATTTCGCCTACGTCACGGGCGGCCAGTATCCGCGGGTTTGCCGGCGCCGGCGCGGCGGCGGACCGGAGGAAATCCTCATCGACGGCAACAAGGAGGCCGAGGGCCAGCGCTACTGGCAGCTCGGCGCCACCGCGCACAGCCCCGACCACCGCTATCTCGCCTACGCCGTCGACAAGAAGGGCTCGGAGCTCTTCACCATCAAGATCCGCGACCTCGCCACCGGCAAGGACCTGCGCGAGGCCATGCCCGACACGCGCAGCGCCATCATCTGGGGCAACGACAGCCGCACGCTGTTCTATGTACGTCTCGATGCCAACCAGCGGCCGCTCTACGTCTACCGCCACCGCGTCGGCACTCCCGGCAAGGCCGACGTGCTGATCTACGAGGAGAAGGACAAGGGCTTCTACGTCGGTGTCGGCCAGACCCAGTCTTCCCGCTTCGTCACCATCGAGGCGCACGACCACCAGACGACCGAGGTGTACCTGATCGACGCCGACCGCCCCGAAAGCGAGCCGCACCTGCTGGTGCCGCGGGTCCACGGCCACGAGTATGCAGTCGAGCACCACGGCGATCGCCTGATCATCACCACCAACTCCGCAGGCGCCGAGGACTTCCGCATCTGCGAGACCCCCGTTGAGGCGCCCGAGCAGGGGAACTGGCGCGAGATCGTAGCGCACAAGCCGGGGCGGCTGATCCTCGAGACCATCGCCTTTCAGGGCCATCTGGTGCGGCTCGAGCGCGAGGACGGGCTGCCGCGCATCGTCGTGCGCCGCTTCGCCGACGGCGCCGAGCATGCCGTCGCCTTCGGCGAGGAAGCCTATTCGCTGGGCGTGTCGGCGGGCTTCGAGTTCGATACGACGATGATGCGCTTCACCTACTCGTCGATGACGACCCCGGCCCAGGTGTTCGACTACGACATGGAGACGCGCACGCGCACGCTGCGCAAGACGCAGGAAGTGCCGAGCGGCCACGACCCTGCCGACTACGTCACCCGCCGCCTCTACGCTCCGGCTGCGGATGGCGAGACGGTGCCGGTATCGCTCCTCTACAGGAAGGGCACCCCGCTCGACGGCTCCGCCCCGCTGTTCCTCTATGGCTACGGCGCCTACGGCATCGCCATCCCCGCGAGCTTCTCCACCAGCCGCCTGTCGCTGGTCGATCGCGGCTTCATCTTTGCCATCGCCCATATCCGCGGCGGCAAGGACAAGGGCTATCGCTGGTATACCGAGGGCAAGCTCGAGAAAAAGGTGAACACCTTCACCGACTTCATCGCCACCGGCGAGTACCTGGTGAAGGAAGGCTACACCCGGCGCGGGCGCATCGTCGCCAACGGCGGCTCGGCCGGCGGCATGCTGATGGGCGTAATCGCCAACATGGCGCCCGAGCTGTTCCTCGGCATCATTGCCGATGTGCCCTTCGTCGACGTCCTCAACACCATGCTGGACGAGAGCCTGCCGCTCACCCCGCCGGAGTGGCCTGAGTGGGGCAACCCGATCACGTCGAAGAGAGACTTCGACACCATCCGTTCCTACTCGCCCTACGACAACGTCGCGGCCAAGACCTACCCGCACATTTTCGCCTATGCCGGCCTGACCGATCCGCGCGTCACCTACTGGGAACCCGCCAAGTGGATCGCGCGGTTGCGCCACAGGAACACCAGCGCCAACATGATCCTGCTCAAGACCAACATGGACGCGGGTCACGGCGGAGCGTCGGGGCGTTTCGAGGCGCTGAAGGAGATCGCCGTCGACTACGCTTTCGCCTTGAAGATTGCGGGCAAGGCGAACCGGGTCGCGTGAGCCGGCGAGGTGACTGAAGCGGCGACCTCGTGCGCGGGGCGCGGGTCCGCGCTGCAGGGCGGCCGCTCCGACGGCCAAGCCTGCGGATGATGGCGCCTCGGCAGCGCCTCACGTTAACCCTCGCGTGAGCGCGCCCGCCTCCACCGGCCCAAACGTGTCCGGGCGCGCCATGCCAGGATTGATGCGTGGACCGAGACCTAGTAGAGGTCCCCGCACGCGCGAGCATTGCCCACATCGCAAGTGTTCCGCGCGAAACCACGTGCCCTGTCACAAAAGCGTAGTCGTCCAACGCCAATTAGTGCCGAACCTCTAGCCCCCGGGAGATCAACTTGGACAGTGTTCTCATCATTGGCGCCGGCGCCGCCGGATCCGTCACCGCCCAGAAGTGCGCGATGAACCGGGATGTGTTCAAGAAGATCCATCTCGCCTCGCGCCGCCTCGTGAGCTGCGAGAACGTCGCCAAGCGCTGCAGGACGCCGATCGAGATCAGCCAGGTCGATGCCGACAATGTCGCCGAGGTCGTGGCGCTGATCGAGAAGGTGAAGCCGGACCTGCTCATCAACATGGCGCTGCCCTACCAGGACCTGCCGATCATGGATGCGTGCCTGAAGACCGGCGTGCACTACATGGACACGGCCAACTATGAGCCGCGCGACGTCGCCAAGTTCGAGTACTCCTGGCAGTGGAAGTACCAAGACCGCTACAAGGACAAGGGGATCATGGCGATCCTGGGCTGCGGCTTCGATCCCGGCCAGTCCAACATCTACTGCGCCTACGCACAGGAGTTCCTGTTCGACGAGATTGCCACCATCGACATCATCGACTGCAACGACGGCAGCCACGGCAAGGCCTTCGCCACCAACTTCAATCCCGAGATCAACCTGCGCGAGGTGACGCAGCGCGGCAAATACTGGAAGGACGGCAAGTGGATCGAGATCGACCCGCTGTCGATCTCGGCCATGATCGACTATCCGGAGGTGGGCCCGCGCAAGTCGTATCTGATCTACCACGAGGAGGAGGAGAGCCTTGTCAAGCACATCAGGGGCCTCAAGCAGATCCGCTTCTGGATGACCTTCTCGGATAACTACATCAAGCATCTGGAGGTGCTGCAGAACGTCGGCATGACTCGCATCGATCCGGTCATGTACAAGGGGACACCCGTGATCCCGATGGAGTTCCTCAAGGAGCTGCTGCCGGCCCCCTCCTCGCTCGGCGAGAACTACACGGGCCGCACCTCGATCGGCTGCATCTTCACCGGCAAGAAGGACGGCAAGGAGAAGCGCGCCATCATCTATAACGTCTGCGACCACGCGGACTGCTACAAGGAGACCGGCGCCCAGGCCGTGTCCTACACCACCGGCGTGCCGCCCGTGGTCGGCGGCATGATGCTGTTCAAGGGCCACTGGAAGGGTGCCGGCGTTTTCAACGTCGAGCAGCTGCCTCCCAAGCCCTTCATGGACGAGATCGGCAAGCAGGGCCTGCCGTGGCATTTGAAGGAGATGACGGCGGCGGACCAGAAGGAGCTGTTCGCCGTGAAGACGTGACGATCCCCTTTGCCCAATCCCCTCTCCCTATTGTGCATGGGGAGAGGGGCAGCCACCTGCTCCCACGTTGAGTTCAATTCTGCCCTCACCCCGACCCTCTCCCCGTATGCGGGCAGAGGGGGAGAGCACCCGTTAATGCACCCCAAGCTTCCCGCATCGATGCGCACGCCGGCCTACGTACTCGACGTGGCGGCGCTGAAGCGCAACCTCGCCACGGTCGCACGCATCCGGCGCGAGGCGGGCTGCAAGGTGCTGCTCGCGACCAAAGCCTGGGCCATGCCGGCCGCATTCCCCCTGATGTGCGAGGTGCTCGACGGCTCGACGGCAAGCGGCGAGTACGAGGCGCGGATGGGCCACGAGGAATTCGGCAAGGAGGTGCACGTCTACGCACCGGCCTACGCGCCCGGCGAGGTCGAGCGGTTGATCCCGATCGCCGACCACATCTACTTCAACTCGCCCGAGCAGATCGGCCGTTACGGGCCCCAAGTGAAGGCCGCGGGACGCAAGCTTGGCATCCGCATCAATCCCGGATACTCCAACGCGACGCTCGGCGGGGCGCTCTACGATCCCTGCGCGCCGTTCTCACGTTTCGGCACGCCGGCGGATCAGATCGACCAGCTGCCGTGGGGCGACATCGATATTTTTCATGTGCACGCGCTGTGCGAGAGCCTGGCGGACGGCTCCGTCGGTCTCATCGAGCATGTGGCCCGCACGTTCGAGCCCTACATCCGCCGCGTGAAGGCCGTGAACTTCGGCGGCGGGCACTTCATCAACAAGCCGGGCTACGACGTGGGCAAGCTGATTGCCGCCCTGCAGGCGTTTCGCGATCGGTTTGGCGTGGAGCTGATCCTGGAGCCCGGCGCCGGGATCGTCGTGGACACCGGCTATCTCGTCGCGACCGTCATCGGCATCCACTTCAACGAGAAGCAGATTGCCATTCTCGACACGTCGGCGAGCTGCCACATGCCGGACGTGTTGGAAGTGCCGTATACGCCCGGCGTCATCGGCGCCGCCCAGCCCGGCGTGCACCCGCACAGCTACATCTTGGGCGGCAAGACCTGCATGACCGGCGACGTCATCGGCGAATACTCGTTCCCCGAGCCCCTGCAGCCCGGCAGCCGGGTCGTGTTCACCGACATGATGCAGTACAGCTTCGTCAAGAACACGACGTTCAACGGCACGCCGCGGCCCGACCTCGGCATCCTCGAGGAGGACAACAGCTATCGCGCGCTGCGCAGCTTCACCTACGACGATTTCCGCCACACGCTCGGATGATGATGGTGCGAAGCCAGGGCCCCAAGAGGGCCGCGCTCTGCCCTGGATCCCGGAGATTCGCCTTCGGCGAATTCCGGGATGACAGCGAAACCAAGCTATCGGATTCGCATTCGCGCCGCTGCGTCCGGTTTACGTCAAATCCGAACGATTGGCTCTCGGCGGGGCGTCATTGCCCGTGCGAGCAGGCATCCACGCCGGCGTGGCGATGACGAGCCTATCGGACGGAGTCCGGGTCAGATCTCGATGTCGCCGCCGCCCGAGTCGAAGCCGTAGTCGGTGTCGTCGCTGGCCTCCTGGTAGCCCGCATCGTCCTTGGCGTCCTCGGCTGCGTCATCGCGGGCATCTTGCGCACGCTGGGCTTCCGCGGTCGACGAGTTCGCGTGTGCGCTGCCGCCGCCCAGCATGTTGCGGATGCTGTCGGCGAGGAGAACGCCGCCGGCTACGCCCGCCGCGGTGCCGAGCGCCGAGCGCATGAAGCCACCACCGCCGAAGCCGCCGCCGGCGGGCGCCTGCTGCTGGGGCTGGGCACCGGCACCCCGAGACCAGGGCGTCGATGGCCGGTCGGCGCCATAGGCGCGCGGCGTAGCGCGCGAGCCGATCTGAGGCACGCTGCCGCTCTGCCTCGGCGCTTCCTCGCGCCGGTCATTGTTGCCCCAGAAGCCGCCGAGGAAACCGCCGGAGCGGCCCGAGCGCTGCTGCCCCTGGTCCATGCTGCGAAGCTGCTCTTCCAGCTCCAGCACGCGATCGTTGGCGGCCTGCAGCGCCTGCTCCTGCACCAGCACGGACTGCACGAGCATGTAGGCCGCGTCTGGGTTAGCCCGCACCTGCTGGTGGATCAGCGCTTCGGCCTGGCGGTCCTTCTCGGGCTCGCCGTAGCTGCGCATGCGCTCAAACAGATCGGTGATCAGCTGGCGTTCATCCGGCGTCATTTGATCCCTCCCTTGGGGCCTTGGTGGGCAAGATATCGTGTGGCTGTGACGGCTCCGCAATGGCCAATGTTAATAGAATTCACACCGCCCGCGAACGGAATCAGAACAAGGCACCGCGTGCCGCCACCGGCCACAGCGTCTCGACGCGCGGGTCGCTGCCGGCAAGCCCGCGCACGCCGACGTACCAATCGTGCAGGTTCACGGTCGGATCGCAGTGGCCGGGCACCAGCAGCACCTTGTCGCCGCGCTTGGGCGGCTCGGCGCAGTTGCTGACATCGAGGATGCCGTGCTCGTCGGAGGGGCGATGATAGACTGCGCCGGCAAGCCGCCAGGGCACGGGCATGCCGCTGTCGATGGCGAGCGCCTTGTGCCCCGCATCGACGATGCGCCGTTCGGGGACCGGCGCGCTCATGACGGTGGCGTACACGAAGAGTGCGTGCTCGAACGTGTCGAAGGGCCCGCCGTCGCCGCGCTTGTTGCGGGCGTAGTCGGCATCCATGAAGATGTACGAGCCGGCCTGCAGCTCCGTGTAGACCTTGCTCGCGCTCTCGTGCTCGTAGGTGCCGGTGCCGGCACCCGCAATCGTCTCGGCTTCGAGCCCGACGGCCTTCAGGGCCGCCAGCGTCTCCTTCACCTGCGCCACGGCGCGGGCAATGTGGGCACCGCGCTCCGCCGCGTCGCGAACATGCTGGGCGGAGCCGTGGTAGGCCTGCAGCCCGGCAAAGCGCAGATGCGGCGAGCTTGCGATGCGCTTGGCAAGCGCTGCCGCCGCGGCACCCGGCGCGATCCCGCAGCGCCGCCCGCCGACATCGATCTCCACCAGCACGTCAAGCCGGACTTGCGCCTTGGCCGCGGCGGCCTCGATCTCGGCCACGTTGCCGGCATCGTCCGTGCAGACGGCGACCTTGGCACGGCGCGCGAGGACGGCGAGCCGGTCGAGCTTGCCGGCCCCGGCCACCTCGTTGGAGACGAGCACGTCGCCGACGCCGCCGGCCACCATCACCTCGGCCTCCGACACCTTCTGGCAGCACACGCCCACGGCACCCCGGGCGACCTGCCGGGCCGCAATGTCGGGCGACTTGTGCGTCTTGGAATGCGGGCGGACGCGCACGCCGGCCTGGCGGACGAAGCCTGCCATCCGGTCGAGATTGCGCTCGAAGGCGTCGAGATCGACGAGGAGGGCGGGCGTGTCGACCTCGGCAAGGCGAATGCCGACGGCGGCGGGCGGCGGCTGAGGCATGGGCTCGACTCCCTGGCGGGCTGGCGGCACCGGCGGCGGCGCCGACCATGCCATGCGTTAGCACGCGGCCGCCCACGGAACCATCCGGCAGTTGGAGCGCGCCACTCCGCAACGGAGTTTGCGCGGTGTCACGCAGGGAACAGCGCTCCACACCCGGGAGGTCAATCCTCTCAGCCATAGACATTTTCGGGCCTGGCGCCCGGCGTGGGCAGCTGCCTCAAGTTCTCGAGGATCGCCATGAGCAATCGGCTGACGTTGCAACAAGCGCCCGTATCCGTGGACCCTTTCGCTCCCGCCGAGATCGCGCGGCGCCTCGAGGTCACCAGCGTCGTGCGGGCGGACCTGCCGACGCGAAACCTTGTTCTGCTGGGCCTTCTGGGCGGCCTCTATATCGGCTTCGGCGGCGCGCTGGCGACACTCGTGCTCACCGACAGCACCCTGGGCTTCGGCCTCGGGCGGCTCGCCGCAGGCCTCGCCTTCAGCCTCGGCCTGATCATGCTGGTGATCGCGGGCGGCGAACTCTTCACCGGCAACAACCTGATGCTGCTGGCGTTCGCAGGCCGAAAGATCTCCCGCGGCGCCGTCGTCCGCAACTGGGGTCTCGCCTACGCGGGCAATGCGGCCGGCGCGGTCCTGCTGGCGCTGGCCATCTATCTTTCCGGCGTCCTAGACGGCAACGCCGTCAAGGCGACAGCGGTCCGGATCGCGGAGGCGAAGGCGCAACTCGGGATGGGCTCCGCCTTCCTGCGCGGCATCCTCTGCAACATGCTGGTGTGCCTTGCCGTATGGCTCAGCGCTGCGGCCCGCAGCGTGGAGGGCAAGGCGACCGCCATCGCTTTCCCCATCACTGCCTTCGTAGCGCTCGGCTTCGAGCACTGCGTTGCCAATCTCTACCTGCTGCCCATCGGCATACTGAGCGGCGCGCAGGTCTCCGCTGCCTCCTTTCTTGCCAACATCGGCGCCGTGACGCTCGGCAATACCATCGGCGGCGCGGCGATCGCGTACACTTGGTACCTGATCTATCTCGCAAATAGCGAGGACGAGGAGCCGACTCATACCGGACGCAAGGCCATCGAGACTTCCAGCCAGGCGCCCCGACTGCGGGCCCCGGCAGGGCGCCTGCCCCTGATCACTGAGCCGGTTCCGAGTGGCGAGCACGCCGACGTCGACGTCTCGGATGGGTCGAGCGCACCGCAGGACGCTTCGCTCGCCAACATTCCATCCGCGGTCGGTCTACCCATGCCGGTGATCGATCTGCCGAACCGCTCGCCGGTGATCACACGGCCCATCTCGCTTGCCAGGCACTGACGACAGGACGGTCCCGGAACGCGAATGCCCAAAAGAAAAAGGGCCGCTCGAGGCGGCCCTTTCCCAGTTTGCCTTGCGGCCTATGCTGCTCTTGGCAGTGCTGCCGGCAGCTTCTTGTCCTCCTCTTGTCTTGCTTCGGATCGTAGCGCGATGCCGAAGTAGCGAGTGCGTTTGCCAATGCGCTCCTTTTTGACGCCCAGCTCGCCGATCTCGCGGGTGACCCGCGGGTGCGCGAACGGCACCTTTTCGTTGTCCTCGCACCAGCGGCAGTATTCCTCGTAGAGCTCGGTCGAAGTGAGGCTCACGCCGTCGGCCGCGGCGACAACCCGCTCGCGGTAGAAGCGCTGCACGTCGCTGTCCGGCACCCCGCGGGCCACCCGGTTGTCGTTGGCACCCAGGCGTGGCGTGGCGAGCGGCTCGGCAATCGTGCCCGGCGCCGCCAGCTCCTCCTCCTCGGCGGCCATCTCCGAGTGAGCCGACAGCGGCTCCTCGATCGCGCGCTTGGAGGTCACCCCCTGGCCTGTCGCGACAGCCGGAGCCTCTGCAACGGGCGCAACTGGAACCCATAGCGTCTCGGGTACCCGGGCCGGCTCGGCCTTGCGGTCATGCAAGCGCCAGTAGGCAAAGGCCACGTACATGCCGAGCCCCGAACCGATCTCGATCAGCAGTGCCACGAAGATGGTGAGCGCGGTCTGCACCTGGCTCACATCGAGGCCTGTGAGGCGGGCGAGCACGCTCGCCTGCGGATCGGCATCGCTCAGCACCGCACCGCCCGGCGTCGTGGCGAGCTTCGCGCCGATCTCGGCGATGCGCGCCTCGAGCTTCTGCGACTGCTGTCCGGACGCCAGCTCCGCATTGAGCTTGTGGTACTGCTGGCAGAAGTCGCGGGCGCTCTTGCCGGTGACGGTCGTACACTCGCGCGTGGTCGTCCACTGGCGCTGCGTCTTTTGCACGTTGAGTTCGGCCGCCACAGTCTCGGCCGGCCGATGCGCGGGAATCCAGCCCAGCTGCTCCTTGGCGCGGTCGGCATCGGCGCGCAGGTCGTGATAGGTGGCGGTCTGCACGGCACGCTGGCCGCTGGTGTCGAGTCGGTTGAGAGCGGCATGGCCGAGCGCAGAGGTCATCGAATAGGCGCTGACCACACCCCAAACGAGAGCTGCGGCAAGCGCCTGCGACCACATTCTGTTGCGCAAAGCCGCGAAGAAGAAGAACGGCACCAGGGCCTTGAAGCAATCGGCGGCTGCCGAAGCCAAGCCATAGATCTGACCGTCCATTTCGGTTTTGCCGAGACTGAACCCGAACCGGTAGTTCATGGCGGCGGAGACGGCCAGCAGCACGCCAGCCGCCAGCACCCCCAACACGCCCAAGGCATGCCTTGCCATTGAGGCCCCCATTGTTCCGGCCGTGCCGCATGCAGCAGCAGGCCGAGTCCACGTTGCGAGAAGGTTGGCGCAGCGGCCGAGACGTATGAACGCTTTCCCTCGGTGAGCTCACCGCGCGGCGTCAGGCTCTACGGCCCAGTTTTGCCGGCGGATAGTTGCTACACCACGCTCATGCAGGTGTGGCTAAAGCTGCGGGGTGATCGAGGTTTTGCACAAGGGCGGCACCAGCGTCGGCACCGCGTTATGCACAAGTCCCCTTACCCGAACTCGCACGACGCAGCCACGCTGACGCATCCCTCTCAAGGGGCCAAGGCATACACGATTCGTAAGTTTTTGTTAACGTATTCAGTTGCGTATGCCTCATGGGGCGACCCGACAACCATCTCCGGCACTTTTTTCTGGCGCTGATAGTGGCCATTTCATGTCTCTGCGCAGGCCGCGGAGATTCCACAGATCGTCCACAGCGTCGCCGTGTTTTGCACCGCGAGGGCAACGGGCATTCGGCGGCGCGAAACTAACTTTCATGCGATCCTTGATTCCGTTTGCAGGCACACCCCATATCGAGGAAAATAGTTCAGCTGGCGCTCGGCATCCCGCCGTCTGAACGGCGTACCGGGTTCGTGCGTTGACTGGACAGCCGGCGCTTATTTCGGCATGGGCCTCGCGGCCCGGGCAGTGAGACTTCGGGCGTCGATGTTTGTTGTGGCGTGCGGGAGCTCCCATGAGTAAAGCCACCGGCGTTGTTCTCATTCTCAGCGGCTTTGCCGTCGCCACGTACATGCTGCCCGAGGGCGATCCGGTAGCGCCGGAGATTGCAGCCTCGCGCACCGACATCGCCAAGAGCAGCGTTGTCGAGGTGCAGCCGAGTGCTGTTGCCGAGACGACCGTGCCGCCGCCGCGGCCCGCGTTCCGCCCCATCCCGCCAGCGGCACGCGCGTCCGAGCCCGCAGTGTCGGCTCCCGTCGTCGTCACCGTGGCGCGGCGACCGAGCGACGGCTCGCCCGCCTCGTCGCGCGTGCCTATTCCCAGAGACCGCGACACGCTCGTGCGTGAGTTGCAGAAGGAACTGCGACGCGTCGGCTGCTATGACGGCGAGATCACCGGAACCTGGACGCCGGCGAGCCGCCGGGCGATGAAAGCTTTCACCGACCGCGCCAACGCGTCCCTGCCCATCGAGGAGCCTGACGCGGTGCTTTATGCGATGGTGCACAGCCATGCCGGGCCGATGTGCGGCAAGGCCTGCCCGAGCGGGCAAGGCCTGAGCGAGAACGGCCGGTGCGTGCCCGCCGCCATCCTGGCGAAGGCGCACAGGAAGACCGTGCCCGCGGCGCCGGCCAGCGTCGCCGCGCATCGCCCGCCAGCCGAGGCCAAGGCCGCCCCTGTCATCACGGGCTGGTCGACGACCAGCACTCCGGCGGCGCCGACGAGCACGGCTGCGGCTCCTGCGGCCGCTGCGCCTCCTGTCGGCGCGCCACCGACGGAAGGCCGCATGGCGCTGGCTGGTCCCGTGAACGAGGAACCCGCCAACCCCGCTACCGCCGTCACGCCCCCGGCGCCGCAGTCGCCTCCGCACGCGGCCCGACCGGCACCGCAAAAGCCGGCCAAGTCGCAGCCGAGCTGGGCTATGCAGATTCTGGCGCGGCGCGACAGCCAGAACTGATGGCCGGCTGGCTCACGGCGTGACGATGCCCGCACGCCAATTGCGCACCTCCTGGTCCGCCATTGCCCGTTCGAGATGGAGACGCGGGGTCAGCCACGGGTCCGCGGCTGGCCGAAGAGCCGCCAAAGGTCAAGTCTTGACCCTGCTCGGCTCCCGGTTCAATAGCTAGCGTCGACGCTACAGCAGGAAACCTTCGACCCGAATCACGTGGCGGGACGTGACGGGAGAAGCGAGTACCCTGCTTCGTTTCTTAGTCTGAGCACGATCCACGTTTTGGCCGGCGAGCCAACGCGCTTCCGGCCGAAACGATACATCTCCCGCCCGACCGCACCACGGCTCATCGGGCAAACAATTGTCACGAGGGGCACGGATGACGGCACGGTCGACGGCATGAGCACGATTTGGCGTCGAGCCCTGTGCTTGGCCGCAGTGCTGGGCCTGGCAGCGGCCTGCTCGGCCTTACGCTGCGGTGCCGAGGCGGGAGCGTTTGAGCGTGTGCGTGTACGCGGGAAGCTCGTCTGCGGCATGGCCGAGAGTTCGAAATCGGTCTCCGCTGCCGACAGCGCGGCGGTGTGGAGCGGCATCAGCGCCGATTACTGCCGGGCTTTGGCCGCGGCTGTCCTTGGCGACAAGGACGCCGTGAAGCTGCGCCCCTTGCCCAGAAGCGACGGGGCGGGGGCCCTGCAATCGGGTCAGGTGGACGTGCTCCTCGGCAACATCGTCATGACGTCGAGCCAGGACACCACCCTCGGCATCCGCTTTCCCGGCGTGCTCGTCTTCAGCGGGCAGGGCTTCATGGTGCGCAAGGCGCAAGCGGTGGCGAGCGCGCTCGAGCTCTCGGGAACGCGGATATGCATCGGCGCGGACGCCGCCGGCGTCCAGAGCATCGCCGACTACTTCGGCACCCTGCGCATGCCCTACGAGCTGGCGAAATTCGAAAAATGGCCCGACGCCGTCGCGGCCTACGCCAACAAGGGTTGCCAGGTGCTCTCCGCCGACGTCTTCGCGCTGGCGCTGACGCGGCAGCGGCTCGCCGACGCTTCCGAGCATCTGATCCTGCCAGAGCTTGCGGCAAGGAAGCCGATGGGGCCCGCCGTCGTGCAGGGGGATGAGGAATGGTTCAGCATCGTGCGCTGGACGACATTCGCTCTGATCGCTGCGGAAGAGCTCGGCGTCACGAGCACCAACATCGACTTCATGAAGGCATCGAGCAACGCCGGCACGCGCCGCCTGCTCGGGGTCGACGGCAACAGCCAGCCGCAGCCCGGCCTCGGCGCCGATTGGGTCCAGCGCATGATCCGGCAGGTCGGCAACTACGGCGAGCTTTTCGAGCGCCACCTGGGTCCGAAGTCGCCGCTGAAGCTCGAGCGCCGAATCAACAACTTAGCCGGCAACGGCGGCCTGCTCTACGCCCCCCCATTCCGCTGAGACCGCGCAGGACTTGCGCTCGCGGCGCACCTCAACGCTGGCGCAGCACCTCGACCTGGACGACCTGGCCGGCCTGCACGGCGAAGGTGCTGTTGAAGACCTCGCCGGCGTTGCGGGCGCTGACGGTGTAGGTTCCGGGCGCGAAGATGTGGGTCGGCAGCGCGCCGACGCTCTCCTTGACCGTCTCGCCGCGCGCGTTGGCGACATTCCACTGCGTATCGGCGATGGCATCCCCGCCCACGCGCGTCACCAGCTTGAAGGTGACCCTGGCCGCGGCATGCGTCAGCGTCGCCTCGGTCAGCTTGCCGGCCTCCACCGTCACGTCCGCACGGGCGATGGCGTTGGCATCGCCATAGGTGCCGACAACGCTGTAGATGCCGGCGTTCAGCCTCGTCACGAGCCCGGGCTTGGCCCCGCTCATCACCCGCATGCGCTGGCCGTACTTGTCACGCTCGTCGGAGTAGATGTCGTAGCTCACCGCCTTGTCGGAGATGGCCTCGCCGCTGGCGAGCGCGGGAATGAGACGCAGTCCGCCCGCATTGAGCACGAAGCGCTCCTGCGCCGGGCCTTCGGCTGGGACCGTGATCTTGCGCGTGAGATGCGCGCGGCCGAAGGCAACGTTGACGACGTAGTCGCCCGGCGCCAGGCGCATGGCCGGGTTCGCTTCGCGGTGCGTGGAGAGCAGCTTGAGCTGGCCGTCGGCGGCCGGCCGGTCTGCGTACACGCGCCACACGAGGCCCTGATCGATGCTCTGACCGTCCTGGGTGAGCAGGGCGACGAGGGAAAGGTTGCCGCCTCCGTTCGGGGCAGCCGGCCTGGCTTCCGGCGCCGACCGGGGCACGACCGTCGTGTTCGGCGGCAGGACCACGGCCGGCAAGCCTGCTCCCGCGTTGCTCTCGGGCTGGCCAGTGCCGCGATCCTGCTGCTGGGCGTAGGCGTGGCCAAAGCCGAGTGCCAGCATCGCGGCAAGCGCGATCATGCCCGGATGCAACCTGCTGCGCGGCGCCACTGCCCTCACCCCCGATGTGCGATTCCCTCATGATGCTCGGGCAGGAATCGCGCGCAATCAAGGCGGTCGTAAGCCCGGCACGCCCGCCGCCGCGGCGCCCCTGCAGCCGTCCCCGACCGGCTCAGTCGGCCGCGAGCTCCAGGAGGCGCGATTCTCCCGCCCGCAACTCTATCGTGCGATCGTAGCGCTTGTCGCGGGTCTCGGCCCGCACCGTGTAGCGTCCCGCCCGCAATACCGCCGCCGGCTCGGCCAGCCCCGTGGTCCACACCGTGACGCCGGTCTCGTCCCTGATGTCCCAGAACACGTCCGCCAGCACCGGCGCGCCGCGAGCCGCCAGGCGCAGCTTGAGGGTCGCCGCCTGCGGCTCGAGCGTGATCTGCTGCAGCTGGCCCGCCTTCACCTCGACCTCGCGCGACACGCGCGCGTTCATGGCACCGTAGCGGCCGTCCACGCGATAACGGCCCGCGGGCAGCAGCAGCGTCGGCGCCGGCCGGCTGGTCGTGAACTGCTCGGGCTGGGCGCCGTCGAGGCGCTCGATGCGATAGGAGACGGGCTCGCTCGGGGCCTGGCCCGCTCCGGCTGGCTTGGTCGCCAGCGCAAGGCGCCCGGCGGCCAACGACAGCGTGCGCCGCGCCACGTCGCCCGGGCCGACCGCCAGGCTCTCGCGAACCTCGACGCCGCCTTGCCGCGCGGCGACGTAGTAGGTACCGGGCGGCAGGACGAAATCGCCCTGGCGCGCCGCGGAACGGGCCACCTCCCTGCGGCCCTTGGGCGCGTCGGGATCGTCCTCGTCGACGCTGAACATGAGCGCCTCCGCGCCCGCAGCGGTATCCTGCCCCGAAGCCGTGAGCATGATGCGGGCCGCGTTGAGCGCGATGTCGATCCGACCCTGGCTGCCCGCCTGCACGACAGCAGTGTTCTCCCCGCGCACTAGGCCCTGCTCGGCGCGCACCAGATAGCGGCCGGGAGACAGGAGCGCGATAGCCTCGCCGCCCTTGAAGACCGCGATCGGGCGCGCCGGCTCCTTGGCACCGCTATCCTTGCCGTCGCCGGCCAGGCCGGCGACAGAGATGATGGCGTCACCCAGCGGCGCGCCGACCCGTTGCACCATCGCGCGCACCTGCAGGGTGCCCGCGTTGAGGATCAGCTGCACCTCGGTCGGCTTGTTCTCCGCAACATCCACCATCTGGCTTGCGACGACCGTCCCATCGCGCGCCTCGACCATGTAGCGCCCAGGGGGCACCGGTACATGCGGGTTGGCCGTGCGAGCCGAGAAAACGGTGTTGGCGGGCTGCGCGTCGGATCGGACCGTCCATTGCAATGGCAGGGCGACGGGCGCCGCTCCCGGCGCCAGGGCAGCGCGCAGGTAGAGCCCCGGCCGCGCACTCGGCGGAATGGCGGCTGGAGACGTCGCCTGGCCCGGCGGCGCCACGGCCTGCGGTGCTTGCCTTCCGGCATCCGTGCTGGCGAAGCGCAGGGCTTCCTCGAGGAATGCGTTGAGCTGCTCCGGCGTCCTCGCATTGTAGCTGCGCCCGCCCGTGACCTGCGGCAGGCACGCCATCCGCGCCGCGTCGTCCGGCTTCAGGGCGAGGCCGACGATGTGGGCGACGATGCCGGCCCGGCGCAACTCCTCGCCTGCGGCGCAAACGTTCTGCTGGCAATTGTCGATGTCGTCGTTGAGGAGGATGATGCTGCGCCTCCCCGGCCCCGGCGGGAACGCCTTGGCAGCCTCGCGCAGAGCGTGCGTCAGGGGTCCCCTGCCCCTCGGGTTCAGCCGGTCCAGGGAGTCCATGAGGCGCGCCGCATCCAGCGGTTCCGGCCTGCGCACCACGTCGACGTCGCCGCAATCGCCGCGCCGGTTGCCGAACGTGACGAGCCCGACGCGCGTCCTCGGCGACACGGCAGTCAGACCGCGCCGCACGGCATCCCGCGCCAGGATCACCTTGCTGGCCCTGGTGCCCTCGATGTTGCCCGCCATCGAGCCCGAACCGTCGAAGACAACGATGACGGATGCGGGATCGTCCGCGCGCGCCGCTCCCGCCGAGAGCAGCAGCAGGAAGGCTGCCCACGCCAGGGCGTTCCAGCTGCGCCCAGGATCACGTCTCGTCATGGCTGCCGCCCAGGCTCGTTGCGCGCTCGTGATAATCGAGAAGTCCGCCGCCTTCCTCTCAGACGGGTCGCTGCCCGGACCTGTCGATCTCAATCGCACGAGAATCGTTGAATTTTCCAATGTCCTTCAGGTCGCGAGACTTGTTCCGAGCGAGCTGCACACCGAGACGAATCCCGCAATCAGGACACTGGTCTTGGCCATTGTACCCACGACGGGGTAGATATAGCGAGTGCCTTGCCGGCGGGCTTT
The DNA here is from genome assembly GCA_050248715.1 of Hyphomicrobiaceae bacterium. GTDB lineage: Bacteria > Pseudomonadota > Alphaproteobacteria > Rhizobiales > Hyphomicrobiaceae > AWTP1-13. The sequence goes on along the minus strand of JBFWRV010000035.1, from coordinate 43,050 downwards.
GGATCGGCGGAAGCGCAGTAGCGATCATGAGCCAGGAAATCCTCGACTTCCTCCTGCAGCGCAGGTCGACCAAGGCGGCGCAGCTGACGGAGCCCGGACCGACCGCGGCGCAGCTGCAGACGATCCTGACGGCGGCAGCGCGCGTGCCTGACCACAAGAAGCTCGAGCCGTGGCGCTTCATCGTTTTCGAGGGCGAGGCGCGCGCCAGCTTCGGCCGCGTCCTCCTCAAGGCCTGCTTGGCCGAGGACAAGGAGACGCCGAGCGCCGCCCGCCTCGAGACCGAGCGCACGCGCTTCCTGCGCGCGCCGACCGTCGTCGCCGTCATCTCGCGCGTGACGCCCAATCCCGGCGTTCCGGATTGGGAGCAGATCCTTTCGTCAGGCGCCGTCTGCTTCAATCTCTGTCTCGCCGCCAATGCCCTGGGCTTCGGCACCTGCTGGATCACGGAGTGGTATGCCTACAGCCCGGCCGTGCGCGAGGGCCTGCACCTGGCCGCCAACGAGCGCGTGGCCGGCTTCGTCTACATCGGCACGGCCAAGGAGCGCCAGAGCGAGCGCGACCGCCCCCAGCTCGACAGGATCATCACCCGCTGGACCAGCTGAACGGCACAACCTTCAAGGAGACCCAGGTGTTTTACGAGACCATCGAGAACAAGCACGGCCTCAGGCATGATCCCTTCAAGGCGATTGTGGGGCCGCGGCCGATCGGCTGGATCGCCACCGTCAGCAAGGACGGCGTATGCAATATCGGCCCCTACAGCTTCTTCAACGCCGTGGGCGAGAAGCCGCACTACGTCATGTTCAGCTCCTCGGGCCGCAAGGACTCGCTCAGGAACGTCGAGGAGACCGGCGAGTTCACCTGCTCGCTCTCGACCTGGGACCTGCGGCACAACATGAACATGACCTCGGCGTCCGTCCCCTACGGCGTCGACGAGTTCCCCATCGGCGAGCTGACCGCGGTGCCCGGCAAGCTCGTCAAGGCGCCGCGCGTCAAGGAGAGCCCGGCGGCGCTCGAATGCAAGTTCTGGAAGACGGTGGAGCTGCCTCCGTTGCATCCGGGCGGAGAGATCAGGAACTGGGTGGTGTTCGGGCAGGTGGTCGGCGTTTACATCGACGACCGCTTCATCAAGGACGGCATGGTCGACACGGGCGCCATGCGGCCGATCGGGCGGCTTGGCTACATGGAGTACGCGGTGGTCACGCCGGAGACGATGTTCGCTATCGACCGGCCGTCGGTCGAGGACGCGATGGCAAAGCTGCGCGTCAGGGCGGCGGAGTAGCGCTGCGACGCATTGCACCGGAGGAGACACCATGAAATCGAGAGTCCTGCGCGCCGGATCGCGGCCGACCAAGAAGGCCCCCGAGTCAAATTTCGTGGGCACGGTGTGGCATGAAGAGGTGTTCGTACCGGAGGCACCGTCGCGACTCAGGGTCTCGCGCGTGACCTTCACGCCCGGCGGCCGCACCAACTGGCACACCCATGCCGTCGGCCAGATCCTGCATGTGGTTGCGGGCGTCGGTCGCTACCAGAAGGAAGGCGAGGCCGTGCAGGCGATCCACCCCGGCGATACCGTCATCATTCCTCCGGATGTGCGCCATTGGCACGGAAGCGCACCGGACCAGATGATGACCCACCTGGCCCTGTCGGAGTCCGACGACAAGGGTAACGCCACCACCTGGCTCGAGCCCGTCTCGGATGCCGACTACCTCAAGTCGCCCGCCAAGGCCGGCTGAGCGCCGCAGCCGGTTGCCGCCTACGCCGCATCGCTCTGGGTGCCGGATATGTCGCGGGCGCGAAATTCCGGCGTGACAAAACTCAGATCACGCGCCTCAGCCGTGCGAGGCGAGGAGCAGGCCACGGATGGGCACGCGCGCCTCGAGCACCTGGCCCAGGTCGGAATCCGTGAAGACGAGGCGGTGGAGGTCCTTCGGGTCGTAGGCAACGTTGGTAATTGTGCGGCCGCCGCAGCTCTCGACACGGAAGCGTGGCACGCCGTGCCTATCGAGCAGCCAGATGCAGCCGTGGCCCGGGTTGGCTACGGCCAGGCCGCCCTCCTCATCCACCGCCAGACCGTCCGGCCCGCTCATGCCGCCCGGCATATGCGCGAACACATTGACCTTGCCCGTGACGCTGTCGCGCGTCACGGGCATGCGCCATATCTGGCAGGCGCGCGTCAACGCCACGTAGATCCAGCCTTCCGTGGGATCGAGCGCGATGCCGTTGGGGCTCGGGCAGGTATCGAGCAGGCGCTCGAGCCGGCCATCGACGGTGAGCCGGTAGACGCGACCCGAGGGGTCCTGCATGCCTGTCTGGCCCTGGTCGGTAAAAAAGATATCGCCGCTGCCGGAGATGACGAGGTCGTTGACGCCCTTGAAGCTCTCACTGCGAATGTAGGTGTAGTGCGGCGTGACGCTGCCGCTGCCGGGATCGAGCACGACCAGCCCGCGCTTGTAGTCGGTGATGAGAATGCGGCCGTCGGCTGCGATCTTCAGCCCGTTGGGCCAGCCGTCGTAGGTGGCGACGTGCTCCCAGCCGCCGGCGCGGTCGATGCGAAAGATGCGCCCATTGGGGATGTCGGTGACGTAGAGGTTGCCGGCGCGGTCGAAGGCGGGACCCTCCAGGAACGAGTCGACCTCGGCGCCGCCCTTGTTGAAATCGGCCCACAGGGTGCGCTTGGCTGCGCGAAACCTGTCCGGCAGGGGCGTGAAGACCTTCGAGGGGATCGTTTCGGGGACCGGAAACCAGCTCATGTCTGCCTCCACTGCCGGTCGCCGCCAGGCCGGCGACCGGGCGCGCGCAGGATGCGCCACCGCGATCGCATCTTCCAGAGCGTTCTGGGGGGCGTTGAGCCTGCAGGCGAGGGCTCGTGCATCGCGCATGGGTGCCGGCCTGCTTCCTCTCGCGCACCTCGTCCGCGATGGGCGCCGGCATGACGCCGCGTCGAGCGCATCGCGTTGCCCGGAGACCTCATTCCGGCGGAGGCTGGACCCAGACACTCAGCAGCCGTGATTGCGCGCCAAGGGAATGCTTGGTTCAGCGAACGCGATTGCCGGTGATGCTGAGGTGAGCGATGCGGGTCGCGTCTGCGGCAGCAAGGTCACCCGTCAGCGCCGCGTGGCGGTCCATGCCGAGGATGGCGCCGCGGCGCGCCCCGGAGATGAGGTTGTCGGCAATCAGCGCCGGGCCGGCCCCTGCGGCCACCGACACGGCAATGCCGATACCGCAGTCGCGTACCACGTTGCCGGTGGCCGACACATCACGCAGGTGGCGTCCCCAGCCGAGCAGAATGCCGGCATTCGGCGCCCTCTCGACGACGTTGCCGGTGACGGCGGTGTCGGCCTCCACGCCGATGCCGATGCCGGCCGCATCGTTCGGGTCCGCGCCGGCGGCGCGGGCCGACACGAGATTGCGAATCAGGTTGCCCTGCACGACGGCCAGCCGCCCGCCTTCGTTGAAGTTGGTCACCACGACGCCGAGCGCGGCGCCATCGACGATATTGCTGGCGATCACGGCGCCCTCGAAACCGAACTCGGCATAGAGCGCCACCTCGCCGAGACCCGTGCAGGTGTTGCCGGCGATCTGCAGATTGGAGGCGGAGTTGCCGCGCACCGCGGAGAAGGCCGCCCCCTTGATGCGGTTGCCGCGCACACTGACATTGCCGGCGCGAAAGACGTTGATGGCGTTTCCGTTCTGCCCGGACCCGCCGGCGCGGGCCGCGATATCCTCGATGCGGTTGTCGAGCACCAGCGTGCCGTCATCGCCCGCCTCCGAGCGCCACACCAGGATGCCGTTGTTGCCGGCGCCCCGAATAGAGTTGCCGGCGATTCTGAGGCCCTGGGCATCGCGCGAGAAGATCGCCGCACCCGCCGCATCCGTGATGCTTGAGGCGGCCACCTCGCCCTGGGCCCCCTCGAGCAGGATGCCGTGTCCGCCCGAGTCCACGAGCGCGCAGTCGCTGATGCGGAGTCCGCGCGTGTGGGAGAACCGGACGAGGGCGCGCCCTTCCGGCAGCGCCAGCCTGGCGCCGTCGAGCGTCAGTCCTTCGAGCGTCACGTGCTCCGCCTGCGCCGCGGCCAGCAGCGAGGCCCCGCGGGCAAGGACCAGGCGCGTGGCGCCGCGTACACCGACGAGCTGCGCCCCGGGCGGCAACCGCAGCCCGGCCGCGCGATAGATGCCGGGCGCGAGCATGAGCGGCACGCGGGCGCCGGCCGCCCGATCGATGGCAGCCTGCAGAGCCTGCGACTGGTCGTCCGGGCCGCCGGCGCGCACGCCGAGGTGGGCGGCGTCCAATCCCAAGTGCGACAACGATCCGGCCGCCGCCCGCCGAGGCAGGGACACCAGCGCTGCGGCGGCGGCCCCGACAGCGGAAAGGCCCAGAAAGTGGCGTCTGTGAAGGGACATGCGGGCGGCTCGGGCTCAGGTTGTCAGGCTGGGACTTCCCTTCAAGGCGCGGGCCAGCCGCCCTGTGCCGAAACGGGACAGCCGCCTCAGCGGCCCTCCGTTCCACCGCGTGCAGCCCGCTTCTGTGGCACCAGCCGGCCGTCGTTGGCACGCAGCCCGCGCACGAGTTCCTCCAGATACGGCAACACCTCCAAGAGCATGACGGCGCCGATGACCGACAGCACGTAGCCCCACGGCAAGGGAGGCTCCTTGAGGACGATCTCGAACCGCGCGGCTTCCGGCCCCATGCCGAAGAGCGCCAGGAACTGGTGCCAATTCAAGACCACCACCAATACGAGGCTCAGGAGCGGGAGCACACCCAGGTAGGTGTGCACCCACTGCTCGATCGGCGTGATTTCGCGCTTGTCGTGGGCATAGACGACATCCCAAATGGCGGTGGCCTCGTGCACCGCCCAGCACACGATCATCACCAGGATGACCAGCGCGTTCACCTCGAGCGCCATGGCCGCGGTGACGGGAATGGCCATCTCGGTCAGCATCAGCAAATGGATGAGGGACTCTTTCGGCCCCGCGGTCGTCGCGATGCTGGAGGCGCGGTGGCAAAGCCAGTCCGCGAACCCCGCCAGCAGCCACAGCGGCAGCACGAAGTACATGAGTACGGTGCGCGTGACTTCAGCTTCCAGGCTCATGGGGCAACCTTCTGCGCGGCACGCCGAATGGTGCGAACGTAGCCGCGCTTCAGTGGTGGATCGCCTTGGCGTCGCGTCTGCAGGCGCAGCGGCCGCAGTGGGCGCCGGCGCCCGCGCCGCGCTCATATCCGCCGCGGCTCAGCCGCGGCGCTGATGCTTGTGGCCCTCGCCGCGGCGCGCCTGCTCGATCTGCTCCCTGGTGATCTCTGGCGGCTTGCGATCGACGGGCTTCCTCGGAGGCTCAGTCCCGGTGGCCTTGCCGGACGCCGGCGGATCGCTAGCCGGGAACGTCATCTCGCCAGCCTTGTCGATTTTCTTGTCCTTGTTCTTCGCTCTCGTCTTGGCGTCATGACCCATCGCGCGGCTCCGTATTGGCGAGCTGAGGCTTCGGCTCGTCAACACGCAAGCGCGAAGGATGGTTCCAGCGAGGTACCTGCCTCATCGGCGCGCTAGACCCTGGCCAAGGCGGAAGCAACCGCTTGGAACGATATGAAGCCCATCTTCGACGGCTGGATGCCGAGGACGCAAACCCCCGGCCCGCCCGCTGGCTGAGAGTCCTTCGGGTTGATCCTGCAGCACCTCAGTCTACGGCCTATTTGGCCCCGAACGGGCACGACGCACGTTGGCGGCAAGGGCGGTGGTGCTGCATGCGTGGCTGCGGCGGATTCTGCGAACGCTCCGGCATCGGACTGCGCGCCGGTCACGCGAAAAGCCGCAAGGACGCGTGCAGACCGCCGGTGTGCCGAGACACAGCCCAACCCCAGGTTTCGAAAACCCCTGCAGGGTGCTCGGAATCGCCCCTTGGCTTCGGCCCTTGGATTTGCGGGAACCGCGTCCGGGCGCGCCCGCGAAGGCGGCACCCGGACGCGGCGGCAGCAAGCCGCGCCCGGTGCGGGTCGAGGCGCGGCCGCGCCAGTGGCGCAACATCGTCAGTTTGCCCGCCCGGGGTATCCCCGGTTCTGGGGAGACTGTCCGCCCGCCGACGCGACGTTCTGGCGCGGCAACGTACATATTCACCCTGATATCGCATACGAACGTAAACGGCATTCTGGGGACGGGCGCGCATCTTCCCTCGATGCCCGCCCGTCGGGCTGCGTGCGGATCCCTCGGCGCATGCCCGTTGGGCCGGACCCTCCCCTCGGTCCGCCCTTGACCGCCGCGCTGTTCCCCGCGCGGCGGTCCTCATTCCGGACGGCAACAGCGCAAGGCCCGCGAACATCTGTCCGCGGGCCCCGCATCGTAACGAGCTATTCGGAGCCGAGGCTTACTGCGCCGGCTTACCGTCGAGGATGTAGAGCTTGTCGCCGGAGCGGAAGATGACTGCGCCGCTGGCCACTTCCTTGCCGCCCATCTTGGCGATCAGCGCCACAGGGTCGCTACCTTTGGCCTCTCCGATGGCCAGCTTGAAGGTTGCCTTGTCCACATAGATCCCTTGATTGTCGGCAAGCGCAGGGACCGTCTCAGCGCCCTTCATGAAGGACCAGCGACTCTGACCCCAGGGATCAAAGGCGACTGCAAGCCCTGAAGCGGCGATAGCAAGCCCAAGGGCTGCGGGCACAGCTATCAGATACGTGGATCGTGAACGCGACATTCGTGATTCTCCTAAGGGTTACACTTCAACGTGGCATGCACCCCAATGTCGTCGCTCTTCATCGTGCCCGCAGGGGAGATAGCGCAGTTTGACGCTGGCACCATCCCCAATTCGGGGGAGATGTTTCCGCGTCGGGGCTTGGAAACCTGGGCCCCCGCAAACGGAAATTGGATTGAGACGTTTGTGGATGGCTCGCTTCCATAAAATTCGGCCGGGCGAAAAGTTCCAGGAAGGCTCTTGGAACAACCACGCATCGTGAAAGTCCGCGACAGGCATGGAGATGGGGATGGGCTCCTGAAGATTTTCTCCCGGGTTCTGCTGCAGTTGCCGATGGTGAGATGGGCGGCTGTTGCGACATCACGTCCGATGCACAAGACATGCTAGCTCGAGGGCTTGGTAGCTTGTACTGGTTGCCAAGCGATCGGCATCTACGTGGGAGGACGCCCAGTGGGCGATCAACACATCCCGATACTCGTTGGAAGCGGGCAGGTCACGCAGCGCGAGGCCGATCCCGCCGACGCCCTCAACGCCTTGGATTTGATGGCCGCAGCGGCGCGAAAGGCGAGCGAGGATGCGCGCGGCGGCAAGGCCCTTCTTGAGGCTCTCGATACGATCGTCGTGCTGCGCTCTTTCTCGGATACGAGTTGGCGTTTCAAAAGCCCCTTTGGCGATCCGAGGAACCCCCCGAAGTCCGTTGCCAATCGCATCGGCAATGGTGGCGCCAGGCGGCTCGTTTACACGCATTCAGGCGGGAACATGCCGCAATGGTGCGTCAATCGCCTATTCGAAATGATCACGCGTGGCGAGGTCGGCGCTGCCATGATCTGCGGCGGCGAAGCACTGGCGACACAGAAGGCAGCCGAGCGTGCGAAGGTCACGCTCGACTGGAATGAGGACGCCGGCGGGACTTTTGAGGAATGGGGCATCGCCAAGCGGGGATGGAGCGACATGGAGGATCGGCACCGAATGGCAGGTGCCATCTTTTCCTATCCATTGTTCGAGCAGGGCATCCGCCGCCATCTGGGTCGCTCCGTGCCCGAACACCTGCAGGCCGTGGGGAGACTGTTTGCGCACTTTGCCGCGGTTGCCAAAAACAATCCCCTTGCAGATCGCCGGCAAGGCTTCACGGCCGAAGCAATTGCCAAAGTCAGCACCGAGAACCCCTACATCGGCTTCCCCTACACCAAGCTGATGAATTCCAATGCCTACATCGACCAGGCGGCAGCGATCATTCTCACGTCCGTTGCCAAAGCACGTGAATTCGGCATCCCATCTGACCGCTGGGTCTACCTCCACGGCTGCGCGGACGCGCACGATCATTGGTACATCTCAGACCGACACGACTACCACTCATCGTCGGCGATGCGCGTTGTCGGCCGCGAGACTCTGCGGATGGCCCAGCTCGAGATCGGACAGATCGACAAGTTCGACATCTACAGCTGCTTCCCATCCGCAGTGCAGATCGCCTGCTCTGAGATGGGCATACCCCAGGACGATCGCCGGGGGCTGACCGTTACCGGAGGCCTTCCTTATTTCGGCGGCCCCGGCAACAACTACGTCACCCACTCGATCGCGCAGATGATGGACGAGGTGCGCGGCAAACCGGGCATCAAGGGCATGGTGACCGCGAATGGCAACTACGTCACCAAACAATCGGCAGGCATCTACTCGACCGAGCCCCCCGCGAAGCCATTCAAGCCAATCGATCCATCGATCTATCAAGCATCAATCGATGCGGCCAAAGGCCCGCCTGTTGCCGAGGCGGCAGAAGGAAAGGCCACTGTTGAGACCTACACCGTGATGCACGAACGGAAGGGGCCTTCGTACGCTATCCTGTTCGGGCGGCTGCAAGACCAGCGCAGATTCATAGCCAATACGCCAAACGATGCCCAGCTGTTGCAGGAGATGGTTGATCGCGATCTGATGGGAGCGCCAGGGCGTGTTGCACACAGAGACGGTCGTAACATCTTCACCCCGGATTGATTGCCATCTTCGATGAGCGGGCGCTTGCTTCGCGACGCCATCCGATCGGCCGGCCGGGTACCCTGCTGCCCGGAAAGTGGCACGCATGCTCGTTGGCAACGATGCGCACTGGTGGCGCGCATCGGTGCTGAGCTGCTCATGCCAGCTTCCGGAGAGCTCCTGCTCTGCCTCGACTACAACCCGTTCCGTCCGGGCAAGAGGCAACTATGGAAGCTTGAGGCCTCAGCGTTCTGAGGCCTTCTAGATCAAGCAACGCGCGTGTCGCGCGTCCCTACGCTGTCGGGAAGTCACCACCAGCAGCCGCGACGGGAAACAGCACGCACCGGCTTGTAGGACCTAACGACGCGGTATGCGCGCACAGGCTTGTAGGATCGGTAGGTGCACGCCGCTCTGCCATGCGATCCGCACCATCCGAACGCTTCAGCCGGTTTGGCGGTAATCGCTTGCACACCGACTAATGCTGCGCCAGCGATGAGAAGGGTCATCACTGTTTTCATGCCAACACCTCCACTAGATTGGCCAGACAACGCATATTCTTCCAGAAATTGCGCTTGGCAAATTATCCTACCAAGTTATTCCGATGGCTGCGCAATGGTTCGTAAGATTGGTTATTCTTGTTGCACAGGAAACCGTACATATTCCGCCTGGCGCGAGGAGGCCGCACGCCTTGCGCTCCGAGTCGACACATTGGGCGGTTGTGCGGAAGGCTCGGGGGACCGCCGAGTTCGAGCGCGTCGCTGGCACCTAGCAGTGTTATGAGGTCAAGCGCTGGCCGGACGGAAAGATCGAGGGCGGCAAGGGGAGAGGCACCCGCAGGTCCTCTGTTCCCGGATAGTTGCATGTGACACTTGGTTCACCGTACCTTGCGACCCTGATGGAATCTCGGTCCGGCCCCGCTTAGGATCACACTGCTCCGACATCGACTTGGGCTCGCCTCTCCTCTCGGCACCTACCCCCGCCGTAGCGAGCCTCGTTCCCACTCCTTGTCGGGGCGTTGGAACCCTTAGACTAGGACCGCAGCCCGCAACTGCGGTCCTTTTTTCTCGGTCATCGCGGCGAGTCCAGGGTGGGCCGCTTCGCCGCTTCTGGAAAGCCGCGACGCCTGGTTATGGCCTGCTTTGGGCCCGCACTAGATGTCGCGCCGTGCCGGCGTTCCAGGGATCATGTTGTCCGGGTCAAAACCGGTGGGCAGGCCGTCGATGCTCATCTTGTTCTTCAAACTCCAGTATTTCCGGAGATTGTCGATGTCTTTTGCCGTCCAGTAGCGCACGAGGCTGCCACGCCCTTGCTTGTAATCGAACAGCGGCACGCCCAGGCCGCACGAGGTCTGCACGAGGTCGACATCAAGCCGCCATCGGTTCGACCCCCGACAGCAGATGTTTGCGGCTTGACGCGGGATCGGATTGGAGATGGGATCATTCCTCGTCGTTGATCTCTGGAAGCGCCTCCACGGCCTCGGCCGGCAATTCGAGGACTGCCGCACCGCGCAGAAGGATGAAGGCACCCCTCGGCACTTCTATTGTGCGCTCGCCCAGTCCGAGGTTGGCGGCCCTTTTCATCCGCAGCCGCAGCGGCTGTCCTTCGTTGTCGAACAAAACGTTGGATACCTTGCCGACTTCCAATCCATCCCAGGCGAAGACGGGAGCGCCAGTCAGCTCGGCCACCTCGGCAGCCCTTCCATCCGTCGGACTGGGCATTTGCGCTTGGCAGACCGTCGCCAGGCCCAGGAGGAAAGCCACAATGAATGCCCGGATGATCATGCTTCGCTGTCTCCGCTAACCCAACGTTCGACCTCGCTCAAACTCAACGGTACTTGGACTGACTCAGTTCCGACCGAAACGAGCGAGCACAAGATGAAGAACCGGGCGGCTGACGCATCGCCCGGCTCCAATGCCAGCATGCTTGGGAGGTAGCTGGGCAAACCTTGCATTGCTAACGCAGTGGGCGTCCTTGCGTTCCGACTGCCGGCTGTTCAAGCAGTCGGCATGTCAAAGTTTGCAGACCGACATCGCCTACCCTCAATACGGTAAGCGCGCTCCGTTGCCACCAACGGGGTACGGGACACCATCCGATCTGGAGTCCCGAAGCGGGAGCGCGGCGGCAGAGGTCCATCCACCTACCGGGACGGACCAATCGACCAACATCTGTCCCAACGACACGCTGCGCTGAGCATTCCGCTCGACGCCCGATCAGGGCCGTGTCGGCATTGGCTGAAGGTGAAGACGGCGGAGCGGCGCCGGGGGAACAGGAACGGAGCAAGTTGTTCGGCGAGGGTACGTCCGCTCTTACCCCGGCAACGGAAGAGCTCGCGCGACACGGTTGTCGCGCTCGGTTCTAGGCTCGCGATCGGCGGTGTCGCTCGATGTGATCGAACAAGAGCCGCAGATTGCGTTCGTTGGCACGAAAGTAGACGTCGAAGACTGTGCCGACGATTGGGATGGCACCCAGCAGTGCGTCGACCGCAACGTTAAGGACCATGCGCGATGCAACCCGGCCGTCTGCGCCAAGGCGGCATGCACGATGGACCAAATGGAGGCCGACCGCTGCGGTGACAACGTCGCCGACGACCGGCAGCAAGCCGACGATCGCGTCCCAGCCGAAGCGAACCCGCGTGAAGGGGATGGGGTATCTGCTGTCGAGGAGAGATGCCTTCCGGTCGAGATCCTGCAGGAGCCACAGATATTCGGGCTCTACTGGGTCGTGTGCGCTGGGGATCGCGTAACGCATGCGTACCTGTTGTTGGCAGCCGTCTCGAGATGGCACTCCTCGCGATTCTACCGCCTAGGCTACGCCCGCTCGAAAATGGTAACTATGTCCAAGCTGATCCCCTCGACCGCGGTGGCCCACCTTGCTGTTTCCAACCGACCTCGCATCGTTCCTCGACCTCATACGCCAGAACGGCGATGCGGCCTACAGTATCATGTTTGCCTATGCGGCCTCGCACAGCCTGCTGTTTGGGCTGTTTGCAGGGTACGCCGCCCATTCCGGCGCACTGAATTTCGCGACGCTGATCGCAGTTTGCTGGTTCGGCAGCTTCGCGGGCGATGTTGTTCGGTTCTGGATCGGGCGGCGGTTCGGCACCCGCTGGCTCGAGTCCTTCCCGCGGATCGAAGGCGCCATCAAGTTTGCGGCCCACCTGGCCAATCGTCACCATGTGTGGATGATCCTGCTGCATCGCTATCCGCACGGCATCAGAGGCCTAGCCGGCTTCGCCTACGGGACTTCCCCGCTGCCCTGGTCCACCTTCCTGGTGCTCAACTTCTGTGCAGCGGGCCTATGGTCCTGCGCGGTCGTCTCCGCCGGCTATGCTTTCGGCCAAGTCTCGGAGAAGGTCATGAGAGATGCCTCCTCGGGCCTGGGCTTGGTGATGTTGCTCGCATTCCTAGCCCTCGGCTGGGTCCTGAGCAAGAAGCTCGAGCGCATGCTCGAGCGCACCTGAAGCGCATGTACCAAGAGGACCTTCATCGAGGCGCAGGCGCGTCCCGCTGATGTCTCGGTTCGGTAAAACGCAGACCTCTTGGAGCTGCACGCTCCCGTCCGTTGCTCTCCCGAGTCCGGAAGAAGCGAAGTCGGGCTACTTCCCACGCGGCCCTATCAATTCCCTGGCATATCGTGAACGTTCTCGAAGAATGCATCCTTCCAGTTCGTAAGATTGTTCTTCAAGAGGCCGGCCCGTGCCATGTGGCTCGCGTAGGCCATCACGCCGGTGGGTGTAGGCGTGAAGTAGAGCATGTGGTCATCGCTGACGATTGCGTGTATTGCGTCCACTCCAAGCTTGGAAGATTCACGGCGCAGATACATTTCGGCCGCGCCACGCGTATCCTTGCGGATGATTTCCATGGCCTCAGACAGTGCCAAGAAGGTTGCCTGATAGAGCTTGGGTGCCTCCTTCCGCCAACGCTCCGCAGAGTAGGCGACGATCAGCGTGTGACGGCCGCCGATCACGTCATAAGAAGTAAGCAAGGTGCGCACCCGGGGATCCGCCAACTCCATCTGAATGAAGGGGACCGTGGTGGCGTGGGTCTTGAACGAGCCTCCTCCCGAGAGCAGACCAACGACTCCGTCCGGGTGCGAAATGCCGACAGCGAGAGCATCCAACTTGTCGCGATGATCCCATCCGAATGCCGAGACAGCTGCCATTTGCAGGATGACAGCGTGCTGCGTCCCCTTTCCCGCCGTCATCGCGATGCGGTCTGTGTCCTGGAAGTCCTTGACCGATCGAATACGCGGGTCGGTGGTGTTGAAGTAGATCGGGCTGTCCGCAATTGCCATCATGCCCCTGACCAGGTTTTGGCCAACCGACTTGTCGCGGAGATTGAGCAGAACGGTAAGCCCGGCCATGGCGACATCGATGTTGCCTGAGAGGATAGCATCGTTGACCGCCGCACCACTCGCCAGGCGCACAACTTCGACGGCAACGTCCGCCTCCCCCATCGCCTTGGCATGCTTTTCGATAAGCTTGAGTTCGAGCGCGACATGCAACGGTAGATACGATAAGCCGAACTGCTGCGCGATGCGTACCTTGCTTTGGGCCTGGGCATGCGCAGTGCAAAGCCATGCAAGCGCGAACACCGCCACGAGATAACTGATCGACTTCACGCTTCTCTTGCCCAAGCTCGCCTCCGATCGGGTGTGCGGTCGCGCCATCACATTAGCTTGTCCAGAGCCGGCGACGCGATGGGTATCTCCATGCCGTCTTCGCCGAAGAAGACGTTCCCGGCAAAGATTCCCGCGATCTCTCCGATCGCACGCTCTCGAGCGCCAGGTTTGTCGAACTGCTCGGTTATGTGTGTCAGTACCAGGTTCTTCACGCCGGCTCTTGAGGCCAGCTGCGCGAGTTCTTTGTGGCCCATGCAGGAGTCTGCGAAGTCAGGACTGAGCTCCGTGCCGGAAATATGATGACACATGTGGATCAGGACGTCGGCCCCGCGGGCAAACGTTTCCATCTCTGCGATTGGTCCGCTGTCGCCCGAGTAGACGAGCGTATGGCCGGCGTGCCGCAGACGGAAGGCGAAGGTCACTAGGTAGGGTTGGAAATGCCTCGCATCTCCGACCTCCAGTGTCCATTCCCCCTCGTTGACCAAGTCGCCAAGCTTCAGTTCCGTGACGTGCGGATTGGGCCGCTGCCGCGGTAAGATGCCGCCGCGCGCCTCGTAGATGGAGAGGCTGCAGCCGTGCTTCGTTCGCGCAACAAGGTCGACATTGTAAACGCCGTCATTGCCAAACAACTGCTCCGTGATGTTTGCGAGTGGTGGAGGACCATACACCTTCAGCTCCGGTACACGCCCCGCGCCTTGGTCCCAGCGCGTGAGTACCAGGCGTGCATAGTCACCGCAATGATCGTAGTGCAGATGGGAGAAGAAGAGATGCGACACCCGTGACGCGTGCATCCCAAGCTCTAGCAACCGATGATGAGCGCCGAAGCCATGATCGAGCAGGATGACGTCGTTGCCGATCTCGACCAGGTAGCCCGAGCACATCCTTCGCAGAGATGGCGTTGGCGTTCCCGTTCCAAGCAGACGGATTCTCAAGTGGGCCCCCAATCGGTCAGACAAGACCGTCATTCCACGGCAGCTTCCCTCCTTACGTCAAGCTTGGGGTTGTCGCCAACTGCGGAAGCAATGCCTTGCCGCCGGCAGCCATTATGACGTCGCAATGCGCACACGCCATAGAGAGCAGGTGTGGGGTCAGGCCTTGCCGATCAGAGCGCGCAGGTCAGGCTGCATTCCTGTGCAGTCAGTCGGAAGTCCCTCCGATTGGCGTTGGCGGCAGTTAGGCCCACGGAGGCACGAGGTCGTTTTCACGAGCACACTCATCGGAATACGTAAGGCAGAACGAGTGAGCATCGGTTTTCAACCTAAGAGCTTCTCTAAATACTGGGTGCATCGCGAATTCCAAATTGCGTTTGTCTTCCTCCGTCGTTGATGCGAACAACTTGTCGTCGCCTGACAAATAGAACACCTCAGCAATTTTATTGCTGCCTCGGCCCCCATCTGTCGTCGCAACCCGGGACCCAATAAATCCGATCTCATAGAGCAGGGAGATCTTCTCCCACCGATCGATGATTTCTTTCATCCCTTAAGCGTGTTCGAACTGGAACGATCCTATTGTTTTGAACATCGTCATACTCCGCGGCGAGCAATGCTCGCAACACGGGCCTCGTTATCACCGCTTTTAATAGGCGTTCATCCGTTACTCTCAATGCCAAGTCGGCAAAGAAGTCTTCTTGTTTCGCACGAGCGGTGTTTATCGTGTTGTCAAGCGACGAAATTTTTCGACCCATACACCATACAAAATTAGTTTAATGAGGCATATGTTCTACGGGGTCGTCAGGGAACTCGGCGCGGTTCAAGTTTTTGAAACATTTCTTTAGCGCTGAGCGATGCGAATCGTGGCGATTTGATAGCCGCCCCGCTTTTTCCAGATCAAAATCGTTTGAATGCAGCAAGAAAACAGAAAGACTTCCACACGACACCAAAGAATCGCTGCGGTGGTACAACGGACGCTGGTGACCTGCCCCAGTGTTTTCGGACCGGCGATCACTTGAGAGACTGCGCTCCGGATCGGAGGCGCACATGCGCAAGAGCAGGTTCACGGACGAGCAGATGGTTGCGATCCTGCGCGAGGCGGATCGCGATCCGATCGCCGGGGTGGCGAAGAAGCACGGTATCAGCGAGCAGACGATCTATACGTGGCGCAAGCGCTTCGGCGTCCTGCAGCGGGACGACGTGCGCCGGCTGAAGCAGCTCGAGGCCGAGAACGCGCGGCTGAAGAAGCTCGTCGCCGAGCGCGATCTGGAGATCGAGGTGATGAAGGAGATCAACGCAAAAAATGGTGAGCGTGCCGGCTCGCCGTTCCCAGGTGGCGTACACTTCAACGACGTGCGGCCACATTCGAGCCTCGGCTACCAGACGCCGGCCGCATTCGCGGCGAAGCTGAAGGAGCAAGACGCAGCGTCCGCGCCAGCGACGGGCCGGATCGCCGCGGTATGTGGAGCCTCCGCGCTCCGTCCCGTCGCATCACCGTCCCGCAAGGGGCAATCGAAGGCACCAACCAGGGTGGTCGTCGCAAGCAAGCGTGGTCCGAAGAAATTGGGCAGGTCACAAGGGCGGCACCGGCCTCGGGCTTGCCATCGCCAAGCAGATCGTCGAGATGCACGGCGGCCGCATCTGGGTGGAGTCGACGCTCGGGCAAGGCTCGATCTTCCAGATGGAGCTGCCGGCGCGCGCCGACCTTCGAAAGGCCGCGCCATGACCAAGCGCATCCTCGTCGTCGAGGACCAGGAGGACCTGCGCGGCGTCCTGCGCACCCTCCTCACCGGCTCGGGCTATGCGATGCTGGAAGCCGTCGACGGCGAGACGGGGGTAGCACGTGCCAAGTCCGACCGGCCCGATCTCATCCTGATGGACATCCAGATGCCGGTGCTCGACGGCTATGAGGCGACCCGGCGGATCAAGGCCGATCCCGACCTTGCGGCAACGCCGGTCATCGCCGTGAGCTCGTTTGCAATGAAGGGCGACGAGGAGAAGGCACGTGCCGCCGGCTGCGACCGTTACGTGACCAAGCCCTATAGCCCGATGCAGCTGTTGCGCATGATCCGAAGCACGCCCGGCGAGTAGGTTGGTCTGCTTTGGGGGTCCGAGAGCTGACATCGAGGCCTCCGGCCACGCGTTAGCGGCCAGAGGCGGGGACAACTCACATTGCTTAGCGAGCCGGCTCGTACGTCTTTTGCGACCGAGCCCGCTTTCTTGAGGGCCTCGACGCCTTGGGCGCCGGTCATCAACGCTAATTCGGACGAAATCGGTGCACCTGGACAACGGCAAGGAAGCCCAGCTCCGGGACATGCCATTGCCGTCGCAATCCGGGAATGCAAGTTCGTTAGGACCGGTGACGCGAACGAACCCGGGCACTCCGCCCTTGAACGACCGGTCGGGCCGCCCATCGGCATCCGCGGCGGGCGGCTCCTCTCGATAGAGTAGTTCTACGCAATAGACCGCGCGCGTGGGCGCACGCAAAATACGCGCGGGCGACGGTTTAGCGACCCGCGCTCTCCCTTGCCGCTCGCCTCGTTTCACGACGGCTTCGAGGCGGGCGGTTCCTTCCAGTCTGGGCGCGAATGATAGGGAAACACACATGATAGGCGGACTGCTCATGATGGTCGCCGCCATCATCATGTTCCTGCTCGCGTTGCCGCGTCAGGGTCAGGTGGTGGGGTTTCTGCGAAACCGGGACAGCACTCAAGCGGTCTACATGATGACGATCATTTTGCTGCTCGCGCTGGGGCTGGTCATCACTCTCTCCCCAACCAAGAGTTAGTTTTTCGCACATGCTATGGCCGGGATTGGCACTACTGGCATTGGCTATTGTGATTTTTCGGTTCGGCCTGCCGCGGGGAGACACGACTTCATTCATCGGCGCTACTGAGACGCGCGCCTCCGCGTTTTCGGTCCTGTTTGTAGCGATGCTCCTGATCGGCGGCGCTCTTATCGTGTGGTCTTTGGCCTGAGGGTGGATGGACGCCCTCTGATATCAACGAGGTACGCGAATGGACATCGGGGAATTGTTAGTCGGCATCGCGCTCCTCGTCGGATCGGTTGGGGTTCTCCGGCTTGCGCTCCCGCGGAACGGACAGGTCCGCCCGCTTCTGCGCAGCGACACAGTGCAGGCCTACTTCACCGTCGTCGTACTCGGAGCGTTCGCCTTGGGCGTTGTCAACATTGTCACGGGGATTGTGCCTTGATCGTAGGGCAATGACGTATGGCGAAGCTTCACTCAAATACCTCGTCCACCCGAACAAGAATCGTTGGCGGTATTGTGAACGCAATGGCCTTTGCAGTCCTGAGATTGACGAGTGAGTGGCCCGCACCGAGTGGTCCAACACCATTGTTAGTTTAGCCGCGGACGCAACGCTATGGCCGGCGGAGCGCTCTCAACAGCTGGCGAGGCCGGCCATGCCACAACCTCCGGCGTCGACGGCTTGTAACCGAGCCAGGAATGCGGACGCACGCGATTGTAGTGCCGGCGCCACTCCTCGATGACGATCTGCGCTTCGCGGAGCGTCGTAAATGTCTCCCCGTTGAGCAGCTCATCGCACAGCCGCCAACGTGCCTGGCCGGTCATAACCTCAACCTGCCGCAGCTTCGCAATAATCTCTTCAGGCTTGTGCCGCTTCCCCATCGTGGTCCTCCAGTTGGTCCTCACGCCTTACCTCAACTCAGACCACTTCGCCGTAGGCACCTCACCAACGCGCGGTCCAGCGATAAGATTTTTCCTGTGATCTTCTCGCGGACTTTGCGCAACTCGTCGCGCGGCTCGATCTGGAAATAGGACTTGAGCAGGTCGATGACGGGCAGATACACGCTGGACTTGCCAAACGACGGCGTGCCGCCTTCGAGCACCAGCCAGCCGTGCACTCTGTGCGAATGGATGAACTCCCAGAACAGCCTGGACTTACCCACCCCTGGATCGCCAACCAAGTCCACAACCTGACCCCGCCCCGCTCTGGCCTGCTCAAGGGCCTGATTTAGCGATTGCAGCTCTGTCTCTCGGCCAACAAACGGTGTGAGCCCTCGCGCCGCCGAGGCTTCCATGCGAGTGCGAGCGGTGCCGGCGGCTGTGACTTCGAACACCTCGACAGGCTTCGGCATGCCCTTGACGGTCAGTGGACCGAGCGGCCGCACCTGTACGTAGTTCTCCGCCAGCGCCATGGTGTCGGCCGGCATGAGGATGGAGCCCGGCACCGCCATCTGCTCCATGCGCGCCGCCAGATTGGTCGTCTGACCGACCGCGGTGCAGTCCATGCGTAGGTCGCTGCCGATCGAGCGCACAATCACTTCGCCGGAGTTGAGCCCTACCCTGATCTGGATGGGAGTACCCTCCGTACGGCGGACGCCTTCCGCGTAGTGCTTCACCGTCTCCTGCATGCGTAACGCCGCGTAGCAGGCTCGGATGGCATGATCCTCGTGGGCCAGGGGCGCACCGAACAACGCCATGATGCTGTCGCCATCACTTGATTGACGGTTTCCTCGTAGCGGTGAACCGCATCCATCATGTGCGCCAGAACCGGATCGAGCAGCTTCCTTACCTGCTCGGGATCGCGGTCGACGAACAACTCCATCGAGCCCTTCAGGTCGGCGAAGAGTATCGTGACCTGCTTGCGCTCGCCTTCGATGGCGGCGCGGGAGGTGAGTATCTTCTCCGCCAGGTGCTTCGGCGTGTAGGCGTCAGGGGCGATGGACCGCGCCGCGTCGTCTCTGGGACGAACCTCTGCTGAGGAAGCAGCGGGCGTACCGCACTCGGCACAGAATTTCGCCGTTCCTGACAGTTCCGCTCCGCAGTGCGAGCACCCGCGCGCAAGCGGAGCACCGCATTCGACCCGTCCGCGTACACACAGACGATCAAAGTTGGCGACGCAGAGACCATTTTGTTCATTTCCGGCCAGGTCGATTACGATGAGAGGGGTCAGCCGGGCATCCTGGCGACTTTGCGGCCCAGACCCGCGCCACCTACGACGCCCTGAAGGCCCAAGTTGAGGCCGAAGGGGGTGCGCTGACTAATGTCGTCGAGCTCACTACATTCCTCGTCGATATCCGCCATCGCACGGAGCTTGCCGCCATCCGCGAAGAGTACTTCGGCAAAAGGCGCCCGCACCTGCCCTCGTCGGCGTCACAATCCTCGCCCAACCCGGTTGACTCATCGAGGTGGAAGCCATCGCGCTCATCTGAGCGCACCCTATCTTCGCGCCGGCACCCTTGGTGCCAGGGGGTAGTCTGATATGTCAGGCTGGGACAATCATCCCGACCACGGCGGCCCGAACCGGCCTGGTTCGGCAGTGCAGCTATCGTGCATGGTTCGGGACGGGCGTGGCACTGATGCGACTAGGCCCTTGGCGGATTCATCATCCGGGCTGCGCCCCTACCCGACCAAAAGGTCACAACATAGAGGAACAGCGCGTAGGTCAGGCGCTGGACTTCCATCGGCCAATCCACGTGATCCTCAATCAAAGGGAGGACCACGATCGCCAGGTTGGCCATCAGTGCCCCAAGGGCAAACGGCGTCCACCACGGCAGGCGCCGCAAGCCGGCGATGAACAGTCCGACAAACACCACGATTCCGAGAGCGACGATGAACGCGAACATGCCTAGCCGCTACCCACTCTTGCAAGCTCCGCGGATAAGCCCTTGGCGCAGATTTTCTGCCGGTACATGTTAGCATCCTCCCGTCTGAGAGGAATAAGTCGTCAAGTCGCATCGGAAATCAACCAATGGTGACCGGACCCACCATGAGAGTAGGTGTCCTACAGTTCTTCGGCTGGCTGGATCGATCGGTCCCACTGGCTTCCATCTACGACATGGCGCTTGAGCGCATCGCCATCATGGATAGTACCGGGTACGATGCCGTGTGGCTGGCAGAACATCACTTCGCGAGTTTTTCGGTCTGTCCATCGGTGCACATGCTGGGCGTCATGGCGGCGGCACGGACGAAGCAGTTGCGCATCGGTACTGCCGTATCGTTGGCCCCCTTCTACAATCCCTTGCGGCTTGCCGAGGAGGTAGCTCTGCTCGACGTGCTCTCGGGCGGGCGTGTCAACTGGGGCGCTGGGCGCGGCTTCGAGCGGAGCGAGTTCAAGGCCTTTGGCATCCCGGGCGAAGAGAGCGCGTCCCGCTTCCATGAGACGGTCGATATCGTCCTCAAGGCCTGGACGAGCGAAAAGCTCTCTTACCAGGGGAAATATTACAGCTACGACAGCATAGAGGTGCTCCCCAAACCGCTTCAGAGCCCGCACCCGCCGGTATGGATGGCGGCAAGTTCCATCCCGGCGATTGAATGGGCGGCGGCCAAGGGCTTTTCAATTCTGATGGATCCGCACTCCTCTCGTGTCGATCTCATCAACAAGCGCCGGCACTACGGTGAGAAGCTGGTAGCTGCCGGACATAGTGCTGCTGGCCGGGTCATTCCCATGGCCCGCCTAATCGCCATCGACGAGACGGCTGCGAAAGCCCGCGAGGTAGCTCAGCGTGGCGCGCGATGGATGCTCGGGTCGTACGTTGGTCACACCACCCACCATCGTCAGGAGGTGAGGACTTTCGGAGGTAGGGATCCCATCGCCTTCTACCTTGAGGACGTGATGCTGCACGGCACGGCCGAGAGGGTCGTAGATCAGATTGAAGCCCTCGCTGAGGCCGGGATGACCTACCTCATGGCTGCTCCCATGAGCCGCCGCTCTTTCACCTTGCTCACTGAGAAGGTCCTGCCGCGGGTGCTGTGAGAATTCGCTGCGGATAAAAACTCCTGATTCATTATCCGCTTGCCGAACATCAGCAAATCAGGCGCTTCTCAGTGGCCCTAATTTCAGGGTAGCGAGAAATGCGCAAAAATTGGCTATGCCAGGGTCTCGGCGCCCAGCCAGAACCTCGAGACGGCGAGCCGGAACGGAATCATATTCGACGCCGCCTGTCAGCATGCGAGACATTCAACAGCCTGCTAGGGCAGTTTTCGTATAGCCGCCAACAACTCACCCACGGCCCTTTTTGCTGCTTCGGCATTGTTGATTGACGCATCCTTCTGACTCTTTGGCGCCAGCCGCACCGCCGCGTCTCTACCCACGATCGGCAGGTCGGGTACTGACTTTAGCAGCTCTATGTCTTCCTTAACTGGGTCGCGGGTCTTTTTGGCAAGCTCCCCCAACCGCCCTAGCTCCTTAACCTCATCGTCACTCAGCGCCCCGCTCTTCTGCGCGGCGAGAACCGCGCTTTCAAGCTCCGCTTCCGCGGCAATCGATCTTTCGTCGAGCGCGAGCAGGCTTGCGGATGGGGTGTTCCCCGCGAACATCGCCCGTATCATGTCAGGAGCCGCGCTCGCGATGTCATTCAATTTCTCTGCGGCGCTCTTTATTTGAGCACGCAGTTGTACCCTACTCGATTCAGCAGGCTGCGCGTGCGCTGTCGATGTGATTGAAGCGAATAAGAAACGCGAACAAGAGCTGATCTCCGCGGTTGCGGCAACGCCTAGCGTGAGAACCGAAAGCACAATGAGGGTAGGCGATCTGAATTGCCCAGAGAGCCTCGATCCAGAACCTGTGCGTGACAATCGCGCAGTCTTTGGCATTGTCCTTACCTCCGTGCTGCCTGTGCGATGCTGCTGCCAAGCGAACCTACCATCAGCTCTTCACGGTCGAACTAAACCGCAGTCGTGGACCGGCAGGATGCGGCACCCCCCGGCCCACCAGGGAGCGTCGGGATGTTTAGCGCTGATCGAGACTATGCAGATTGGATTGCGGGGTAGCTCCCCAAGCTGCCCGTCCTCCCCCGCCGCCATAGTGCGATGACTACCGTTTCGGCACAACGGGTGGTTCAGCTAGGCGAGTGCTACAGGCTCCTTTTGGACAGCATCTTGAACGGGCAAGCATCGCAATCGAGTTTGCTCGCCCTGTAAAGCAGCTGGTCGTCGTTCACGATTTTGCCGGTCGTGGTGAGGACCTTGAACGCCGGGCAACGTCTTGCCGAAGGTGGCGTCCTCGCGCGTTTCCGCATGGCTCGCTGAGATCGGCTGCTTTCTCGCGGCCGCTACAGAGGAGAAGCCATTTCCATGGCGACCCTGGCCGTACGCTCTACCCTCAGTCACGGCATCTAGCAGGTGAGCGTCGTTGATGATGGCGATCCTGGCTTCGCTCCGCAAGGCTGGCCATAGAGCCAGGGACCGTCGCCTCGCCACAGCTTAGAATGCCGGCTCGGGATCACCGGATCTATTGCTTCTTTGCTTCCGGCAACGACCGAATCTCAGTGTCCGTCAAATGCACTTTGATCCCGGTCGCCTGCTCAATCTTCTCGGCGCTAATGGTGGCAACTTTGATTCCCAACCCAAGAAATCGGCCGATGTCAACCTGGATAGATTGGACCTTGCCGTCTGCTCCCCGGATCACTTCAGCTATACACAGTTGCGCCCGTCGCTGTCAGGGTTGTCTTGCATACCTCATCTGCGAGAGCGCTGACTACGATTCCCGATCAATCGGATCGAAGAGCAAGCTATGGCTGAGCCTCACCCGGCTGCCTCGCACCATTTGCCGGCGTTCATCACGGCCCCTGGTGAGACCGACGTGCTCATGGTTGTCATGGGCATATTTCTCGCGCTGATCGTTGTGATGTTCGGTGTCCTGTTCCTGCGGTTGCATTCTCTACCCGATCAAATCGCGCACAAATCAGACAAAATGCAAGCTGAGATCGTCGGCGTCCTATGCCTTATCGCGCTCTTCACGCACATGCATATCTTCTGGATAGCTGCTTTGCTGCTAGCAATGATCGACCTACCCGATTTTGGTACCTCGCTCGGGCGCATCGCCGACTCGACGGAAACATTGGCCGGCAGAAGATCGCGTGAAGGTACAGCGGAATTGCCACCAACGGCTGTGGCTGACGCTAAGCAAACCGACGCCGCCATCCTGCCCCAAGAGGTTACACCGGCAGCATCGGCGGTGCCGCCGTTCCTGGCGCGCGTTCGTTGGCGGGCACGCGGAATGATTGCCGCGTTGGCGCGTTGGCGGCGGCGGATATACTCTCCAATGGCCAGCGGAAAGGCGCGCGAAGGCGCAGGGGAATTGCCGTCAAAATCCGCTGACGTCAAACAAACCTACGCTCGTGAAGCGTTGCTTGAGCAGCATGGGAAGGAAAAACAAGGCAACGGCGCGGCGTCAACAAAACCTGACTCCCAGGGGGCATCTTTTGACCGTCCCGCGCCCCTACGCGTCAAAGGCGGCTAAGCCATGCTTGAGCTTCTTCTCGTCTCCTTGTTCACCATTGTGCCGGACTATCTCTACCGTCGATATGTTCAGCGAAAGCGCCTCGGCAGGGAAATAACCTTCTATTCAGTCTGGTTTGAACTCAGGTGGGGAATCACGACCTGCTTAATTCTTACGGTTTCCCTGATCACGGTGATCTTCTACAACCATCCCTCCACCAACAACGCCACGCTGCTCTATAGAACAGTCCCGATCCTGCCCGAGATAAATGGCCGCGTCGCCGAAGTCTATGTTGGGGGCGCTGACGAGATCAGCAGAGGCCAGCCGATTTTCAGGTTGGACAGCTCCAAGCAAGAAGCCGCCGTGGAGAGTTCGCGACGCAAAATTGCGGAAGTTGAAGCAGAGGCGTTGGTTGCGCGGTCCGAGATCGCGAAGCGCGAAGGTCAAATTCAGGAGGCTAAAAGCGCGTACCAGCAAACCGTGGACGAACTTGAGACCAAGCGAGAACTTCAGCGGCGCAACCCGGGCAACGTCGCGTTCCGCGACATTGAAAAGCTCGAGGTCGATCTGGCTGGGCGACAGGGTTCGATTGCCGCCGCTACCGCTGCGAAACAGGAGGCAGAGGAGCGGATTGCCACCCTTCTCCCGGCACAGAAGGCCAGTGCCGAAGCGGCGCTCGCGCAAGCCCAAGTGGAACTGCAGAAGACCGTCGTCCGTGCCGGCGTGGATGGGCGCGTAGAGCAGTTTGCACTCCGGGCCGGAGATATGGTCAATCCGATGATGCGATCTGCTGGCGTCTTGATCCCTAAAGGAGCTGGTCGGCTCTACGCTGGCTTCGGGCAGATCGAAGCGCAGGTCATGAAGGTTGGCATGATAGCCGAGGCCACCTGCGCATCTATGCCCTGGACCGTTATCCCAATGGTGGTCACGGATGTGCAGGACTATATTGCTGCCGGCCAATTCCGGGGTGGCGATCAATTGCTCGAGGCGCAACAGATTACGCGGCCGGGCAGCCTTCTCGTCTTACTTGAACCGCTATACAAAGGCGGCCTCGATGGTGTGACGGCCGGCAGCAGCTGCATCGCAAACGCCTACTCCAACAACCACGACAAGATTGCAGCAAAAGAGACTGGCGTCTTGAAGCGTTCAGCTCTTCATGTAGTCGATGCGCTTGCGCTCGTGCACGCCTTAATTCTGCGGCTTCAGGCCCTCGTGTATCCCTTTAAAAACCTCGTGTTCAGCGGACATTGACCGGACCGCCTACGCGACGACTTATGAAGGAGTGCCTGCGACGTGCTCTTGGCGAGGTGGAACTTCACCCGCAGCGCTCACGCACCGAGATTGGATCGGGGACAACCAAAGTGTTCCCCTCATCGGCTTGAGCTGACAGCTGGCAGCGCGGGTTTTATCGATCCGAAATTCAGGTCTTGCCCCAATGGCCTCAAACACGATGCCACGAGATATTCCCGACCGTTGACGTCCGTGTTCGCCGACGTCCCTGCTTCCGTTTGGCGTGGGCGTGTGCCTACTTACGTGGCCCTGTGTACTTGGGCGTAGCTGAATTGACTGGCGGTGGCTGATGGTGTGGATTGTTGGCGCAGTCTGTATGATCCTTTTCGGGGGCGGAATCGGCGTTATCGGCTTGTCCCTTGGCATGTTAGGCTATGCAATACTGGGGGGAGTTATGGCTCTGTATGGCATATTTCTGCTGATATCCCTTCGGCGGAATAATTGGGGCGCAAAGCGGACCTGAGCTCCGTGGGTGGGCACGCGGGGCCCAACTGGAAACTGGTGGCCCTTTTATAGCAATCCCGACGACGCGGGATTGCTGACACTGAGGCTGTTCGCTCAGACTGCAACAGCTTCCTGCTGCCATCTGATGAAAGACTGTTGTTTTGATGCGGACTGGCTACGTGGCGAGCGCGTGAACCACCCGGCTCATCATGGTCATGTGTGGAATCAGCAATCCAAGCCGCCTACGTCGGCCAAGAAGCTGTGCCCCACTCCTCGCAACGGCAACAAGCAGGCACTGCCACGCTACGCCTCAACCACTCCCGGACTCCCGCCCCCCAGTTCCCCAAACCGGACATCAATCAGTTTTCGGAGCTGCCCTCAGCTCGCAACCCCAGGCGCACGAGCCTGTGCACAGCCTCAGCGCGGTCAGGTCGATCGTGTTGCGCACCCCGCAACTCATCGAGATCCGACCCATGCCAGCGGTCGCCGATCCGAACGCCCTTGCCAGTGGTTGGCGGACGACCGCGTCTCTTCTTCGTCTCGTGGGCAGGCGTTGATCCCCTCATAGTGTTGGTGGGAGCCAATTGTCAGTGCGGTTCAAGCACAATCATTCGAAGTCGGTCGGAGAGGAGGCACCAAATTGTTCCGCCCACGTTCCGCAATGACAGCCTCGCGGAACGCCGCCGTACGCTAACCTGTCGATTTGATTGGTGGGTGTAGAAGGACTCGAACCTTCGACCCGCTGATTAAGAGTCAGCTGCTCTACCAACTGAGCTATACACCCGTGCCGCGAAAAGGCTCGCAGCGGCAACGGGGCCCTCGGCAGGAATAGCCGCGGACCCCGATCGCGCGGCTCATGTAGCATCGCCGCCGCGGGCTGTCCAGGAGCGGGCGCTTCTCCCGCCGGTGCGGCCTCGGCCCCAGGCGGGGCGAGCCTCAGGTGGCGATCAGCAGGTTCTGGCGCTCCCCCAGGTGCTCCAGCACTGCGGCCGTGCCCTTGATGACGCAGTGCATGGGGCTGTCGGGCACAAGGAACGGCACGCCGACCCGACGGGAGAGCTCCATGTCCAGCCGGTCGAGCAGCGCCCCGCCGCCGGTGAGGAAAACGCCGCGCCGCGCCACCTCGTCCGCGATCGGCGGGGGCAGATCCTCCAGCGCGCGCTGGATGAACTCCGCCATCTCGGCCACGGGGGGCCCGAGCGCCTCGGCCATGTCGCGCGGGCCCAGCACCGCCGTCTTGAGCCGCCCGTGCTTTAGATCACGCCCCTTGATGTGAATCTCCACATGCCGCCCGTTGGGCTGCGCGAGGGCCGTACCCGCCTCGATCTTGATGCGCTCGGCATTGCCTTCGCCGATGACGAGCCCATGACGGCGGCGGACGTAGCGCACGATGGCCTCGTCCATGGCATTGCCGGCCACCCGCAGCGAGCGCGCCTGGGTCACGTTGCCGTTGGCGAGCACGGCGATGTCGCTGGTGCCGCCGCCGATGTCGACCACCATGAAGGCCTGCGGCCCGTCGATCGGTAGCCCCGCTCCAAGCGACGCCGCCACCGGCTCCTCAATCAGGTAGACCTTGCGCGCTCCCGCCGACACCGCCGTCTCGTAGACCGCGCGCCGCTCCACCGGCGTGGCGCCGGCTGGCACGCAGATCAGGATGCGCGGGCGGCGGAAGCCCAACATCGACTTGGCGCGGCCGATGAACTGGCGCAACATCTCCTCGGTGGCGATGAAATCGGCGATCACGCCGTCGCGCAACGGGCGCACGATCTCCAGCGGCTCGGGCGTCTTGCCCTGCATGGCCTTGGCCTTGAGGCCGACGGCCAGAATCACCCGCTCCCCGTCCCGCACCTGCACGGCCACCACCGAAGGCTCGTCGATGATGATGCCGCGCCCGACCGCATGCACCAGCGTGTTCGCGGTGCCGAGGTCGATCGCGAGGTCATCGGAAAATGCGCGCCTGACGCCCGTCAGCATAGCTGCCACTGCAAGACTTCCGCGTCCGGCCGCAAGGCCGTGGGCCATCCAGGTTTGCCGGCGATACGCGCCTGCGCTGGGTTTTCCACCGCCCGGGCGGATTCGGCTGGGACGCCAGCAGGATAGACGATCCGCCGTGACCCGCCAACCGATGCACGCGTTGTAGGGCCAAACGAGCCGGCGGCGACACTGGTCATCCCCCGCGACAGCGGGCGGCAAAGACACCCCCTCGCAGGCCTGGGGTCAAGCGACGACGCAACAAGCTGAGACGACAAACGGGCAGCGGTCCTACCCGAGCTTGCCCATGGCCACGGCCGTGTCGGCCATGCGGTTGGAGAAGCCCCACTCGTTGTCGTACCAGGTCAGGATGCGCGCGAGGCGTCCATCGACGATCTGGGTCTGCGTCAGGTCGAAGGTGGACGAGTTGGGGTTGTGGTTGAAGTCGATGGAGACGAGCGGCTCGCTGGTGACGCCGAGGATGCCCTTGAGCTGCTGCCTGGAGGCTTGCTCCATGGCCTTGTTGATCTCGTCCACGCTCGTCTCGCGGCCGGGAATGAACTTGAGGTCCACCACGGACACGTTGGGCGTGGGCACCCGGATGGCCGTGCCGTCGAGCTTGCCCTTGAGCTCGGGCAGCACCAGGCCGACGGCGGCCGCCGCCCCGGTCGAGGTCGGGATCATGTTGACGGCGGCCGCGCGGGCACGGCGCATGTCCTTGTGCGCCTGGTCGAGCACGTTCTGGTCGTTGGTGTAGGCGTGAATGGTGGTCATGAAGCCCGACTTGATGCCGACCAGGTCGTTCAGCACCTTGGCCACCGGCGCCAGGCAGTTGGTGGTGCAGGAGGCGTTGGAGACCACCTTGTGCTCGGATTTGAGCTTGTCGTGGTTGACGCCGTAGACCACGGTCAGGTCCGCCCCCTTCGAGGGAGCCGACACAAGCACCCGCTTGGCGCCCGCCTCCAGATGCGCGGCGGCCTTTTCCCTGTCGGTGAAGATGCCCGTGCACTCCATCACAATGTCGATGTCGAGCGACTTCCAGGGCAGCTTCCTCGGGTCGCGCTCGGCCAGCACTTTGATGGGGCCGTAGCCCACATCGATGCTCTCGCCTTCAACCTTCACCTCGCCGGGAAAGCGGCCGTGCACGCTGTCGTAGCGGAGGAGGTGCGCGTTGTCCTTGGCGGGGAACAGATCGTTCACCGCGACCACTTGCAGGTCCTGGCGTTTGGCCTCGGCGATGGCACGCAGGATGTTGCGGCCGATGCGTCCGAAGCCGGAGATTGCGATCCTGACTGCCATGTGCGTGCTCCTGCTCCATCCTCGGTGCCCGCCCGCGGCTCTTGCGCACGCTGCGGCGGGGCTGACTGCCGCCCTCTAGCATCCTGATCGCGAGATTCGCCTCAGTGTGCAGCTCGCTCGGGACGAGCTTCGCGATCGAAAGGACAGCAGCAAATTCAATGATTCCCGCGTGATCGACAGCGAGACGCCCGCCGGACCGACCTGTCGGGCGGCAGACCTCGCGGTCGTCACACTAGGTGCGGCCGGGTCGGTGCCGTGTCAATATGACAAAACAAATCAAGTGAACAACGCCAAGACGGCGAACTCCGATGGAGAACGCACAGGCCAGCGAAGCGTTGCGGCGGCGCACGAGATCACCCACGCGTTTGTTGACGCTGCGAACGGGCGCGCCTATCGTCGAAGCACTCAGAGGGAGAGCACCGCAGGCGTAGCGGGCTCAAAACAGCAGCGGGTTCTTGGCGATGGCCCGGCGCCGCGCAAGCAAGGCGAGGAACGATTCCGCGCCTCTCCGCGCGCGATCTGCGCGCGACAAGGCGAAGAGCAGCAAGTCCGGCCCCACGCTGATGGGGCGCGTGGCGGCCCTGGAGCGCGAGCGCGAAGCGCTGAGGGACGAGCTGCAGCGCACCCAGGCGCGCGTGCGCCAGCTCGAGAGCGGGCATGCGCAAGTGCGCGACCGCATCGCCTGGGCGCTCGACTCGCTCCGCAGCATCCTCGACGGCAAGGACTGAGGCCCGTTCCCGTAACGCCCGCGCCGAAATGCCCACCTCGTGGATTCCTGCCTTCACGGGATGGATGTTGGGTAGTACTCAAATCCCCAGCATGTGCCGGCCGACCGTGGAGCGGTCGGTCGCGGCGATGGGCGCGATGTAGCTGATCCGCCCCGCCGACATCACGGCGACGCGGTCGGCAAGCTCCAGCACCTCGTCGAGGTCCTCGGAAACCAGCAGGACGGCGGCGCCCCGGTTCCTGTGCTCCATGATCTGGGCGCGGATCTCGGCCGCCGCGGCGAAATCGAGGCCCGCGCAGGGGTTGGCGAGGATCAGAACGTCGGCAGCGCCCGACAGCTCGCGTGCGAGCACGGCCCGCTGCACGTTGCCCCCCGAAAGGTTCTCGATCGGAGTGTCGGGCGACGGCGCCTCCACGCGGTAAGCCTCCATCAGTGCGCGCGCCCCCTCCCGCATCGCCTGCAGCGACAGCCACCCGCCGCGGCTGAGCGGCGGCTTGTCGTAGGTGCGCAAGGCCAGGGTCTCACCCACCGTCATGCGCGGCACGACGGCGTTCCTCAGCGGTTCCTCGGGAAGGCCGAACACGTTGAAGCGCTCGAAGCTGCGGCGCGTCCGGCTGAAGGGCTCGCCGCGGATCAGGACGGCACCGCCCTCGAGCGGCCGCTGTCCGAGCAGGACTTCGACGAGCGCCGCCTGACCGTTGCCGGAAATCCCGGCGACGCCGATGATTTCGCCGGCTCGGACATCGAGGTTGAGCCCGTCGATGACGCCGAGGCCATCCTGCCCGCCGGCGGAAAGATCGACGAGTTCCAGGACGACCTTGTCGTGGGCGTGCTGCCGGCGCTCGCAGGCCTTGCGCACCGGTGCATCCCCGATCATCAAGCGCACCATGTCCTCGGCCGACAGCGCACCGACCTTGCCGCTGCCCACATTGCGGCCACGCCGCAGCACCGTCACCGCATCGGCATGGCCCAGAACGTCGCGGAGTTTGTGCGTGATGATGACGACGGTGAGGTCTCCGCGCCGGGCCATGCCCGCGAGCAGACCCAGGATCTCGTCGGCCTCGGCCGGCGTCAGCACCGAGGTTGGCTCGTCGAGGATCACGAGACGCTGGCCGAGATAGATGAGCTTCAGGATCTCGAGCTTCTGCTTCTCGCCCGCGGCCAGCGTCGCCACGGGGCGGTCGAGCGGCACACCGAGCGGCATGGCGGCGAGAAATGCCTCGAGGCGGCGCCTCTCGCCGGCCCAGTCGATGACGGCGGGCACGTCGGCGCGGGCGATGACCAGGCTCTCCGCCGCCGTCAGCGACGGCGCCAGGGTGAAGTGCTGGTGGACCATGCCGATGCCATGCGCGTGCGCCTCGCGCGGGTTGGCGACAGCGACCTCGCGGCCGTTCAGGCTCACCGCGCCCGCGTCCGGCCTGATGAGCCCCATGATGCACTTGGCGAGGGTGGATTTGCCGGCCCCGTTCTCGCCGATGAGGGCGTGGACGGAGCCCGCCGGCACGCGCAGGCCGACGTCGTCGAGCGCGAGAAGGGAGCCGAAGCGCTTCGTCATGCCGACAACTTCGAGCGAGGGCGCCTTGCCTGGTGCGAGCGTGGCCATGGCCGCCTGTCAGCGCATCGTCGCAAGCTCTCCCGGCGCTTCGCGCATGGCGCGTCTGGTGCCGGCCGAGGCGATCATGATCAACAGGGTGAGAATGTAGGGAGCGGCATTGAAGAGGTAGTAGCCGTGGGTGACGCCGATCGTTTGCAGCGCCGGCCCGAGCGCACCCGCCGCTCCGAAGAGCAGGGCAGCGAGAACGCATCGCAAGGGATGCCAGCGCGCGAAGATGACGAGCGCGACTGCCATCAATCCCTGGCCGGAGGACAGACCCTCGCTCCAGGAGCCCGGATAGGACAGCGACAGGAACGCGCCGGCCATGCCGGCGAGGAACCCGCCGGCAGCAGTCGCGAGGAAGCGTACCAGGTCGACGGAGATGCCCATAGCACGCACGGCCGGCGCGCTGTCGCCGGTGATGCGCAGGATCAGGCCCCAGCGCGTATTGCGCAGAGCCCACCACAGGGCCGCCGCCGTCGCTAGTCCGGCGACGAACAGCGGGTTGATGTCGAGCGCCGCTTCGAGCTGCCCCGTGAAGCCCAGCCACGTGCCGATCGGCACGGACGGCAGGTTGGGCGCGGACGGCTGGATGTAGGGCTTGCCGAAGAAGAAGGCGAGGCCAAGCCCAAGCGCCATCATGGCGATGCCGATCGCCAAGTCGTTGACGCGCGGCAGGCTGCAGGCGGCGGCGTGCAGGGCGCCGAGCAGCGTGCCGACGACCCCCGCGGCAAGTGTGCCGATCCAGGGTGAGCCGGTCTTGTAGGACGCCATGTAGGCGACCATGGCGCCGAGCACCAGCGTCCCCTCGAGGCCCAGGTTGATGCGGCCCGACTTCTCCGTGATGGTCTCGCCCAGCGCCACGAGCAGGAAGGGCGTGGAGACGCGGATGGCGCCGCCGAGCATGGCGATCAGCACGGTTGCGAGGGCGCCGTCCATCATGCGCGACCGGCGCTCCTTTCGCCGCTGAAGACTTCGAACCGGCCGTAAAGCGTCTCGGAAACGAGCAGGGTGAGGAAGATGAAGCCCTGCAGCACCAGCACGGTGGCGTCGGGCAGGTCCATGCGCCGCTGGATGAGCCCGCCCGAGGCGGCGATGGCACCGAACAGGATGGCGACGGGAACGATGGCAAGCGGGTTGTGCCGCGCCAGGAAGGCCACGAGCACGCCGGTGAAGCCGTAGCCGGCGGCGAGCGCGGCGTTGGCGCGGCCGTGCACGGCGGCCACCTCGAAGAAGCCGGCGAGGCCGGCGCAGGCGCCAGCGATCATCGTGCAGGCGACAATCAGGCGGCCCACCGGCAAGCCCTGGGCAAGCGCGGCGCGCGGGTTGCCGCCGGCGATGCGCACGGCGAAGCCGAACGTCGTGTGCGACATCAGGACGTACAGCACCAGCGCCAGCAGGACGCCGGCCGCGAGGCCCCAGTGCACGTCGGTGCCGGGAAGCTTGCCGATCATGCCGGCCGCGCCGATCGGGAGCGTCGCGGGCGCGTTGGCCGAAGCCGGATCGCGCAGCGCGCCCTCGACGAAGAAATTCAGGATGGCGATGGCGATGTAGGTGAGCAGCAGCGAGGAGATGGTCTCGTTGACGCCGCGCGCGTGCCTGAGGTAGCCGGCAAGCCCGACCCAGGCCGCGCCGACGGCGACTGCAGCGAGCGCCATCGCGGCCAGAAGCAGGAACGGCGGCGCCCATCCGAGCAGCGGCAGCGCCGCGACGGCTGCGGCAAAGCCGGAGATCACCAGCGCGCCCTCGCCACCGATCATGATGAGCCCGATGCGCGCGGGGATCGCCACCGCAAGAGCGGTGAGGATGAGGGGGCCGGCCCGCTGCAGCGTATTCTGCAGCGAGAAGACGGTGCCGAAGCCGCCGCGCCAGAGCAACTCGTAGAACAGCAGCGGCGACTTGTCGACGAGCAGCAGGAAGATCGAGAACAGCGCGGCCGATACGACCAGCGCAATTGCCGGAACGACCGCATATTCGGCCGCGCGGCGGGCGCGGAGAGCAATTTCGGCGCGCGTCGGGCTGATCGCCTCGGGTCGGGCTTGTGCGGCAGCATCCATCACATGCTGCATACCATGCAGCCGGATCGGCCGTCCTTCGACAAGCTCAGGACTGGGCCGCCTCCCCTTCGGCTCCGCGGTGGACCGGGTTCCGGCCTTCGCCGGAATGACGTGAGGGGCACGCGCCCACCTTGCGTCACCCCGGCGCCGCGCGGGAGCGAAGCGAGTGCACGGGACCAGGCCGGAGCCCATGCGCCTGCCTGACCGCGTACCGACCCCGCTGAGCTTGGTCCGAGCCCCGTGGTGAGCCTGTCGAAGCACGGCTTGGAGGGCGCGGTGGAGGGAAGCACCTGATTGGCCCCACCACTAGGCCATCCTACCTAGGCGGCAATCAGGTCTTCGCCCGAGTGCAACCGGCGCCCCTTTTTTCCATGGTCTCGGTTCAATTGCAGCCAAGGGAGAACTCGGCCATGAGCCCAACAAAGGTTTTTCTGCTCGTCTGCTCGGCGGCGCTGATCGGAGCAGCAAGTCTGCCGTCAGAAGCTGAAGCGAGGCGTGGAGGCGGGGCTCGTGCGCATCACGCTGCGGGACATGGGAAGGTAAACCGAAACCGCAACGTCAACCGAAACCGCAACATCAACAGGAACGCCAATATCAACCGGAACCGAAACGTCAACAGGAACGCCAACGTCAACCGGAACCGAAACGTCAACAGAAATGCCAATATCAATCGGAACGCCAATATCAACCGGAACCGCAACATCAACAAGAACGTCAACGTCAACCGGGGTGTCGTCCGCGGGTGGGCCGCACGGCCCTATTTCGGAACAGCTGTCGGGGGCGTCGTCCTCGGGTCAATCATTGCCGCAACGGCCGTGGGCGTGGCACCCACTTCCCCCGATCCCAGTGTCTGCTGGTTCTGGACAGACAGCACGCGCACACAGGGCTACTGGTCCTACTGCGAGGAACCAAAGCAATGAGAGCGACCGCGCCTGACGCACCCTGAATGCCAGCGGTCGGCGACGGATGCACCTGATTGAGTCTCATCTCGAATGTGAACATCGAGACGTCATGCCGGAATTTCGCGTCAGCGACATGTCCGGGAGGCAGGGGGCGCGGTTGCAAACCGGAGCTCTGTCTCCGGGCTGCCGCCCTCGGCCGGCATGACCGGTTCAGCCTGCCGAACGTGCCGGCAGAGCGGAAATCGCGCTAGGTGATCGAGCCGACCACGCCCTCGAGCAGGTAGTTCATGCCGTCGAGGCGGGGGTCATCGTTGTCGTAGGTCCGGTCGATGACGCGATTGCCCCTGTTGTTCCTGAGGGGGCCCACGTAGATCGGCCTGCCGGCCTTCAGGTCGGCGATGGCCTCGGCGGCGGCCTTGCGCGCGGCCTCGCCGGCGCCGGCACCGAACGGCGTGTTCTGTACCATGTCGTTGTGGTAGCCGCCGATGAGGACATTGGGCAGCGGCTCGTCCCTGGCGAGGTTGCCGGCAAAAGCCTTGTAGGCGGTCTCCCACTTGAACTCGGCGCCGGTGAGGAAGCCCCGGGGCGCCAGCGCGGCCTGCGATGTGCCGTGCCCGCACGTTTTCGCACCGCGCCTCTCGGCCGTCTCGATCACCACCTTGGGGCTGTCCACGTGACAGGCGATCACATCGCAGCCGGCATCGATGAGCGCATTTGTCGCTTCCGCCTCGCGCACCGGATGCGACCAGGCCCCCGTGAACACGACCTGCACGGTGACGCCCGGATTGGTCCGGCGCGCGCCCAGCAGCGTCGAGTTGATGTTGCTCAGCGCGTAAGGGATAGGCTTGGCGGCGACGAAGCCGATCTTGCCCGTGGCCGTGGAGAGGCCGGCGGCGACGCCGTTCACGTGGTGGGCCTGGTTGAGGCGCGCGAAGTAGCCCCCGGTGTTGGGGGGGTGCTTCTCCTTGGACCAGAGCGTGGAGGCATGGCGGAACTCGACCTTGGGGAACTTCCTGGCCATGTCGAGCATGAACGGGTCGAAGTAGCCGAACGAGGTGGGGAAGATGAGGTTGGCGCCGTCGAGCGTGATCATGGACTCCATGGACTTGGCCGCGGCGATGGTCTCGGCAACGTTCTCCTCCTCCAGCACCTTGACCCCGGGCACGGCCTTGAGCGCGCGGGCGGCCACGGCGTGCGACTGGTTCCAGCCGAAGTCGTCGCGCGCACCCACGTAGATCAGGCCGACGATCGCCTGCCTGGCCGCCAGGGCGCGGGGCGACGGCAGGGCCGCCGCGACCGCGCCGGCCGACAGACCCTGCAGCAGAGCCCGGCGCGATGGGGTGGCGACGCTCATGACGGTTAGCTCCTTCGCGGATGATGCGGCCCCGGCCGCGCAGAAAGACTCGCAAGCATCGTGCCGGAGCAGGCGCTCCACCCATGGGCGCGAACCCGTCCCGCACACCTGCCCTGCGGCACGGCACGCACATAGTCCAACACGCACGACAGCGCCAGTTCCGCCCGGACGGTTGCGTGGATCCCTGCGCGGGGATCACCATGGGGTGGGCTGGCAGGCCGATCCTTGCTCGCAACGGTCCTATGCCGGGGGCACGCCGGGCACAAGCGTCGCAGCTCGCAGCGGGGCGGCCGGTCAGGGGGCCGTGTGCAGGTGGCAGGCCACCGCGCGGCCGGCGCCGAGATCGGTGAGGGCCGGATCGACCGTCTTGCATTTCTCCATCGCCCTCGGGCAGCGCGGATGGAAGCGGCAGCCGGGCGGGGGCCGCAGGGCGCTCGGCACCTCTCCCTTGACGATCACGCGCGGGCGGCGCGCCTCCACCTCGGGGTCGGCGACCGGCACGGCTGCCAGCAGCGCCTCCGTGTAGGGGTGCAGCGGCGTCTTGTAGAGCTCGTCGCGGCGCGCGATCTCGACGATACGGCCGAGGTACATGACGGCGATGCGGTCGGAGATGTGGCGCACGACGGCGAGGTCGTGGGCGATGAAGAGATAGGTGAGCCCCAGCCGCTCCTGCAGGGACATGAACAGGTTGATCACCTGCGCCTGGATGGAGACGTCAAGCGCCGATACCGGCTCGTCGCAGATGACGAGGCCCGGCTCCAGCGCCAGCGCGCGGGCAATGCCGATGCGCTGGCGTTGGCCGCCGGAGAACTCATGCGGGTAGCGGTCGGCCATGTCCGGCAGCAGCCCGACCATGGCGATCATACGTTCGACGCGCTCGGCGTAGGCAGCGGCATCGGCCGCCTCCCCGTGCACCTGCAGCGGCTCGCCGATGATGTCGCGCACCTTCATGCGCGGGTTGAGCGAGCCGTAGGGGTCCTGATAGACCATCTGCATGCGCCGGCGGATCGGGCGCATGTCGTCCTTGGCCGTGTGGGTGATGTCGCGGCCCTCGAAGACGATGCGGCCGGCGGTCGGCTCGAGCATGCGCAGGATGGCGAGCCCGGTCGTCGACTTGCCACAGCCCGACTCGCCGACCAGCCCCAGCGTGTCGCCGCGCCTCAGCGCGAAGCTCACCCCGTCCACCGCCTGGATGGTGCCGACCTGGCGCTGGATGATGATGCCCTTCTTCAGGGGGAAGTGGACCTTCAGGTCGTCGACGCGCAGGATTTCCGCGCGGGACGCGCCCGCGTGCGCATGGACGGACGTGGCGGCACCGTTAAGCTCGGACATCGTTGAAACAGGCCTTGAAGTGGCGCGCGGCAACCTCGACGAGGGGCGGACGGGCTGCGCGGCAGGCATCGCTGGCTTTGCCGCAGCGCGGCGAGAACGCGCAGCCCGGCGGCAGGTGCGCGAGGTCGGGCGGCTGGCCCTCGATGGGCACGAGCCGACGGCCCGCGTCGCCGTCGAGCCGCGGCACGGAGCCCATCAGACCCAGGGTGTAGGGATGGTGCGGGTGCTTGTAGAGCTCGCGCGCCGGCGCCGTCTCGACGATGC
Organism: Hyphomicrobiaceae bacterium; assembly: GCA_050248715.1. Lineage (GTDB taxonomy): Bacteria > Pseudomonadota > Alphaproteobacteria > Rhizobiales > Hyphomicrobiaceae > AWTP1-13. Next base: position 6,418 of record JBFWRV010000035.1, on the reverse strand, counting down.
GGCCGCCGTACATGACCGCGACGCGGTCGGCGTAGCGGGCAACCACGCCGAGGTCGTGCGTGATGAGCAGCAGCGAGGAGCCGGTCTCGCGCGTCAGCTCTTTCAACAGGTCGAGGATCTGTGCCTGCACCGTGACGTCGAGCGCCGTGGTCGGCTCGTCCGCGATGATGAGGCGGGGCTGGCAGGCGAGCGCCATGGCAATCATGACGCGCTGGCGCATGCCGCCGGAATACTGGTGCGGGTAGGAAGCGAGGCGGCTCGCCGCATCGGGAATGCGCACGCGGCCCAGCAGCTCCTTGGCGAGATCCATGGCCTTTGCCCAGGCCAGGCCGCGATGCAGGTTGCTGGGCTCGGCCACCTGCATGCCGACCGTCAGCGCCGGATTGAGCGAGGACATCGGTTCCTGGAAGATCATGGCGATCTTGTTGCCGCGGATCGCGCGCATGCCGGCGTCGTCGATCCCGGAGAGGTCGCGCCCCTCGAAGACGATCTCGCCGCTCTCGATTTTTCCGGGCGGCGAGGGGATGAGGCGCATGATCGACAGCGCCGTCACGCTCTTGCCCGAGCCCGACTCGCCGACAATGGCGACGGTCTCGCCGGCGTCGATGTCGAAGGAGACGCCGTCGACGGCCGTCACCTGTCCCTGCTCCGTGTTGAAGCGGGTGGTCAGGTTGCGGACCTGCAGGAGGGGCGTGGGCATGTCGGTGTCGGCCACGGCACCCGCGGGGCAGAACCTCCCCGCGGGGCCGTGGCGGCCCCCCTTCAGTAACCCAGCTTCTTCTTCAGATCCTGATCGAGCCAGATGCGCGCGTAGATCGGGCCGGGACGCACGGAGCCGGCGCGCAGCTCGCCGTTGTAGTTCTTCACCCACGGCCACCAGGCCGTATAGATGTAGGGCGTCGGCATCCAGATGTAGGGCGCCTTGTCGAGGATCTCGCGCGTCATCTCCTTGAGCATGGCCTGGCGCTTGCTTTCGTCGCGCTCGGCGTAGACCTCGTCCATCTTCTTGTCGTAGGCGGGATCAGACCAGCCGGACGGGTTCCACTGCTGTCCGGTGGTGAAGCTCTTGCGGATGGTGGTGGTCGGGTTGGTGTGGCCGTTGTTCATGAAGTAGCCGGCCGTCATCTTGCGCGAGGTCATCGCCGAGAGGAATGCCGCATACTCCATGGGCTGGATCTCGATCTTGACGCCGACCTTCTCCAGGTAGGCAGCCACCAGCGGCAGCAGGTCCATGTGATCCGGGTTGCAGGCGCAGACCTGCACCTTGAAGGTGAAGCCGTTGGGGTGCCCTGCCTCGGCCAGCAGCTTCTTGGCCTTGTCGGGGCTGTACTCGAAGAGCTCCTTGACGCTTGCCGGCATCGCCTCGAGCGGCTCGAAGTATCCCTTGTAGTCGGGATGCATCGGGTAGGCGAAGAGCTCGGCGTTGCCGTTGTAGTAGGCGGAGACGATCTCCCGCTTGTTGACCGCCATGTTGAGCGCACGCCGCACGCGGATGTCGTCGAACGGCTTCTGGTCGACCTGGAAGGCCATATAGGTGCCGGACATATTGAGCCACTTCGACCATTTGAGCTGGGGCGCGTTCTTCTTCAGCTCATCCACATTCTGCCAGCGGATCGACTCGAGGATGTCGAGCTTGCCGGTCCTGAGGGCGGTGATGAAGGTGGCCTCGTCCTTGATGGTGCGGTAGACGAGCTTGTCCACGAAGGGCAGCTGGTACTCGCTGCCGTTGACCTTGTCCTTGTCCCAATAGTTCGGGTTCTTGACGTAGGTGTTGGAATTGCCCTGCACGAAATCGCTGAGCATGAAGGGCCCGGTGCCGTTGACGTTCTTCCAGTTGGCGGCACCAGCGTCGGCGACCTCCTTGGGATAGATGCCCGAGTAGTATCCGTAGCCGAAGCGATAGTCCCACTCGGCGAAGTAGTTCTTGAAGGTGAACACCACGGTATGCTTGTCCGTCGCCTCCACCTTGGCGACATGGTCGAAGTAGCTCTTGATCTTGCGGGGACTGCTGTCGAGACGGGTATAGGAAAACACGACGTCGTCGGCGACGAGCTCGCGCGCCTTCATGACACCCGGCTTCTCCGGGAACATCACGCCCTTGCGCAGCTTGATCTCGACGCGCAGCGGGTTCTCCTTCCATTCCCAGCTTTCGGCAAGCTCGCCGCGAATTGCGTCGGACGGCAGCCAGGCATCGGCATAGAAGGGGTGCGGGCCCCCATTCTTCACGCTCTTCGACAGGTCGGCGGCGAACAGCTGCTCGTAGAACTGGCCGGTGTCGTGGTTGTGCTTCCAGTTCCAGTCGTGCGCGTCCCAGGACAGTGCCGTGAGCGTCACATAGACCGTGCCGACCTCGAGCGTGCCGCCATGCTTGGGCTTGTCCGTATCGGCCCGCGGGCCGCTGGCGCCGAGCATGAGCGACAGGCCGAAGACGCCCACGGCGGCCGCGCCGGCGATGCTACCCTTCCTCATTCTTTCCTCCTCTGGACTTTCTTGCTTTTCGAAAACTGCAGGCTCAGCGCGATCCGCGCATGCGCGGGTCGAACAGATCACGCAGCGCGTCGCCGAACACGTTGGTGGCGTAGACGACGATGGTGAGGCACAAGCCCGGCGCCAGCGCCAGCCAGGGCCCCTGGAACATGTAGCTGCGGCCGCTGCCCGAGAGCATGCCGCCCCACGTCGGCGCCGGCGGCGGCACGCCCAGCCCCAGGAACGACAGGGCCGACTCGATCAGGATGACGACGCCGACGCGGGTCGTGAACAACACGATGATGGGCGGCAGCACATTGGGCAGGATGTGGCGCCACAGGATGCGCGGTGTGGAGGCACCGATCGACTGCGCCGCGTGCACGTACATGTTCTCGCGCACGGATACGACGGCGGAGCGGATGATGCGCGAGCCTGCGATCCCGAGCAGCAGCCCCAGCGTGACGATGATCTGCGGCATGCCGGGCCCGACGACGGAGACCACGACGATCAGAACGATCAGATCGGGAAAGCTCTGCCAAGCGTCGACGAAGCGCTGGGTGATCATGTCGACCTTGCCGCCCAAATAGCCGGTGACGATGCCGATCACGACCGAGATGAGCGTGGCGAGCCCTGCAGCGCAGAAGCCGATGATGACGGAGAGCTGCGCCCCGTAGAGACAGCGCGAGAGCATGTCGCGGCCGAGGTTGTCGGTGCCGAACGGGAAGGCCCATGAAGGCGGCTTCAGCCGGTTGATCGGGTTGATCTGGTTCATCCCGTAGGGCGCCAGCAGGTCGGCGAAGATGCCGCAGAACAGGAACAGCAGGAACACCACGCCGCCGAGGGCGCCGAGGGGCTTCTCGCGGAACAGGCGGCTGATGAAGCGCCCGGTGGGGCTCGCGGGGCGGCGTCTTGCCAGGGGTTCCGCGAGCGTCGCCATCAGCGGTACCTCACCTTGGGATCGAGCAGGCCGTAGCTCAGATCCACCAGAAGATTGATCACCATCACCGCCACGCCGACGATCAGGAACACGCCGGTGATGATGGGATAGTCACGCTGGTTGACGGCATCGAGCAGCAGGAGCCCCATGCCGGGAATGACGAAGATCTGCTCCATGATGACGGCGCCGCCGATCAGCAGCGGCGCCTGCAGGCCGATCAGAGTGACCACCGGGATCAGCGCATTGCGAAGCGCGTGGCGGGCCACGACCAGCTTCTCCGGCAACCCCTTCGCCCGGGCGGTGCGGATGTAGTCCTGGCGCAGCACCTCGAGCATCATGGTGCGGGTGAGGCGCATGGTGACGGCTGAGAGCGAGGTGCCGAGGATGATCGCCGGCAGGATCATCTGCGAGAGGTTGTGCAGGGGGTCCTGCCGGAAAGGCACGAACTTCACCTCGGGCGACCAGCCCCACCAGATCGACGGGAACACCATCACCATGGTGCCCATCCAGAAGCTTGGCACCGCCAGCATCAGGATCGAGAACGAGCGGCCGATATAGTCGCCGGCCGTATCCTGGCGCATGGCCGAGTAGGCACCGATGGGGATGGCGACGACGAGGGCCACGACAAGCGCCATGAAGCCGAGCTGGAAGGTGACGGGCAGCCGCGCCATCAGCAGCTCGGAGACCGGCGTGCTCTGCCAAAGGGAGCGGCCGAAATCCCCGTGCAGCAGTATGCCGCCCATCCAGCTCGCGTACTGCTCCCACATCGGCTTGTCGAGGCCGAGCGCGGCGACCAGCTGCTCCCGGCTGAACTTGTCGGCCGAGATGTCGTTCTGGCTGAGCATCAGGTCGATGACGTTGCCCGGAATGAGGCGCACCGTCACGAACACGATGAGGCTCGCGAAGAACAGCGTCGGTATGAGCGCCAGCAACCGGCGCACGATGTAGGCTTGCATGGGCCCTTTGGACCGCGTTTTCTCTCCCTAGCCGGCAGCAGACAACGAAAACGCGTCCTGCGCAACTGTTGTCCGACAATCAGACCGAGGTATTGCGGTTCGTTGTGGCCGCGCCTATGGCCGGGAGGCCGATCCGTCGGAGTTCCGCGAGCCAAGCGAGCCCGATGCCACCCCTCGGAGCGGCGGTCGCTCACGCGTCCGCGGCGGCGGAGCCGCGGCGATGGCGCCCACTATTCTGGTCAACCAGAGCCGCTTCCCGCCTTGTGCTTGCCGGATATGGCGAGCCAATCAGCCGGAGGCCGTATCACTTGGGCGGGGCGGCATCGCCGGCCCGGTGATCGGCCTCGTCAAGGTAGTTGCGCACGGGCGTGCGGCGCTTGTCGCGCCAGTGCGTGAACGCCCGGCGCTCTTCCGGCGTCAGGCTCTCGGCGAGCTTGACATAGAGCTGCTCGACCGCAGCCCGCGCCTGGTTCTCGGCCGCCGACTGCCGCCGCTGCGCCTCGAGGAAGCGCTGCTTGTCGAAGGGCTGATCCATCAGGGTGCGGATCGTCTCCTCGCGCGCGGCGCGTACGGCGCGGCGGAAGGGGCGCACGTGACCGCGCTCCTCGGCCGTCTCCTCCCACAGCTGCTTGCGGCGCTCGGCCGGCAGCGTACTGGCATAGCCCATCAGGTTGGGAATGACCGGACCCGACGAGACCGGTGGCATGCGGTGCCGCCACATCGCGCCGGCAACGGAGCCTACGACCAGCAGGTTGACCGCAAGCGAGGTGAACAGCAGCGCCAGCATCCAGCGCGGGGTAGCCCGAACGGTGCGCGTGCCGCCGGTGGCGTCAACCGTCATAGCAGGTCCTCATCGAGCAGATCGACGTGCGCCAGACGGCTGGCGGTGTCGAACCTGAGCCCGGTCGCCTCCTCGAGCGCCGGCACCACCACTCCCTGCGAGTAGCTGGAGAGGCCGAGAAAGAGCCCGAGCGCCAGCGACGCGGCAAGCAGACCGGCGGCGCCGCCCGTCGCCCTGCGGACGGGCCACGGCGCGCGGGGCTGTGCGACCGGCAGCGATATCACGTTGCCAACCGTCCGCGCAGGAGCGGGAGCCACGGCGGCCGCGGCCGGCGCCGCCGGAACCATGCGCGGCGAACGGCGCGCTGCCGCGATGATGCGATCGGCGAGCGCGGCCTCCCTGGCAAGCGAGGGCAAGGGGGCCGTCTCCAGTGCCCGGTCGAGTGCCTCCGCCTCAGCCAGCAGCCGGCGCGCCGCCTTGTCGCGGGCGACGAGCTGGCCGGCGCTTGCCCGTGCCTCGACGGGCCAGCGGGCGCGGTCGCTGCCGTATACGTCGAGCAGCCGCTCGAACTCGGCAATCGTCATGGTGATGCTCGTATTGCTCATGTCGGCACCTTCAACGTCTCCGTCTTTCGGGTGGCCAAGTCGGAAGTCATAGCTCACCCTCCGGCATCAGCCCCCGCCAATCCTCGCGCAGCGTAACCTTCAACGTGCGGCGCGCCCGGGCCAGCAGCGACTCGACGGCCTCATCGGATACTCCGAGCACCTCGCCCACCTCCACCTGGCTCATGCCCTCGTAGTGGAAGAGGGTGATCGCCAGCCGCTGACGCTCGGGCAGGGCCTGCAGCGCAGCGTCCACGCGGGCCCCGAGCTCGCGCTCGGTCAAGTGTCGCAGCTGCGTCGCGGGCGCGCTCTCCTCGGGCACCTCCTCCACGACCGACGTGTTGCGGCGGGCCCGCACGCGGTCGATACACAGGTTCGAGGCGACCCGGCGCAGCCAGGGGCGCACGCCGTGGGGCCCAAGCTCGAGCCCGGCGGCATTGCGCCACAGCCTCAACAACGCCTCCTGCGCCACGTCTTCCGCCTCCGCATCGTCCCGCAGCATTCTGCGGGCAATGGCCAGAACGGTCGGCAGATGCCGGTCCACGAGACCGCGAAAGGCATCCGCCTCGCCCGCGGCAACGCGGGCCAGCAACTCTGTCTCCTCCCCGTTGTCGTCGATCCCGGACCGTGGGAGTGGCCCGGACCCGCTCTTGTGCGCCAGCACAATGACCTCGTG
>JBFWRV010000034.1:0-61280 GCA_050248715.1 Hyphomicrobiaceae bacterium | reverse complement strand
CGGTCGTCCATGCGGAAGAGTTCGTCGAGCACTTGTATATCGTTGGTGACAAGGGCCTTCTCATAGCGCTCGAAGGCCGCGCCAACCTCCGCCACCACGTCCGGCAGATCGACGTCCATCATTTCCTCCCTACCCCGCCGGCCGCGGCGTCGCCGCGACCTTCATTTCTTCCAGAGCGTACGCGATCCGCAGCGCGATGTCCTCCCGCCAAGGCGGCGCGATGATCTGCACGCCGATGGGCAGGGGAGAGAGCGGCACCGGCACAGCCACGACCGGAAGGCCGATGAACGAGATCGGTTGCGTGAAGATGCCTATTTGGGGTCTGAGCGGCAGCTCTGCACCCTCAAGCACGATAGTCTGCTGACCGATGCGCGGCGCGGAAAAGGGTGTAGCCGGCGCCACGATCGCGTCCACGCTCTCGAACAGCCTCAAGACCTGCTCGCGATACCAGCGGCGAAACTTCTGCGCCTTCACCACGAAGGAAGCCGGCACACAGGCGCCCGCGAACAGCCGATCGCGCACGGTCGGATCGAAATCGGCCGCCCGCGTGCGCAGGCGGTCCAGATGCAGCGCCGCACCCTCCGTGGTGGAGATGACAAAGGCCGCCGCTCGTGCCCGCGCCGCCTCAGGGATCTCGATCCTGCGTGCGGCACCGAGCGCGCGAGCGACGCGCGCTACTGCGATCATCGCATCAGGCAAGGCGCCACGCTCGAAGTAGCCGCCCGCAACTGCGATGCGCAGGCCGCCGATGTCGCGCGCTAGCTCCGGCAGCACCGGCTCGGCCCCGCGATCGGCGCAAACCGGGTCCTCCGGGTCGTGGCCCAGCATCGCGTCGTAAGCAAGCGCGAGGTCGCGCGTGCTGCGCGCCATCGGCCCTGTATGATCGAGGCTGGCGACAAACGGAAACGTGCCGGCACGGGACAGGCGACCGTAGGTCGGCTTGAGGCCGAAGAGCCCGCAGAACGACGAGGGCACGCGGATCGAGCCGTTGGTATCGGAGCCGAGCGCGAACGGCACCAGTCCGCCGGCTACCGCACCACCCGCTCCGCCCGAGGAGCCACCGGTCATGCGTGTGGTGTCGTGGGGATTGCGCGAGGGCCCGCAATGCACGTTCTCGCCGGTGAAATCGTAGGCGTACTCGCCCATGTTGAGCGCGCCGACGAGCACAGCGCCGGCCGCATCGAGTCGCCGGATCAGCGCTGCATCGCGGGCGGCCGCGGCCTGGCTGCGGTTGATCTTGGAGCCGGCAAGCGTTGCCTGCCCCGCGACATCGAACAGGTTCTTGACCGCATATGGCACGCCGGCCAGCGGCCCCAGAGGCCTGCCCGCTGCCCGGTCGGCGTCGACGGCCCGCGCCTTGGCCAACGCCCGCTCGCGCGTCGTGGCGGTGAACGCGTTGAGGATCGGGTTGTGCTCGTCGATGAGCGCCAGAGCCGACTCCGCAACTGCAACCGCGCTCACTCTGCCCTCGACGACCGCTGCCGCGATCTCGCCTGCCGATGTCCACGCGTCCATGGTGTTCACGCCTCGAAAATGGTGGCCGGCTCGACCTCGTCCGGCAGCTCGAACTCGGCAACGATGTTGGCCAGCCGCAGCGTGACTTCCAGGTTGGCCCTGATCGCTGGCTTCCACGCCGCATCGATGGGCAGGGTCAGGGCCACCGCGCTCGCATCGATCAGTTTGTCGATGGCGTCGTCTGCATCTGCACCCATTGCATCCCCCTACATGCACGCCGGGCGATGCGCCACCAGGATGGCAGCGGATCGATCCGGTATGACGGGTACCACATTTCTGCATCCGTTCTAGGGCGCCCTATGCACGGAATCCGGCAACATCGAAATTTCGGCAATCGTCCGGGGCTCGGCTGCCCTGCATTTGATCAGGGCACCTGGACGGCATTCGCACTTTGGTCCGGGCCCGAGATGAGAGAAAATGCGCCCAGCACTTTCGCCCGCGCCAGGCCTGAGCAGCCTAGGGCGCCGCACCCTGGGAGGCCCATTTGGACCAAGAGATCAAGATCGAGTTCACTCGCTTCTCCGCTTTCTATTCGCCGCTGATCGCCACCTTCGCCGGCGGCTTCCTGAAGGAGGAAGGGCTCAGCTCGAAGCACACCGTCTCGGCGCCCGGCAAGTCGGCGATCGCCGGTCTCGTGGACGGCTCGATCCACGTCGGCCAGTCCGCGCCCTCACAGGGTTTTGCCCCGCTCGAGCAGGGCAAGAAGCCCCCCGTCGTGCACTTCGCCCAGATCAACGAGAAGGACGGCTTCTTCCTCGCTGGCCGCAGCCCCGATAAGGCCTTCACCTGGGACAAGCTCAAGGGCCGGCAGGTGATCGTCGACCACGGCGGCCAGCCGATGGCCATGTTCAAATATGCCTGTTTCAAGAAGGGCGTGGACGTCAAAGACCTGAACCTCATCGATGTCGGCTCCACCGAGAACATGATCGCGGCCTTCCGCAAGGGCGAGGGCGACTACGTGCACCTGCAGGGACCGGGGCCGCAGCAGATCGCGCACGACGGCGCGGGCCACGTCGTCGCCGCACTCGCGGACGCCAGCGGCGTGTGCGCCTTCTCGAGCCTGGCGGCCACGCGCGAATGGCTCGCCACCGACATGGCCAAGCGCTTCATGCGCGCCTACCGCAAAGCGCGCACCTGGCTGATCGCTACGCCGGCCGCCGAGGTCGCCAAGGCCGAAGCCCAGTGCTTCAAGGACATCGATCCGGCCGTTCTGACACAGACCATCGCCACCTACCAGAAGCTCGGCAACTGGACGCCGCACGTGGAGATCACCAGGCCGGCATTCGAGGCGACGGTCGACATCTTCCAGCACGCCGGCCTCATCACCAAGCGGCACGCCTACGAGGATATCATCGCCCCGCCGCCGGCCTGACTACCGTAGGGCGCAAGAGGCGAAGCCGAATTGCGCCGACCCATCGCGTGCCGCAAACTCGGCGCAATATGCCTTCGGCTCCTGCGCCCTACATTGGAGAGAACTCATGAAAGAAACGATCGGCTGGATCGGCATCGGCAGCATGGGCCACCGCATGAGCCGGCATCTGGCGAAGGCCGGCTATCCGCTCGTGATGGCCGATGCGGCAAACACGGAGCATGCGCCCGAAGGCGCCAAGATCGCAAAGTCCAACGCGGAGATCGCCCAGAGCGCGGAGACCGTCATCCTCTCCCTGCCGGACGGCAACGTGTCCCTGGCGGTCGCCCGCGAACTCGCCGCGGCGCCCAAGCGCAAGGTCAAGACCGTCATCGACACCTCCACGATCGGTCCGCAGGCCGCCCAGGCGATCGCGGCGCATCTGGCCGAGGCCGGGATCGCCTTCGTCGACGCGCCGGTCTCCGGCGGCACGTCGGGCGCCGACAAGGCGACGATCGCGATCATGGTGGCGTGCCCGGCGGACAGCTACGAGCGCTTCAAGCCGCTGCTCGCCCTGATGGGCAAGCCGTTTCACGTCGGGCCGAAGCCCGGGCAGGGCCAGGCCGTCAAGGTACTCAATAATTTCCTCTCGGCCACTGCACTCGCTGCCACCTCGGAGGCGGTCGATTTCGGCACCAGGCAGGGCATCGACATGAAGACGATCCTCGATATCGTCAACGCGTCCTCGGGGCGCAATTCCGCTTCAGACGACAAGTTCCCCAACCGGATCCTGCACGGCCGCTACGATGCGGGCTTCACGGCCAAGCTGCAGTTGAAGGACATCCGCCTCTATCTCGAGAACGCCAGGGCCGCCGGCGTCCCCAGCGAGGTGGCGACCACCGTGGTTGACGTGTGGGCGCGCTTGGATGCGGCCCTGCCCGGTGCCGACATCACGGAGATGTATCCCTACACGCAGAAGAAGCGGCCGGCGAAGCGCTCCTGACGGCGGTTCGCAATAAAGCTGGCGGGAAGGTCGCGGCACCCATGGCGGCGCCCGCGCAAGCAGCAGCTTCACGCCTTGGGACGGCGCACCATCAGCACCAGCGGAATGGCGATGGCCGACACGACGGTGTACATCCAGAACGCGTTGAGATAGCCGATGAAAGTCGCCTGCCGGTTGACCTCGCGCGCCAGCACCGCAACACCAGTGAGGCTGTCGACGGTCCATTCCCCCATCGCCGAGGGCAGCGACAACGTGCGGTTGAAGGGCGAAAGAAACTCCATCATCCGGCTGTAGTTACCGCCCGTTGCGCGCACGACCTCGGCCACCGACACCGAAATGAAGAAACTCGAGCCGATGTTGCGCATGAGATGGAACACGGCCACGCCCTCGGCGCGGAGACTCGAGTCGAGCGTCCAAAAGGCCGACGTCGTGATCGGCGTCCAGATAAGACCGACGGCCAGCCCCTGCAGGAACGCGTTGATGCACAGCGTAAGCAGGCTGACGTTGAAGTCGATGCTGGTGAGCCACACGCCGGAGACGATCTGGATGCCGAAGCCGAGCACCATGCCCGTCTTGATGCCGAGTTGCGCCGTGAACATGGCCGCGAAGAAGCCGAACATCACACCCATGCCGCGCCAGCTCACCACGTAGCCGATCAGTCCGTCCGGAAAGCCCAGCTGGTTCTGCAGCAGCGGCGGCAGCAGCACCATCGGCGTGAAGTTGAGCATGCCGAAGATGACAATCAGGAATATGCCGATCGCATAGTTGCGGTCCTTGACCAGCCCGGGGCTGAGGAAGGGCGCCTTGTGGGTCATGCTGTGGGCGATGAAGAGGTAGAACGCCAGAGCCGCAACGAAGGCCTCGATCAGGATTTCGTTGGACTCGAACCAGTCGAGCCTCTGTCCGCGCGACAGCAGCAGCTGCATCGCGGCGATCGCAAGCGACAAGGTGACAAAGCCCGTCCAGTCGAGGGGGGCGGCGCCGACGGGCCTCTCTCGCGGCACGGCAACGCGCGAAGCGATCGTGGCCGCGACCGCGACGGGCAGGATCATGTAGTAGCCCCACCGCCAGCTGTAGTACTCGGCGAGATGGCCTGCGAGCGTCGGTCCGATGACCGGCCCGAACGTGTTGGCGATGCCGAAGACGGAAATGACCATCCCGTGCTGCCGACGCGGGAAGATATCGAGGAGGATAGTCTGCCCGAGCGGCAGCAGGGGCGCGCCGGTGGCGCCTTGCATCGCCCGCCAGAAAACAAGTGCCTCGAGCGATTGGGAGAGGCCGCACATCAGCGTCGAGATCGAGAAGGCGGTCAGACTCCAGAACTGGACGTTGCCGCGGCCGAACCGGCTCACCAGCCAGCCCGTCATCGGCGTGCACACCGCGGTTGCCAGGATGTTGAAGGTGACTGTCCAGGCGATCTCGTCTTGCGTTGCCGCCATCGCCCCCTGCATCTGCGGCAGAATGGCGGTCGCCGTGAACGTTGCCGCGTTGTAGGCCCCCGACGCGACCACGACGGTGACGAGAACGAAGTAGCGCCGCGCCCTGGAGAGCTCGAGGACTGGCTGGTCGGTGTCCATCGACATGGCGAGGCCAGGATCCGCAAGGGGCGAGGCGCTTGGGGAGCAAGGCGCGCCGGTCCCTCACGCCGCGCCCAGGGAGAATTTCAGCCGGACTGGTGCGGAGACCGCCGACACAATCGGGCCCCCACGCTGGTCCTCTGTCGTGTCGACTCTGCCGGAACCCAGCGCGATCAGATAGCTCGTTTTGGCTTGGGAGCCTTGTCTGGATAAGGCGGGTCAGCGCCCCTGATAGGCCGGCGTTCGCACGACCAGGCCGTCGAGTTCCTCAGTCACCTTGATCTGGCAGGAGAGCCGCGAGTTGGGCTGCACGTCGAAGGCGAAGTCGAGCTGGTCCTCCTCCTCCTCGGTACGCTTTCCGGTCTTGTCGAGCCAGGCCTCGTCCACGTAGACCATACAGGTGGCACAGGTGCAGGATCCGCCGCACTCCGCCACGATGCCGGTGACGACACCGCTCTTGAGGGCGGTCTCCATCACGGTCGAGCCCAGGTCAGCCTCTACCGTATGCGTTGCGCCGTCGTGCTCAATGTAAGTGATCTTGGCCATGGGGCTCTGCGGAGTCCTGCGTAATGCGTCAGCTAGCGGCATTATATTGCATATCATCCGCGAGCGCACTCCCCCCTCCGGCGCGACGTCGGGCATCCAAATCATACGCGACGTGAGCCCGGAGAGGCGGCATTCACGTCACAGTGTCGGCGGCGGTGGGACCGTTGCGCGTAGCCCCCTTCGCAGCGGTGACGGTTCGGGGACGCGACGTAAGACGCGACGCGGCGGGCTGGATTGACACAGCCCGCCGCGCTCTCTGCGAGTCGCGATGGAAGGGGGGCGACCGCGCTCGCAGTTGGCTTCTCAGGGAGCAGCCTCAGTCCCGCCAATGGGCGGGATCATCGAGGTGCCCGAACGACCGGTCAGTAGCCCCAGCGCTGCTGGCTGCCCTTGCTGGTGTCAAAGAAGTCGTCCGCCGATGCGGCCAGCGGAGCGAACGAAAGCAGGGACAGGGCGATGATGAGTTTCGTGATCATCTTCATGGGCGTGCCTCTCGGGTTGGGCGGCGCTTCATACGCGCGCGATCTAGTGCCCCCTACGTGAGGACGACGACCCTCGGTGCCAACCGGTAGATCACCTGAACTTCGTGTGAGGCAAACCGGCTGCGCTGTCCTCGTGAAGGCGCTTTCGCCGACCCCTCAGGGTAGACCGGCAGACGTTTCTATTTCTGTCGAACCGCCGCAACCAGGACGAGTGCGAAGATCACAAAGAAGCCGACGAACCCACCCAGAGTTCTCGGCAGCCCGCCCGCGTGATCGGGTGTCATGAGGCCGCTCAGGCCAACCCAAAGTGACGCCATGGCGAGGGCCACGACGGCAAAGCACATGAGGAAACCGACAACCGGGTTCATTGCGCGCGCAGACGTCTCGACGGTATGCGACGCCGCGGTGTGCCTCGTAGCCATGCGGACCTCCCGGCCAACAATTCCCCCAACCAACAAACTTGTCCGTACACAATAGATCAAGCGCCGGCACTCGCGCCAGCGCCAGTCCCGCGGGCAGCACCAGTACACCGTCCGGCTGGACAGCGGAGGAACTCAGAAAGAGGGATTGCGCAAGGTCGCCGAAGCGGAAGTTTGCCTACTGGCTCATGTACCAGCCGCCGTTCGGAGAGACGACCTGCCCGGTCATGAACTTGGCCTCGTCACTGGCGAGATAGACGGCGGCCCAGGCGATGTCGTCCGTGTCGCCGAACCGCTGCAGCGGGGTCTGCGCGGCGATGCGCTTCTTGAGCTCGCCCAGCGGCGCCGTCATGTCCGTCTCGATGTAGCCCGGTGCGATGGAATTCACGCGGATGTTGCGCACCGCCACCTCGTGCGCCAGCGCCCGTGTGAAGCCCAGGATCGCCGCCTTGGCGGTGGAATAGGCGGTGCTGCCGGCCGGCTTGCCGTAGGTGCCCATAATCGAGCCCATGTTGATGATCGAGCCCGACATCTGCGGGTTCATGATCTTCAGGGCCTCGCGGCAGCAGTAGAACATGCCGTCGACGTGCACTGCCTGCATGCGCCGCCAGCCCGCGTCGCTGGTGGAGACGATCACGTCGAGGAACGTCTCGACCGGCCCACCGCGCGCCACTTCCTCAGCCTGCTTGAGACGGAGCTTGATGATCTCTCCCGCATCGTTGCGCCCTTCGACACCGCTGATGCCCGCGTTGTTGACGAGGATGTCGAGGCGCGGCGCCAGCTTCCTGACCTCGGCGAACATCGCGGCGACCGAGGCAGAATCCGACACGTCCGCCGCCAGCCCGTGTCCGCCGAGTTTCGCCGCCGTCGCCCGCGCCGCATCGAGATTGAGGTCGTTGATGATGACCTTGGCCCCCTCCTCCGTGAAGCGCTTTGCGATCTGCGCTCCGATCCCCCGCGCTGCGCCCGTAACAAGCGCCGTCTTTCCCTGAAGCCGGTTCATGTTTGTTTCCTCCGTAGCCGCACCTGTCATCCCGGAAGTCGCGAAGCGACCATCCGGGACCCGGGGCGCAGGGAAGCACGTGTGCTCCCGCCCCCGGCGCCAGCCCGCCTCGCCGGCGCGAAATTCCGGGATGACAAGTCAAATCACCCCATCAGCTCGCAGCGCCGCAATCTCGCCCCTGCCGTAACCCGCCTCCTCCAGGACTTCCTCCGCGTGCTCGCCCGGCAGCGCGGGCTCGCGTTCGATGCTGCCGCCACCATGCGCAAGGCGGAAGCCCGAGCCCACGAACGTCTGCTCGCCGTAGCGTGTCTGCACCTTCTGCAGCACGTCGCGGTGGGCAAGCTGGGGATGCTCGACGATCTCGGCGATCGACCACACGCGCGAGCATGGAACATCCGCTGCCGTCAGCCGCGCCTCCCAGGTCTTGGCATCGTCGGAGGCAAAAACGTCCTCGATGATGGCGCGCAACGCCGCGTCGTTGGCGACCCGCGCCGGCCAATCGACGAAACGCCCATCCTTCGCGAGGTCAGGCTTGCCGAGCGCCCGGATCAGCGCGCCGAACTGCTTCTCGTTGTTGACGGCCAGCAGGATGTGCCCGCCCTTGACCTTGAACACGTCGGCCGTCGGCAGCCGGCTCTGCGCCCGGTTGCCGGACTGCCCCTGCACGTGCCCGCCGATCGTGTAGTCGGTCACGAACGAGGAGAGGAACGAGAGCGACGCATCGAGCATGGCGACGTCCACCATCTGCCCGCGGCCCGTGTGCGTCCGCTGGTAGAGCGCGCTGGCGAGCGCGAACGCCGCCGTCATGCCGCCGATGGCATCGCACACGGCAAAGCCCGCGCGCGTCGGCCCGCTCTCGGGATGGCCGGTGATCGACATGATACCGCTCATGGCCTGGATCTTGCCGTCGTAGGCCGCCGTCGCGCGCTCCGGTCCGTTGTGGCCGAACCCCGACACCGCGCAGTAGATGAGTCGCGGGTTGATGGCCGACAGCGCCTCGTAGCCGATGCCGAGCTTGTCCATGATGCCCGGCCGGAAGTTCTCCATCACCACGTCGGCCTTGGTGACGAGCCTGCGCACGATCTCGATCGCCTTCAGCTTCGTCAGATCGAGGGCGATGTTGCGGCGGTTGGAGTTGATCGCCATCCAGGCGGTGGCCATGTTGCGCTCCGCCCACTCCTTGCTGAGCGGGCTGCGGCGCATGTCCTCGCCGCCCTGGCGCTCGATCTTGATCACGTCGGCGCCCAGCAGCGCGAGCTGGTAGCAGCCGAACGGCCCGGCAAACACCTGCGTGAAGTCGAGGATGCGGACTCCCGCAAAGGGCTTGGTCATGCGACCTTTTCCTTCGCGCCACCCGCACGCTCGACGCCCTGCTCCTCACGCAGGTTCTTGGCCACAGCCTTCTGCTTGTCGAACTCGGCGCGGCGTCGCGCGATCTCCTCCGGCGACATCTGCGCCACATTCTGGAAGTCGAGCTTCCAGGCGGGGCTCGCGCTCCAGGCGATCGGGTTCTGTACGGTGGTGCGCGGGCCCGGCGCCGTCTCCAGCACGCGCAGCGCCAGCTCCAGGGTCGCCGCCTGCGACTGCGGGTCCTTCGGCCGGCCCGCCGGATTGCCGAGCGGAAAATCCGAGAACAGCAATCTCGGCACGCCGACGTACTCGACGATGTCCTTGGCGCAGCCCATCACGACCGTGGGGATGCCCGCCGCCTCCAGCGCCCGCGCCGCCAGGCTTGCACTTTGATGGCAAACGGGACAGTTGGGCAGCAGCAGTGCTGCTTCCACGCGATCCTCCTTGCAGCGCGCCACGATCTCCGGGCAGTCGATCTCGAGCGTCACGCGATGGCTGCGGTTGGTGGGCAGGCCGAAGAAGCGCGACGCGAGTGAACCAATGCGCCCGCGCTGGGCCGCCCGACGCAGCTCCGGCAGCGGGAACCAGGTGTTGGAATCCTCCGCCGTCGTGTGCTTGCGGTCGATCCCCACGTGGGAGATGCGCAGGTCGTGGTCCTTCGCGGTTTCGCCAGCATAGACCTTGTAGAACTTGGCCGCGGAATTGTAGGGCGCGCCCGGACCCTGGTCGCCCTTGTCGGGCTGGTAGGGCGCCGCAGTCGTGATCAGCGTCACGCGGGCTTCGGGCAGTGGCTTCTTCAGCGGTTGGAACGGCACCGTCGCGTAGTGCGCCCACTCATAGGGCGCGCCGTAGCCCAGCGTGACGTAGTAGTCGCGGATCCTCTGGATGTAGGGGATCGGCGCATCGTGGGAGGGGGCGAAGCCAAACTCCTCGCCGCGCTCGCTGGTCATGGCTGTCATGGGGCCTCCTCGTCGCGCTCCGCCGCCGCTCTCGTCGGCTGCTTTGCATTGTTCCGGTGTTTACAGCGGACCGCAAATGGTGACCAATTGGCCGCCAGCGCGCAGCAATCCGGAGGATCACGCCCATGAGTACAGCCGCCAGCGACGCCGTGACCTACCGCTCGGCCGACCGCATCGCCACTATCACCATCAACAAGCCCGATCGCATGAACCGTATCGATGCCGACGTGGTCGAGGGGCTGCATGCAGCCTGGCTGCGCTTCATGGCGCGCGAGGAGGACCGGGTTGCAATCCTTACCGGCGCCGGCGACAAGGCCTTCTCGGCCGGCGCTGACCTGCGTGCTCCGCCCAACAACCTCTACCGCGCCATTCCTGGCATCGGAGTGCCCGTCGACAAGCCCGTGATCGGTGCCGTGGCCGGTTGGGTCGTGGGGGGCGGCATGGTGCTCACCACCGTGTGCGACCTACTTGTCGCCGCCGATACCACGCGCTTCTCCTATCCCGAAGTGAAGGTCGGCTTCACCGGTGGCCTCATCACCAACATCGCCAGTCGCATCCCGCACAAGATTGCCATGGAGCTGCTGCTGGTGGGCGAGTCGATCGATGCCAAACGCGCCTACGAGGTCGGCTACGTCAACAAGGTCGTGCCGATCGCGGACCTGATGCCCGCTGCCCTCGACTACGCTGCCCGCATCGCCGCGACAGCGCCGCTGCCCTCGCGTGCGCTCAAGCGCTTCGTCGCGGAGGCCATGCCGAAGGGGCCGACCGAGATCGCCGGCATTGCCCGCGCCCAGACCGACACTATCTTCGCCAGCGCCGACTGGGAGGAAGGCCGCAGGGCCTTCGCGGAGAAACGCCCGCCCGACTACCGCGGCCGGTGAGGCCTACGCCGGCGCGCGGCAGATGCTAGACTGCGTACAAGCTCGCGAGTAGGTCGCGAGGCGAGCGCAGCGAGGTGTCATGCCGTTCCGTATCAATCACATCCACATCAAGGCACTCGATCCGCACAAGACGGCCGAATGGTGGGTGCGCGCATTCGCCTTCAAGATCGTCAGCGACGAGACGCGCGTCTTCGGCGACCGTTTCATCCGCTGCCTCACTGAGGATGGCGCCATGACGATCAGCATCTCCAACGCCCGCACCAACGAAACGCTGGGCCCCGGCAGCGCCTCCGCGCATTGGGGCCTGGAGCATTTCGCGATCGAGAGCGCGGACATCGACGCCGACATCGCCCGGCTCAAAGATTTGGGCGCGCAGCATCAGGAAGGACCGACCCTCGCGCCCAACGGTGTCCGGTTTGCATTCCTCGCCGTGCCGGACGATGTCCGCATCGAGCTCGTCCAGCCTCCCAAGCCGGCGGCGTAGACGCTGTTCGAAGCCGGCCTCAACCCTCGAGCGGCTTTGCCGCCCATTCGGCTGAACGACAGCCGGCGGCATCGGCCACGCGGGCAAGGTTGCGCACGCCCGCGTAGCGCATCAGCCCCTCCTTGATTTGCCCGATGAGGCCGGGCCCCTCGAACACGAGGCCTGTGTACATCTGCAGCAGCGTCGCGCCGGCCTCGATCTTGGCGATCGCCGCCGCGGCGGAATCGATGCCGCCGATGCCGATGAGCGGAATGCGTCCCCCCGTGGCGCGATGCACCCTGGCCAGCATCACGGTCGAGCGGTGAAACAGCGGCCGTCCCGAGACGCCACCCGCTTCCTTGGCGAGGCCCACATCGCTGACGCCGGTTCGCGCCAGCGTCGTGTTGCCGATGGCGATACCGTCGACGCCGCGTGCCGTCAGGACTGCGGCGATCGGCTCGACGTCGGCCTCGGCAATGTCCGGGGCCAGCTTGACGACGATCGGCCGCTGCGGCTTGCCGGCCGCCACCAGCTCCGCGCGCGCCGCCAGCACTCGTGCCAGCAGGTCGTCGAGCGCGGCGGGCGCCTGCAAGTCGCGCAGCCCAGGCGTGTTGGGCGAGGAGATGTTGACCGTGAAGTAGCTCGCCACGTCGTAGAAGCAGCGTATGCCCGCGACGTAGTCGCCGGCGCGGTCGGCTGCATCCTTGTTGGCGCCGACGTTGACACCGACGATGCCCTTCCGCGGCCGGCGGGCCAGCCGCTCCAGCGCGGCGGCGTGGCCGGCGTTGTTGAAGCCCAGCCGATTGATGAGTGCGCGATCCTGCACCAGCCGGAAGATGCGCGGCCGCGGATTGCCCGACTGCGGTAGCGGGGTGACGGTGCCGATCTCCGCGGCGCCAAGCCCCATGCCGAGCAGGGCATCGGCCACGCGCGCATCCTTGTCGAAGCCCGCCGCGACGCCGAGCGGATTGGCGAACGCCAGGCCCCACAAGCTCAGGGCCAATCGCTCATTGTCGGGCGCGGAGGCGCGCGGATAGATTCCCGCCTCCAGCGCCTTGAGAGTCAGCTCGTGCGCGTGCTCGGGGTCGAACGCGAAGAGCAGCGGACGGACGAGCGGGAAGGCGGCTTGGAGCATGACGTACCGCGAAACCGATGACGATTATTTGATCAACGCAGTGCCACGGCAGCAGCCGTTGCATCACATTTGTGCTGCGGGGAGCACAAACGGACGTGCGAAGCAAGCGCGATGTTTAGTTGCAACGGCGATTTGAGTCGTGCTGAGTGAGTTGCAGACAACGAAAAAGCCGAAGGCGCGTACGATGCCTGAGTTCACTGCGCAGATCATTCATATTGGCCAACTATTTGCTCATCCCATTCTGGTCGAGGCTCCCTCCTATCAGCGCTCGTTCGCCTGGTCGGCCCAGCAGGGCAACCAGTTGTTGGAGGATGTTGCCACTGCGCACGAGGCGGCGCGGGCGCGCGATGCCGGCGGCTACTTCGTGGGCACAATGCTGTTCATCGAGCGCGACGGCACCCCCTCCCGTATTCCCTGGCCGCGCTCGAGGGCGGTGCGCACCCTGGAGGTGGTCGACGGCCTGCAGCGGCTGACCACGCTCACCATTTTGCTCTGCGTTCTCCGCGATCTGGACGTCGGCACGGAAGGGGCCACCAGCGCGCGTCTGCAGGCTGCAATCCAGTCCGGGCCCACCCCCGCCGCCCGCCCGCGGTTGGCCCTGCGCGAGCCCGACGAAACCTTCTTCCAGAAGTACGTGCGGACCGCCGGCGCCACGCGCCTCTCGCCGATCGAGAACGGCCTGTCGCCGGCCGAGACCAACATCCTGGAGGTGCGCAATCATATCATTGCAACCCTCGAGAGCTACGAGATCGCCGAGCGGCGACAACTCGCCGACTTTCTTCTCGATGCGTGCTGCGCCGTCATGGTCACGACCAGCGACATCGACCGGGCGCATCACATCTTCACCGTCCTCAACACGCGCGGTAAGCCGCTCGCACGCAACGATATTTTGAAGGCGATCCTACTTGGCGAGATGCCGCGCGCGGCGGCGGCCAGGAGCACGGCGATCTGGAGCGAGGCGGAGGCGCTTCTCGGTGACGAGTTCGAGAGTTTATTCAGCCACATCCGTGCCATGTACGGGCGGCCGGGCGGCCAGATCATCACCGGCATCCTGGAGGTGAGCGAGGCCAGCGGCGGCGCCCAGGCCTTCGTCGAGCGCGTGGTGCAGCCGGCGGCCCGGATCATCACCGACATCGGCAACGCTCGCCATGCCGGTTCGCTCAACTCGGAGCGGATAGCCGGCTATCTGCGCTATCTCGGCTGGCACTCGTTCTCCGACTGGATCCCGCCCGCCATGCTGTGGTGGCTAAAGAATAGGGACGACGCCCCGGGACTGGAGCGCTTCCTTGCCCGGCTCGACCGCCTGGCCTTCGGCAGCAAGGTTTTGGGGATCGGCGGCAACAAGCGCACGCGCAGGTTCGCCGCGGTGGTGACCGCGATCCGCGAAGGTCGCGACCTCTATGCCGTAGGCAGCCCGCTGGAGTTCTCGCGGCCCGAGCTTCGTACCATCCAGTACAACCTGCAAGACCTGCACGCGCGCAATCCCTCGATCGCCAAGCAGCTGCTGCTGCGTCTCACGGACGTCAAGGCCGGCGCGCCCCAATCCCTGTCGCTGCCGACCGACATGACGGTCGAGCATGTGCTGCCGCGCACGCTCAGGTCCGATTGCCAGTGGCGCCACTGGCACAAGGACCCGGAGGATCGGGAGGTGTGCACGGAATCGATCGGCAATCTCGTTCTGGTGACCAAGTCGCAGAACGACAAGGCCGGCAATCACGACTTTGCCCGCAAGCTGCAGGTCTACTTCAACACGCGCGCCGCGCCGGTGGTTGCCATCAACGAGGACCTGCGCGGCATAGCCGAGTGGAAGCCCGCCGACATTCGCGCACGCGAGGCTGCGATGTACGAACTGATGGAGGAGCTCTGGCAGTTCGGGCTGCTGCCCGCCAAGGCCAAAGCAGCCTGAAGTTCTCGGCCGACAGTCCGCGGGCCGGATTGCCTCGAGGCACGGTTCGGCAGCACACTGCCGACGGTACGATAAGGCGGCGCGTGCCCTTACATCGAGGAGAAAGCCGATGGAGCTGGACGGCGCGGTCGCACTGGTGACGGGCGGCAACGGCGGGCTCGGGCAGCGCATCTGCCACGCCCTGGCGAAGGAGGGCGTGCATATCGCTGTCATGTACGCGCAGAGCCGCGAGCAGGCGGAGGACGTGGCCCGCGAGCTGGCCTCTCGTCACCAGATCAATGCCGCGGCGTTCGCTTGCGACATCACCGACGCCGCCGCCGTGGATCAGCTGGCCGGCAACGTCACCAGGCGCTTCGGTCGCCTCGACATCCTCATCAATGATGCCGCCTACAACAAGTCGGTGCCCTACCCCGACCTCGACAATCTCACCGACGAGTTGTGGACCAAGATCATGGCTGTCAACCTGACCGGGCCCATGCGTCTTACCAAGGCCGTCGCCCCCGTCATGAAGGCGCAAGGGCGGGGCCGCATCGTCAACATCGCGTCGGTCGCAGGGATAGCGCCGACGGGCTCCTCCATCGCCTACGCGGTGTCGAAGGCGGGCCTCATTCATCTCACGCGCTGCATGGCGGTGGCGCTGGCACCCCACGTCCTGGTCAATTGCGTGGCGCCGGGCCTGCTGGAGGGCACACGCGCAACCTCCAATCTCCGGCGCGAGCAGATCGACGGCGCCTCGGCGGGATCGCTCCTGAAGAAGCCCGCCGACAAGGACGATTGCGCCGACATGGTGGTCACGATGTGCCGGACCGAGACCATGACCGGCCAGACGGTCGTCATCGACTCCGGCCGCCACTTTCACTGAGAGTGGCGCACCTACGCCGCTTTGTTCTTGCGCGGAGCGGCAGGCTTCTCGGGTGGGCTGGCAAGGGAGGTTCCGATCATGCTGTCGCGCGTGACGAGCGCGGCCAGCTTCTCCTCGCTCCAGCCACGTGTGCCCTTGGGCCGCATCGGCAGCACGATGTAGCGCAAATCGGCAGTGGAATCGTGCACCCGCACCTCGACATCGTCCGGCAGCTCAACGCCGAACTCGGCCAGCACGCCGCGCGGATCGATAACCGTGCGCGACCGGTAGGCCAGACTCTTGTACCAGGCCGGAGGAATGCCGAGCAGCATCTTGGGGTAGCACGAGCACAGCGTGCAGACGATGACGTTGTGCACCTCGGCCGTGTTCTCGACGGTGCGGAAGTCGGCGAGCGAGCCGATGTCGATGTCGAACTCCGCCAGCGCCCCGCGCGTATCCTTGAGCAGACGTCGCTTGAAGGCGGGGTCGGTCCAGGCGCGGGCGACCACCTTGGCCCCGAGTGCCGGCGAGCGGCTGTCCATGGTGTCGATCTGAGCGGCGATCTCCTGCGCCGTCAGTACGCCCTTGCTGATCAGCAGCTCGCTGATGGCTTTCTCAAGCACCTCGTAGGCGCCAGCAGGTTCGGAGTCATGGTCCTTCTGCGGCGGGGCGTGCGCATGCCCGTGCCCATGATCGTGATCATCATGGTCATGGTCGTGATCGTGGTCGTGCATGCACGGCACTCCTATCTCACCGGCTCGAGCCAGGTTTCGTAGATGTCGACCTCGAGGGTGTCGCGCGCGGGACCCGCGTATCGGCTCCACAGCTCGCTCTGCTTGACCCTCACCTTGTACAGCACCAGCCCCGGCAGCCCGGGCTTGTGATAGGCGAGTTGCTCCGGGTTGCGGAACGTCCCTTGCACCGCGGCGACGACGCCGGTCTTGCCGCGCAGATACCAGGGCGTGCGGCAGTGGCCGACCACAGGCCGGCTGGCAATACGCACCGCGTCGCCCGGCGCAAACGCCGGCGAAGGTTTGGGGCGCCCCGACCCTTTTGCACGCTTGCTCACCACGGCACCGTTTCCTTTGCCGCCTTGCGCCCCTCCGCTTCGAACCGCGCACGCACCTCGGCCACCTTGGCGTCGATCTCCTCCGGCGTCAGCACCTCTTGCTCGACCAGCAGGTTGCGCACGGAGCGGATCCATTTCTCGTAGTAGGTCGTGCGGTCGTATTCCTGCTCGCCGTAGCTCTCGATCATGCGCCGGTGGGCATCGACGGTGAGCACGCGCCGCTTGTTGTCGCGCAGCAGGATCAGCATGGCGTCGGTACGCTTCTCCCACAGCGCGAGGTCGTGCTCGTGGCGATCGATGGGCCCGAACTCGAGCCCGCCCACATCGTGGGCAGCCCGTCCGCCTGCCCCCTTGCGCAGCATATTCTTCCGTTTGGGCTCGCCCATTGCTACCGGCCTCCTCGACCCACCCATCATGCCGTCGCCCGCTCAGGATTTCCAGCGCCCCCGTCTTCTGCGGAAATGCACCGGCAGCGCCGGCTCAGTCTTTGCTGTTGAGCAAGCCCTCTCCCACGGCCGGGTCCGGCCAGCGCACGGCGGCCCATGACTTGGGCGCGCCCCTGCTCTAATGTGGCCCGTTCGCTCCCGGGAACAGGGGGCCCCTGGGAGGAATTGAGCCTGCAATGGTGACGATCAAAGCCGGTCCGCTGGCCGATTTCGTGCGCGATATTTTCGCCAAGGGCGGCTGCTCGCCCGCGGAGGCCGAGCGTATCGGCAAGTACCTGGTCTCGGCCAACCTGACGGGCCACGACAGCCACGGTGTCGCGCGCGTGCCGCGCTATCTGCAGTGGAAGCGCGACGGCGTCGTGCATGCCGACCGCGAGGCCAAGGTCGTCACCCAGACCCCGGTCCTCGCCGTCGTCGACGGCCTGCACGGCTTCGGCCAGACGGTGGCACCCCAGGCCGTCGCGATCGGCATCGAGAAGTGCAGGGCGATGGGGCTCTCCATGGTGGCCCTCAAGAATGCCGGTCACATCGGTCGCGTCGGCGATTGGGCGGAGATGGCGGCAGAGGCTGGCCTTGTCTCGGTGCATTTCGTCAATGCCTCGGGCAGCGTGCTGGTAGCGCCCTTCGGCGGCACCGAGCGGCGCCTTTCCACCGCCCCGTTCTGCGTCGGCATTCCGCGGCCGGGCGAGCCTGCCGTCGTGCTCGACTTTGCCACCTCGGTCGTCGCCGAAGGAAAGGTGATGGTGGCGAGCCAGGGCGGCAAGAAGCTGCCCGAAGACTCGCTGATCAGCCTCGATGGCAAGAAGAGCGGCGACCCGCATGTCCTCTACGGCGATTACACTGCCACCAGCCTGCGCACGCCCGGTACCGGCACAGGCGCCATCCGCGCCTTCGGCGAGCACAAGGGCTCGGGCCTTGCCCTGATCTGTGAGCTGCTCGGCGGCTCGCTCACCGGCATGAAGGCAACCGGAGAAGGGCGCGGCACCTTCGGGGGCAACGGCATGCTCTCCTTCTACGTCGACCCGGCCGTGATCGATCCGGCGGGCCTCTTTCCCCAGGACGTGACGCGCTACCTCGCCTACTACAAGAGCGCCAAGCCGGTCACGCCCGGCGGCGAGGTGCTCACTCCGGGCGAGCCGGAGGCCCGCACGCGCGAGCAGCGCCTGCGCGAGGGCATTCCGCTTCCAGACGACACCTGGGCCGCCATCGTCCGCGCCGCTCGGGAGGTCGGCGTCGACGAGCGCCGTATCCAGCTGGCGGGGGCCGCCTGAGGATGTGCCGTTGAGTCTCAACCGTCGACATTCTCACGAAATGGTCATCTCGGCGCTTGTCGCCGGGATCCATCCGTCCGCTCGCTCCGACGCTTGTTGTTGGCTGGATACCGCGAACAAGCCCCGGTATGACACGCGCTGGTCGGCCACCGTCCAACCACTGTCCAGGAGAGTTCCGTGATCGACACCGCGCTACTGGAAAAGCTCAAGAGCTACGACACGCCCACCATCTGCAACGCGCTGGAGATCGTCGATCCGGCCCGGCGCCTCACGGGCTTCACCACGAAGCCACTGGCGTGCCCGTTCCCGCAGCTCCCGCCCATCGTCGGCTACGCCAAGACTGCCACCATCCGCACCACGCATGCGCATGAGCTCGACGCCAAGAAGCAGCGCGAGCAGCGCATAGCCTACTACGAGTACATCGCCGACAAGCCCCAGCCCGGCATTATGCTTATCCAGGACCTCGACGGCCCCGACGTCGGCTTCGGCGCCTTCTGGGGCGAGGTGATGAGCGCCGTGCACAAGGGCCTCGGCCTGCTCGGCGTCGTGACTGACGGCTGCATCCGCGACATCGACCAGTGGGCGCCGGGCTTCCAGGCGCTGGCCGGCTCCATCATGCCGAGCCACGCGCACGTCCATCTGCACGACTTCGGCAAGGAGGTGCGGGTTGCGGGCATGATGGTGCGCTCGGGCAACCTAGTGCACGCCGACCGTCACGGTGCGGTGACGATCCCCGCCGCGCTTGCGCCCAAGATCCCGGCCGCCTGCGACCTGCTCGCGCGCAAGGAGGCGGTGATCCTGGAAATGGCGCGCGCGCCGGGCTTCAACGTCGCCAGGCTGCGCGAGGCATTGGCCAAGCAGGATGAGATTCATTGAGGACGTCATCCCCGCGTCGCGTCCGAGACGCGGGCATGACGCCGAGTAGGAGGAGAGCGCGAGAATGAAACCCAATTTGCTGAAGAAGAAAATCGCCGAGGGCAAGAACTGCGTAGGCGGCTGGGTTGCGATACCCGACCCGTACGCGGTGGAGACCTACGCGGCCCAGGGCTGGGACAGCGTCACGCTCGACATGCAGCACGGCGGCAGCAACATCAACGATGCGGTGCCGCTCATGACGGCGATCCAGAGTAACAGCGACGCCACGCCGCTCGTGCGCGTGCCGTGGAACGACCCCGGCCAGATCATGCGCGCGCTCGATGCGGGCGCCATGGGCATCATCTGCCCGATGATCAACACCAAGGCGGAGGCCGAAGCACTGGTGCGGTCCTGCCGCTATCCGCCCATGGGCGAGCGCAGCTTCGGGCCCTACCGCGCCTCCCAGTACGGCGCCGACTACTGGCAGAAGGCCAACGAGGAAATCCTGCTGTTCGCCATGGTCGAGACTCGCCAGGCCGTGAGCAATCTGGAGGAGATTCTCTCGGTCAAGGGCATCAACGGCGTCTACGTCGGCCCCTCCGACCTTTCCCTCAGCATGGGCAAGCCGCCTACCCTTGACCCCACGGACAAGGAGGTGCTGACCGCCATCGACATCATCGTCAAGACCACGCGCAAATGGGGCCACATCGCCGGCGTGCACACCGACAGTCCGGCTACGGCGATCAAGCGCTACGAGGCCGGCTTCCAGATGTGCACCATCCTCAACGACGTGCGCCTGCTGGCGGTAGCGGCCGCCAATGCCGTCAACGAGGTGCGCGGCAAGGCCCCCGCCGCGCAGGCCAAGACGTATTGAGGCGCCAACCTGACATCCCGGAACTCGCGCGAGTGAATATCCAGGACCCAGGGCCTCGCATTGCTGTGTCGTTCGTTGCTCCTGGGTCTCGGCCCTGCGCGCCATGCTGGAAGCATGCTTCCAGCATGACGCGCTCCGGCCGGGATGACAATTGGAGTGGTCCATGACACCGGCGCTACGCCACGTTTGCGATATCGACGTGAACGTCGGCCCGATCCGGGACCTCGGCCCCACGCCGCACGGCCGGCGTCGCATCATCGCAATCCTCGGCGGCACGGTCCGAGGCCCGCGCCTCACGGCCGACATCGTACCCGGTGGCGCCGACTGGCAATACGTGCGCGGCGACGGCGTCGTGGAGCTCGAAGCACGCTACTCCGTCCGCACGGCGGACGGCACCGAGGTCGCCGTCACCAATCGCGGCCTGCGTCGCGCCGCACCCGAGATCATGGAGCGCTTGTCGCGCGGGGAGATCGTCGATCCGGCGCTCGTCTACTTCCGCACCACGCCGGTGTTCGAGGCACCCGCGGGCCCCTACGCCTGGCTCAACGAGAGCACATTCGTGGGCGCAGCCGCGCGTCTGCCGGACAAGGTGCAAATCCACGTGTTCGAGGTGCTTTAGCTCGCGCGCGTGCGCGTCTCGTCCTAGAGTTGGCGAGCCGGGCCGGTGGTCCGCAAACCCAACAAAGAAAACCCTCCGGGAGGTTCCCATGGCGAGCGATGCGCAATCCCGCAACTCCAGGATCGATGCGCTGCTGAAGCGGGCCGCAGAGGCCGGCGACGTTCCGGGCGTCGTGGCAACGGCCACCGACCGCAACGGCACCATCTACGAGGGCGCGTTCGGCAAGCGCGTCTTGGGTCAGCCGGCACCTATGACCGCCGACACCGTCGCCTGGATCGCCTCGATGACCAAGGCGGTCACCGGCGCCGCGGCCATGCAGCTCATCGAGCGCGGCAAGCTCGACCTGGATGCGCCGGCCGCCAAGGTCGTGCCCGAGGTCGGCTCCGCGCAGGTTCTCGAGGGCTTCGATGCCGGCGGCCAGCCGCGCACGCGTGCGCCGAAGCGCGCCATCACGCTACGCCACCTGCTTACCCACACGGCTGGCTTCGGCTACGAAATCTGGAGCGAGGACGTCGCCAAGTACCAGACCGCCAAGGGCGTCCCAGGCATTATCACCTGCGAGAACGCAGCGCTCACGACGCCCCTGCTTTTCGATCCCGGCGACAGATGGTTCTACGGCATCGGCATCGATTGGGCCGGCAAGATGGTCGAGGCCGCCAGCGGACAGAAGCTCGGCGACTACATGCAGCAGAACCTGTTCGCGCCACTCGGCATGAAAAGCACCGCCTTCAAGATCACGCCCGACATGCGCCAGCGCCTCGCCAAGATCCACCAGCGCGGCGACAACGACAAGTTTGAGCCGCAAATGGAGCTGGAAATCCCGCAAGAGCCGCAGTTCCAGATGGGCGGCGGCGGCCTCTACTCCACCGCCGGGGACTACTTGCAGTTCGTGCGCATGATCCTCAATCGCGGTAGGGCCAACGGCAATCAGGTGCTGAAGCCCGAGACCGTCGATCTCATGTCGCGCAACGCCATGGGCGAGTCGCGCGTGACGCTGCTCAAGACCGCCGCGCCGCCGCTCTCCAACGACGCCGAGTTCTTCCCCGGTGTCAGCAAGAGCTGGGGCCTGACCTTCCAGATCAACGAGGACAAGGCGCCGACGGGACGCCCGGCAGGCGGCCTCATGTGGGCCGGCCTCGCCAATTCCTATTATTGGATCGACCCGAAGACCGGCATCGGCGGCGTCTACGTCACGCAGATCCTGCCCTTCGGCGACAAGAAATCGCTGCCGCTCTACTACGAGTTCGAGAAGGCGTTCTATGCTTGATGGCGTGACGGATACGGAGCCTATTGCATGATCGGAAGCCGCGCATGCTTGCCCTCCCCCCTATGTGTGGACGTCCACTCCCCCCTTGTGGGGGAGGGACAGGGAGGGGGGGACCCCCGAGCATCGATGGTTGGACTTCCCCCCACCCCTAACCCCTCCCCACAAGGGGGAGGGGGATCGGCGCCATACTCGCGGAGCGGAGGGACGTCATGAGCGGCCCACGCGGTCCCCGTTTCGATACGCTCTCCCTGCATGCGGGACAGCGGCCCGATCCCGCCACCGGCGCGCGGGCCGTGCCGATCTACCAGACGACATCCTACGTCTTCGACGACACCGAGCATGCCGCGGGTCTCTTCAATCTGGAGCGCGCCGGGCACATCTACTCGCGCATCTCCAATCCCACCGTCGCCGTGCTGGAGGAGCGCATCGCGGCGCTCGAAGGCGGCGTCGGGGCGGTGGCGACCGCCAGCGGCCAGGCCGCGCTGCACCTCATCATCGCCACGCTGATGGGCGCGGGCGGGCACATCGTCGCCTCCGCGCGCATCTATGGCGGCTCGCACAACATGTTCACGCACACGCTGCCGCGCTTCGGCGTCACCACCACGTTCGCCGATCCGCGCGACCCCGCAGGTTTCGAGCGCGCCATCACCGACAAGACGCGCCTGGTGTTCGCGGAGACGCTGGGCAACCCCGGCCTCGAGGTGCTCGACATCAAGGCAGTGTCGGACATCGCCCACAAGCACGCCCTGCCGCTGGGGATCGACGCCACCTTCTCCACGCCCTACCTGTGCCAGCCCATCGCCCACGGTGCCGACATCGTCATGCACTCCGCCACCAAGTTCCTGGGCGGGCACGGCATCGCCATCGGCGGCATCGTCGTCGACGGCGGCCGCTTCGACTGGGCGGCATCGGGCAAGTTTCCGACGATGACCGAGCCCTACGCCGGCTATCACGGCATCTCCTTCGCCGAGGAGTTCGGCCCCGCCGCCTTCATCATGCGTGCGCGCGCCGAGGGGCTGCGCGACTTCGGGGCCTGCATGAGTCCGGCCAATGCGTTCTACCTGCTGCAGGGCATCGAGACGCTGCCCGTGCGCATGGGGCGCCATGTCGCCAATGCGCTGGCCGTGGCCGAGTACCTGGAGAAGCACACCGCTGTCGCTTGGGTGAAATACCCGGGCCTCGAGAGCCACCCCGACCACGCCCTTGCCAAGCGGCAGAGCCCGAAAGGCGCCGGCGCCATCATGAGCTTCGGCATCAAGGGAGGGCGCAAGGCCGGCGCCAAGCTGATCGAGCGGCTCAAGGTGTTCTCGCATCTTGCCAACGTCGGCGATGCCAAGAGCCTCGTCATCCATCCGGCCAGCACCACGCACCAGCAGATGAGCGTGGAGGACCTGGCCAAGGCCGGCGTGGGCGAGGAACTGGTGCGCCTCTCGATCGGCCTCGAGGATGCGGCCGACCTGACCGACGATCTGGGCCAGGCGCTCGCCGCCTCGCAGAAAGCCTGAGCCCGTGATTCGCGCCACGCTGTCATTCCGGAATTTCGCGAAGCGAGATATCCGGAACCCAGGGCCGGTATCGAGGGCCGTCCATACATGACACGCAGGGAGAAGTGGAGAGGGACGCGGGCATGGAGCTGAAAGTCGACGGACGCAAGGTGCACGCGGCGACGGGCGGGCGGGCGTTCGATGCCGGCAAGCCGACGGTCGTGTTCCTTCACGGCGCGGGTTGCGATCACACCGTGTGGCAGCTGCCGGCGCGGTGGTTTGCCTGGCACGGCTCCTCGGTACTCGCCCTCGATCTGCCGGGGCACGGCCGCAGCGAGGGACCGACACTTTCCTCCGTCCGCGAACTCGCAGCCTGGATGGGCGCCGTGCTCGACGCGGCGGGCGTGCGGCAAGCCGTCCTCATCGGACACTCCATGGGCGGCTCCATCGCGCTGGAAGCGGCAGCCGCGATGCCCGATCGCGTCACGGGCGTCGGGCTCATCGGCACCGCGGCGGCCGTTCCCGTGCACCGGGACCTGCTGAGCGCCGCCAAGGAGACGCCCGATCGCGCCTACGCCATGATGACGGCCTGGGCCCACGGCGCCGACGCCAAGCTCGGCGGCAATCCGGCGCCGGGTTTGTGGATGACGGGGGGCACCCTCGCCCTCTTCGCCCGCAACCAGCCGGGCGTCCTGCACGCCGATCTCGCCGCCTGCAATGCATGGGCTACGGGGCCGGACGCGGCCCGCAAGGTGCGCTGCCCCGCCCTCGTTATTCTCGCCGGCAACGACATCATGACACCGCTCAAGGCCGGGCGGGAGCTCGCCGACCTGATCGCCGGCAGCCGCACGGTCACGGTGCCGGCCACGGGCCACATGCTGCTGGCTGAAGCCCCTGATGCTGTGCTCGACGCGCTCATCGGCTTCTTCGGGCAGGCCGCATCGGCCGCCGCATAGCGCCTGGCGTCACCCCCGCGAAGCCGCGCAACAGCGGGGATCGAACCTTGCGGGCTAGTCTAGGCGGCCAATGCCGGGGCAGCGACCGGGTCAGGCCGGGCCAGCGCCGGCCGTAACACGTGGATCGTCGGAGTCCGACCCCAATCCGCCAACAGTTGCAACAGCGCGTCATCGGCTGCCTCCAGCCGCTCGGCGGCCGCCGCGTGCAAGCCAACAACGAGGTCGGTCTTGGCGAAACTGGCGACAATGATTGCGCGCAGCCGCTGAATCTCGGCGGCGGAGTCTATGCTCCGTGCCCGGCCTGCACCCGTCGGCATCAGGGATAGGCGCCTGCGCGGCCACTCCAGCCAGGCCTGGGTGCTCGCAAGCAGGCCTATCGGGCGCCAGGGCCAGCCAACCTCGCCGAGCGTCTCGACGGCCAGCATCAGGCCCACGACGACCAGCAGCCAGCCCGCCAAAGTGGCGGCATCGACCGGAACGACTGCGGCGAGCACGGGCATTAGGGAGTGCCCCGGATAGGTGCAGATCGGATCGGCAACACAGGCGCGGCGCAAACGCCGCCCAAAGGCGCGCTCGGCTCACGGACAACGATGATCTTGTTTGCCTAACAGGCGGTTAAGCACAGATCAGCGGCGCATCAGCGCGGCCCCGCATAGCGGAAATGGCCGGTGATCTTCTCGGCGAACAGCCAATCCTCGGCCTGCACGCCCCAGCCGCGGTTGTGCACGACCAGCGGCACGCCGGCCGCCGTTTTCTCTGCCGCGACGATGGCGATGTGTGTCTTGGAGAGCCAGCCATTCGGCATGTAGTAGGTGACGATGTCGCCAGGCTTGTAGTCGGCCGGATTGTTGGTGATGGGCAGACTGGTGCCGGCCCTGGCGAAGAAGCGACGCAACACCTCGACGCGGCGATGGTCGATGTTGGTGTCGCCCGAGCCAGCGCCCGACTTGTGCACCAGCACCTGCAGGTCGATGCCGAACGCACGGTAGGCCCGCACCACCACGTCCGTGCACACGCCCATGTAGGACGGCACGTCGCCCATGGGATAGGCGATCTTCATGTAGGCCGGGTTGTAGAAGACGAAATGCGACGTCTGTCTGCGCGCCACCGCGGCCAGCCGGTCGCCGAAGGCGGCACGGGTGTCGGTCCCGTCTTCGACCGCAGATACCAGGTCTCTCGCGCCCAGGTTGGAGCGCCGCGGGTCGCGGGCGTCGGCCGCAACCGAGCCGGCAATCAGCGCTGCAGAAAGCACCAAGCCGATAGACAAAGGCGCGTGACCCACCCCACCGTCCTTCCTTCCGCGTCCCCCGGCCGTGGTCCGCGAGATCCATGACTCTGGGCGATCGCGATGTTGAAAATTGGGCGACGCGACCTCCTCACAACGTCCGCGCCACGCGAAAGCCTTGCACGCTGCTGCGATTGGCGGGGAGGTTCCAATAGCGGAACGCGGCTCGAGTGTAGGTCGGCCCGTAGTTCCAGGCGCCGCCGCGCACGACCCTCCAGGTGCAATCCCCGGTGGTCCTTGCCGTTCCATCCCCAGGATTGCCGGCATTGGCCTCGTGCCAGCAGTCGCTCGTCCAATCCCACACGTTGCCGTGCACGTTGTAGACACCCCATGGATTGGCCCGGAAGCTGTCTCCGCGGACTGTATGCTGCCGCCATTCTCCCGGCGTGCCCAGCACCGAGGCCCCCCTGCCGTCGTAGTTGGCCTGCGCGGTCGTTATCGACGCGCCCCACCAAAATGGCGTCGCGGTGCCCGCGCGTGTCACATATTCGCGCTCAGCCTCCGAAGGCAGGCGATATGCCTTGCCCGTCCTCGCCGACAGCCACGCGATATAGGCGCTAGCGTCGGCGAGAGAGACGCAGATGACGGGATGGTCATCATCCTGAGCAAAGCCCGGCGATTGCCACGACCGGTCGGCGCGCTCCTCCCAGGTGCTCCCCGTCCAGAAGTAGCAACCGCCGTCCGGCTTGTGACCGGTGTCGCCAGCAAAGGCTGCGAACTCACCGCGCGTTACCGCAAACGCACCGATCGCGAACGGGCGGGCAATGGCAACGTGCACCTCGTCCTCGCGCTCCGCAGCGCGCTCGGGCTCATGCGCGGGCGAACCCATCCTGAAAGTCCCTGCGGGAACGACGACCATCTCGGGGCAATCAGGGCAGTCCCTGAACCGCTCGCCGCCGCCGGCCACGAGGCACCGCGATTGGCCCGCACCGACCGCAACCGTCACACCGGCGGCACATTCCTGCGCGCGGCCCGAGACAGGCGCGAGCGAAGTCGTGACCAAGGCCAGCGACAGCCGCGCAAAGCGTCTTGTCATCACGCGTAACCTGCTTTCGTGCATCTTGTCGCCAGCGAAGGCTGTCCCCTGTGCATGTCTAACCCAGGCCTAGCATGCGGCGGATGTCGGCCGGCGTGTGGCCGGCCTCGCGCAGCGCTCTGAGGCTCGTATCGCGCGCGCTCTTGGCCAGCTTGCGGCCTGTGTCGTCCGTGACGAGGCGGTTGTGATGATAGACCGGCTCAGGCAGCCCGAGCAGCACCTGCAGCAGGCGATGCAGGTCCGTCGCGGCATAGAGGTCGCGGCCGCGCGTGACGTGGGTCACGCCCTGCCAGGCGTCGTCGACGACCACGGCCAGATGGTAGCTCGCGGGCGTGTCCTTGCGCACGATCACGGCGTCCCCCCAGCGCTCGGGCCGCGCCTCGACCACTTGCGGCGTGCCGTCCTCCGCGAGCTCCGTGAAGCGCAGCGGCGCGCCCCCGCGCAGATGTGCCGCGACCGCCACGGCCTTGCCCATGTCGATCCGCAGCGCGAACGGCTCGCCCCCAGACCTGCGCCGCGTCACCTCGCCGGCGTCGCGCGTCCTGTAGAGGCCCGGATAGAGCGGCGCGCCGTCGGGATCTCGGGCACTGTGCGGCCCGGTGGCGGCCTCGATTTCAGCACGCGTCGCAAAGCAGGGATAGACGAGCCCCATCGTCTCGAGGCGGGCCGCGGCTGCGGCGTAGGCAGAAAACCGGTGCGACTGGTACAGCACGGGCTCCTCCCAGGCGATGCCGAGCCAGGCCAGATCGACAAAGATGCCGGCGACGAATTGCGGCCGCGTGCGGCTCGTGTCGATGTCCTCGATGCGCAGCAGAAAGCGGCCGCTGCAGGCGCGCGCCCGCTGCCACCCGATGAGGGCGGAAAGCGCATGGCCAAGGTGCAGCTGGCCGTTTGGGCTCGGCGCGAAGCGGAACACCGGCGTGCTCATCGGCAACAGTCCCGATTGACATCCAAGACGCAGACCGCGCTTGCTCGTCAGACCGTGCGGCCTCTGCAAGGCAGGCTGCACGTTCGGCTCGCGGTTCGACCCGCTGTTCCCGTGACGACGCTGATGCTACGCTCCTCCTGCTGAAGGTGTGTGGGGATGCAATGCTAGATTTTCTGCGAGCTGGCAAGGCGCCGGCGAAGGGAGAGGCATTCGGACAGCTGACAATCGACAAGCGGGTGCTGGTCACTCCAAAAAGCACCATCAGCATTCCGAACATCGCCGTCATCTCCTCCGGAACGATGCCGGTTGCCAACAGGCTGGTCTGGGGCCTGGTGCTGGCGCTGGTGGTCGGCACGGTCGCGGCGTTCTCGATCGGCGACGCCCATACCAGCCAACCCATCGCCGCAGCGGGTGCGATCATGGCCGCCGCCGCCCTGATCCTCGCCGTATTCTTCTCGCGCACCCGCAAGCCGACCCTGGTCATCTCGAGCAGCGACGGCCGCGCAACATTGTTCACCGGCCAGCCGGACACGCTCGATGAGGTGCGCCGGCTCCTGACCGACAAGATCAACACCGACGACGATACCGCGGTCTATCGCGTCAACCTCGAGAAAGGCGCAATCCAGTCCATCAACGCCGCCCACGCCGGCTCCATCGGATCCGCCGGCCCGGGCTTTGGCGGCCAGGTCGCGGCGGCCGGCAACAACCGCCTCGACACCGCGGACCCCTTCGCGCAGGCCGCCAGCGCGCCCGGCGCGCAACTCGGCAACGGCCATGCCGCCTCCGGCAACTCGTTTCATGTGGACTATTCCCTGATCCTGCCGCAGATCGTCGAGATGCAGCGCTTCTACGCCCAGCGGCAGGATACGCGCGACATCGCCGAGCGGCTGAGCGAGCTGGAGCATCTCATGCGTGCCGGGACGCCGACCGTGGGCAGCCGCTCGCGGCTGAGCCAGCTCATAGGCGATCTCTCCTCGATGCTTGGTGCCTATCCTGGCGTCGTGCAAATCTTCCAGCAGGCGGCGCGAATGGCGGGCTTCTGAGGGCCATGCAGGGCTATCCGCAGCTCGCCGTGCCGGCGCGATAGCTCCTGGCCACCTGCTCGACGACGCGGTCATAGACGCCCCGCTCGGATGCCGGGTAAAGCATCGCCCAGCTGTTGATCAGCCGGCCCCCACAGGTGAAGGTCACGCGCTCGTAGAACATCTGGCCGTCGCGCGTGCCTGAAAGCACGAACCAGGTGCCCCGCACGGGCGCGTAGTCGATGGCGGCATCCGGGTAGCTGCGCTGCAGCACAATCGCACGATACGCGCGCAGATTGATGCCTTCCGTATTGGGCAATGCGCCGGCCAGCAGGCGGGCATTGCCGTCCGGCGAGACGAACACGTTTCCGTCCGCCACCTCCGACGGTCTCTCTGGGGCGAAGAGGCGGGCGGGATAGTCGAACGAGAAGCCGTGCCGCTCGTTGCGGTAGGTGGCGAGCGAGCCCTGCTGCTGCGCCGCGCCCGGTTCCGCCGAGAGGCCGAGAAAGCCCGCGACCAGGCAAAATATCACGCGTGCCGAACCCATGGCGAATCCTCGATTGCTCACTTGCCGCTTTAGCCGTAACGAGTTGGAGCACTCGTTGGATCACGCCGGGAAGCCCCATGGCGTACACAAAATCGCGAACACGCGTTCCGCAAAGGATCATCGTCACGGACGGTGACGTGCGCGACGGCGTGCGCGCGTTGCGCCGCCGATGCGCGGTCATGCGGCGCGTGCACGATCTTGCGGGCCATCCGCCCCTGCGCCGGCGCCCGGCCGGCTTCGAGGGGCTTGCCCGCATCATCGTCGGGCAGCAGGTCTCGGTTGCGAGCGCCACAGCGATCTGGGAACGCACGGCTGCCGCCTGCGTCCCGTTCGAGCCGGCCACGCTGCTCGCGCTGTCCGACAAGGGTCTGGCGGGTGCCGGACTGTCGCGCCCCAAGATCCGCACCTTGCGCGCCATCGCTGCCGCCTGCGCCGACGGTCTCGACCTCACCCGTCTCGATGACCGCAGCGACAAGGAGATCCACGATGCGCTGACGGCCATCACGGGGATCGGGCCGTGGACGGCCGACGTCTACATCCTGTTCTGCCTCGGTCGCGCCGACGGCTGGGCGTCGGGCGATCTGGCCTTGCAGGTCGCCGTGCAGCGCGCCTTCGAGCTCACCGATCGGCCTGACAAGGACGAGATGCTGGAGCTGGCCGAGCGCTGGCGTCCTTGGCGCGGCGTCGCCGCGCGCCTGCTATGGGCCTACTACGCTGCCCTCAAGGCTCAGCGCACCGCCCTGCCCGTGTAGGCCCGCGAGGTTGCAGAAGTGCGGAGCAGGCACGCAACCCCACGCACTGGATCGAAAGCCGGCCTCGGGATACCGTCCCGGCAGGACAGGGCATGCGCCGATACGCTGTTTTCGTCATTCCGCCGGGTGCGTGTGTCCCGTCCCGGCTTGAGAGCTCGCAGCTTCGAGGTCAAGCGTCACGTCAAGTGACGGACGAAGCGCCCAACGCAACGTGGGAGTGAAGACGCCATGCAGGATACCCCAGCCAAGCAAGACACCGCCTCCGGCACGGCGCCGGCGCTGAAGGGCATCAAGGTTCTCGACCTCACCCAGTTCGAGGCGGGGCCGTCCTGCACCGAGGCGCTGGCGTGGCTGGGCGCCGATGTCGTCAAGCTGGAGGAGCCCAATCGCGGCGAGCCCGGACGCTGGGGCTTCACCGACCGTCCCGACGCCGACTCTCACTATTTCATCTACTATAACCTCAACAAACGCAGCATCACGTGCAACCTCAAAACCGAGGAAGGCAAGGCGCTGCTGCTGCGGCTGATCGAGAAGGCGGACGTCCTCATTGAGAACATGGCCCCCGGCACCTTCGCGCGGCTTGGCTTCGACTACCCGCGCCTCAGCGCGATCAATCCCCGCCTGATCTTCGCCCAGGTGAAGGGGTTCGCGCCGGAAAGCCCGCACGCCAACTACCTGTCCTTCGACATGATCGCCCAGGCGATGGGCGGCACGATGGGTGTCAACGGCCATCCTGACGGCCCGCCGATCCGGCCGGGCGCCACGATCGGCGACACGGGCACCGGTATGCTCTGCGCCATGGGCATCCTCGCCGCCCTCTATCAACGCATGACCACCGGCCGCGGGCAGCACATTCAGATCGCCATGCGCGATGCGATGCTCAACTACTGCCGCACGCCCATGAGCCGCCAGGCTGCGCGCAAGGACGTGATGCCGCGCGGCGGCAACGGTGTGATCGGCACGGCGCCCGGCGGCCTCTACAAGTGCGCGCCCGGCGGGCTCGACGACTGGTGCTACATCTTCTGCTCGCGAGGCAACGAGGATCATTGGCGGCGCCTCGTGCGTGCCATTGGCCGCGAGGACCTGCTCGACGATCCCCGCATGGTGGACGGGCCGACGCGCTTCGAGAACCAGGCCGCCGTCGACACGGCCATCACGGAATGGACCTCCAAGCGCAGCAAGCAGGAGGTTACGGAGATCATCGCCGGGGCGGGCGTTCCCTGCGGCGCCGTGCTCAATACGCTCGAGTTGCTGCACGATCCCGACCTGCACGCGCGCGGCATGATGCAGGTAATCGATCACCCCTTGCGCGGGCCCGTGACCGTGCCGGGATGGCCACTGCGCATGTCGGACACCAAGGTCGCCCTCAAGAGCTCGCCGGTCCACGGCGCCGACAGCGAGACGATCTACGCAGAGTGGCTTGGCTGCACGCCGGCCGAGGTCAAGGACATGCGGCAACGCAAAGTGATCTGATCGCCATCAGGATCAGACACCAACGACAGCAAGGAGAGGAACACGCCATGGACATCCGCAAGACGGTCACGCTCGTCGAGGAGATCAACAGCGAATACGGAGCGCGCGCCGGCACGCCGCTGCGGCGCGTGGCGATTGCCGCCGTATTCAAGAACCCGCTCGCCGGCAAGGCTGCCGGCGCCGACCTGCAGCCGCTGATCGACCTGTCCCTCGAGCTCGGCGTCTCGCTCACCAAGTCAGCGCTCGCCACGCTCGGGGCCACGCCCGCGCAACTGCGCTCCTATACCAAGGCAGCGCTCGTCGGCACCGGTGGCGACCTCGAGCACGGCGCGGCGATGATCCATCCCCGCCTCGGCATGGCCATGCGCCGCACCATCAGGCGCGGCCGCGTCATCATTCCGGGCCACGCCAAGGTCGGCCCGCCCGGCACCACGGTCGACCTCCTCTACGGGCCGCTCGACGCCGGCTGGGACCTCGATGCGGTCGACTCCACGCCGGTGCTCATCCACGATGCGCCGAGACCGGACGAGATCGTGCTGTGGATCGGCTATGCCACGGCTCCGCGCGTCAACGCCCGCAGCAAGGGCCCGGACCAGAAGGAGGTCGACGCGCTGATCGCCTCCTTCGGCAACAGCTGAACAGATTTCGGTCAGCTCGCTCCCTGTCATCCCGGAATTCGCCGAAGGCCAATCTCCGGGACCCAGGGCGACGAGGATGCGTGGAAGCTGCGGCCTCTGGGATCCGGTTCTCGGGCTGTCGTCCTCGGCCGGGATGACAAGGTTCGTGCATCATCCGCAAGCGATTTGCTGCGCCTGCGGACGATGTCGGCGTTTGACCCGACGGAGAACTCGGGGGATTGTAGAGCAGGCGTTGCAAGCGACGTCTGCGGCGAGAGGAGCTGGCGGACTTGGATTTCGCGCTGACCGAGGAGCACAGGAAGCTCCGGGACCGCTGCAGGGAGCTTGCGGCCGATTTCGCCACCCGATCGAGTGCTCACGATCGCGACGCCTCGCACCCCACGGAGAACTATGACCGCCTGCGCCAGGAAGGCTTCCTGGAGTTGAGCATACCGAAGGAGTACGGCGGAGCCGGCATCGACTTCCTCGGCCACACGCTCGCCTACGAGGCACTGGGTCAGGGCTGCCCGTCGACGGCGCTGTCCTTCAACATGCATTCCTCGGTCGTCATGCCGTTGATGGACTTCCCGCAGGTCACTCCACAGTCCCGGCGCCTGGTGGCCGACCTCGTCGTCTGCGGCAAGCAGCTCGTCGCGGGCAACTACTCCGAGGCGACCTCGACCGCGCTCATCGGCGAGCGCTGGCTCGACACCATCATCCGCCGCGTCGACGGCGGCTGGGAGATCACGGGCCGCAAGATGTTCGCCTCGATGCTGCAGGCCGCCGACTACTGCCTGGTGCTCGCGCGCCCCGACACGGCGAAGGTTCCCACCGCCGGCGCCTTCGTGTTGATCCCGCGGCATGCCGAGGGACGTAGCGTCATCGCCAACTGGGATGTCATGGGGATGCGCGCCACCCGCAGCGATTCCCTCGTCCTCGACAAGTGCCGACTCCCGGAGAACGCGGTTGCCTATCAGTCCGACGACATCCGCGAGTTCCGCCGCTGGACGGCAAGCTGGGCCTGGGGTTCCTACACCGCCGTCTACCTTGGCGTGGCGGGTGCGGCCTTCAACGAGCTGCTTCGCGTGGTCAAGGGACGGCAGGTGCCGGGCTATTCGCAGACGCTCGCCTATCATCCCGACGTGCGCCGGCAGGTTGCCCAGCTGAGCGCCGACCTGGAGGCCGCCCGCCTGATCACATACCGGTCGGCGTGGCTCTACGTCAGCGAAGGTCCGACGGAGGAAACGACGGCGGCGCTCTTCCGCGCCAAGTACGTCGTGGGGGAAGCGCTCGCGCGCATCGTGCGCGTGGCGCTCACGCTCTCGGGCTCGCACGGCATCTTCAAGGGCGGGCGCATCGAGCAGCTCTATCGCGACGGTGCGCTCGGAACGCTCCACGCCCCGCCCTCGGACTTCTGTCTCTGGAACATGGGCATCCACGAGCTGGGCCTTGACCCCGCGGAGGTCACCCCGCCTCTGAAGCCTGCACCGATCTGAGCCTGGTCCCCCGCCGGGGCGGTTGGCCTGACCGGACCTGCGTTCTAAGCTCGGCCCAATCGCAGCCTGCCGGGATCACCATGGCCAGCCTCCTCCAAGGCCCACGCATCGACCCGCCACGAGGGCGCCAGGCGTCCGCCGTCGTGGTGCTGCTGCACGGCTACGGCGCCAACGGCGACGACCTGATCGCGCTTGCCGATGCATGGCGCCCGGCGTTGCCGAACGCCGCCTTCGTCGCGCCCAATGCGCCGCAACCGATTCCGGGCATGTACGGTGGCCTGCAGTGGTTCGCGCTCA
The DNA here is from genome assembly GCA_050248715.1 of Hyphomicrobiaceae bacterium. Classification (GTDB taxonomy): domain Bacteria; phylum Pseudomonadota; class Alphaproteobacteria; order Rhizobiales; family Hyphomicrobiaceae; genus AWTP1-13. The sequence continues at coordinate 27,558 of JBFWRV010000034.1, read as the reverse complement.
GTATGCGCGATCCCAGCGAGTATTGGCGTGGCGTCGCGTCGGCGCAGCCCCTCCTCGACCGCTTCCTCGATGCGGAGCTTGCCCGGCATGGCCTGGCCCCGGAGCGCCTCGTGCTTGTCGGCTTCAGCCAGGGCACGATGATGGCCCTGCACGTCGGTCTGAGGCGTGCAACCGCGCCGGCCGGCATTGTCGCCTACTCGGGCCTGCTGGCGGGGCCGGAGCATCTGGCCGAGACCCAGGCGCGCCCGCCCGTACTGCTCGTCCATGGCGAGGCCGACGATCTGATCCCGGTGGAGGCTCTGCACGCAGCGCGCGAGGCGCTGGCTGCCGCTGGCGTGCCTGTCGAGTGGCACGTGCGTCCGCGGCTCGGCCACGGCATCGATCCTGAGGCGCAATGGCTGGCCGGAAACTTCATCGCGCAGGTGTTGCGCGACGCTGGCAAAGCGTAGCCGCCGTGCATCACTCCACGGCCGCTCACGACGCCCGCTGATGCGGAAAAACCCTTCTGGGTCAGGCTCCAAGCTGCAGTCCCAGAGGGGCGCGGGAGCTCGGCTTCACATCCCGGACACACATGGCTAGTATGGCGCCGCACAACAAGGGGCTGAACGCGATTCGCTAGCGAGACGTCGACAGGAAGCTGATCCCGTGAACGCCTATGCCGCCACACCGGAAGCCTTCCCAGCCCTGGTCCTCAATGCTGACTTCCGCCCGTTGAGCTATTACCCGCTGTCGCTGTGGAGCTGGCAGGAATCGGTGAAGGCAGTCTTCCTGGACCGGGTGAACATCGTCTCCGAGTATGACCGCTTCGTGCGCAGCCCGTCCCTCGAGATGCGGCTGCCCTCCGTGGTTTCGCTCAAGGCCTACGTCAAGCCGGCCCTCTACCCGGCCTTCACCCGGTTCAATGTATTCCTCCGCGACCGTTTCGTATGCCAGTACTGCGGCTGCAAAGACGACCTGACGTTCGACCACCTGATCCCGCGCTCGCGCGGCGGCCAGACGCGATGGGATAACGTCGTCACGGCTTGCGCACCGTGCAACCTCAGCAAAGGCGGGGATCTGCCGCATCACGCGGGCATGCAGCCCCGGCAGATGCCCTACCGGCCGACGGTGTTCGAGTTGCACCGCAACGGGCGCCTGTTTCCGCCAAACTACCTGCACGAGAGCTGGCTCGACTATCTCTACTGGGACACCGAGCTCGAGCCGTAGGGGACGACAGCCTTCCGGCTCGCAGGCGCGCTCAGCTTCGGCCGCTCAGGGACCCCAGGCGCCGCATGGCTTCGCTGGCGAACTGCCGGGTCAATTCCCCCGCGGGCATCTCGCGCCCCAGGGCGGCTGACTGTCCCGACCACAGCGAGGTAAAGTCGCTCGATCCTTTCGCCTCGGCAGCGGCCTTCAAGGGCGCCAGCGCGCCCCCGGCCAAAGGAAATGCCGGCGCATCGGCCGACAGAGGCCCGACCTCGCGCATCACCCGGTTCAGCACGCCGCGCGCCGGCCGGCCGGTGAAGACATTGGTGAGCGCCGTGTCGCCGTCCCGTGCTGAGCGAAGTGCCGCCCTGTGCAGGGGACTGACGTTCGCCTCGGGGCAGAACAGGTAGGCCGTGCCGATCTGCGCCGCGCTGGCGCCGAGCGCGAAGGCGGCGGCAATGCCGCGCGCATCGGCGATGCCGCCGGCGGCGATGACGGGAACCGTCACAGCGTCGACCACCTGCGGCACGAGCGCCAGCGTCCCGGCCTGCGAGGCGACGTTATCGGTCAGGAACATGCCGCGATGACCGCCCGCCTCGTAGCCCTGGGCGATGATGGCATCACAACCGCGCTCGGCGAGCCACTTCGCCTCGCTCGCGGTGGTCGCGGAAGCGATGATCTTGCAGCCGGCCGCCTTGACGCGCCGCAGGAGCGGGTCCGCGGGCAGGCCGAAGTGAAAGCTCACGACCTCGGGTTTGAACTCCTCGACGATGGCGCAGGTCGCCGCGCTGAACGGCTCGCGGCTGCTGCTTGGCACCGGCTTGGCAGGATCGAGGCCGAGCTCCACGTAGTAGGCGGTGAGCCGCGTCTTCCAGCGCGCCTCACGCTCGGCATCGGGCGCGGGCGGCGTGTGCGTGAAGAAATTGAGATTGATCGGCCGCGACGTGCGCTGGCGGAACACGCCCAGGCCCGCGCGAACCTGTTCGGGGCTCGACATGGCGCAGGCGAGCGAGCCAAGGCCGCCGGCCTCCGCGACGGCCACCGCAAGCTCGGCGGTGGAGGGGCCGGCCATGGGCGCCAGCAGAATGGGATGCTCGATGCCGAACAACTCGAGCAGTCTGCGATCGGGCCACATGGCCTCACCTCCTGTCGGTATCGCCTGCTGCTGGGGCCGCCGCCGCGGCCTTCCGCAATGCCTTCGTCTCCTCGAAGCGCTTCGTCACGTCGCGCATCACGGCGCCCAGGCCCAGAATCCGCCCGGCTGCGTCGCGGAAGGGAATGATGGAGAACTCCACGGAGATGCGGCTCCCGTCCTTGCGCAGCGCGGGAACGGCCAGCAGGTCGCCGGCGCCATAGCGGGTTTGCCCCGTGGCCATCGTCTGTGCGTAGCCCTCCCAGTGTCGGGCCCGCAACGCCGGCGGAATGATGATGTCCAGCGACTGCCCCAAGGCCTCGCTTGCCGTGAAGCCGAAGATGTTGCGGCATCCCGCATTCCAGAAGCGGATCAGGCCGTCGCTGTCGGAAAAGAGAATGCCGTCGGGCGCCTCCTCGAGAAAGCGGCGGTGGAAGTCAGGAATGTCCATCGGTCACCCCTATCCCGCGCGGGCGCGCTCATCCGGCAACATGGCCGCGGACCTCCGGCAATTGACCACGATGGAACGCGATACCGAGCTGCAGCGACTGCGCGATGCGTCGCGAACGGTCGACAAACAGCTCCGCCGCGGGGGCCGGGCCGATGTCCCGGGCCGTCTCGGCAAACAATTCAAGCCAACGGGCGAAGTGTTCGTCGCCGATCTCCTCGAGCCGGGCATGCGCGGGCATAGGCTTGCCCTTGTAGCGGCCGCTCATCAACGTCACAGACGACCAGAACGCGCAGAGCTTGTCGAGGTGCTCGGGCCAATCCTGCACGCGGGCCTCGAATATCGGGCCGAGCACCGCATCGCGGCGCACCCGCCTGTAGAACTCGTGCACCAGCCGCTGGATCACATCTTCGGTGACGCCGACCTCCAGGCCAGGAGCTTTGGGATGTACTGTCAGGGTCTTTACCGGGTCCGCGCAAATCGGTATCGATCATACCTCTTTAAGAATGACGCGCAACGTCAAGGTGATTGAACCCATGCGGCTTACTGTCATGTCCGACTATGCCCTCCGGGTGCTCATGTACATCGGCACGGCTCCGGACCGGCTAGTCACTGTCGAGGAGATCGCCCGCGCCTACGGCATCTCCGACAACCATCTGACGAAGGTGGTGCAGGAGCTTGCGCGCAGCGGCTTCGTAGAAACGCTGCGCGGTCGCGGCGGAGGCGTCCGGCTCGCGAAACCTGCTGCCGACATCTCCGTGGCCGACGTGCTGCGCGCCGTCGAGGGGGATTTCGGCCTGGTCGAATGCTTCCGGGCCGGCGATATGTGCCGGATCACGCCGGTGTGCCGGCTGCGCGGGGCGCTCGGAGATGCATTGCAGGCGTTTTTCGATGTGCTCGACCGGTGGACCCTGGCGGACCTCATCGTCCGGCCGAAAGTGCTTCTTGCCAGCCTGCAGGCTACCCAGGTGCGGACGTGAATCTCACCTCCGCCACGCGGCGGCACCCTGGGCGCGGCGCCGCGGCAGTCGACCAGGCGCGGCGTTGCGCCCGGTCGCAACCTCGCCTTCAGAACACCCGCTCGACGGGCAATCCGAGCGCCATGCATCCGGCATACTCGGCCTGCGGGCCCGCCTGCAGCGGGTGGTAGCGGGCGGCCTGGATATCGCGGAAGCACCGCTCCAGCCCGGCCGCGCGATAGAACCCGGCGCCACCGGCGAGCTGCATCGCGTACTCGACGGAGGCGATGGCATGCCGTTCCACCAGCTGGCGCCCGATCATCACGTCGTTGATCGTTGTCGCCGACGGCGCGTTACGACGCACGACCTCCAGCATCGACTCGTGCGCCAGCCTCGCCGCTGCCAGTTCCGTGTCCATGCGCCCGGCGTTCTGAATGGCATGGCGATCCGGCGCCCTGCGCTTGGCGAGGCCAATGGCGATGTCGCGCCCACGTTCCGCCACCCCAAGATAGACGGCGTAGACCAGCGGGAATGCGGTGGTGGCGATGATATGGAACAATGCGTGCCACTCGCCCGCCTTCCGCTTCAGGGCCACGGCCGCCTCGGGCACGATATGGCCGTCGATCTGCACGTCGTGCGAGCCGGTGCCGCGCATGCCGAGCGTGCGCCATGTGTCGAGCACCCTCACGTGCGGCGAGTTCATGGGAACGCCGAAGTGCAGCACCATCGGCGGCTCGCCCTCGGCCTCGAGGACGGCGCCGGTCATCAGCAGGTCGCCGGTGGGCGCGCCTGACGTGAAGATCTTGCGGGCGGTGATGCGATACCCGCCCTCCACCTTCTCCGCCTTGCCCGAGCCGCTGATCCAATCCGACCCGCCGCTCGTCAGGAGCATGATCCTTTCCGCGGCGATCCGCTTGAGCAATGGCTCCATGGCCGCCAGCTTCTGATGCTTCCAGCGCCAGGCGGGGATGGCGACCTGATGCGTGTGCATGGACAGGGCAAGACCGGTCGAGCCGCAATGATAGCCGATGACACGCAGTGCGGCCGCGAGCTCGTCGACGTCGGCCCCGCCGCCGCCGAACTCCACCGGAACCCCTGCATCGACGAGACCCGCCGTCTTCAGCAGAGGGATATTGTCCGCGACGTACTCGTCCTCGTCGGCCCGCTTGGCGGCGCGCTCGGAGAGGACCGGGCCCAGCTCGCGGGCGATTTCGACAGCGCTGCGCCGCGCGGCAGCAGCCGGCGCGGCGGCGGAGGGCTTGAGTGCCGAATGGATGCTCATGGCGATCTCCCTTGGTTCTGTAGCAGACGGGACAGCAGCAACCTGCCTGGGGTGATCTTTCCTCAATCGAGCCCCGGTCAACCAGTCCAGGAAGTGTAGCGGCGAGCGCGAGCGGGCCTGCTCAGCAAGGATTGACCGGCATCTGACCGGTTCCCGATAACGCCGCGACCCTCCAACCGGTACAATAAGTGTACTACCCATCCGATCAAAGCCTGCGCCGACCCCAGCGCGCTTCGCTTGTCGAAGCATGGATTGTCGTGGGCGGGCCGCCCTTCGACAGGCTCTGGGCGATGACGAGCCGGTGGCTGGACCCGGGGCTTGCAGGGGCGCTTGCGCATCTGCCTCCCCGTCCGCATCATGCCGGCAACTCATTGGAGGCGGAGATGCAGGACAGGCCGGAGAAGACACCACGTACGCTGAGGCTCAACGCCAGCGACAACATCATCGTTGCGGTCGATGTCGTGAACCCGGGCGTGACGGCACAAGGCGTCACCGCGGCAGCACGCATCCAGCGCGGCCACAAGATGGCTGTGAATCGCATCGATCAAGGCCAGCCCGTGCTGAAGTTCGGCCAGATCATTGGCTTCGCCACCGAGACGATCGCGCCCGGTGCGCATGTGCACACGCACAACTGCTCGTTTGCCGAGTTCGAGCGCGACTACGCGTTCGCGCAGGCGGCACGCGAGGAGGCGCTCCTTCCGCTCGCGGAGCGCGCCACCTTCGAGGGCTATCGCCGCGCCAACGGCAAGGTCGGCACGCGCAACTACATCGGCATTCTCACCAGCGTGAATTGCTCGGCCTCGGTGGCGCGCTTCATGGCCGAGGCGGTCTCCCGCTCAGGCATTCTCGCCGACTACCCCAACGTCGACGGCGTCGTGTCGTTCGTGCACGGGACGGGCTGCGGGCTCGCCGCGAAGGGCGAGGGCTACGATGCGCTCGAGCGGACGCAGTGGGGCTATGCCGGACATCCCAATCTCGCGGCTGCCCTCGTCGTGGGCCTCGGCTGCGAGGTGTTCCAGATCGAGCGTCTCAAGAGCAAGTACGGCCTGATCGAAGGTGACAACTTCCGCACCATGACCATCCAGGATACCGGCGGCACCAGGAAGACGATCGAGGCAGGTGTCGCACGCATCAAGGAGATGCTGCCGCGCGCGAATGCGATGAGGCGCGAGACGTTGCCGGCGAGCGAGCTGATGCTTGCCCTGCAGTGCGGCGGCTCGGACGGTTACTCCGGCATCACCGCCAATCCGGCGCTCGGTGCCGCCGCCGATCTGCTGGTGCGGCACGGGGGGACGGCCGTGCTGTCGGAGACGCCCGAGATCTACGGCGCCGAGCACCTGCTGACGCGCCGCGCGCGCACGCGCGAGGTGGGCGAGAAGCTGGTCGACATCATCCACTGGTGGCAGGACTATTGCGCCAAGAACGACGGCTCGATGGACAATAACCCGAGCCCCGGCAACAAGGCGGGCGGGCTCACCACCATCCTGGAGAAGTCGCTCGGCGCGGCGGCCAAGGGCGGAACCACCTCGCTCAACGAGGTCTACCGCTACGCCGAGCCGGTGACGGCCAAGGGCTTCGTCTACATGGATACGCCGGGCTACGATCCCGTCGCCGCCACGGGGCAGGTGGCCGGCGGCTGCAACGTGCTGTGCTTCACCACGGGACGCGGCTCGGCTTACGGCTGCAAGCCGACGCCCTCCATCAAGCTTGCCACCAATCACGATGTCTACCGGCGCATGCTCGACGACATGGACATCAACTGCGGCGACATCCTCGACGGCGTCTCGATCGAGGCGAAAGGCGAGGAGATCTTCAAGACGCTTCTGCGCGTCGCCTCGGGCGAGAAGACCAAGAGCGAGCTTCTGGGCTACGGCGACAACGAGTTCGTGCCCTGGCAGATCGGCGCCACGATGTGATCCGCCGCTGCGGTGTCTGACTCCCTTGGGTCAGACACCGCCGGACACGCATCACTCCCCACGCACCATCATGGTCGAGTTCGGGGTCTTCATCACGTCGTTGACGGTGCTGTAGATCAGGCAGGCGACGTTCTTGCCGCGGAAGAAATCGTTATAGGTGGCGGCGACGCAACCCGGCGTATGCCGGCAGATCGTCTGGCAGCCGGCGCTCGAGTCGGCCGAGCTCATCTTGAGTTGGTCGCCCATGATCGATCGACCGTCGTAGATGTCGAAGCCCTTCTCCTTGCGGGTCGGGCTGCCGAGCTTGGCCGGAAGACGCGGTGCTCGCACGGCCGACGTCTCGGCAGGTACGCCGGTGCCCTCCCGTACGCCCGATCGCCAGTTCCCGTCCTGATGCCGCGCCTCGACCCGGTGGAAGAGCTGGCACTGCCCCATCATGGGCGCGCGGCGGCGATGCTGGAAGCCAACGCATTGATCGTCCCGCTCGCACGCCTGCCGGCAGGCTTCGGGGTTCGGCGCGCGATGCTCGCTGTACTTCAGGCCATCGATGCGCACGTTCTCCTCGATCTGCAGGGATGGCGGCGGACTGCCGGCGCCGGGCCGCGCCGCCGGAGGCGCGATCGAGGCCGTGGGCGGCGGCGCGCGGCTCGCGGCCGCCTCCCGCATCCTGGCCTCCTCCTCGAGCTTGCGCAGCCGTTCCTGCAGCGCGGCGAAGTCGGCGCTGGTGCCGGCCGGGGCCGTGGCGACCGTGCCCGGCGGCGGCTGCGACGCGGTCCCCGGCACAAAGTAGAAGTCACCCGTCAGGGCCGAGTGGTCCCAAGGCACCTGCTTGCCGCCGGTCGCCGCCACCACGTCCTTGCGCACCTCGATCATGGTCGCCGGCAAGTTGCGGCCTTTGACCGACATATGCTTGACGAGCGCCGCCGTGAAGGGCGAGTTGCGGCCGGCGCCGTCGAGGGCGACGTTGCCCGGCTGCGTCGAATAGGCAATGAAGGTGCCGAGTCCGGTCGAAGCCGCCGCGAGACCGCGGCCGACCGCAGTCGAACGCGTGCCCATTGTGCGGGCGAGGTTGCGGGCCAGCGGATTGTCGCGGCAGGCATCCAGGATGATGATCGTGGTCTTGCCCTCCCGGTCGATCTCCATCTGGCGCATGACGAAGTCGAGCTTCACGGCCTCGAACTCCAGGTCGCGCTCGCGCTCGAGCTTGGCATCGATCGGCACGAGGTAGTTCTGCAGGCCGACCTGCAGCCCGTGCCCGGCGTAGAAGAACAACGCAATGTCGGCCTTGGCCAGCTTGTCGGTGAAGGCCCGGATGGCGCCATCGAGCTTGCGCTTGTCGGCATCGAGCGCCTCCACCACGTCGAAGCCGACCGACTTCAGGGCAGCCGTCATGCCGCGGGCATCGTTGAGGGGATTAGCGAGCGGTGTCGTGCTCTGGTAGGTGCTGTTGCCGATCACCAGGGCAACTCGTGTTTCGGCCCTGGCGGTCGTCGTCGCCCACACGATCTCGCACAGCGCAATGCCCAAGAGCAGCAGCTGACGCATGAAGTTTCTCCCCGGCACCCCGCAAACCGCAGCCACTTACATGATATCCGCGGCCGGAGCATGGCAGGAGTCCGGACGACGCGTGGAGACCACCTCTCAGCAGGCTGGGCGCAGCCGAAGCTGCCACTATAGCGGGCCGCGTTCCGCCCGTGGCGCAAGGCAATTGTTCCCGGAAACCGAATGGAGCGGTATTCTTCGGCCCGAAGCGAGATGGGACACTTGCGGCGGGGTGGGAGGTCACTGATGGCCGAACAGAAAATCAGCTTCGATGACGGCGCCGCGTATGAACGGATGATGGGGGTCTGGAGCCAGCTGGCCGGGGACGTTTTTATCGATTGGCTGGCGCCGCCCGCGGACCTGAGATGGATCGACATCGGCTGTGGCACCGGCGCCTTCACGGAATTGCTGATCGAGCGATGCGCACCGGCAGAGATACATGGGATCGATCCATCCGAGGGGCAGCTGGCATTCGCACGCACGCGGCGCGGGGCGCGGTTGGCGAAATTCCACCAGGGCGACGCCATGGCGCTCCCCTTCTCCTCCGGCAGCTTCGATGCAGCCGTCATGGCGCTGGTCCTGGTCTTCGTTCCCGATCCGGCCAAAAGCGTCCAGGAAATGGTTCGCGTAACCCGCCCTGGCGGTACAGTTGCCACCTATACGTGGGACATGCTGGATGGCGGATTCCCTCTGGAGCCGATCTTGCAGGAGATGCGCGCGATGGGGCTTGCGCCTCCGCGCCCACCCCGCGTCGAGGCATCTCGCACGGAAGCCAAGCGAAACCTTTGGACGGGCGCCGGCCTGGAGGCCGTGGAGAGCCGGGAGATTGTGGTGCACCGGACTTTCGCAAGTTTCGATGACTTCTGGACGACCAGCGTGAAGGCCGCGTCGATTGCGTCCACGGTCACCGCCATGGCACCTGAAGACGCCGAGACACTCAGGGGCCGCGTACGCGCGCAGCTACCCGAAGACAGCGCGGGGCGCATCACCTATGGCGCTCATGCAAATGCAATCAAGGGACGTGTGCCGAAGTAGTGGTCGATAGCTCCGGTCGAAACCGGCCACGCGCACCGCCTATTGCGGCGCGAAGTAGTCCTCCAGAAAGCGGCGGTAGATGGCCGTCAGAGCGACGAGATCGGCGACGGGCACATGCTCGTCCACTTGGTGGGCCGTAGAGTTGCGCAGGCCGACCTCGACGACCGGACAGAGCTCCTTGATGAAGCGGGCATCCGAGGTGCCGCCATTGGTGGTGAGCGCCGGCTCACGCCCCGTCGCGGCCCGGATCGCTCCGCGCATGGTCGCGACGAGCGGCCCGGGCTCGGTGAGGAACACGTTGCCGCTGCCCTCGAAGGCGAGCGTGAAGCGGGCCGAGACCTCCTTGGCAGCCGCCTCGCAGTTCTCCTGCACCCACGCCTCGATGCCGGCACGCGTGTGCAGATCATTGTAGCGAATGTTGAAATTGGCCTGAGCGGAGCCGGGAATGACGTTCGTCGCCGTGTTCGGCACCGAGATGATGGTCGCCTGCAGGCTCGACGGCTGGAAGTGTTTGGAGCCCGCGTCGAGGACCTTGGTCGACAGCCGGTCGATGATGCGCGCGAGCTTCGGAATGGGGTTCTCGGCAACCTCGCCGTAGGCCGAGTGGCCCTGCTTGCCGTGCACGATCAGCTTGGCGTTGAGGTAGCCGCGCCGGCCGATCTTGATCCCATCTCCAATGGTTTTGACGCTGGCCGGCTCGCCGACGAGACAGGCGTCGAGCGTCTCCCCGCGCTCTTTGAGCCAGGCGAGCAGCTTGGGCGTGCCGTTGATGGCGACGGACTCCTCATCGCCCGTGATCAGGAACGACAATGAGCCACGCGGCAGGCCGCCGTTCGCCGACACGTAGCCCAGCGCCGCGGCGAGGAAGCAGGCGACCCCGCCCTTCATATCGACAGCACCGCGGCCGTAGAGAATGCCGTTGGCGACAACGCCCCCGAACGGCGGCTGCGTCCAGGCCGCTTCGTCGCCGGCCGGCACCACGTCGGTATGGCCGGCGAAGCATAGATGCGGTTTCGTTGTCCCGATCCGAGCGTAGAAGTTTTCCACGTCTGGCGTGCCGGGCTCCGCCATGGTCATGCGGTGGCAGGTGAAACCAGCCGAACTCAGCACACCTTCGAGAAATGTCAGTGCACCTCCCTCGATGGGCGTCACGCTCTTGCAGCGTATGAGCTCCTGCGCCAGGGCGACGGGATCGTGCGATGTCTTCGACATATGCTTTTTCCCCAATGCAGCAATTGGCAATAGACCATTGATATCACCTTCTACTGCCTGGCGCCCACTGCTTGTTCCCCCAGCGCCTCGAGAATGATGATCTTCTGCCATATTTTCTGTGACAGGCCGGCGGCGATGCGCTCGATGTCGCTGACGGCATCCGTGACGGTGGGCTCGGGAAAACCCTGCGCGAACAGCACGGCCACCTTGGCGGTGAGGGACAGCATCTCCGAGCAATAGTCGAGATAGCGCGTCAGCTCGAAGCGGGAGAGCGTTCGCGCCGGGGAGGAGGCCGTCTTGCCGCCAACGCTGACGACCGTGCTCGGGTCCTTGGTCAGCTGGTGCATATCGATGACGTGCACGATGGAGCGCAACTCGTGCAGCGCCTTGAGCGCGCTGGCACGCTTCAGCCGCTCCTCGATGCGGGTAAGAAAGAACACGGCAGCACCGATCAGCACGACCAGGTTGGCGGCAGCCTCGATGCCCTGCAGCACGGAGTAGACGTTGTCGGCCGAGGCCGAGAAAGAGCGGAACAGCAGGGCGATCCACAGAAGGCCGATGATGCCTATGGCAATGATGGCGAAGATGGCGATACGCAGAGGCATATTGCTGCGCGCGATGCCCTGCGCACGCGCGGAGCTCGCGCGTGCCAGAAGCAGCAGCTCGGCGCAGACGTCGCCGAGTCCCGCACCCGGGAAGCGCTCGGCAATCCTGTGTTGCAGAAGGCCGATCGTCTCTATGACCTTGTCAGGATCCAGCGCGCGGTACGTCCGCGGCATGGCGGTCTCCTTGGGAAGGGTGCTGTTGCGACGAACGTGCCCCGGCGCGGCCGGATGGAAGCGGCTCGGCAGACGGAAGTCAATGCGCAACGGTTCTCCCAGAGGAATAGAGGCAGCCGGCATCACATCAGGACAGACCGGATCACGACCCCCACCAACCCGACGGCGGCGACGCCGGCAAGCCACAGACCCACGAACCAGAGCAGCCTGACCCACAGCCGCAGGTCGCTGCGGTCAGCCATCAGTGATAACCCGCCGCGGGATCGACCTTGCCGCGGAACACCCAATAGGACCAGGCGGTGTAGGCGAGGATCAGCGGAATGAGAATGCCCGCACCGACCAGCAGGAAGGCCAGGCTGCTGTCAGGGGCAGCCGCCGCCCAGATCGTCAGCGACGGCGGCACGATGTAGGGATAGAAGCTGATGCCGAGCCCGATGAAGCACAGCACGAAGAGCGCGAGCGACGCCAGAAACGGCGCCGCCTCGCGCTGTCGCCTCAATCCGTCGAGCAGCGCGAAGGCCGCCAGTGCGACGAGCAAGGGCACAGGCGCGGTGTAGACGATGGCCGGCCACGAGAACCAGCGTGCCATGTACTGGGGGTTCATCAGCGGCGTCCACAGGCTGACGACGCCGATCAGCGCCAGAGTCCCGAGGCCGGTGATCCAGGCGGCGCGATAGGCGCGCTGCTGCAGGCTAAACCTCGTCTTCATGATGAGCCAGGTCGAGCCGAGCAGCGCGTATCCGATCACGAGGGCGACGCCGGTGACAATGCTGAAGGGCGTGAGCCAGTCCCACCAGCCCCCGGCATAGGATCGGCCGGACACAGCGATCCCCTGCACCAGCGCGCCGAGCGCAATGCCCTGCGCGAAGGCAGCGAGCGTCGAGCCCCCGGCAAACGCCCAGTCCCAGGCGCGTTTGTGCGAGGCGCGCCAACGGAACTCGAAGGCGACCCCGCGGAACACCAGCGCGAGAAGCATGGCCGTCAGCGGCGCGTAAAGCGCCGTCAGCGCGATGGAATAGGCGACCGGAAAGGCGGCCAATAGCCCCCCTCCCCCGAGCACCAGCCAAGTCTCGTTGCCGTCCCACACGGGCGCGACAGAGTTCATCGCCTGGTCGCGGTCCTCCTCGCTTTCAAGCCATGGGAACAGGATGCCGACCCCAAGATCGAAACCGTCGAACAGGACGTAGGCAAGCACCGCGAATGCGATGAGCCCGGCCCAGATGAACGCGAGGTCGTCCATGGCTCAGCCTCCTCCAGAGCCCGAACGCCGCTGCCCCTGGGCAAGCTCCAGTGCCGGTCCTGGCGTGACGCCGGCCGCGCGCAGCGGCATGTCTTTCTCGATGTCAGGCTCGTCGAGCTGGGGCGCGTGCGCCATGAGGCGCAGGATATAGAGGATGCCGGCACCGAACACCGCGAAGTAGACGACGATGAAGGCGATGAGCGAGGCGCCGACCGCCTGGGCATCGATGGGAGACACGGATTGGGCAGTGCGCAGGAGGCCGTACACGGTATAGGGCTGGCGTCCGACCTCGGTGGTGATCCAGCCCGCCAGCACGGCCACGAACCCGGATGGCCCCATCAGCACGGCAAGACGCAGCAGCCAATCGTTGTCATAGAGGCGCCCCCTGAACCGCTGCCAGAGGCTCAACAGCCCCGTCAGCATCATCAGCACACCGATGCCGACCATGATGCGGAAAGCCCAGAACACAATAGGGGCGTTGGGGCGGTCCTCGCGCGGCCAGGCCTTGAGACCCTTCACCTCGCCGTCCCAGTCGTGCTTCAGGATGAGGCTGCCGAGCTTCGGAATCTCGATGGCGTAGCGCGTCGTCTCGGACGCCATGTCGGGCCAGCCGAACAGGATCAGGGGTTGGCCGCGGCGCGTCTCGAAATGCCCCTCCATGGCGGCGATCTTGGCCGGCTGGTGTTCGAGCGTGTTGAGGCCGTGCTGGTCACCGGCGAAGATCTGCACCGGTGCAACCAGGGCTGCCATCCACATGGCCATGGAGAACATCACGCGCGCACCCTCGTTGCTACGATCGCGCAGCAGATGGTAGGCGCCGACCGCGCCGACCACGAACGCCGTGGTGAGGTAGGCAGCCAGCACCATGTGCACGAGGCGATAGGGGAACGACGGATTGAAGATCACTGCCCACCAGTCGGCTGGCGCGAACTGGCCGGCGGAATTGATGGTGTGGCCCCTCGGCGTCTGCATCCAGCTGTTGGCCGACAGGATCCAGAAGGCCGACAGCAGCGTGCCGGCGGCCACCATGAGGGTGGCGAAGAAGTGCAGGCCCTTTCCGACGCGCTGCATGCCGAACAGCATCACGCCGAGGAAACCCGCCTCGAGGAAGAATGCGCTCAGCACCTCGTAGCCCATCAGGGGGCCGATGATGGGGCCGGCCTTGTCGGAAAAGACGCTCCAGTTTGTGCCGAACTGGTAGCTCATGACGATGCCAGACACGACGCCCATGCCGAAGCTCAGCGCAAAAGGCTTCTTCCAGTAGTTGAAAACAGCGAGGTAGACGCCGCGCCCGGTCGCGAGCCAAAGGCCTTCCAGCACCGCAAGGTAGCTCGCCAGACCTATGGTGAAGGCGGGAAAGACGATGTGGAAGGAAACCGTGAAGGCGAACTGCAATCTCGCCAGTGTCAGCGCGTCGAAGAGCTCCATGGGGTGCGATTCCGGCTCTGTCAGGAGAAGCATACATCAAGTGAAGCTCGAGTGCGGCCCTAACGTTTCGCCGCGCGTCGCCTTGCCGCCTCCGCGCCTGGCCCACTCTTCGACAGCCCGGGGCGGGGCCGCGTATGTGGCTGCGCTCGCTCCTCCACCCCCTAGCCAAATCCTCCACCCCCGTGCTCAGCCTGTCGAAGCACGGCTGACGATGCGCGTCACACGTCCACCACGTGAGCCCGTTGAGGGACGGGCTCAGTGCCGTCGGCGCCTGGTGCCGGCATCGTCACGAAAAAGGTTAATCAGCTGCTGGCGCAGCCACTCGTTCGCCGGATCGGCGTCGGCATTCGCGTGCCAGTAGATGTAGGTGTCGAACGCCGGAACCTCGAGGGGGAACGGCAGCAGCTGGTTGCCGAACTGGGCGTTGAGGATGCGCGCGTAGCGCCGCGGCATCGTGAGGACCAGATCCGTCTCGCTCACCACCCGACAGGCCGCGAAGTAGTTGCGGCAGCGCAGGCGCACCCGGCGCCGCAGATTGTGGCGCCCAAGCTCGAAGTCCTCGGCGCTGGGGCCGCGACGGCGCGAGGAGACGGCGATGTGCTCCTGGGCGAGGTAGGCATCGAGCGTGAGCGGGCCGCGCACCGCGGGGTGGCGCCGGCGGGCCAGGACAGTCAGCCATTCGACGGCGAGGCGACGCCGGCGGATTTCCTCGGGTAGCGGCAGCAGAACATCAAGGGCGACGTCGAGCGTCCCGGCGGAGAGCTCGCGCTCCAGGTCGCGGCGCTCGCTCCTGACGACGTTGACATCGATGTTGGGAGCGGCGCGGACGATGTTGCGCATGAGCTCCGCGAGAACCACCGACTCCAGGGGATCGCGCATGCCGATGACGAAGCGCTTCGCAGCCGCGCGCGGGTCGAACCGTTCCAGCTTGCCAAGCGCCGCCTCCAACCCCTGCAGCGACTGGCGGATCGGCTCGATCAGGCGCCGCGCCAGCGGCGTCGGCGTCATGTTGTGGCCATGGCGCGTAAACAACGGGTCGTCGAACATCTGCCGCAGGCGCCCGAGCGCGTGGCTGATGGCGGGCTGCGACAGGTTGAGACGCCGGCTCGCGCGCGTGATGCCGCCTTCCGCGTAGATCGTGTCGAACACGACGAAGAGGTTGAGATCGACCTTCCCAAGATGCATAGCGTTCATAGAGTTGTATTCGATCAATTCATTTGTCCGATGTTATCGGCCTGACTAGGCTCCCTCAATCCCTTTTCCCGCACGAGGTGCACCATGAACTTCGACTATTCCCCGAAAGTGGAAGCGCTGCGCACGAAGCTCTCGGCATTCATGGAGCGGCACATCTATCCCAACGAGGCGCGCTATCGCGAGGAGATAGCGACCGGCGACCGCTGGCAGCCGCCCAAGCTCCTCGACGAGCTCAAGCAGAAGGCGCGCGCGGAGGAGCTGTGGAACCTGTTCCTGCCGGAATCCAAGCGCGGCGCCGGGTTGACCAACCTCGAGTACGCGCCGCTGTGCGAGATCATGGGGCGCGTCGCCTGGGCTCCGGAAGTCTTCAACTGCTCGGCGCCCGACACGGGCAACATGGAGACGATCGAGCGCTACGGCACTGAGGCGCAGAAGCGGGAATGGCTCGAGCCCTTGCTCGAGGGCAAGATTCGCTCTTGTTTTGCCATGACCGAGCCGCAGGTGGCTTCCTCGGATGCGACCAACATTCAAAGCCGCATCGAGCGACATGGCGACCGCTACATCATCAACGGCCGCAAGTGGTGGTCGTCGGGGGCGTCAGACCCGCGCTGCAAGATCTTCATCTTCATGGGCAAGACGGACCCCAACAACCCGGATCGGCACAAGCAGCAGTCGATGATCCTGGTGCCGCGAGACGCCAAGGGCATGACGATCAAGCGCTGGCTGCCGGTGTTTGGTTTCGACGACGCACCGCACGGACACGCCGAGGTGATGTTCGAGAACGTCGAGGTGCCCCTCACCAATATGCTGCTGGGCGAGGGCCGCGGCTTCGAGATCGCACAGGGCCGCCTGGGGCCGGGCCGCATCCATCACTGCATGCGCGCGATCGGCCAGGCCGAGGTGGCGCTCGAAAAAATGTGCCGGCGCGTGCAATCGCGCGTTGCCTTCGGCAAGCCGATCGCCGAGCAGACGGTGACGCTGGAGCGCATCGCGGAGGCGCGCATCCTCATCGAGCAGGCGCGGCTCCTCGTCCTCAAGGCGGCCGACAAGATGGACAAGGTCGGCAACAAGGCGGCGCTGGCCGAGATCGCCATGATCAAAGTGGCCGCGCCCGCCATGCTGTGCCAGGTGCTCGACTGGGCGATCCAGGCCCACGGCGGCGCCGGCGTGACGGAAGACTTCGGCCTAGCCGAGGCCTATTCGCACGCGCGCTGCATGCGCATCTTCGACGGCCCCGACGAGGTGCATCGCAACCAGATCGGCCGCCTGGAGCTGCGCAAGCACCGCTGAGCGGGCTGGCTGCTCGCGGCTGGGGTAGGTGCTTGCGTGCTCATCCGGCGCTGGCCGCGCCGACGGGCCGGCCATGCCACGTTCACGCCGGCCGAGCCCTTGATCTTTTGCGCGGGGCCGGGCGTCCTCTCTTCGCCGCCACGCGGCGGGCGGCCGCCAGTGCAGCCCGTGCCCAAGCCAGAAGCTCATCGGGCTCGTCGAGCAACCGCTCCGGCGCGCGCCAAAAGGCGAGGTCTATCGTGCTGCCCTTCTTCACGTAGTTGAGAGGGGGAAGAGCCTCCGATTCCTTGAAGACCGCCCGGTTGTGGCCATCGACCCGGAAGTAGAGCGCGTCGTCACTCACAATGCCGAGCATCAGCCTGTCACAGAACACGCCGGTCTTGCCGAACATGCGCCGCATTGTGACATGGCCGAGCGGAGCGAGTAGCTCGATCAGGAAGTCGGCAAAGCTGTCGCTTGCAACCATTGCCGGCCCATCGTGTGAACCGCTCAGGCCTTGGCGCTCGTCGGCCGGAACGGCCCGAACTCTGCGCTTTCGCCGCTGTCCCGCGGTCCCGGATCGAGGCCTGGATCATCCGGCGCGCGCGGCGGGACAAAGATTTTCGGTTCCGCGGCTTTGCGCGGGCGGGCCGTTTGCGCAGGCGGCAGCGGCTTTGCAGCAGCGGCCGGTGCCGCCTCGATCGCGGGCTTCACAGCAGGCGCTGCGGGCGTAGGCTCGACCGCAGCGCCTGCCCTCTGCGCTGCAAGCTGGATGCGGTCCCTGATGTCGTCGTCGTCGGGCCGGGCTTGCGAGGGTCGGCCGGTCTTAGCCGTCGCGATGTCGTCGGCTCCGGAACGGGCGGCTGCCGCCCCGACCGCTGCGGGGGCTGCTGCCGACGTTGGGGAGACGGCCGCATGCGCAGCCACTGGCGCTGACGGCTTGGTCGGCGCGGCGGCGAGACTCGCCGTCGCCGCTGAAGGTACCGTGATGGGTTGAGCGACGACTTCCACCGTCTGAGGCTCCGCCAGCACGGAGCCAGGCACGGCACGGGCGGGATCGGCAAGGGCCGCCTCGGCTCCGCTGCCAAGACCGGCGAGGGCCTCGACCTTCGTGCTCAACAGGGCACCTGCCATCTCTCCGACGGCTGCCACCGGAACGCGCCAGCGGAAAGCGTCGAGAGCCCCTGTGACGGGCGATACCGGCGCCCAACGGTCGGACACGACACCATCCGCGGTCCAGGCAGGATCGCGCGGCGCATTGACCGCACGCGCCAGCCATTCGCGCACGCGGCCCGTGGCCCCGTGCTGCTCGCCCTCGATACGCGCCATCAGCGTGGCGACGCGCTGCGTCAGGCGATCCTCCAGCAGCGGCTCGAGCGCCTTGCGCGCTTCATCCCATTCGCGCGCCTCGACGGCGGTGACGGCAAGGGCGATCGGCCCCTCATTGTCGAGCGGAGTCAGGCGGGCGAG
Organism: Hyphomicrobiaceae bacterium; assembly: GCA_050248715.1. GTDB lineage: Bacteria > Pseudomonadota > Alphaproteobacteria > Rhizobiales > Hyphomicrobiaceae > AWTP1-13. The sequence continues at coordinate 9,467 of JBFWRV010000034.1, read as the reverse complement.
ATGGCGCACGCGGTTCAACCGGTCGCGCGGGCTGTCGCCGGGACGGGCGAAGGCGTAGGCCGCGGCAAGGTCGGGATGCGGCGCCAGCCGCCACGTCCTGAGGAGCACGCGCGCCGCCCGCGGCGTGTTGCCTTTCGAGGCCAGGATGCGGCCGGCGATGGCGGCAGCCGGGACCAGGTCCGGCGCCAGGCGATGCGCCTCCCGCGCGAGTTCCAGCGCCTTGTCCGGCGAGGTATCCTCCAGGGGCTGTGCCTGGGCCGTGAGCAGCACGGCACGGCGGCGCGCGGCGGGTGCCTTGTCGATGAGGTTGTGACGCTGGCCGATCTCCAGGGTGTCGAGCGCCCCTTGCCAGTCCTCCGCGCGGCATTGCAGATCGAACAGCGCCTCGACCGGCCAGCCGAGCCGCGGGTTGAGCTTCAGCGCCCGCTCGGCGAACTGGCGTGCGGCTTCTGTCTCGCCCTCGCGCTGCGCCTCGAGGAAAAGCCCGCGCAGGCCGAGCTGCTCGGTATCGGGTGTCGAGAGCATGGCCTCGAAGATGCGCCGCGATGTCGCCCGGTCGCCAATCAACTGAGCGCTCTGCGCGCGCAGCAGATGCGTGAGCGGCTCGTTGGGGAGAGCCTTGCGCGCCTGGCTGGCGTAGCGGGTCGCGAGCGCGCTGTCGCCGGCGCCGATGGCGATGATGCCTCCCGAGAGCGCGCCGAGCCCGCGCTCGTGCCGCCGGCGGTCGAGCAGCCGGCCGAGCGCCGCGGGGCTCGACCACAGCCAGCGCAGCACCGACCACACGAGCATGGCAATCGCCATCGCCACGATCAGGACGATGAAGGCGCGGAACACGCTGGTCTCGGCCACGTAGCCCTGCCACTCGATCACAAGCGTGCCCGGACGATCGGCGAGCCAATGCAATCCCGCGGCGACGGCCAGGATGGCGAAGACGTACGCAACAAGACGGATCATTTTTTTGCTTCCGGTGCCGCGGCCTTGGGTCCACTCAACGAGGCCTTCAGCGACGCCTCGACCGTGGCGATCGCCTGGTCGACGCTCTGGCGCGCCTCGGCCTTCTTGATCCAATCCTCGCCGATGAGGGCGGCCTTGGGCGGCAGCTTCTTGGCTTGCGCCAGGACGTCGGCCAAGCGGCCTTCCTTCAGCGCGGTCTCCATGCGGCCGATGATGGCCTCGAGGCTCATATCGTCGCTCGCATGCCCGACCTTGCGCACGCGCACGATGGAACGCGCCCCCGACATCAGCCGGTCGAGCAGCGAGGTGTCGGGCGTCTCGGCCTCCGCATCCAGCATGGCGTTGGCCACGCCGCGGAAGGACGCCGTCAGCTCCTGCAGCGTCGGCACGCCCTCGCGCATGCTGCGCTCGAGGGGTGCAAGGTTGATCGTGCTGCCCGCGAGCTTTTTGGCCCGCGCCAGCTCCTCGGCATAACCCTCGCCGCGCTCCACCGCGCGCTTGAGGCTGGCAAGCTCCAGAGCCAGGAGCATCTGCGATGCGCTGGCGGCGCGCTCGGCCTCGCCCTTGACGAGGGTCTGCGCATCCTTCTCCAGCGCACCAAGCTTGGTGGCCAGCGGCGCAAAGTCGCTGGCCTTCGCGACGCCCTGCAGGCGTTCCTCGACCTCGCCCTTGAGCGTATCCAGCCGCTGAGCGAGACGGCCTGCTTCGGTCCGGAGCGCGGCGAGCTCACCGTCGTAGCGGGCGACGCGCTGCTGCGCCGCCTCGCCGGCCTGGCGCGATGCCTTCTCGATATCGGCCACCTTGCCGGCGATCCCCGCAACCTGTGGGGACAGGACGCCCGGATCGGTCGTCGAGGCCGCAGCCAGCGTTTCCTCCAGCTTGGCAAGCCGCGCCGAGATTTCGGGAGGAACCGCCGGCGCGCCAGCGATCTTGGCATCGAGCGCCTTGGTCTCGCGGGCGAGTTTGGCCTGCGCCTCGCCGAGGGCACCCGCCGAGCGGGCCACCTCCTCGATCCGGGCCCGCAGACCCACGCCGGGGCGGGTGCCGAGCGCATTCTCGATATCGGTCAAGCGGCGCGTCAGATCACTGACTGCGGGCAGCTCCGGGGATCGCATCGGCGCCATGGACTGGAAAAGAAGCAGGACGACGAAGGCACCCGCCGCTCCGGCCGCCAGGTGCGTCAGCAGTGGAGATGGAGAGGAAATCCCGGCAATCAGCCTGCGTGCGAAGTTTCCATCCTTCATGCCGTCGGTCCCCGGTGACGCCCCACCTGCCGACGGACCCGCCGGCTTCTCCTGGTTCGAGGAGGGTCCCGCCTTCGAAGCCGAGGCGCCCGCGGAAGTGGTGGACGCGGCTGACGCCGGCTGCGCCTTGCCCTTGCCGCTGTCGACCTCGGACGCGGTGAGGTCGAGGGTCGCATAGGGCCGCTTGGCCGCGGGCGTGTCGCCCGGCCGCGGCGTACCCTTGCCGGCTTCCTCTTTATTGTTCGCCATGGGCCGTTCTCGAGCTCCAGGAAACGGACAGCAGTAAGGTTGGCTGCTTCGTCTTAGCGAAGTTGCATCCGGTCGATGACGGAATATGCCAGCCCTACTAATGCGATTGAGACCGTGAGACGAATTTCGCGATCAGGACACTAGCACTCCGATTTTGCAGCGGCTGCATCGATGAGGGCAAGCACTTCTTCCAGACGGGGTGCGTCGGCGATTGCAGCGCTCACAGGGCCCAAAGGTGCCAGACGCCGCGCGATCGCCTCGGACAGGCAGAAGTGGACAAGTCCTCGCGCAACCGACACTAACCCGTGCTTGCGCATCAGCGAGGCATATATTGTCGCAGTGCGCGGCGACATCAGAATAACGCCTTCGATCTCGCCGAGCGCCAGCTGCTCGATGGTGTCGTCGGAAAGCGTCGTGGCTGCCTGCATACGGTAAACGACGGGCCGCGCAACGCGGAAGCCGTGCGCTTCCAGCTCGCCCTTGAGATCGACGCTGAGCGTCTCTCCGGCCAGGTGGAGGATAAGGCCGGCGGCGGGGTCGACGACGGAAACGATGTGGGTGACGAGCTCGTGCCCCGTGCCTGCTCCGGTCACCACCGTCTCGAAGCCCAGAGTCCGCGCCTCGGTCGCCGTCGCGCGGCCGACCGCGAACAGCGGCAGCTTGCGCGCCTCGCCGCGCAGCGGGTGGGACTTGAGCGCACGCAGGGCGTAGCGACTCGTCGCGACCAGCGCCTGCACGCCTTCCAGGTCGATCGGATCGGGGTCGGAGAACGAGACGTGCAGAAGCGGCTCCACGGTCGCCTCGTGCCCATGATCCTCCAGTACCGCCCTGAGCTTGAGCGCGTCGGGTTCAGGACGCGTAACGAGCAGCCGCATTATGGCAGCTCACGGAAAAACTCGGGGCCGGCCCTGCGCAGCAGCTCTGCGGCGGCATCCTCGGCGAGCCGGATAGCCTCCTCGGGCCGCCCTTCGCGCGCCGTGATGTGGCATTGGGTCCCGTCGGGGGTGAGGATCATGCCCCGAAACGTCAGGCGATTGCCCGCAAGCTCAGCCAGCCCGGCAATGGGCGTTCGGCAGGAGCCGTCGAGGCCGGCGAGGAAGGCACGCTCCATCGTGACGACGAGCGCGGTTGCCTGGTCGTTGATCGGTGCCAGGAGCTGGGCGACGTCCAAATCGTCGGCGCGACTCTCAACGCCGATGGCGCCCTGAGCGACCGCCGGCAGAATTTCCTCCGTCGGAATCGGAGAGGTGATCCGATCGGCAAGCCCGGCCCGCTTCAAGCCGGCGCACGCGAGCAGCGTTGCATCGGCGACGCCCTCGGCGAGCTTGCGCATGCGCGTATCGACGTTGCCCCGGATGGGGACAACGGCGAGGTCGGGACGCAGCCGCCTGACCTGCGCCCGCCGCCGAAGCGAGGAGGTGGCGACGACGGCGCCCGCAGGCAACGCTTCAAGAGATGGAGCCTTGGCGCTGAGGAAAGCGTCGCGCACGTCCTCCCGCGGCAGGTAGCAGGTGATCGCGAGACCGGTCGGCAGCTCGGTCGGCATGTCTTTCATCGAATGCACGGCAACGTCGATCTCGCCCGCCAGCAGCGCTTCCTCGATCTCCTTGGTAAAGAGGCCCTTGCCGCCGGCGTCGGCGAGCGGGCGGTCCTGGATGCGGTCGCCGGAGGTCTTGATGGGGCAAATCTCGAAACACAGCCGGCCCCGGCCGTGCGCCGCCTCGAGGCGCTCGCGCACCTCATGCGCCTGCGCCAGCGCCAAAGGCGATCCGCGCGTGCCGATTCGAACCCTGGATGCTTGCACGAGAAGCTCTTGCGATGTTAGCGGATGGGCGACATCGGTGCCGTTATGCTCCTGTCCGGCTTCGGGCGCAAACGGCGCTGGCAACGACGCTCATGCAAGCCATGCAAGCCATGCAAGATCGGCACGAGACGCTCGTCCTCGGCATAGAGACGAGCTGCGACGAGACCGCGGCGGCCGTGGTCGCCCGCGCGGCCGACGGCAGCGCGGGGCGAATTCTGTCCAACGTGGTGCGGGCGCAATGGGAGCAGCATAGGCGCTACGGCGGGGTGGTGCCCGAGATCGCAGCGCGGGCGCACGTGGAATGCCTCGACGAGATCGTTGCCGAGGCCCTGCGCGAGGCCGGTCTCGCTATCCCGCGGCTCGATGCCATCGCGGTCACGGCCGGGCCGGGGCTGATCGGCGGCCTCCTCGTCGGCGTCACAACGGCCAAAGCGCTGGCACTCGTGCACCGGCGCGCGCTGGTGGCGGTCAACCATCTCGAGGCGCACGCGCTGACCGTGGGCCTCACCGACGGCCTCCGGCCTCCCTACCTGCTGCTGCTCGTGTCCGGTGGCCACACGCAGCTCCTCATCGTCCACGACGTCGGACGCTACGAACGGCTCGGCACGACCATCGACGACGCGCTCGGCGAAGCCTTCGACAAGACGGCAAAGCTCCTCGGCCTCGGCTTTCCGGGCGGACCCGCGGTCGAGCGCGCGGCAAAGGGCGGACGCGCCGACCGGTTTGCCCTGCCGCGGCCCATGCTGGGGCGACCTGAGCCTCATTTCTCATTCGCCGGCCTCAAGACGGCGGTGCGGCACCAGGCACGGGCGCTGGCTCCGCTGACAGAGCGCGATGTCGCCGACGTCTGTGCCTCCTTCGAGGCGGCGGCGGCGGAGAGCGTCGGGGATCGCGTACGCCGCGCCATGGAGATTGGGTCGGCGCGCCTCGGCGCGGCTGCGGGCCGGCATTTCGTGATTGCGGGCGGCGTCGCCGCCAACGAGCGGCTGCGTCAGGCCCTGGGCACGGTGGCAGCGGAGGCCGGCTACAGCCTGCACGCACCACCCCTGGCGCTCTGCGGCGACAACGCCGCCATGGTGGCGTGGGCGGGGGCGGAGCGGCTGGCGCGCGGCTGGACCGACGGTCTCGACATCGCCGCCCGCGCTCGCTGGCCACTCGACCCGGTCGCCATACCGGCCCTCGGCGCGGGACGGCAGGGCGCCAAGGCGTAGTGCGAATTCCCTTCGGCTCCATCCCCGTCATTCCGGAATGCGCCGAGGGCGAATATCCGCAAACCCAGGACCACAGGCCGAGCGCGGTCGCTTGCAGCCCCTGGGTCCCGGCCCTGCGCGATTTGCGCTCCGGCCAGCATGACATTGCTTGGCGCGGATCGAAACGTGCGTTGGAACGCGAAGCCCGGCCTCACGACGCCTTTTGCGGGATCGGGATGACGTTGTGCAGGCTGTCGCGCGAGCGCGAGAGGAACTTCTTGATGTTGCGCGCGGCCTGGCGGATGCGGTGCTCGTTCTCCACCAGCGCGATGCGCACGTAGCCCTCGCCGTACTCGCCGAAGCCCAAACCCGGCGACACGGCCACGTCGGCCTCCTCCACCAGCAGCTTGGCGAACTCCACCGAGCCGACCTCGCGGTAGGCCTCGGGAATCGGCGCCCAGGCGAACATCGAGGCCGCCGGCGAGGGTATCGCCCAGCCCGCGCGCCCGAAACTGTCGACCAGGCAGTCGCGCCGGCTCTTGTAGATGGCGCGGATCTCGTCGACGCAGTCCTGCGGCCCGTTGAGCGCCGCCGACGCCGCCACCTGCACCGGCGTGAAGGCGCCGTAGTCGAGATAGGACTTCACCCGCGCCAACGCGCCGATCAGGCGCTCGTTGCCCACGGCGAAGCCCATGCGCCAGCCCGGCATCGAATAGGTCTTCGACAGCGAGGTGAACTCGACCGTGATGTCCATCGCGCCCGGCACCTGCAACACGGAGGGCGGCGGGATGCCGTCGAAGTAGATTTCGGCGTAGGCGAGGTCGGACAGAATGATGAGATCGAGTTTCTTCGCCAGCTGCACGACCTCGGTATAGAAGTCGAGGTCGACGATCATTGCCGTGGGGTTGGAGGGATAGCTCAGCACGACGGCGAGCGGCCGCGGGATCGAGTGCTTCACGGCGCGCTCGACGCCGCGCAGGAACTCTGTCTGCGGGTCGGAGACGCCGAGGCGAGTCGGTCCTCCCACCATGGGTATGTGGCGGATGGCGGCGCCGGAGATGATGAAGCCGAACTCGTGGATCGGATAGGTGGGGCTCGGCACCAGGATTACATCGCCGGGCGCTGCGATCGCCTGGGCCATGTTGGCAAAGCCCTCCTTGGAGCCCAGCGTCGCGACGACCTGCGTCTCGGGATTGAGTTTCACGCCGAACCGGCGGGCGTAGTAGGCCGCCTGCGCCTTCCTGAGGCCCGGGATTCCCTTGGAGGCCGAGTAACGGTTGGTGCGGGGCTTGGCCACCGTCTCCACCAGCTTGTCGGTGATGTGCTGGGGCGTGGGCATGTCCGGGTTGCCCATGCCCAGGTCGATGATGTCGGCGCCGCGGGCCCGGGCCGCCGCCTTCAGGCGATTGACCTCCGCGAAGACGTAAGGCGGCAAGCGCTTGACGCGATGGAATTCTTCGATCACGTGGCTAACTCGTAACGACCTGGGTTGACTTCGAGACAGTAGAGGCTCGCAAGGCCGGCAACTACCTGCTCTTCTCGATCTCCTTGGCGGCCTCCGTCTGGTGGGATTGCCCCTTGGCGATCATCTCGTTGACCTTGCCTTGCTGCTCGTCCTTGCTGAGCAGCTTCTGCGGCAGCTTGGTGACATCAGGCAGCTGCGCAAGCGACATCGTCTCCGAACAGCCGCTCAGCGCGGCGGCCGCCCACGCGCCGAGCACCAGATGAGATATCCGGCGGCTTGCGCTCACGTTCCCCACAGCTCTGGTTTGCCCCGGCACGGCTTCTAGCATCCTTGCTGTCGCAAGTCTCCGCTACTATGCACGAATCTAACCGATTCTTGCTCGTGCTGGCATACCGTCGAAGTTGGCCCCGGCGTATGCAAGTATTAGATAGTCAGGCAGGAAATAAGGCTCTCCAATGGCTGCCGTCCGATGGCAGCCCCATCCCGCGAGGGACCGATGCAGAAAAAAGCCCCCGATATCGCCAAACCGGTGCCGGCCGAAATCGATTTCGGCGCCTACTGCGTGGCCGATCCCGAGGCTTTCAGCCGCAACATGCTGAAGCTTGCGGAGGAGGGGGGCAAGGCTCTGAGCAGCTTTATCGAGCGCTCGAGCGACATGGGCGGCGGCGGCCCGCACAGCCTGACCAGCGAGCTCACCGAAGCCACCAAGCTCTTTTCCGAGATTGCCCAGCATTGGATGACGGACCCGGCGAAGCTCGCCTCGGCCCAGGGGGACCTGCTGCAAAGCTATCTGCAACTCGCGAGCGCCACGGCCCAGCGGTTCATGGGGGCGCAAGCGGCGCCGGTGGTGGAGCCGGAGTCCGGCGATAACCGTTTCAACGATCCCGAGTGGAGCCGCAACCCCTATTTCGACTTCTGGAAGCAGGCCTATCTCATCACCACGCGCTGGCTCGAGCAGGTGCTGGAGGAGACCGAGGGGCTCGAGGAGCGCACCCGTCAACGCGCCGAGTTCCTGCTCAAGCAGCTGGCGAGCGCGTTCTCTCCGTCCAACTTCCCGATGACCAACCCGGTCGTGCTGCGCGAGACGATGGCATCAAACGGCGAGAACCTGGTTCTGGGCATGGCCAACCTCCTGCACGACATGGAGAAGCCGGGCGACATCATGAACATCAGCCAGACCGACGTGGCGGCCTTCGAGGTCGGCCGCAACGTCGCCACGGCCCCGGGCAAGGTCGTATTCCAGAACGAGCTCATCCAGCTCATCCAGTACGCGCCCTCGACGGACACGGTGCACGCCACGCCGCTGCTGATCGTGCCGCCCTGGATCAACAAGTTCTACATCCTGGATCTCGGCCCCCAGAAGTCCTTCATCCGCTACATGGTGAGCAAGGGCTTCACCGTGTTCGTGGTCTCATGGGTCAATCCGGACGAGCGTCTCAGGGACAAGACCTTCGAAGACTATATGAACGAAGGCATTCTCGCCGCCACCGATGCGGCACGGAGGGAGACTGGCGGCGGCAAGATCAACGTGATCGGCTATTGCGTCGGCGGCACCCTTCTCGGCACCACTCTTGCTTATCTTGCGGCGCGCGGCGAGGAGCCATACGCCTCGGCCACGTTCTTCGCGGCCCAGGTCGATTTCACCAAGGCCGGCGACCTCCTGCTCTTCATTGACGACGCCCAGCTCAAGGCGCTGGAGGAAATGATGGCGGAGCGCGGCTATCTGGACGGCTCGCGCATGGCCACTGTCTTCAATCTGCTTCGGCCGAAGGACCTCATCTGGCCCTACATCGTCAACAACTACATGCTCGGCAAGAAGCCGTTCCCCTTCGACCTGCTGTTCTGGAATCAGGACTCGACGCGGATGACGCCCGCCAACCACAAGTTCTACCTGCGCGAGTTCTATCACGAGAACAAACTGGCGCGCGGGCAGATGACGATCGGCGGCGTGAGGCTCGATCTCGGCAAGGTCAAGCTGCCGATCTACGAGCTGTGCGCCAAGGAGGACCATATCGCGCCGGCGAAGTCCGTCTTCATTGGCTCGCGGCTGTTCGGAGGCCCCGTCACCTACGTGCTCGCCGGCTCCGGCCACATCGCCGGCGTGATCAACCCTCCCGACAAGTCCAAGTACCAGTACTGGATCAACGACAAGAAGGCAGCCACACTGGAGGCCTGGATCGAGGGGGCGACCGAGCACCCAGGTTCCTGGTGGCCGCACTACGCAGAGTGGCTCGCGAAGCACTCCGGCGGCAAGGTGCCCGCCCGCACGCCGGGCGCCACGCTCGGCACCATCGAGGATGCGCCGGGGAGCTACGTCAAGGTCAAGAACTGAGCGCTGGCGCCCCATCGAACCCTCCACCCCGTGCCGAAGCACGGCTCGGATGCATGGCCCGCCCTTCGACAAGCTCAGGGCGGCGCGCGTATGTGGCGGGGGCGCAAGCACCAACAGCCCGACGTGCTTTCGCACTCGGGGTATGGGCAGGCGAGGGGAGCGGGGCGCGGACGCCGATGCGCTCAGGGGCCCCGGCCGGGGGTAGGCGTCCTCAGGCGCGGCATCCGCG
>JBFWRV010000033.1:0-61430 GCA_050248715.1 Hyphomicrobiaceae bacterium | reverse complement strand
GCCCGGACCGCTGACGGTCGGCATCGTGCTCGACGAGCTGGTGGGCGTGGCCGTGGACCCCGAGGGTGCGCGCGCGGTGGAGGCTGCGGGCAAGGCCTTGGCCGACATGGGCCACACCGTGGAGCGCGCCAGCGCCGACATGGGAGGGCGCGACGCCCTGGTGGCCACATTCGATATCTTCTTCTTCGGCTTCGATTCCCGGCTCGACGGCTATGCGAAGCGGACCGGACTCAAGGCCGGTCCCGATACCCTGGAGCCCGTCATCCTCTCGGTCTACCAGGCAGCGAGAGAGATAACGCCCGCGCGCTTCCTTGCCGCCATGAACATGGCCAACACCGCCCGCCGCAAGCTCGGTGCCTTCTACACCAAGCATGACATCTGGCTGTCGCCGACGACTGCGCGCGTAGCCGAGCCCTGGGGCCGATATAACCTGTCGCGGCCCGGCATCGGCGCGCACAACATGATGGAGATATTCATGCCACCGTGCCAGTACACCATCCCGCACAACATCATGGGCACGCCGGCCATGTCGCTGCCGCTCGCGATGCATTCGACCGGCGTGCCGATCGGCGTGCAGATCGCCGCCAAGCCCGCTGCCGAGCACCTGCTGCTGCAACTGGCGACGGCGCTGGAGCAGGCCATGCCGTGGAAAGGGCGCACACCCCAGCTGCACGTGTCGAAGGCCTGACCGTCACAGCCAGAATCGGTTCACCCAACTTGCGGCCTTCCGGTGTATACTGATCTGAGCGCGGGCAGCATGCCCGGCGCCAAGAAATCCGCCGGGAGGATGGTGATGAACTGGCTTTTGGGTGGCAGCGAGATCGTCGCTGGCATTGCGCTATTGGTCGGCACTGTGATGGTCATCGCGCTCCTGCGTCCGCCACAGGGCAACCTGCAGGAAAGGCTCATTGTCCGCTTTCCCGGCGCATGGATCATCGTTGGCCTTCCCCTGACGTTCGTAATGGGCTTGTCAGTAGCTCTCATCGCACTCGGCATCAATGCCGTCCGTTAGTTGACCGGGCGCGGTGTCCAGTTTGTACAGGCCGAGTCGGGTTGCCATGCGCACCGAGGGCGCTCATGTCGCGATGCTAGGGCAAACGCAGTGCATGCGGCCCGGAAGGCCCCCGCGAAAGGTCAGGATCGCGGGGGAGGGGGATTGTTGGGGTTGTCGCCGTAGCGTGTCTTGAGATCTTCGATATGACTGCGGTCGTAGCTCTTGAGGTTCAGCTCCTCCGCGCGCTCCTCGGCCCATTGCTCGTTGGCCGTCAGTCCCTTGTAGACGAGGTAGTGAGCGCCCAGCAGAAACCCTGTCACCAGCAGCGGCCAGAACGCCCACCACGGTCCGCCCGCGATAATGTTCAGGAGCGTCAGGGCGGCATTGATGGCAACGAACACCTGCGCATGCCTGCGAAAGGCCGGCACGGCAAGCCGCCCCACCGATTGACCGATGCGCACGAGCGCCGTGTCGGCCGCTAGCGCGCCGGACTGATCGGGCGGGGCACCCTTCCCGGCACCGCTGCTGTCATTTGTCTCGCTCAAACGGTTCCTCCGGCATGACCGGGTAGGCCCGAGCAATCTGCAGGATGCGCCAGCTGTAGCGCAGCCACAGCAGGACAATGATTATCTGCAGGAGCTTGTCGCCTGTCGCGGCGTTCGGGTGGAAGCCGAACAGCGTAAAGTAGATCAAGGCCCCGACCGGGGCGCTGGCGCAGATCGCGGCTGCTGCCAGATGCTTTGTGAAGCCGAATGCGACAGCGGCGCCGGCGACCAGGAAAGCATAGAGCGACACGGTCGACGAGCTGCCGTGAGGGAGCGTCGGCGACAATGACACCACGCCGATCACACCGAAAAGCACGACAAGAAACAGCGTGTAGACGAACAGCTCGTTCCTTGCCTGCACGCGCGTGAGGCGGTCAACGGCAACGAAGTAGGGAGTCTTGATGTCGTTGCCGACGTAGCGCTTGAACAGGCCTACCCAGTCGAGCTGCTCCATGCAGGACTCCCCATTTCCCGGCGGCCTCCACTGAACTCGGCTTCGTCAGCCAGGCCACCCTACTCGGCGGGCTTCATCGCCGGCTGAGCCGCCAGCGCAGGCGTGGCCACGGCGGGGGGCGCCTGCTTGTCTGAGGTCTCGTCCAGCACGATGCGCTCCTTGCCCTCGATCCTCGAGGTATCCTCCGGCCAGTCGAGCGTCATCAGCTTGAAGCGCTTGACGCGCCTGCCCCACATCAGGAACGCGACCTGCAGCCAGACGGCGACGCCGGCGATGGTGGCCACGATCAGCCCCAGGACGAGGATGCTCTTGATCACCCAGCGGTGACTCAGCCCGACGGTGGACGCCGAAATCTCACCCACCCTGTAGGAGTCGAGCACCCAACTCGACGCGAAATAAATGACCACCAGCAGATAGGGGATCATGAAGCAGGTGAGGCCGAGGAACTCGATCCAGATCTTCTTGCGAAAGCTCACGTGATCGCGGACGAGATCGACGCGCACATGCGTGTTGTAGATTGTGCCGAAGCCGAGAACGAGCGCGAACAGCGCAGTGTGCAGATGCCACTCCAGCTCCTGCAATAGCGTGGATTCGAAATAGCCGCTGACGTAGGTCTTCAGCCATATCTGCAGGCCCCACACGCTGCCATCGGCGCCACGGAACGTGAGCTTGCGTGCCACCACGTCGATAACCGTGACGAGCACGAGCGGCACGATGAACCACGAGCCCCAGCGGCCGACGAAGTCGACCACCCGGCGCAACATGCCGCTGGCCTTCAGGGGTGCGGGCTCCTCGCCGGGCGCATAGGTGTCGGGAATGTTCTCTTTCTGCATGGCGTGACTTCCCTAGTTCCCGTAGGCGCCGCGCATGAGCCACAGGGCCACGTTGGGCCAGGTCATCACGACGATCAGGGCCATGAGCTGCAGGATGACGAACGGGATGATGCCGAGGTAGATGCTCTCGATCTTGACCTCCTTGGGCGCGATCCCCTTCAGGTAGAACAGGGCGAAGCCGAAGGGCGGTGTCAGAAACGAGGTCTGCAGGTTCACGGCCATCAGGATCGCGAACCAGTGCACCACCTCTGCCTTGGGCACGTGGTCGCCGAAGTCGAGCGCGGCGATCATGGGCGAGAACACGGGGAGCACGATCAAGGTGATCTCGATCCAGTCGAGGAAGAAGCCGAGGGCGAAGACGATCACCATGATGAGCAGCAGCAGGCCCCAACTGTCGAGGCCGGCTTGGTGGATCAGCTTCTCGACGATGTCGTCGCCGCCGAGCGCGCGGTAGACGTAGGCAAAGCAGGTGGCGCTGACGATGATGAAGAAGACCATGGCGATGGTGCGCGCCGAGGTGTGGCAGGTCTCCTCGAGCATCTTGTAGTTGAGCTTGCCTGCGAACAGAGCGAGCAGGATCGCCCCGAACCCTCCCACTGCCCCGGCCTCGCTGGGCGTGGCCCAGCCGAGCAGGATCGAGCACTTGATCATACCGATCAGGAACACCGGTGGGAAGAAGGCCCTCCACAAGAGTGGCAGCATCTGGCCCTTGGGCACGGCCAGCATCTCCGGCGGCAGCGGCGGCGCCTGCCTCGGCCAGATCGTCGCCACGATGAAAATGAACACGAGATAGAGCGCCGCCAGGGTCAGGCCCGGCGCCAGGGCGGCGGAAAACAGGTGGCCAACCGACACGCCGAGGAGATCGGCCATGATGATCAGCATGATGCTCGGCGGGATTAGGATGCCGAGCGTTCCGGCCGCAGCGATGGTGCCGCAGGCCAGCGCGTGGCTGTAGCCCTGGCGCATCATCGTTGGGAGCGCCAGCGCCGTCATCATCGTCACGGAGGCACCGATGATGCCGGTCATCGCCGCCAGGATGGTGCCCATGATGGTGACGCCGAGCGCCAAGGCCCCCGGCACCCGCTTCAGCAAAACCTGCACGCAATAGAGAAGGTCGTTGGCGATGCCGCTACGCTCCATCACCACGCCCATGAAGATGAACGTGGGGACCGAGACCAGCACGAGGTTCTCCGCCGCCTGGCCCCAAATGCGCGGGATGAAATTGAAGAACTCGATCAGCTTGAAGGTGCCGAGGAAATAGCCGATCAACCCGAAGGTGAGCGCCACGCCGCCCAGCACGAACGCGACGGGATAGCCGGAGAACAGCAAGGCAGCCAGCGTCAGGAACATGACGATGGGCAGGTAGTCCTGGGCGACGTAGAGCAACTCCTTGCGGGTGTGGTCAGGCAGTATCGAGATCACCACCGCGACCCCGGTGATCAGGCCGAGGACCACCAGCGTCACCAGAAGGCCTCCAAGCGAGCGACCGGTGTCGCGGGTTTGTTCCGTGTATGCCATTTGCTCTGACCTCGACAGCCAATGACTCGGACCGGACCTTGGCGGCCCGATCCGAGCGGGGATGCTACGAGAGCGGCGCAGTCATGCTGCGACCCGGAAGCGCTATTTCTGATAGGTGGGCTTCAGAGCCTGAGCCTCCCCCCAGATGGCGTAGTTCTTGCGGTACTCCAGGAAGTTATCGGCAATCTTCTTGAAGAGCGGATCGGTGGCCGACTCTTCCTTGATCACCTCCAGCCAAGCCGCCTCATAGGCCTTCAGCATGTCGTCGGGCCAGCGCTTGACCTGCACCTGGTGCTTGTCGCGCATCTCGGCCATGACGCCGAACTGCGTGTGCTCGGTCTCGGCGTAGGTGTAGATCACCTGCGCCTGGGCAGCGATCTGGATGATCGCCTTGTACTGCTCCGGCAGAGCGTCATACGCTTTCCTGTTCATCAGGATTTCGCTGCACGACACCTGCTGGTGCCAGCCGGGGAAGTAGTTGTACTTGGCGATCTGGGGGAAACCGAGCTTGATGTCCATCGCCGGCATCGAGAACTCGGTGGCGTCGATGACGCCGCGCTCGAGCGCCGGGAAGATGTCGGCCGCTGCCAGAAGCTGGGTGGAGACGCCCATCTTCTGCATGACCTTGGCACCCAGCCCGAAGAAACGCATCTTCAGGCCCTTCATATCGTTGAGCGACTTGACCTCGTTGCGGAACCAGCCCGACGTCTCCGGCCCGATGCAGAAGCAATCGAAGGCGATGAGATCGTGCTTGGCGTAGATCTCGTCCCGCAGCTTGTTGCCGTCGCCGAACCATTTCCAGGCCAGGAACTCGCCGATGCCGGGCCCGAATGGAACTGTCGTGAAGAAGGCGAGCGCGGGATACTTGCCCGTGTGATAGCCGGGCGTCGTCCAGCACGCTTCCGCGGAGCCCTTGGAGACTGCGTCGAAGCACTCGAGCGCCGGCACGATGGCCCCAGGCTCGAAGAACTTCATCTCGAACTTGCCTCCCGACAGGCGCTCCACGTCCTTGGAGAAGCGCAGCCCGGAGGGTCCGAGATGGGTGAGCGTGCTGGGGAAGGCGCTAGGCATCTTCCAGCGCACCCTCTCCTGGGCGTCGGCGACATTCGAGGTCGCAGCAGCACCCAAGAGCGAAAGGCCGAGGGCGCAGAATCCCACGAGCCCTGGTTTGGCCAGGCGTGTCGACATGGCAGTCCTCCCTTCTTACGTTCTCAGTTGTTCGGCATAGCCCCAGGATCGGTGACAAGGCTCACGCCTCGACCCGTCCGGAAACCGGCACGGCGACAACCAATTGGGGCGCGCCATTTTTTTGATGCCACCCGGGAACGGACGGCGTGACGGACAGCTGCGCCCCTGTCACGCACAGGGTTGCACGGCGACGGAATGCTGTCAAAGGATAGTCATACGTCTGTAGACTCTCTCGGGGTTCAGGCTTGACTGGCGGCGATCAGATCGAAATCGCCGCGCAAGACCGCGTCCAGCTTGCCCGTGCGCCATCCGCAGGACATGTCGCGGACGAGGGGCGATGGCTCCCTGCGGTAGCGGCGGACGACCGCGTGCGGCTGCGGTCCGCGGACCAGACCTTCGACCAGCGCCTCGCGCAGAGCGTCCGGTGCAAGGTCGCCCAGGGGAGACACCGCGAGCCGGACGCGCCCCGCCGCGCGGCTCGCACGTCCTTCCGCATCCGTATTTTCCAGGACGTGCAGACCGACCTCCCGCGACAGGAGCCGGTGCGCGCCGAACCCGGTGACGAGCAGCCAGGGGAGATGGCGCCCCGCCCCGCGGGCGAGCTCGGATATCTGCATGTGTCGGCCGTTGGCCCACGCGCGGTACATGCCATGCAGCTCGGCGCACCAGGCTCGCGCCGCCTCGTTCTCGCCGGTCCGCTCGAAGGCCGGCTCGATCAGGATGGCCACCTCGATCGGCGCCACCTCCTGCACGTCCCTGATGCCTTCCTTCACGACGTAGAGCTGGAGCGCGAACCGGCCGACGAGTTCGCGCGAGAACCGGCCAGCCCGGTCCTTGCCCTTGGCCAGGCGTGCCTGCAGCGCTCCGGCCGTGGCTGCAGCGGCCTTTACGCGATCCATGAGCGCCAGGCGCGACAGCGTGGCGTGGCGATCGGATCGTGACCAGAAATCGGCGGCCGACATCGCGTCCGACAGGTCGGCCTTCATGTCCTCCCAGCGCGCCGAGGCGAGGACCTCGGCGATCCGTGCGTGCTCCGCCTGCAGCGCTGCCAGCTCGGCTTGCGAGCCCTCCGGTGCGAGGATCATGCCGGGCAATGCCGTCGGCCCTGCCGGCGCCTCGAGGCTGTCACCCGCACCGACGGCCTCGCTGTCGGGGTCGACGAATTCTGTCTGGATCGCGCGGCCATCGCTGCGGATGAAAACGAACTGGTCGCCCTCGGGAAACCGCTGCTCGACGATCGTGGCCGCCAGCGGAGCGATGAGATATTGATCGATGGCGCGCTTGAGCGGGCGCGCGCCCATTTCGGCCGAGAAGCCTTTCTCCAGCAGGAAGTCCTGCGCCGAAGCCTCCCATTCCACCGCCCAGTCGCGGTACTTGAGGCCGCGCCGCTCCAGGACGCGGGCGAGCTCCTTCTCGAGGATCCGGCGCATGAGATCGCGCGTCAGGGGGCGGAAAACGATCACCTTGTCGAGACGGTTCTGGAACTCGGGGCGGAAGGTCTGCCCGATCGCCCGCATGATCTGATCGTCGGTGAAGGCATCGGCGGTGGGTGCGAAGCCGAGACCCGAGGTGCGATGGCTGGTGGCGCCGAGGTTGGTGGTGAGGATGATGATGCAATGCCGGAAGTCGGCGACGTGCCCGAGCGCATCCGTCAGCCGGCCGTCGTCGAACACCTGCAGGAACAGATCCCAGATGGCGGGGTGGGCCTTCTCGAATTCGTCCAGGAGAATCACGGAAAAGGGCTGCTTGCGCACGCGGTTGATGAGCGAGTCGACATCCTCGCCGCCGAGAATCTTGTGCGTCGTCTCGGCCGACTGGAACTCGCTCATGTCGAGGCGGATCATGCGCTCGACCGACCCGAACAGGAACTCCGCCACCGTCTTGGCGAGCTCCGTCTTGCCGGTGCCCGTGGAGCCCGCGAACAGGAACACGCCGATCGGCTTGCCCGGATCGTTCAGGCCCGCTTTCAGCATGGCGATGCGCTCGACGATGGCCGCCACCGCTTCGTCCTGACCGATGACGCGGGCCGCGAAGTAGTCGCGGATGGAGGAAAGGTCCACGCGCTCGTCGCTGTCGAGGATGGAGACGGGAAGGCCCGTGAGCTGGGCCAGCGTGACGATCACGTCCTGGGATTGGATGACCTTGCTCTCGCCCTTCAGGCAGCGGTTGACGGTGAGCTTGACGAGATCGAGCACGGAGCCCGGGAAATTGGCGGCGCCCAGGTATTGCCGCGCCGAGTTGAGGGCCACGGCCACGCAATCGGGGTCGACGCGCAGGTTGCTGCCGTCGTGCAGGCGGCCCACCCACGTCTGCGCCAGGGCCTCGGTCTCCTCCTGGGACTGCGGCTCCAGCCGCACAGCCTCGAACAGGCCGCGCAGGCTCGGGCGCAATTGCAGCAGACGCGCGGTGCTGGTGGGGCTCGCTTCCGTCCACACGATCAGCCGGCCGGCCACGACCGCCGGCAGGATCTGGTCGAGCACGCTCGCAGCCTGGCCCTGGTGGGTGCCGCTGCGCGCCATGGCCAGCATGTCCGGGATGTACCAGATGAGCTTCTTGGAGGCCGCCACCTCCTCGACCGTGCGCTGGATGCGGCCCTCGAGCTGGCCGAACCACTGCTGCCCCGCCATCAGGTCGGCGGCGCCCGCCTCGAAAACCTCCCACCCCTCCTGTCGCAACCGCTCGGCCAGCAGGCGCAGGAACGTGGTCTTGCCGACCCTGTGCTCGCCGCTGACGAGCAGCGACCGCGTGGGCGTGCGCAGCGAGGCTGCCTTCGCCTCGTCCAGAGTCTCGCGCCAGATATCGGGCTCGATCAGCAGCTCGCCGTCCTTGCGATCGGCCCAGAAGCGTCCGAACGCGTTGAGAAATGCCCGATCGACGCTGCCCCGCTGGTAGGTGTCGAGCTGCGCGATGAGCGCGGCTGCGTAAGGATGCGTCACCCGCTGCAGGAAGGCTCTGACGACCGCGGCCGGCGAGGCGGTGCTGGCGCTGAGCGCGGCGCCGAAATCGGGGCTGTCGCCGAGGCGCTGGCGCTGCGCGAGGTAGTCGCGGACGACGCCGGGGACGATGACGTTGTCGGCCCACCAGTCCTTGGCGGCGGCCAGCGGCGCGCCGACGGGCGGGCGCGGCTCCGCAGCCTCGATGACCTTCAGGGCGAAGTAGAACGGCCAGGGGTACACTCTCTCGAAGCAGGCGACGACATCGTCCGTGCGCTCGTGCCGGTCGGAGCGCAGCAGCAGCGCCGCAAAGCCCACGCACGCCAGCGGCCAGTTTGCCCCGAGCGCATACTGCATGACGGTATCGAGCGGCACGGCCGGATCCGCGAGCAGCTTCACCGCCTCGACGAACTCCCTCTGTCCCTCGAGCTCGCGGGGATGGGCATAGTTGGAGGCGAGCGGCGCGAACACCGCCTCCAGCTCGTGCAGGCGCGTCGACAACGCGGCGGCACGTTCGGCCGTCGCGGCGGCAGCCTGCTGCACGTCCGCTGCCGGTTGGGGCGCCGATGCGGCCGGCGGCGGATCGCCCGGCTCGGGCCATTGCAGCTTGGGAAGCTTGGGGAACTTCCATGTCGACCGGGTCGCCAGCCACAGTCCGATGGCCAGACCGACGATGATGATGAAAAGCTTTTCCACCCGCGCAACCTCTTCCGCTGCCGGCGGGGCCGGCAAGGGTCGTGACTGTCAGAATTCCGCCCCCGGGTGTCAACGTCGGCAGATGGCCACCGGCGGGCTGTGCCACAGCGATCGGGCTTGACCGCGATTGCTCCGATCACACAGGATGTCGCACACCCGCCTTCGATGGCGGTGGCCACAGAATGGGGGGCAGAAGAACGCGGTCGCGGCCCCGCCCGGAAAATCCGACCGCGGGCATTTGGGAGGTCAACTATGCAATCGCGCAACTGGCGCATTCTGTTGGGTGTGCCGACCGCCGTCGTGGTGTCGGCGTTTGCCGCCTGGGGGGCATGGGCTCAGGGCACGGACCTGAGCATGGGCAACGTCAATCCGCCCAAGCACGGAACATCACAGGCCGCGCAGCAGTTCGCCGACAAGCTGGCCGAGCTTTCCGGCGGCAAGATCAAGATCGTGCATCATCATTCCGGGGCGCTCGGCGGCGAGCGCGAGGTCGCCCAGCAGATCCAGCTCGGCGCCGTGGACTTCGGCCCCATCACCACGGCGCCCCTGTCGACGCTCATCCCGGAAATGAGCGTGTTCCAGCTGCCCTATATCTTTCGCGACTATTCGCACGTGTTCAAGTCGCTCGACGACAGCGACACGCTGACGAAATATTACGACGCCGTGCTCGACAAGAAAGGTCTGAAGCTCGTGGGCTTCATCGCCGCGGGCTATCGCGGCATCTACGGTCACGGCGCCATCAATTCGCTGGACGACGTCAAGGGCAAGAAGGTGCGCGTGCAGGAGGACAAGATCCTGGTGGCGACCTTCAAGGCGCTCGGCATGATCTCCACGCCCATCGCCTTCCCCGAGGTCGCGACCGCGCTGCAGACCAAGGTGATCGACTTCGCCGAGGGCGGGGTGAACACGTTCTACCACAACAAGTTCTACGACATCGTCAAGTACGTGGCAGACGTGCGCCATACGCATCAGGCAACCGCGCTGATCGTTTCCAAGGCGACGTGGGCGAAGCAGGACGCCGCCGGCCAAAAGGCCATCATGGATGCCTGGGCGCACGCGCGCGCCTTCAACCGCAAGTTTATCCTCGACGAGGACAAGTCGATCCAGGACCAGGTGCGGGAGAAAGGCGTCACGATCACCAAGCCGGACGCCACCCCGTTCCGCCAGGCGACGCAGAGTGTCTACGAGGAGTTCTACGCCACCCCTGCCGGCAAGGACGCCAAGAAGATGGTCGATTTCATCCTGGCCGTGAAATAGCCCATGGCCACGGATGATGGCGGCGGCGCCAATCCCGATCGCGCCGCCGACGCCTGGAGGCACGCCTACGACGTGCTCGGGTATGTCGGCGGTTTGATCCTCGCCGTCATGGCGGGCGCGGTGTTCCTGCAGGTGGTGCTGAGGTTTCTCGGGCGCGTCGGCATCGACGGGCTCGAGGAGGTTCCGCGCTACCTGTTCGTGTGGCTCGTCATGATCGGCGCCGCGGCTGCCATGCAGCGGGGCGAGCACACCGTGCTCGATTATTTCATCAACAGGCTCTCGCCGCGCACGCGCGCCCTCGTGATCGCACTGACCAACGCTGTCGGCATCGCCGTCTTTGTCTACCTCATCAAGCTAAGCTTCGTCCTGGTGCCCAACGCCCAGCTGCAGACCAGCGCCGGATTGGGCTTGCCGCTCGGCTACGTATTTCTCGCCGTTCCCGTAGGCTCGGCCCTCATCATCCTGCCGATGCTCCGCAACATCTACCGCGTGCTGAGGGATGCATGGCCGAGACCCTCCTGATCGTCTTCGTCGCCTTCATCCTGATCGGCATGCCGATCAGCATTGCGATGGCGGTCGGCACGCTGGCCGCCGCCCTGTTCTTCCCGATCCTCAATCCGATCATCCTCCCGACCCGCTTCGTGGGGCTGCTTTCGGATTCCTATCTGCTGCTGTCGGCGCCGCTGTTCATCCTGGCCGGCAACATCGCGGCCCGCGGCGGCGTGGCGCGCGTGATCATCGACCTTGCCACCGCGCTGGTGGGGCGCTTCCGCGGCGGCCTCGCCTACGTCAATGTGGTCGACAGCATGTTCTTCGGCGGCATTTCCGGCTCGGCCGTCGCCGACGTCTCCGCGCTCGGCACGTTCCTGATCCCGCAGATGGTGCGCAAGGGCTACGATCTCGACTTCGCCACGGCGCTGACGGTCAGCACCGCCGTCGTGGCCCCGATCATCCCGCCGTCCATCATCGCCGTGATCTACGCATGGATGGCGGACGAGTCGGTGGCGGCGATGTTTGCGGCCGGCATCGTCCCGGGCCTGCTGGTGGGGATCGGCATGGCCGTGCCGGTGTTCGCGATCGCCAGGAAGCGCAACTATCCCAAGGAGCGCCCGCCGACGCTGCCCGAATTCCTGGCGGTGCTGCGCAATGCGCTGCCGGCCCTGGCCATTCCCGCCATCATCATGGGCGGCATAATTTTCGGCGTGTTCACGCCGACGGAAGCCGCGGCGGTGGCGGTGGTCTACGCCCTGGTCGTGCCGCCCATCTTCTACCGCGAGCCGGCACTGCGGGAGCTGCCCAAGATCTTTGCCGACTCGGCGCGGCTGTCGGGCGTAATCGGGCTCATCATCGGCTTCGTCGGCGCCTTCGGCTGGGTGCTCACGTATTCCAAGTTCCCGTTCAAGGTCGCGGAAGCCATCGCCGTCATCGCCCCGGAGTGGTGGCTGTTCCTTATTCTCATCATGTTTCTCTACCTCATCCTCGGCACCTTCCTGACGCCGTCGGAGATCATCCTGGTGACCGTGCCCGTGCTGCTCCCGGTGGCACAGGCCGCAGGCGTGCATCCCGTGCACTTCGGCATCGTCTGCGTGGTGGCCTCGGCCGTGGGGCACATCACGCCGCCGGTCGGGCTGTGCCTGTTCGTGGGGATGGCGATCAGCGGTCTGCCGATGGACAAGCTCGTCCGGCCCCTGCTGCCGTTCCTGGCCGCCATCGTCGGCACGCTGCTGCTGGTCGCCTTCATTCCGGAGCTGGCGCTGGCCGTACCGAGGGCACTGGGCTTCGTGCGGTAGGACCGCTCGCCGCGCCGATCAGCCCCGCGTGATGGACATTTCGCTCGCCGACCGCCGGCGCGATGCTACGATCCTGCCGAGGACCTCCAGGAGGACGGCATGCCCGAGCAGAAGCGCTGGACAAAGCGGCCCGAAAATTCCACGTGGGGCGACTACGGACCCGATGACCAGCTCGGGCGGATGAACGAGCTGACCCCGGAGAGGGTCAAGCAGGGCATCGCCGAGGTGAAGGAAGGCACGACGTTCTGCCTGTCCATGCCGCTGGACTACCCCGGCGGCAACATATTGAATCCCCGGCGGCACCCGCCGCAGATCCGCCCCTCGCTCAGGGGCGACAAGCCCAACTGGCACTACCGCGTCGAATGGGACAAGCCGGGCTTCGTCGACGTCATCAACGACGACGCGGTGATCATGCACCTGCAGTATTCGACGCAGTGGGACACGCTGGCCCACGTCGGCGCACTGTTCGACGCCAACGGCACGGGCAAGGCCGAGCCGACCTTCTACAACGGCTACCGCGGCGGCATCGACCTCGTGGGGCCCAGCGACGCCAAGCAGTCCGGCGCGGTGCCCGGTACGTTCGTGGAGGCCAAGGGCACGTCGTCGGCCAACGCCTTGGGCGTGGAGAACATGGCGGTGAAATGCCTGCAGGGGCGCGGGGTGATGATCGACCTGTTCGCGCACTACGGGCGCAAGCGCCACGCGGTGGGCTACGACGACCTCATGCGCGTGATCGCCGCCGACGGCATCAAGGTGGAGGCGGGCGACTTCGTGCTGCTCAGGACCGGCTTCGACGAGGTGATCCTGGAGGGCAAGAAGAAGCCCGACGCGCACACGCTCGAGACGAGCTGCACCGGCCTCGACGGGGGCGATCCGCGCCTGCAGCGCTGGATCACCGAGAGCAAGCTGGTGGCGCTGATCTCCGACAACTATGCCGTGGAGCTGATGCCGACCTCGTTCAAGCCGGGCGACTGCGTGATGCTGCCCCTGCACCACCACTGCCTCTTCAAGACGGGGGTGAACCTCGGCGAGATCTGGCGGCTGTCGGAGCTGGCCGACTGGCTGCGCAAGAACAACCGCAGCCGCTTCCTGCTCACCGCGCCGCCCCTGCGCCTGCCGGGCGCCGTCGGCTCTCCGGCGACGCCGGTTGCGACGGTGTGACGGCAGCGTTGCACTCGGAGCATTTGCCTCAGGCCACGGACAGGCTGTTTAATCCGCACAACATCTCAGCATACGGGAAGGGAAACGACATGGCGGCAACTCAGGTATCCCTGAACTGTCTCAGCGGGGTGCGCGTGCTGGACCTCTCCCAGTTCGAGGCCGGCCCGTCCTGCACCGAGGCCCTGGCCTGGCTCGGTGCCGAGGTCGTCAAGATCGAAAACCCGAACGCAGGCGACCCCGGTCGCACGATCCTGTCGGACCCCGAGCGCGATTCCTTCTACTTCCTCATCTTCAACGCCAACAAAAAGTCGGTCACCATCGATCTCAAGACGGCCGCCGGCAAGAAGCTGGTGCTCGACATGGCGCGCAAGGCCGACGTGTTCGTCGAGAATTTCGCGCCGGGCGCAATCGAGCGGCTGGGCCTTGGCTACGACGTCGTCTCCAAGGCCAATCCCGGCATCATCTACGCCCAGGTGAAGGGCTTCGGCGAAGGCAGCCCATTCGAAAGCAATCTCGCCTTCGACATGATCGCGCAGGCGGTCGGCGGCGTCATGAGCATCTCCGGCGAGCCCGACGGCCGGCCCATCAAGCCGGGGCCGACGCTCGGAGATACCGGCACCGGCATGCTGCTGTGCATCTCCGTGCTCGGTGCGCTCTACGAGAAGAAGAATACCGGCAAAGGGCAGCGCCTGCAGATCGCCATGCAGGACGCGATGCTGCACTACATCCGCCTCGCCTTCGCCACCCAGGCCCGCAAGGGCGGGCCCGTTCTGCGCGCCGGCGACCAGACGGTCTCGGGCGGCAACCCACCGCAAGGCATCTTCAAGTGCAAGGGTGGCGGCCCCAACGACTACGTGTACGTCTACACCAGCCGCGCCAACCCGGAGCACTGGAAGCGCCTGTTGCAGGTCGTCGGCCGCGAAGACCTGATCGGCGACGCGCGCTACGAGTCGCCGGCGGTGCGGACCGAGCGCGAGGCGGAGGTGAACGAGATCGTCGCCGCCTGGACGGTGAAGCACGACAAGCACGAGGCCATGCGCATCATCGGCGCGGCCGGCATTCCGGCGGGCGCCGTGCTCGACACCAAGGAACTGGCGGAGGACAAAAGCTTCCACGAGCGCGGCATCCTGCAGGTCGTCGATCACCCGGTGGTCAAGGGCTACATCGTGCCGACCTGGCCCGTGCGCCACAACGGGGCGCCGGTTGCCGTCAAGGCCTCGCCCATGCTGGGCCAGCATTCGGCTGAGGTTCTGGAAAGCTGGCTGGGGCTGAGCAAGCGCGACGTCGAAGGTCTGACCGCCGACAAGATCATCACGCGGCAGAAATAGAAGCGTAGGTTGGGTCGAGCGGAGCGAAGACCCAACACATGACCGCTTGCATCAACGCGCGTTGGATCGCCCCCGGCCTTCGCTGGGGTTGATCCAACCCACGGGCGAGGAGGAGACGATTATGGCAGAGCTGACGGGTTCGGAGATTCTGGCGAAAGCGCTCAAGAAGGAAGGCACGGACAACCTGCTCTTCATCATGGGCGGGCCCATGCTGCTGGCCGAAGCCTCCTGCATCAAGGAGGGCATCCGCCCCGTCGACGTGCGCCACGAGCAGGCTGCGGCGTTGATGGGCCAGGCCTACAGCCGCCTGCTGCAGCGGCCGAGCGTATGCATGGCGGCGAGCGGCCCCGGCGTGATCAACCTCACCACCGGCCTTGCCAACGCGCTGGTCGACTGCTGCCCCGTGGTCGCCATCGGCGGCTCGAGCCCGATCCAGCAGTTCGGCCGGCAGGTGTTCCAGGAGATCGACCAGGTCGCGATCGTCAGGGGCTGCGTGAAGTGGGCCGACCGGGTCTACAACCTCAAGCGCATCCCCGAGCAGGTCAACGCCGCCTTCCAGCACGCCATGAGCGGCAAGCCCGGCCCCACCTATCTCGATTTCCCCGGCGACGTCCTCTACGCCAAGATCCCGGAGGAGGAGGTCGACTGGTCCATGAGCGGGCGGCCCATCCTCAACGCGCGCCCGCTGGGCCATCCCGAGCAGGTCGACGCCCTGCTGCAGGCGATGGCGAAAGCCAAGAAACCCGTGATCATCTCCGGCAGCGGCGTGATCTGGTCGCGCGCGTGGGCGGAGATGCAGCAGTTCGTCGAGAAGACGGGCATTCCCTTCTACACGACGCCGCAGGGCCGCGGCGTGGTGCCGGACGACCATCCGCTGTCGTTCCTGTCGATGCGCTCGACCGCGTTCAAGGATGCCGACCTCATCATCGTGCTCGGCACGCGCATGAACTACATCATCAGCCACGCCGCCCCGCCGCGCTTCAACGCGGCGGCCAAGATCGCGCGCATCGACATCGACCCGACCGAGATCGCCACGGCAGCGCGCGCGGTCGACATCGGCATCGTCGGCGACTGCCGCATGGTGCTGAACCAGCTGCTCGCCGGGTTGAGCAAGGCCAAGGTCAGCGCCGACCTCTACAAGGACTGGCGCAAGTTGCTGGCCGACGGCGCGGAGGCCAAGCTCAAAGCCCCGGGCGCCAACAAATACGTGGAGGACGGCGACATCCACCCGCTGCGGCTGTGCGAGGAGATCACCAACTTCATGAAGCGCGACGCCATCCTGGTGGTGGACGGGCAGGAGATCCTCAACTACGGGCGCCAGTCGATGCCGACGTTCTCGCCGGGACACCGGCTCAACTCGGGGCCGTTCGGCACCATGGGCGTCGGCCTGCCGTTCGCGCTCGGCGCCAAGCTCGCCAAGCCCGACAAGCAGGTCATCTGCGTGCACGGCGACGGCTCGTTCGGCCTCAATGCCATGGAGCTCGACACGGCCGTGCGCCACAAGCTGCCGCTGCTGGTGGTGATCAGCCTCAACGGCGGCTGGACCGCCGACCCCAAGCGCGAGAAGCCCGGCCGCGATCTCGGCTATACGCGTTACGACAAGATGGCGGAGGCGCTCGGCTGCTACGGCGACTACGTCGACAAGGCCGAGGAGATTCGCCCGGCGCTGGAGCGCGCCCAGAAGGAAGTCGACAAGGGCCGCGTCGCCGTCGTCAACGTGCGCACGGACTACCGGGCGCGCGCGGGCACGCTGCAGTTCGCGCAGTACTCGACGTGAGGAGAGCGTAGCGCGCAGGCACGCAGGTTGGGTCAAGCGTCAGCGAAGACCCAACGCTGCCAAGATTACCATCGTGTTGGGTCAGCGCTTCGCTTGACCCAACCTACGACGCGCAGGTCGAGGGTTGCGGCCCAGCCCTGCAGTCCTTGCAGATCCGGCCAGTCCAGCGTTCCAATTCTCGGCCCGGCCCGTCTAGAATGTAGCCATTGGCTGGGAGAGCGAACGGCATGGCATGGCGCGTAGGGGTCGATATCGGCGGGACGTTCACCGACGTGGCGCTCATCGACGATGCGACGGGACAGATCGGTGTCGCCAAGGTGCCGACCACGCCGCGTGACTTCGCCGAGGGCGTGCTCGGCGCGCTCGACATCGCCATGCGGCGCTATCGCCTGGCGGCGGCGGACGTGGGGTTGCTCTCGCACGCAACCACCGTCGTCACCAACGCCATCCTGCAGGAGAAGGGCGCCCGCGCCGCGCTGGTGACGACGCGGGGCTTCCGCGACGTGCTGGAGCTGCGGCGCTCCGCCCGCTCCAACCTGTACGACCTGTTCCAGGACGCGCCGTCGACCCTCATCCCGCGCCGGCACCGCTTCGAGATCACCGAGCGCATCGGCGCCGACGGCAATGTCGTCACGCCGCTGGCCGAGGCGGAGATTGAAGGCCTGATCGCGGAGCTGCGAAAGGCGCGCGTAGAGGCCGTGGCGGTCTCCCTGCTGTTCAGCTTCCTCAACCCGGCGCATGAGCGGCGCCTCGGCGAGCGGCTGCGCGCGGCCCTGCCGGACGTGCCGGTCTACGTGTCCTGCGAGGTGCTGCCGGAGATCAAGGAATTCGAGCGCACCAGCACGACGGCCGTGTGCGCCTACGTGGGGCCGATCCTGGCCTCCTACCTGGAGCGGCTGGAGGGCGCCATGCGGGCGAAGGCCCTGCCGCGACTCTACGTGATGGGCTCGAGCGGCGGCGTCATCGAAGCGGCGGAGGCCGTGGCGATGCCCGCAACCGTCGTCGAATCCGGCCCGGCGGCGGGCGTGGTTGCCGCGGCGCTGGCCGCGCGCCAGATCGGGCGACGCAACCTGCTCTCCTTCGACATGGGCGGCACGACGGCCAAGGCCAGCCTGATCCGTGACGGCCAGTACGAGACGACGCCGGAGTACGAGGTCGGCGGCGGCGCCAGCGGCAACCGCTGGATGCATGGCACCGGGCATCCGATCCGCGTGCCGGTGATCGACCTTGCCGAGGTGTCGGCCGGCGGCGGCTCGATCGCCTGGGTGGACCGGGCCGGCGCCCTGCGCGTCGGGCCGCAGAGCGCGGGCGCAGACCCCGGCCCCGCCTGCTACGCCCGCGGCGGCACCGAACCGACGGTGACGGACTGCAACCTGGTGCTCGGCTACCTCGACAAGCAGTCGCTGCTCGCCGGCGACCTGCCGATCGATCACGCGGCCGCAGAAGCTGCCATCTCGAAACGTCTTGCCGAGCCGCTGGGCGTCGACGTGCGCACGGCCGCGGCCGCCGTCATCGATGTCGTCAACCATGCCATGGCGGAGGCGCTGAAGATCGTGTCGGTGCAGCGCGGGCATGACGCACGCCAGTTCGTGCTCGCGGCCTTCGGCGGCGCCGGGCCGCTGCATGCGGCCGCGCTTGCCGACGAGCTCGGCATCGCCGAGGTGATCTGCCCACCCATTCCCGGAGCCTTCTCGGCGCTGGGCCTCGTCGGCACCGATCTGAGGCGCGACTACGTGCGCACCGTCTACACGACGACGGCGGTTGCCGATCCCGCGGCGCTAGAAGCGGCATTCGCGGCGCTGGAGCGCGAGGGTGCCGCCATGCTGGACCGGGCCAAGATCGCGCCCGAGCGGCGCCGGTTCGAGCGCTCGGTCGATGCCCGCTACGAGAGGCAGTCCTACGAGCTGACCGTTGCGATACCCGAGGGAAAGCTCGATGCGGCGGCGCTGGGCAGAATCGCCGAGACCTTCCATGACCGCCACCGCGCCACCTACGGCCACGACAACCGCGCCGAGCCGGTTCAGCTCGTCAGCATCCGCCTGACCGCCGTCGGCGTCATCCCGCCGCTCGCAATCCGCGATCGGGCCGCGGCCAAGGGCACCGAGGCGATCAAGGGCAACCGCTCCGTCTGGTTCCGCCAGACCGGGGCCACGAGCGCCACCGTCTACGACCGCGCGCGCATGACGGCGGGGCTCGCGGCCGCAGGGCCGGCGGTGATCGAGTCGCTGGAGTCGACGATCCTGGTGCCGCCGGGCTGGCAATCCGTCATGGACGCCGACGGCTTCGTGCTGATGTCTCACGCCTTCTCGCCGCAAGCGGGGAGAAGGCCGGGATGAAGGGCACCCGCAAGATGCACGCCCAGTCTGAAGTCGCCCCCGCAAACTGCCCCTCCCCCTCGAGGGAAAGGAGGAATCATGCGAAGGAACACCTGAGATGAGAGACGCGCTGCTGAAAGCCGATCCGGCCGGCTTCGAGATCGTCAAGAACAGCTTCTACAAGATTGCCGAGGAGATGCGCGTCGTCCTGGCCAAGACGGCCTATTCGCCGATCCTCAAGTCCGCCGGCGACTATTCCTGCGGCGTGTTCGACGCGCGAGGCGAGATGGTGGCGCAGGGGCCGGACCTGCCGATCCACCTCGGCTCGATGCCGGATGCCGTGCGCGCGGTCGTTGCCGCCTTCGGCCAGGACGTGCACGACGGCGACGTGTTCATTCACAACGATCCCTACTTCGGCGGCAGCCATCTGCCCGATGTCAACGTGGTGCGCCCAGCGTTTCATGAGGGCCGGCTGCTCGGCTACGCCTGCCTGCGCGCGCACTGGCCCGATGTCGGCTCGGCCACGCCCGGCAGCTATGGCGCCGTCACGGAGATCTACGGCGAGGGCCTGCGCCTGCCGCCGCTGCGCCTCGTCAGCCGCGGCGCGATGAATGTCGACCTCGAGAAGGTGATCCTGGCCAACGTGCGCACGCCCGACGAGCGCAAGGGCGACCTTGGCGCGCAGCTGGCGGCGACGCTGCGCGCGGCCGAGCGCCTGCAGGACCTCGCCCGGCGCTACGGCACCGAGGAGATCATCGGCGCCATGGCCGAGGTGATGGACTATTCCGAACGGCTGATGCGCGCGAGCCTCGCCGATCTGCCGGACGGGGAGGGCACTTTCGAGGACTTCTGCGACGGCGACGGCATCGCCGACGATGCGCAAGGCAGGGATGCGCCGTTCTGGATCAGGATGGCGGTGAAGAAGACCGGCGACCGGCTCCTTGTCGACTTCGCCGGCAGCGATCCTCAGGTGAAGGGACCAATCAATGCACCGCTGTCGGTGACGGCGTCCGGCATCTTTTGCGGCCTCAAGTTCGCGGTCGACCCGAGCAACCTCATCCCGCCCAACTCCGGCTGCTGGCGCACCATCGAGGTGAAGGCACCCAAGGGCTCGGTGGTCAATTGCGAGTTTCCGGCGCCCGTCGTCTACGCCAACCACGAGATCTCGCACCGCGTGGCCGACATGGTGATGGGGGCCCTCGCGCACCTGTGGCCCGAGCAGGTGATGGCGTGCAGCCAGGGCACGTCCGCCGTGGTCACGCTCGGCGGCGTCGATCCGCGCTCGGGCCGTCGCTACGTCTCCTACGAGACGATCAAAGGCGGCTTCGGCGCGCGGCCCAACAAGGACGGCATCAACGTCGTCGCGTCAGGCATCTCCAACACCATGAACACGCCCGTGGAGGTGCTGGAGATGGCTTTCCCCGTGCGCGTTGAGCGCTACGAGATCAATCCGGATTCCGGCGGCGCCGGGCGCTTCCGCGGCGGCTGCGGAGCGCGGCGCACCTGGCGGTTGCTCGCCGGCGCCGACGCGACGGGGTCGCTGTGCATGGAGCGCATGACGTCGCCGCCGTTCGGCCTGCTCGGCGGCAAGGCCGGGGCCGCCGCCGTCGTGACGCTGACGACGCCGGACGGAACGAGCCGCTCGCTGCCGAGCAAGGGCGCCTTCCTGGCGCCGGCCGGCTCCGTGATCGACATGGTGACGCCGGGCTCGGGCGGCTTCGGCCCGCCGGCAGAGCGCGCTCCGGCCGCGCTCGGCCGGGACCTGGTCGAAGGCTATGTGACCGCAGACGCCGCCCGCAACGCCTACGCCATCGCCGATCCCGCCGCCCTCCGTGCGGCCGCCGCTGCCGATGACCCGTGATGGAGGCCTTTCGCACGCGACCGTCGTCTGCCTTCGCTCTCTTCTTGCCTCACGCTCAGCCTGGCACGGCGAGGTGTGATCGGAAGCAGACCCGAGGAAATCAGCATGCCCTTGCTGGTGGTGTGCGGTTTCCTTGTTGCGCCTCTCCCCGGAGGATCAGAGGTCGAGTTGCGTTCTTCAGCTGCGATCGGATGGAAGCAGCGAGGAAACAGCCGGCGTGAGTGTCGAAGGACGAACGACTATCGCCCGGAACCGCCCAATCTGCCCTGGCTTTCGAGCCACCACACGGCCAGCTCCCCCGAGCGCAAAATATGATGCGTCATCACCTTACGCGCTTCGATCGCATCATGTCGGCTTATCGCGCTCAGGATCGCCTCATGCTGAGACACATTTTCGCGCATACGCCGACCATCCATCATCAGGGCCGAGAGCATGATGTTTCTGGTGAATCCAAGATGCAAATCCTGGATCACCTGCTTGAGCCGTTTGTTTCCGCTGGCCTCGATGACCACACCATGGAACTCATCGTTTGATTCGACCCAGTTCGGAATATTTTTAAGATGGGCTTTCACGTTCGACTTCCGGGCCGCCATCAGCTTGTCCACGGTTTCGGCAAATCTTCTCTGCGCGCGTTGCATGCGCTCTGTCTGTTCGTCCGTGATCCATTCGACCGCCAACGATATGGCGAGCCCCTCGAGCTCGGCCCGAACCTGATAGGCTTCCCGGATGTCCCGCGCATTCGGCGCGAGCACGATTGCGCCCTGGTTCGGCCGGTGTTGGATCACCCCCTTCACCTCGAGCTGCCGCAACGCTTCTCGGATGGGGGTACGGCTGACGGAAAATTCCTCGGCGAGCGCTTCCTGACGCAACCGGCTTCCTGGCGGATACTCTCCCGTGAAGATCTTTGCGGAGATGCGGTCGGCAAGACTGCCAACGAGCTGTTCTGCTGAAGTGGCCATGGTCCCCGGCATGGTTGCGACTGGCAGCAAAGCTGTATCGTCTAGCTCCTCGCTGCTCAAGTTTCGATCCCTTGCCCCCCAATCGCCTTTCGAGCGAGGCGTGCTGCCACCCACCAACTTTGAGATGGACAGCAGACGAGGGCCCGCCACAACGGCCAAGACTCCTACTGCGCCGGCTGCACCAGGGGCTTGCCCTTCTCGACAACAAAAACAGCCATCACCTTGACGGGACTGCTCCCCGCCGCTCCTTCGTTGTGTATCGCGCGATCGGGCAGTTGGAAGGACTCGCCGACCTTGTAAATCTTCTCCGGCTGGCCATCGACGAGATACCAGAATTCGCCCTCTGCCACATATGCCAGCACCAACCCGGGATGAGAATGTCGTCCCGACTTGAAGCCGGGAGCCAATTCGGTGATGCCGAATACAACTTCATAGTTCGACCCCGGCACTTCGACCTTCCCGAGCGGCGTCCGTTTTACCGGCGATGGCTGTAGCGGCGCCTGCTGCCCATGGGCAAAGCCGCCGAGCAACACGGCTGTCATCGAACTGACGAGCAGAAACTGTTTGAACATAGGACTCTCCATTCAAAAAAGGCCCCGGCACCGGACGTCGCTGCCCCTGTCCTGCCGGGCACTGCATCCTGTAGCCGTAAAATTGGATACAATCAAGATTCTTTTGGATTCAAAGACGTCAGCCGAACGAGCTATTCGAGGAGTGATCTCATCGAAACGCTTGGACGAGCGCCAGCCTTGCGCCCTTTGATGCGTTAGTTGGGCCACTGCTTTTCGCTGGCGCCCGGGCTCGATCCGCCGGGACCACCCACCTTCCATGCACTTGGCTTGCCGCGCTGCGTGAGTCAGGAACTGGCACCCTGTTCCCCGCGCATAACTCATGGGAATTCCGGGGCACAGTGGTCGCAGCAGCGGCTAGCGCCCCGCCTTGACCCTCAGAGGGCGATTTGCTTCCTTGCAGCAACGCTCACCTTTTCATCCTGACATTTGCCCCATCCCCAGCCTGAGGATTCCCATGCCCGTCATCAACAGCGTAACCGCGATGCAGAGCGAGGTCTCAGCCTGGCGCCGCGACATGCACGAGCACCCCGAGATCCTCTACGAGGTGCATCGCACGGCCGGGCTCGTCGCCGACAGGCTCAAGGCGTTCGGCTGCGACGAGGTGGTGCCGGGCATCGGCCGCACGGGCGTGGTCGGCATCATCAAGGGCCGCAAGTCCGCGTCGGGCAAGGTGATCGGCATGCGCGCCGACATGGACGCCCTGCCGATGACCGAGACGACCGGGCTGCCGCACGCCTCCAAGACGCCCGGCGCCATGCACGCCTGCGGGCATGACGGCCACACGGCGATGCTGCTGGGTGCCGCCAAGTACCTCTGCGACACGCGCAACTTCGACGGCACGGCCGTCGTGATCTTCCAGCCCGCCGAGGAGGGCGGCGCCGGCGGCAAGGCCATGGTGGACGATGGGCTGATGGACCGCTGGAACATCCAGGAGGTCTACGGCATGCACAACATGCCGGGCATCCCGGTCGGCAACTTCGCGCTGCGGCCGGGGCCGCTGCTGGCCGCCAGCGACGGCATCCACATCGAGGTGATCGGCAAGGGCGGCCATGCCGCGCGGCCGCATCAGTGCATCGACACGGTGCTCGTCGCCTCGCACATCGTGACGGCCATGCAGTCCGTCGTGGCGCGCAACATCGATCCCCTGCAGTCCGGCGTCATCTCGATCTGCATGTTCCATTCCGGCGAAGCGCTCAACGTCATCCCCGAGCGCGCGCAGCTGACGGGCACGGCCCGGTCGCTCACGCCCGAGGTGCGCGACCTTATGGAGCGACGGGTGGCCGAGGTCGCGGAGTCGACCGCCAAGCTCTACGGCGCCACCGCCAAGGTCATCTACGAGCGCAAGTATCCGGTAACCAACAATCACGCCCGGGAGACCGATTTCGCGGCCTCCGTCGCCCGCCAGATCGCCGGCGCCGATAGGGTCGATGCCGATACGCCGCCGCTGATGGGCGGGGAGGATTTCTCCTTCATGCTGGAGGCCCGGCCCGGGGCCTTCATCTTCATCGGCAACGGCAACACGGCCGGGGTGCACAACCCCAAGTACGACTTCAACGACGAGGCCATCCCGGCGGGAATTTCCTACTGGGCGCGCCTTGTCGAGACAGCCATGCCGGCCTGACGATCTGCGCACGTTGTTCATGCTGGCTTCATGTTGGACGTGAAAGAAGGCGGGCCCCGGGGGGCAGACAGGAGCTGGCAAGATGAAACATCTGATCGCAATCGCAAGCTGCGCCGCGTTTCTCGCCACCGCGGGCTACACCCACCAGGCGGCCGCCCAGGGCGCCACCTGCAAGGCCCAAGTCGCCGAGAAGAAGCTCGCCGGCGCCGCGCAGAAGTCGTTCATGAAGAAGTGCGAGACGGACGCCATGACGGCCTGCAACAAGTCCGCCGCGGACAAGAAGCTCGCCGGAGCTGCCAAGACCAGCCACGTCAAGAAGTGCGTCGGCGACGCCGTCGGCTCCTGACGGTCTGCGAGGCCCCGCCTGTCGTCCCGGCCGGAGCGCGTCATGCTGGAAGCATGCCTAGGCACGCCTTCGGCATGGCGCGCGGAGCCGGGACCCAGGGCCACGATCTCGCGCCGCCCCGAAGGCCACAGGGCCGTAATCTCGGCCCGCCCTGAGCCCGTCGAAGGGCGGAGTGCCGCCCGTGGCCTCGTGGTTCGACAAGCTCACCACGGGGCGAGATTTCGTTGCTCCCCGGTCCTGGATTTTCGCCTTCGGCGAATATCCGGGATGCCACAGGCGCGGCGAAATCCCGGAATGACACGGAACGCGACCGATCGATCGGAAACCCGCTAGGCCAAGTGGCGCAACTTGTACACGGCGGTGTGCAGGACGCGCGCCACCACCGTGCGTTCGTTGGCGATGACGAGCGTATCGAGATCGACGAGGCGGTGGCCCTTGCGCTCGTAGTTGGCAGCGACCCGGGCGCGCGCCGTCAGCGCGTCGCCGACGCGCGCGGCCGAGAAATTCGTGACCTTGCTGCCGGTGTGGATCCAAGGCGGGAGGACCACGTTCTCGCGCAGGGTCAGATTGCACAGCCGCAGCACCGCGCCGGGATGGACCAACCCTTCGCGAGCATAGAGGGTGTCGGTCTCGCGTACGTCGCGCAGGTAGCCCGCGACCGCATCCTGCGTCATCAGAACAGGGTTGGTGCAGAGCCGTCGGCCCTCGGCCAGACTCGACTCGTCCGCGGGAGGACGTGCTGCCGTTGCCGGCGGTGTGCGCGCCTCGAAATCGGCGACGGCCGGCGGGCCGGCCGTACCATCGCCAAGCGAGCCGTGGCCGGTGCAGCACTGGACGCCCTCGCTCGTGATCTCGACATCGAGGCCGGCGGCAGTCGCCTTGGCCGTCACCTCGGCGATGCGGCCGTCGTAGACCGGCTTGAAGAAGCGGCAGCCCATGCGCCCGCGCTCGAGCCAGGCCCGGCCCCAGCGCTCGACCAGCGGATGGCAGGCATAGGCATAGACCTCCACGCCCGGCACCAGCCCGCCGGCAAAGCCGAGCTTCTGGGCGACGGTGTCGTCGTGGATCTTGTTCTCGGACGCATGCGAGAGATTGTAGGCCTCGACACGATAGGTTGCCGGCTGGAGTGTGCTCATGCGTGCGGGCTCCGCGCTCACTGGTGCGAACGCCGCACCTTGCCTGTCCTGCATGCCGTCTCATGCCAGATCCGGACGATTGGCCCTCCACGAATCCTCATGCCCGTGTAGACGGGCATCCATGCACTTGCCTGCGTGGATCCCCGCCTGCGCGGGGATGATGAGCCAGTCAGCCGGAGTCCGTATCAGTTATACCCCAGCCTCGGCGGCCGTCGCGACCGGAAGCGACCTCACGCTTTTCTGTTCACGTGGTTTGAGAGCCACAGTGCCAATTCCCGCATTGCCCTAGATTGCAGCAGATTCGCCTGCCAATCCATCCGATCAGCGCACTTTGCGGAGGTGGCCGCTTGCGACGCCGGACCTTCATGATTTCGTCTGTCGCGGTCCTTTCACAGGCGGCGCTGGCACCGCTGGCCTGGGCGGTCCCCAAGCCCTACAGCTGGGATTCTGCGCCCCCCGACGCGAACGGCGATGCCTACCTCAAATGGATGGTGGCGAACCGCGGCGAGAGTCCGAGCTTCCTGCGCCACCGCTTCAGCCGCTACCAGGCGCTGGTTGCCAACCGCGACCTTCTGGACGACCGCAACAAGCGCGCCTTCCTGCTGACGCCGCGCGAGGAGTTCGTGCTGAAGCAGAACCTTGGCCGCGCCTACGACCATGCCTATCTCGACATCGGCCACGGGGTGACGATTTCCGGCCCGCACGTCGTCAGCCGCATGACCTCCACCATCGACGTCAAGATGGGCGAGAAGGTGCTGGAGATCGGCACGGGGTCCGGCTATCAGGCGGCCTATCTGGCCAATCTCACCGACAAGGTCTGGACCGTCGAGATCATCAGGCCGCTGGCAGAGCGCACGCGCGGCATCTATGACGCCTTGATCGCGCGCGGCTACACCGAGTACAAGGCGATCCAGGCGAAGAACGCCGACGGATACTACGGGTGGCAGGAGGCGGCGCCCTTCGACAAGATCATCGTCACCTGCGGGATCGACCACGTGCCTCCGCCTCTGCTTCAGCAGCTGAAGCCGGAGGGGATCATGGTGATCCCGGTGGGCCCTCCGGGGGCGCAGCGGCTGCTGAAGATCATCAAGGAGAAAACGCCGGACGGCTCCATCAAGGTCGCGAGATCCGACATCTACGGCGGCAGGATCGTTCCCTTCGTGCCGTTCACCAAGCTCGACGGCGAAGTGATCAAGGGGACGCACAACCAGCGGTGAGACAGAGCATCCGCAAGAAGACCGAGCACCTCCAGCGCAGGTGATCGAGCTGCAGCGCGGCCGGTCGGAGCCAGCACGCGGCCCAGGCCGGCGCGACGACGGCGAAATGGCTCGGAGCGTTCAGGACCAGTGCCATGCAGAAGTCGTCATTCGCAGAGCGCGACACCGAGCTGCAACCGTCGCTGTTCCTCTATTTGTCGGTCGGGCTGGTGGCAGGCGCGGTGATCGCGCTGCAGATCGGCATCATGCGCGTCTTCTCGGTGGGCAGCTGGGCACACTTCGGCTCGCTGGTGGTGAGCCTCGCCATGCTGGGCTTCGGCCTGACCAGCGCGGTGATGTGCATCTCCAAGAGCTGGTTCGAGCGGCACTGGCAGGCGGTGGCGGCGGCTTCGCTGCTCCTGTTCGGCCCGCTGGCGGTGGCCGCCAATCTGCTTGCGCAGCAGATCCCGTTCAACGCCATCTTCCTCGTGTCCGACCCGGCGCAGAAATGGCGCCTGTTCGGCAACTTCCTGCTGTACATGCTGCCCTTCCTGGCCGGCGCCTTCTATCTCGGCACGGTGTTCCTCAAGGCGCAGAGGATTTTTGGCCGCGTCTACTTCGCCGACCTCACGGGCTCTGGGCTATGCGGCCTGCTGTTTCTCGGCGCCATGTATCTCGTCACGCCCGACAATCTGCTGATCGTGCCGTTGCTGCTGTGGCTTGCCGGCAGCGTCCTGTGGTTCATGGCCGTGGGCGGCGGCACGCGCATGCTGGCATCGCTCGTGGCCGTGGCCGTTGCCTGCGTCGCCGTGCACCTCGCCGCCCCGCTCGCCGGCGTGCCGACGCTGACGGTCTCCGACTACAAGGGCGTCTCCTACGCGCGCAAGTTCCCGGATGCGGAGCGCGTCTACGAGCGGGCCTCGCCCTTCGGCTATCTTGAGATCTACGCGAGCTCCTACCTGCACTTTGCGCCCGGCCTCTCCGACAACGCCGCCTTCAACCTGCCGACCATGCCGGCCAACGCCTATCTCGGGCTCTACATCGACGGCGAGGGGCCGAGCGGCATCATCCGCGACCTGCCGCCCAACGAGACCGCCTATTTCCGCTACCTGCCGATGATCTACCCCTACCTGATCAAGCAGGCCCCCGACACGTTCGTGGTGCAGTTCGGCGGCGGCATCTCCACCGCGGTCGCGCTCAAGAGCAACTCCAAGTCGGTGACGGTCGCGGAGGGCAATCCGGCGGTGCTCTCGGCCTTCCGCAACGACAAGGGACTGCGCGACTTCACCGCCGACGTGCTGCGCAACCCCAAGGTCAAGGTGATCGACTACGAAGGCCGGCTCTACCTCGCCTACACCAAGGACCGCTTCGACATCATCGATCTGAGCCTCGCCGACTCGGCCGGCCTCTCCAGCCCCGGCGGCTTCGCCATCGTCGAGAAATTCGCCTACTCGCGCGAGGCCATGACGAACTACATGCGCGCGCTGAAGGACGGCGGCATCCTGTCCGTCACGCTGTGGAACAAGGAAGAGCCGCCCAAGTCGGTGCTGAAGCTCTACGCCACGATGGCGGAAGCCGCGCGACAGGTCGACGGCGGCGCCATCGCCGATCGCTTCTTCGTGGCCTCGAGCTACCTGTCGACGGCGACCGTGCTCTACAAGCGCGGCGGCTTCACGCCGGAGGAAGTCACCAAGCTGCGCGATCACACGCGGGCGATGTCGTTCGACGAAATCTATTCGCCGGGCTTCGTCTACGATACGGCGCAGTCCGCCACCGTGCTCAACGACTACCGCAGCCAGATCTTCTCGAGCGCCGAGGGGGAGGACCCGACCGGGCCGTCCGGCGACACGCCAGGCAGCGACACGAAGGCGGAGGAGGGGCCACCCGCGGAAGCCGAGACGCTGCCGGCGACCATCATGGGGCGGATGGCCTGGCATCACCTGGTGAACGGCGGCTGGGACGACATCGCGCGGCGCTACGTGTTCGACACGCGCATTCTCACCAACAACCGGCCCTACCTCGCCGCCTACGTGAAGCCCGCGGACCTCACCAGCGTCACCGACCGGCTCGAATTGTTCCAGGACGAGTGGGGCTACCTGCTAGTGTGGGCGACCCTGGGCATCGCCTGCATAGCCGCCCTGTCGCTGGTGCTGTTGCCGGTGGCCTTCGGCTGGCGCACGATCTTCAGCCACAACCCCGGCAAATTCCGCACCATCATTTACTTCGCGTGCCTCGGGGCCGGTTACATCATGGTCGAGGTAGGCCTGATCTCGAAATTCATCCAGGCGCTCAGCAACGCCACGGTATCGGCCTCTGTCCTGATCACGAGCATGCTCGTGTTCTCGGGCCTCGGCAGCCTGGTGTCGGAGCGCTACTTCGATCGCGCACGCACGATCATGCCGCGCATCTTCCTCGCCATCGGCGCGCTGCTGATCGGCTACGGACTGGCCCTCGATCGCGTCCTCGACTGGATCGGCACCTTCCCCTACGCGCTGCGCCTGCTGTTCTGCTTCGTGCTGGTGTTCCCGCCCGCGTTCCTGATGGGCTTCCCGATGCCGGTCGCCATGACGACGCTCGCACGGCTCGGCAAGGATCACATGTTCCTGTGGGCGTGGGGCATCAACGGCTGCTTCTCGGTGGTGGGCGCCGCACTCGTGCCGGTCATCGCCACTTCGTTCGGGTTGGCCGCCGTGCTGATCTTCAGCGGCTGCGCCTACCTCGTGGCCATCTTCGCTTTCTTTGCGGTACTCTTGCCGCTTGCCGCACCGCCGGCAAGGGCGGCGGCGTGACGTGCGCGCCGCCCTCCAGGCCTGCTCGCTCGCGTTCCTGATCATGACTCCCGTCGTTGTGCATGGTGCCGCGGAAGCCGCTCCGGCGGGGAAGGCCAAGACCGAGCTCGTGGCCTTCGACACCTCGCCCTTTCCCTGGGACGGCACGGCGCCGGGGGAGGACAAGCCCTTCTACGACGTGGAGCAGGACGGCCGCCGCGGCCACACCTCGCCGCGCGGCGGCATCTACTGGGAGGACACCACCTACAGCGACCGCCGCGTCCTGCTGCACATCCCGCGCGGGTTCAATCCGGCGCTGCCGGGCGTGATGATCGTCTACTTCCACGGCAACATGGCCAACCTCGAGCGCGTGGTGCAGCGCCAGCAGCAGGTGCCGCGTCAGGTCGCGCAATCCGGGCTCAACGCCGTGCTGGTGGCGCCGCAGTTTGCCGTCGACGCCCTCGATTCGAGTGCGGGTCGCTTCTATGACCGCGGCGCCTTCCGCCGCTTCCTGGAGGAAGCGGGGCGACGGCTGGCACACCTGCACGGCGACGCCAGATCACGCGTGGCGATCGAAGGGCTGCCGGCGATCATCGTCGCCTACAGCGGCGGCTACGCGCCGGCGGCCTATGCCGCCCACAGCGGCGGCGCCGGCGACCGGCTGCGGGGCATCGTCCTGCTCGACGCGCTCTATGCCGAGATGGACAAGTTCGCCGGCTGGATCGAGCGGCGCGAGGGTCGCTTCTTCTTCAGCGCCTATTCGCGCTCGGCGCGCGAGGAGAACGCCACTCTGCAGCGCATGCTCAACGAGCGGGAAATCGCTTTCTCGACCTGGCTGCCCGGACGCCTGGCCCCAGGCAGCGTCACGTTCTACGCCACGGCCGACGATGTCGTACACGGCGAGTTCGTCACCAAGGCCTGGGTCGACGATCCACTCAGGGCCGTGCTGGCCAGCATTCCCGGATATCCCCGCACACCGCCGCCGAAACGGCGCAAGTAGGTCTCAGGAAAAGCACGATGCAAAAGTCGACGAAGCCGGATGCTGCCCCGCGCGTGGTGCAGGAGGCGACGTTCTCGATCGTTCTGGCGCTCAGCTTCGCGCATCTGCTCAACGACATGATGCAGTCGCTGATCCCCGCGATCTACCCGATCATCAAGGACGCCTATCATCTGGACTTCGGGCAGATCGGCCTCATCACGCTGGCCTTCCAGCTGACCGCGTCCCTCGGCCAGCCCCTGGTCGGGATCTACACCGACCGCCATCCGCAGCCCTATTCGCTCGTGGCCGGCATGGGCTCGACGCTCGTCGGCCTCATCGTGCTCGCGCACGCCAGCAGCTACACGATGCTGCTGGTCGGCGCGGCGCTCGTCGGCTCGGGATCGGCGGTGTTCCACCCGGAGTCGACGCGCATGGCGCGGATGGCCTCGGGCGGCCGCCACGGCTTCGCTCAGGCGCTGTTCCAGGTCGGCGGACAGACCGGCCAGGCGATCGGCCCGCTGCTCGCCGCCTTCATCGTCGTGCCGCGCGGGCAGTCGAGCCTGTCCTGGTTCTCGCTGGTGGCCCTGATCGCCATGGTGCTGCTGCTGCAAGTGGGGCTCTGGTACAAACGCCAGTCGCCGGCGCCGGTGAAGCCGCGCGTCACCGCCGCGTCCGCAGGCGGGGCGCACAGGAGCGGCGTCGCCCTGGCCGTGGCCTTGCTCGTGGTGCTGATGCTGTCGAAGAATGCCTACACGGCGAGTCTGAGCTCATACTACACCTTCTATCTGATGGGGGAGTTCCAGGTCTCGGTGCAGGCCTCCCAGGTCCTGCTCTTCACGTTCCTGCTGGCACAGGCGGCCGGCTCGCTCATCGGCGGGCACGTCGGCGACAAGATCGGCCGGCGCCAGATCATCTGGTTCTCCATCCTGGGCGCCCTGCCCTTCACGCTCCTGCTGCCCTACGCCAACCTCGCCTGGACCATCGTGCTCACGATCATCATCGGCATGATCATGGCGAGCGCCTTCCCGGCGATCCTGGTCTACGCGCTGGAGCTGCTGCCCGGGCGCGTCGGCATGATCGCCGGCCTGTTCTACGGCGTGTCGTTCGGGCTCGGCGCGATCAGCGCGGCGCTGCTGGGCGAGCTCGCCGACCACACGAGCCTGTCGATCGTCTACCACCTCTGCTCGTTCCTGCCGCTCGCGGGCCTGCTGACCTGGTTCCTGCCCGAGGTGCAGCGCACGCAGATGAGCGCGCATTGACGGCTGGATGCGGCAGGGCTGCCTCGATTGCACTGGCCCTTGCATCCGCCGCCCGAAAAGTTCAACAACTTCAGTCCTTTCACGGACCTTCTTTTCGGTTACTACGAATCAGCATAACCAAGAATACTATTTGTGAGAATGTTGGCATTTTCTCCGTGGGGAGGCGGCGATGGCAAAAGGCGCTGGATGCCCGCATTGCGGCAAACAGACCTTTCACGATCAGGGCAGCCTGAGCACGTGCAGTGATTGCGGAGCCGTGGGGTGGTCATGGCGCAAGGCCGTTGAGAAGGTTGGCAGTGGTAAGGGCAACAGGTGTCCAAACTGCAGCAACCAGACACTGCACAAGGTTGGGGAGGCGCGATCACCGAAAGGCAGGTACATCCATCCCATAAGACGTTGTAGCACTTGCGACTATAGCCTTATCGAGCCGACGATGGACGCCTAGGACTTCTTCGTCGTCCAGGGTGGTGGTTACTGCGGCATCACTAACGACGAGTAGGCTGAAATATCCAACGGACTCCTTTGCCGCCTCAGAACAGGAAGTAGCGCTGCGTCATGGGGAGTGACTTGGCCGGCTCGCAGGTCAAAAGCTCGCCGTCCGCGCGCACCTCGTAGGTCTCGGGATCGACCTCGATGCTGGGCGTGGCGTCGTTCAGCACCATGGAGGCCTTGGAGATGCCGCCGCGCGTGTTCTTCACGGGCAGCAGCTTCTTGGCGACGCCCAGGCGCTGGGCCAGCAGGCCGTTGACGGCGGCCTGGCTCACGAACGTCACCGTCGACTGGGTCAGCGCGCGGCCGAAGGCGCCGAACATCGGGCGATAGTGCACGGGCTGCGGCGTGGGGATCGAGGCGTTCGGATCGCCCATGGGCGCCGCCGCGATGCTGCCGCCGAGCAGCACGAGGTCCGGCTTGACGCCGAAGAACGCCGGGTTCCACAGCACCAGGTCGGCGCGCTTGCCGGCCTCCAGCGAGCCCAGCTCATGCGCCACGCCGTGGGCTATTGCCGGGTTGATCGTGTACTTGGCGATGTAGCGCCTGACGCGGAAGTTGTCGTTGCCGAGCGCATCTTCCTTAAGGGCGCCGCGTTGGGCCTTCATCTTGTGCGCGGTCTGCCAGGTGCGGATGATCACCTCGCCGACGCGGCCCATGGCCTGGCTGTCGGAGGAGATCATCGAGAGCGCGCCGAGGTCGTGCAGGATGTCCTCGGCGGCGATGGTCTCGCGGCGGATGCGGCTCTCGGCGAAGGCGATGTCCTCGGGGATGTTGGCGTCGAGGTGGTGGCACACCATCAGCATGTCGAGATGCTCTTCCAGCGTGTTCACCGTGAAGGGACGCGTGGGGTTGGTGGAGGACGGCAGCACGTTTCTCAACCCCGCGACCTTGATGATGTCGGGCGCGTGCCCGCCGCCGGCGCCCTCGGTGTGGAAGGCATGGATGGTGCGGCCCTTGAAGGCAGCGATCGTGTCCTCCACGAACCCGGACTCGTTCAGCGTGTCGGTGTGGATCATCACCTGCACGTCGTGATCGTCGGCAACCGACAGCGCGCAGTCGATCACCGCCGGCGTGGTGCCCCAGTCCTCGTGCAGCTTGAGGCAGGAGGCGCCGGCGAGGATCATCTCCACCAGAGCCTTGGGCCTGGCGGCGTTGCCCTTGCCGGCGAAGGCGAGGTTCATGGGGAAGGCGTCGGCAGCCTCGATCATGCGCGCCAAGTGCCAGGGGCCGGGCGTGCAGGTGGTGGCGGCCGTGCCGGTCGCGGGACCGGTGCCGCCGCCGATCATCATGGTGATGCCGGAGTTCAGCGCCTCCTCGATCTGCTGCGGGCAGATGAAGTGGATGTGGCTGTCGATGCCGCCGGCGGTGAGGATCTTGCCCTCGCCTGCGATCGCCTCGGTGCCGGGGCCGATGACGATGTCGACGCCCGGCTGCACATCGGGGTTGCCGGCCTTGCCGATGGCGGCGATGCGCCCGTCCTTGAGGCCGACGTCGGCCTTGACGATGCCGGTATGGTCGATGATGAGCGCGTTGGTGATGACGGTGTCGACGGCGCCTTCCGCGCGGCTCGCCTGGCCCTGCCCCATGCCGTCGCGGATCACCTTGCCGCCGCCGAACTTCACCTCCTCGCCGTAGACGGTGAAATCCTTCTCCACCTCGACCACGAGGTCCGTGTCGGCGAGGCGCACCTTGTCGCCGGTTGTGGGGCCGAACATGTCGGCGTAGGCGGCGCGGGAGATTTTCATGGGCATGCCGGAAACACCCTGCTAGCTGCGAAAGGCTGTCCGCACGACAGCCGACCAGAGCCTGATCCGCTCGCGCATCTGCTCGCGGTCGTGATCGTCGAACCCCTCGGCGCGGAATTTCTGGAGGTAGCCGGAGTGGGCGCCCTGATCGAAGATGCCGCCGGCTATACCCTCCTCCACGAACACCAGGATCGGCCGCCGGAGCGCGACGAGCATGCCGGCCTCGATCTGGTTCCACGGCGAGGGCATGACAATGGGCCCGAGCATCTTCTGCGCCGGCGAGCCGCGCTTGAGGACGCCGGACTCGAAGTCGAGCTGCGCGAAGCCGAGAATGATCCCGCCGTAGCAGGCGCGGGCCACGTAGTAGACCTCGGTGAGCGGATCGGACTGCGGAAAGTCGCTGCGGCCGAGCGCGCGGGGCTGCAGACGCTCGTCCTCGAGGCAGCGCAGGATTCCATCATAGATGGCCTGCTGCGCTGGATTGAGCGTCGTCGGCGCCGACAGAAAGATCGGGATCCTGATCGCCATCGCCTGGGCCCTAGGGCAGCTTCCCCATCACCATCCCCCGGAAGCCGTAGACCTCGCGCCGACCGGAGAACGGCACGAGGCTCACCTCGCGGGTCTGCCCCGGCTCGAAGCGCACGGCCGTGCCGGCGGCGATGTCGAGTCGGTGCCCCAGCGCCTTGTCGCGGTCGAACTGCAGGGCCGCGTTGGTCTCGGCGAAGTGATAGTGCGAGCCGACCTGGATCGGGCGATCGCCGGTGTTGGCGACGACGACGGTCACGGCCTGGCGCCCCTCGTTGATCTCGATGTCGCCGGGCTGGGTGACGATCTCGCCGGGGATCATGCGGCGACCCCCGAGACGAGCGCCAGCGCGATACCGATGGCGGCGACCAGCGCGCCGGCCCCCCGCACCGCCATGCGGCCGCCTTCGCTGCGCGCGAGATGGGCGACACCGAGGCCGAGCGCGTGCAGCAAAGCCGTGGCAATGGCGAAGCCGGCAGCATAGGCGAGGGCCGGCGCCCCGTCCGGCAGCTCCGCACCATGGGCGTGGCCGTGCAGCAGCGCGAAGACGGCAATCAGCGCCGCACCCGCGGGAACCGGCAGGCGAGCCGCCGCGAGCACGAGCAGCCCCAGGATGATCACCGAGGCCAGGATGCCCGATTCCACGAGCGGGACGGGCACCCCGGCCATGCCGAGGGCTCCCCCCGCCAGCATCACGCCGACGAACGCCACGGGCCACGCCCACAGCGCCCGCCCGCCGTTGAGGCCGGCCCAGAGGCCGAC
The DNA here is from genome assembly GCA_050248715.1 of Hyphomicrobiaceae bacterium. GTDB lineage: Bacteria > Pseudomonadota > Alphaproteobacteria > Rhizobiales > Hyphomicrobiaceae > AWTP1-13. The sequence continues at coordinate 26,420 of JBFWRV010000033.1, read as the reverse complement.
CGAGACCATGGCGAGGAGGTGATCCAGGCCGGTCAGGGGATGCTTGAAGCCGGCGGCGAAGGAGAACGAGTGCTCGATGCCCGTGTGGGCAAGCGCCGGGCTGCTCGCCGCGAGGGCCACGCCGGCGGCCACAAAAGCAATGGCTTTGTCGTTACGCGTCTTCATTTGCGCTCTCGTCCTCCATTCACGTCGTGCCCGGGGGAGGCGGGTATCCACGTCACGGTCGTTATACAGCTGGCCCTTGCGTGGGTCCCCGTCCTCGTACCGAAGGCGTGTCTTCGACACGACGCGGGGATGTCGATGGCCTACCTGATGGGTTTGTGCACGGTGACGAGTTTGACCCCGTCGGGAAAGGTGGCTTCGACCTGCACGTCATGCAGCATCTCGGCGATGCCGACCATGACCTGGTCGCGCGAGACGACGTGGGCGCCGGCCTCCATAAGGTCCGCCACCGTGCGGCCGTCGCGCGCGCCCTCGACCACGAAATCCGAGATCAACGCCACGGCCTCCGGATAGTTGAGCTTGACGCCGCGCTCCAGGCGGCGGCGCGCCACCATGGCAGCCATGAAGATCAGGAGCTTGTCCTTCTCGCGGGCCGTCAGGTTCATCGCACTCCCCTCATGGCGCGGCCTCGCTCCCTCAGCATGCCCACACACGCGGCAGCGGCCGGCCGCTCAATGTCTGCACGAGTGCGGCCATGTCGGCCTGCAGCGCGCGAGCATCGCCGGCGACGGCCCTGGCAACGAGCAGGCCGTTCCAGGCGCTCAATCCAATTGCGCTCGGCGCATTCTCCACGGCCGATCGCGCCGCCCCAAGACGCGAAGCGGCATCGGGCGCGACGCAGATGAGCATGGCGGCAGCGCGCGCGCCAGCCAGCGTCGCCGGCCGGTCCAGGATTGCGGCGACGGCGCCATCGACATGGAAAGTGTCGGCGAACGTCAGGACGCCGCCGCGCCGGATGCGCCAGACGTCGCGACAGGCACCGCGGCGCACATCCTCGCCCATGGCCGAGCGCCCGAACACCAGAATCTCCACGGCGAGGAAGGTCGCATCACCGGCCATCGTCACCTCGGTCCGGCGATCGAGGCGCGACTGGTCGAAGAGGATGGTCGGCTGCGGCAGCCAGGCAAGCCTGGCGCCCGCACCGAGCGCGAGATCCGCGCGCACGACAACCTCGCCTTCGAGGGAACGATAGATCTTCTCGGCCGCCGCCGTCGTAACCGTTGCCTCGGCCCGGTCTTGGAGCGTGACGCCGATGCGCATGCGGTCGCCGCCCGTGAGCCCGCCGGCCGTGTTGAGCAGCACGGCCTCGGGGGCCGCACCGGCTGAGGGGCTCGGGAAGCGCGCCCGCGCTGCGCCAGCCTGGTGCAGGACGTCGAGGCGGGTCTCGCCTTCGCGCATCGCGAAGGCGAGACGGACGGAGCCCTCCGTCCTCGGCAGCCAGGAGCGCGTCTGCAGCATCGACCCGTCCCTACCTCGCAATGCTCAAACGGTAAGGTAGCGCCGAACGTCGCTCTCGACCATGGTCGAGCCGTCACCGGCCATCACGACCTCGCCGCGCTCCAGCACGGCGTAGGTGTCGGCCAGTGCGCGGGCGAAATCGAAGTACTGCTCGACCAGCACGATCGCCATCCTGCCCTGGTCGCGCAGGTAGGTGATGGCACGGGCGATGTCCTTGATGATCGACGGCTGGATGCCCTCGGTCGGCTCGTCGAGCACGATCAGCTTGGGCTGCATCACGAGGGCGCGGGCGATGGCAAGCTGCTGCTGCTGGCCGCCGGACAGGTCGCCGCCGCGCCGCCCGAGCATGGATTTCAGCACAGGGAACAGCTCGAACAGCTCGGCCCCGATCTTGCGGCCACCCCGCGGCAGCCGGGCATAGCCGGTCTCCAGGTTCTCCTGCACGGTCAGCAGCGGGAAGATCTCGCGGCCCTGCGGCACATAGGCAATGCCGGCCCGCGCGCGCTCGTGGGCGCGCATGGTGGTGATGTCTTCTCCGTCGAAGAGGATCTTGCCGTTGCGCACGGGCTGGTGGCCGACGATGGCGCGCAGGAGCGAGCTCTTGCCGACGCCGTTGCGGCCGAGCACGCAGGTGATCCTGCCGACCTCCGCCGTCAAGGTCACTCGTCGCAGCGCCTGGGCGGCACCGTAGTAGAGATCGATGTTCTCAACCTTCAGCATTTGCCACCTTCTGTCTGCCATCCCGGCCGGAGCGCCAAGCGCGCAGAGCCGGAACCCAGGCCGAACCCTCGCCCTCGCGGTGAGCTTGTCGAGCCACGAGGCCACCGCCTGAACTTCCCATCCGCCCTTCGACCGGCTCAGGGCGATGTCGAGACCGCTGCACCTGGTCCCGGACATTCGCGCTCGCGAATGCCGGGATGACATCGGGCTCACCGGCCCAGATAGACCTCCACCACGCGCTCGTTGGCGCTGACCTCGTCGATGGAGCCTTCAGCCAGGACCGAGCCTTCGTGCAGCACCGTCACCTTGACGCCGAGACGGCGGACGAACTCCATGTCGTGCTCGACGACGACGACCGAATGGTCCTTGGCGATGTCCTTGAGCAACTCGGCCGTGGTCATGGATTCGGCATCGGTCATGCCGGCGACGGGCTCGTCGACCAGCAGCAGCTTCGGGTCCTGCGCAATCAGCATGCCGATCTCCAGCCATTGCTTCTGGCCGTGCGACAGGGAGCCGGCGAGGCGGCGGCGGTGGGCGGCGAGGCCGATGGTCTCCAGCGTCTCGGTGATGCGCCGGGCATCGCCGTTGGGTCGCCAGAACAGGGTGCGGCGCACCGTGCGGTCGGCCTTGAGCGCCAGCAGCACGTTGTCCTCCACCGTCTGGCTCTCGAACACGGTCGGCTTCTGGAACTTGCGGCCGATGCCGAGCTCGGCGATCGCCGCCTCGTCCTGGGTGGTGAGATCGACGCTGCCGCGGTCGAAGAGCACGTCGCCGACATCGGGGCGGGTCTTGCCGGTGATGATGTCCATCATCGTGGTCTTGCCGGCGCCGTTCGGGCCGATGATGGCGCGCATCTCGCCGGGCGCCAGCTCGAGCGACAGATTGTTGATGGCGCGGAAGCCGTCGAAGGTGACGCTCACGCCGTTGAGATAGAGCAGGCTCTGTGTGATGTCGTGCGGCCTGGCGACGGCGGGCTCGATCGCGGCAGGCTCGGCGAGGGCGTCCACCTGATGGTCCATGGCCTCACTCCGCCGGCTGGGGTGCGGACCGCTGCCGCAAATGCGGCGCGGACACCCTCTCCCCATGCCCTTCTTGTCCCCCTCCCCCTTGTGGGGAGGGGCTAGGGGTGGGGGGAAGCCCGCCGATGGATGCTCGGGAGTCCCCCCCACCCAGACCCTCCCCCCCCCCGCGGGGGGGGGGGGGGGGGGGGGGGGGCCAAGCCCGCCGATGGATGCTCGGGAGTCCCCCCCTCCCTGTCCCTCCCCCACAAGGGGGGAGGGGACGCCAGCCGAGGAGAAGGGAGAGGCGCGCTGCGGCAGCAGGCCGAGGATGCCCTTGGGCAGAAAGATGGTGACCAGCACGAACAGGGCGCCGAGGGCGAACAACCAGTAGGGCGCCAGCAAGCCGGTGGTGAAGGTGGTCTTGGCGTAGTTGACGAGGATCGCCCCCGCGGCGCCGCCGATGAGCGTGCCGCGACCGCCCACGGCCACCCAGATCACGTACTCGATCGAATTGGCGGGCGCGAACTCGCTCGGGTTGATGATGCCGACCAGCGGCACGTAGAGCGCGCCGGCGACCGCCGCCATGCAGGCCGAGAGCGTGAAGATGAAGGTCTTGTAGCTTTCGACGCGGTAGCCGATGAAGCGTGTGCGGCTCTCGGCATCGCGGATCGCCATCAGCACCTTGCCGGCTTTGGAGCGCACGACCATCTGCGCGGTGAGATAGCCGAGCGCGAGCGCAATCGCGGAAAGGGCGAACAGCGCCGCGCGCGTCGCCTGCGCCTGGACGTTGAAGCCCAGGATGTCCTTGAAGTCGGTGAGTCCGTTGTTGCCGCCGAAGCCGAAATTGTTGCGGAAGAAGCCGAGCATCAGGGCGTAGGTGAGCGCCTGCGTGATGATCGACAGATAGACGCCGGTGACGCGGCTGCGGAAGGCGAACCAGCCGAACACGAAGGCCAGGGCGCCCGGCACGAGCAGCACCATGAGCGCCGCGAACGGAAACCAGTCGAAGCCCCACCAGAACCAGGGCAGCTCCTTCCAGTTCAGGAATACCATGAAGTCCGGCAGGATCGGGTGCGCATAGACGCCCCGGGTGCCGATCTGGCGCATCATGTACATGCCCATCGCATAGCCGCCGAGGGCGAAGAAGGCGCCGTGGCCGAGCGAGAGGATGCCGCAATAGCCCCAGACGAGATCGAGGGAGAGGGCGAGGAGCGCGTAGCAGAGATACTTGCCCCACAGCGCCACCGCCGAGGTCGGCACGTGGAAATAGGAGGTCGGCGGCACCAGCAGGTTGAGACATGGGACGAGGATCGCGGCGGCGGCGAGAAGGCCCAGGAATATCCAGCCGCGGCCGTCCGGGGCCTCGATGAGCCGCCTGGTGATCATGCCTCCACCGCCCGGCCCTTCAGCGCGAACAGGCCGCGCGGGCGCTTCTGGATGAACAGGATCACGATGACGAGCAGCGCGATCTTGCCGAGCACGGCGCCGGCATAGGGCTCCAGAAACTTGTTGGCGACGCCGAGCGACAGAGCGCCGACCAGCGTGCCCCACAAATTGCCGACGCCGCCGAACACCACCACCAGGAAGCTGTCGATGATGTAGCCCTGGCCGAGATTGGGCGAGACGTTGTCGATCTGCGAGAGCGCAACGCCGGCGAGGCCGGCGATGCCGGAGCCCAGCGCGAAAGTGAGGGCGTCGATCTTGCCGGTGTTGATGGCCATGGAGCTGGCCATGCGCCGGTTGGACGTCACCGCCCGCATGTGCAGGCCAAGCTCGGTGTAGCGCAGCACCGCCAGCAGGCCCGCGAAGATGATGCCGGCAAAGACGATGATCCAGAGCCGGTTCCAGGTAATGGTGAGGCCGCCGAGCTCGAAGGCACCCGACATGAAGTTCGGCGCTCCGACCTCGCGGTTGGTCGGCCCGAAGGTGGTCCGCACGGCCTGCTGCAGGATGAGGCTGATGCCCCAGGTGGCGAGCAACGTCTCCAGCGGCCTGCCGTAGAGGAAGCGGATGACGCCGCGCTCGATCGCCATGCCGACGAGGGCCGCGACCAGAAACGCGAGCGGGATGGCGATGGCAAGCGAATGGTCGAAGAGCCCTGGGGCGCGGGCGCGGATCACCTCCTGGACGACGAACGTGGTGTAGGCGCCGAGCATCACCATCTCGCCGTGGGCCATGTTGATCACGCCCATGACGCCGAAGGTGATGGCAAGCCCGATGGCGGCCAGCAGCAGCACGGAGCCGAGCGAGAGGCCGTACCAGAAGTTTTGCGCCACGCTCCAGGCGGCGAGGCGGTTGTCGATGGTGGAGATGGCGTCGGCCAGGGTCTTCTGGATGCCGTCGGGCTGGCCGGCCGGCACGCCCGCAAGCACGCTGCGGGCATACTGGTCGCCGCGGTCGCGCAAGGTGGCGATGGCAGCCACCCTGTCGGTTTCGCTCGCATCCTGCTTGCCGACGACGATGGCGGCGCGCGCTTCCTCCAGCGCGCGCTTGACGCGGGGGTTGCTCTCCTTGCCGATCGCCGTCTCGAGGGTGCCGAGGACGCCGGCATCCTTCGACTTGAAGACGGCTTTCGCCGCCTCGAAGCGCCTGGCGGGATCGGGGGACAGCAGCGTGAGGCTGCCCATCGCCGCCTCGATGGCGCGGCGCACGCGGTTGTTGACGCGCACAGGGCTCAGCCCCGCCGGCTCCGGGCCGGAGACGGGCCGGCCGGTGGCGGCATCGAGCAGAGTTGCGGGGGGTTTGCGGATGTAAACCTTCTTGGCGGCGGCGCTGAACAGCAGATTGCCGGCCTGAAGCGCCTCGATGACCTCGGCCGCCAGCGGGTTGCCGCTGGCCGCGACGGCGGCAACGGCCGCGTCGGTATCGCTGTAGGAGTCCGCGGTGAATTTCTCGAGCGTTTGCTCGTAGCCCTGCGCGAACGCGGCGTGCACGCCCGCCAGCAGCAGGGCGAACGCCAGGGCGAGCGCGCGATGGCAGTGCGTGCAGCGGCGCATTCTATGGGATCCCCCAGAACGTGACAGGGGAGGCGACGCGCCGCCGCCTCCCAGTCTCAAGGCTGCAGCGCTGCTAGCTGCCGCACTTGCCGGTCTTGGTGTTGAAGTTGCCGCACTTCTTCTCGACCCAGTCGCCGATCAGGTCCTTGGAGCCGTCGAGCTCCTTCGACCATGCGTCGCCGGGAACGAGGCCGCTCGTCTTCCACACTACGTCGAACTGGCCGTCGGCCTTGATCTCGCCGATCAACACCGGCTTGGTGATGTGGTGGTTGGGCAGCATCTTCGACATGCCGCCGGTCAGGTTCGCCGCCTCGATGCCGGGGAGCGCGTTGATGACCTTGTCGGGATCGGTGGACTTCACCTTCTCGACCGCCTTCACCCACATGTCGAAGCCGATGACGTGAGCCTCCATCGGATCGTTGGTGACGCGCTTGTCGTTCTTGGTGAAGGCCTTCCACTTCTTGATGAACTGGTCGTTCTTGGCGTCCTTGATCGACTGGAAGTAGTTCCAGGCGGCCAGGTGGCCGACGAGCGGCTTGGTGTCGATGCCGGCCAGCTCTTCCTCGCCGACCGAGAAGGCGACGACGGGGATGTCCTTGGCCGAGATGCCCTGGTTGCCGAGTTCCTTGTAGAAGGGCACGTTGGCGTCGCCGTTGATGGTGGAGACCACGGCCGTCTTCTTGCCGGCCGAGCCGAACTTCTTGATGTCGGCCACGATCGTCTGCCAGTCGGAATGGCCGAACGGCGTGTAGTTGATCATGATGTCTTCCGGCTTCACGCCCTTGGCCTTGAGGTAGGCCTCGAGGATCTTGTTGGTCGTGCGCGGATAGACGTAGTCGGTGCCGGCCAGCACCCAGCGCTGCACCTTCTCTTCCTTCTCGAGATAATCGACGGCGGGGATCGCCTGCTGGTTGGGGGCGGCGCCGGTATAGAACACATTGCGCTCGCTCTCCTCGCCCTCGTACTGCACGGGGTAGAAGAGAATGCTGTTGAGCTCCTTGAAGACGGGCAGCACGGATTTGCGCGAAACGGATGTCCAGCAGCCGAAGACCGCCGCGACCTTCTCCTTGGAGATCAGCTCGCGCGCCTTCTCGGCAAACAGCGGCCAGTTGGAGGCGGGGTCGACGACCACGGCCTCGAGCTTCTTCCCGAGCAGGCCGCCCTTCTTGTTCTGCTCCTCGATCAGCATCAGCATGACGTCCTTGAGCGTCGTCTCGCTGATCGCCATGGTGCCCGAGAGCGAATGCAGGATGCCGACTTTGATCGTGTCCTGTGCCGTGGCCCGATCGGCCAACGACACCGTCGCAAGCGCGGCAAAGGAGGCCGCCGCTGCGCGGAGGAAAATGCTCTTCATGAGTTTAATACCACCTTTGATTGACTGCCCAGGTGGAGGCCACGGCCCCCGGAAGCCCCAAGAGCAACCGCCGTGCCAAGGCTTAATGAATTGTTAAGCTATTGAAATTTCTAGGAAAAAAGTGGCGCGGCAGCGAGCCTTGCGCAAAAAACGCCCGACCAATGCCCAACGATCAGGCAACGTGCCTTCTGCACACGCATTAGGCAGTTGAGATCGACTGTCCGCTCAGGCTCACGAGGAAATGCGGGCGGCGCGGGGTGGCGGCGGGCGCGCCGGAGCGCACGAAAGGGCGATATAGGCTGACAAACAGAAAAGGCGCCTCGGTGCGGAAGTGGAGGCGCCTTTCCGTGACCCAGCCGGGTGTGGGGTGCGGTTGAGTCGGCATCACAATGTGTCGATTCGTGTGGTCGCTCGGTGGCAAGCCAGGAGACGGAGGGCAAAAAATGCAAGAGGCGTGATCACAAAGACCACGCCTCCTCCCGCACCGCGCGACCACACGCAATCGTGCAGTCTGAGCGCTCGGTGAGATACGTAACAGGGCGGCATTTGGTTTCAGCCGACACGCAAACGGCCGTGGACACCGAGCCCTTGGGGCTTGCCGGCACAGGTGGCACCGGCCCCGCCGAAGGCTGCGGTCATCCCGATGCCTGCCGTACCGGCGCCGGATTGTCGGGATCCCAGCGATCCTACCCGCCGCAGCCGAAAGCCGTGACGTGGACGCCCGCCTACGCGGGCATGATGCAGGCGATGGCATTGCGCGCGCCCCGAACTCGGCGAGCGACGGGGCCGGGGCCATGCCTGGCCGGCCGCGCATCGATCCGTCACCGCCTGCCGATCACGCGCATGTGCCGGAGGAGCCCGGGCAGCAACGCTTGCAGCCCCGGCCTCTCAATCGCGCGAGGGCTCTTCCTTCTGCTGCGGGGCGGCCTCGTCGTTCTCCACGCGTGCCCGCCGGACAGGGCGACGCAGGAAGTCGGGCTGCTCGTGCGGCTGCTGGAAGCGATCGCGACGGCGCGGCTCGCCCCCTCCGCTAGCCTCCACGGGCTCCGACGTGCGCTCGGGGGCGCGCTCGCGCTCCTGGTGGGGCTGGCGCCCCTCGCCCTGGCGGTCGCGGTCGCGGTCTCCACGATCCCGGTCGCCGCGATCCCGATCCCCGCGGTCACCGCGATCTCCACGATCGCGGTCGTTACGGTCATTGCGCTCGCCGCGATCACGATCGCGGAAGCGGCCCTGGTCGCGATCGCGGCGGAAGTGCCGATCGTGACGCCCGCCGCCGCCCTCGTGAGACCCGGGATGGCGAGCCTCCTGATGCCTCGGCTGGGCCTGCGGCTGGAACATCGCCGGCGGCTGCAGGCCGTCGTCGAGCAGATCGTCGCCGTCCTCCTCGCCGAAGTCCTCGCCACCTTCGCCCGCCTCGCCCGGCCGCCGCATGCCGTTGCCGTTGGCGAACTCGCCGGTCTGACCCAGCTGCTCGCGATAGGCCATTATGATGCGGGTATAGTGCTCGGCGTGCTGAAGGTAATTCTCCGCCAGCACCGGGTCGCCCGAGGATTGGGCGTCTCGCGCCAGCGAAAGATACTTCTCGGCGATATGCGCCGGGGTGCCCCGGATTTTCACGTCCGGCCCGTTGGACTCGAAACTGCGCGCTAAAGGATTTTGGCTTTTTCGATTCCGGCCGCGACCGCGGCGATTCTGCTGTCCCTGCCTCACTGCCCAAATGGCTCCTATGCTACGTGAACCTGTTCGACAAATGCCTGGCCGGCTCGCGCATGGTTCTCCTTGCGCCGGGAGCCGGCTGAACCGGAATATCCGTGAGTTGTGCGTTCACGGCTGAGCATTTCCGCTCGAGCGGCCGATTGGCTTGCCGTATCCAAAGCTGCGGCCCGCACGCGGGCGCCGCCCACATTCGCGGCCATCAAGCCATCAGTGCTTCTCTTGAGCGATCAGTGGTGCTGACGATAGGTCGCCTTGTTGCGAGCAATACAACCTGCTTCGCATCGGTCCGCGCATCCGCCCACCGCCGACAACGTAACCCGCGACAACGGCAGGACACATGGACGATTCCACTCGCCTAAGCCTAGCGCGGACGGGGAAAGAATCCAAGGGCTTTCTGGGCATATGCTCAATTCCGTGATCGCATAGCAACACAGCGCCGCCGGCCCCCAAGATCGCTGAAAATCCTCGTCCGGGAGGCGCCGGCGCGCCCCAGCGCGGCGCCGAGCAGAGCGGCCACGGCATCGGCCTGCTCGTAGCCCACCTCCAGCACGATCCAGCCGTCGGGGACGATCTCGCCACACCCCGGCGCCAATCGATGGAAGGCGCGCAAGCCATCCTGCCCGCCGTCGAGGGCGGCCAGCGGATCAAAGCTGCGCACCTCGGGCTCCAGCATTGCGATCTCGGCGGTTGCCACGTAGGGCGGATTGGAGACCAGGAGGTCGAAGGGACCATCGACGCCCTCGAGCATGTCAGCGAGGAGCCAGCTCGCGCGCGATGCAAGGCCAAGCCGGCTCGCGTTTTCGCGGGCGACGCAAAGCGCCGCCGCGCTCACGTCCGTGCCGACCCCCGTCGCGTCGGGAAGCTCCGCCAGCAGCGACAGGAGAAGACAGCCCGATCCCGTGCCGACGTCGAGGATGCGCAGCGGCCGTGCCGGCGGACCTTCCGCGCGGAGGAGCGCGAGCGCCGCCCCGACGAGCGTCTCGCTGTCGGGCCGCGGATCGAGGGTGGCAGGCGAGATGGAGAAGACGCGTCCGTAGAACTCGCGCTCGCCGAGAATGCGCGAGACCGGCTCGCGCCGAGCCCGCCTGGCGAGGAGGCGCGACAGCCGCGACGCCTGCTCCGGCGACAGCACATGCTCGGGATGAGCGAGCATCTGCGCGGCCGACATTCCGAGCACGGCGGCAGCCAGGCGTCTGGCGTCGGCGGCCGGCTCGTCGACGCCCTCTGCACGCAGCGCGGCCGCGGCGTGGCGTAGCGCGGCCGCCAGCGTCGCCTCGGCGCCGGCGGTGGCAAGGTCAGGCATCGCCGTCCTCTTCCATGGCCGCCAGCTCGCTTGCCTGGTGGTCGGTGACGAGCGCGTCGATCAGCTCGTCGAGCGCGGTTGCCTCCAGCACCTCGTCCAGCTTGTGCAGCGTCAGGCCGATGCGGTGATCGGTGACCCGCCCCTGCGGGAAATTGTAGGTGCGGATGCGCTGCGATCGGTCGCCCGAGCCCACCTGGCCCTTGCGCTGCGCGGCCCGGGAATCAGCGGCTTTCTGGCGCTCCTGCTCGTAGAGGCGGGAGCGCAGGACCTGCATGGCGAGGCGCCGGTTCTGGTGCTGGGATTTCTCGGCCGACACGACGACGAGACCGGTCGGCAGGTGCGTGATGCGCACGGCCGAATCCGTCTTGTTGACGTGTTGGCCGCCGGCGCCGCCCGCACGCATGGTGTCGATGCGGATGTCCTCGGGACGGATCTCGAGATCGATGTCCTCGGCCTCCGGCAGCACGGCGACGGTTGCGGCCGAGGTGTGGATGCGCCCGCCGGCCTCGGTGACGGGCACGCGCTGCACGCGGTGCACGCCCGACTCGTATTTGAGGCGGGCGAAGGCGCCCTTGCCGGAGATGGAGGCGACGACCTCCTTGTAGCCGCCGAGATCGTTCTCCGACAGGCTGATGACCTCGGTCTTCCAGCGATGCAGCTCGGCATAGCGGCTGTACATGCGGAAGAGATCGGCAGCGAACAAGGCCGCCTCATCCCCGCCCGTGCCCGCGCGCACCTCGACGATCACGCTCTTGTCGTCGGCAGCATCCTTGGGAAGGAGGTGCACGCGCAGCTGCTGTTCCAGCTCCGCCACGCGCGGCGCCAACGTCTCGAGCTCCTGGCGGGCGAGCGCGGAAAGGTCCTTGTCGGCGGCCGGATCGGCGAGCAGGCCGTTGAGATCGGCCGCCTCGGCCTCGGTCTTGCGCAGCTCCTGGATGGTGGCGACGACCGGATTGAGCTCCGCGAACTCGCGCGACAGCTGCACGAAGGTCGCCTGGTTGACGCCCTTGTTCAGCTCGGACTGGATGGCGGACCAGCGGTTGACGAGCTTGTCGAGCTTCTCGGCGGGGATGGCGGCCATAGGCTAAGGATTCACGTGAAGGAGAGCAGGATAGCGTCGGGCGGCGGGCCCGCGGTGCAGCCCATGCTCGACCGGGATTGCTCGAGCAGGATCAACGCTTCGGCCGGTGCGGCCCGGGGAAGCGATCCCGTTCCAGCGTGATGCTCGAGAGGTCCCCACCAATGCTCTCTAAAAGGCGCTGAAGCGAACTTCCCGATCTCGACCATACTAGAGCAAATCGCAATCTTCCGGAATCCCCGAGCGGCGGGAAATCCTGTCGCGCCGACCGAGGACGGCAGCCCGAGGGCCCGCGGCAACCAGAAAATAGATTGGTCGCCCATTTCCGTGGCCCTGGGTCCCAGATACTCGCCTGCGGCGAATTCCGGGATGACAGCCGGAAAGATTGCAGCGGGTGCTAGCGCACGGCCTCGTGCATCTTGTCGGCCTTGCGGGCGCGCGGATCGCTCACTTCGATCCATCTCAGCCCGTCGCGCTGCGGCGCGGAGAGCAGCACGAGATAGTCGAGGCCGGCACGCACCGCAATCTCGGCCCGATCCGGCAGCACGCTCAGCGCCCGATAGACCGGCTGTGGCATCGCCTGGGCGAGATAGACCAGGGCGGCAACGAGGGCAAGCGGGGCGCTGAGGGCAAAGAGCACGCGCGCGCGACGGCGACGGCGGCGCGGCGACGGCCGCGCGGCGGGCCGGGTGCGCGCAGCACGGGTCGTGGGCACGGACCGCGGTCCAGTGCGGGGGGTTGTGAACTCGATCGGCGTCGCCACCCGGCCCGCCTTGGCTTGCGTGGCAGCCTCCTGGAGGTGGATGCGGATGCGCTGCAGGATGGGCTCGGCATCGACCCGCAGTAGCTCGCAATAGGTGCGCACGATCCTGCCGGTCTCCTTCCAATGCGGGAGGAGGGCGACGGCGCCGGCCTCCAAGCTTTCGATCGTAGCCGAACTGGTCGCGAGACGGCGCGCAATGGTCTCGCGCGAAACCTTCATGGCATGCCGCATGTCGCGGAAGATCTTGCCGAGCTGCTCGTCGCGCACCGACGCAGGATCGCCATAGCCGTCCGACTGGTAACCCCAGTCGTCGCCCGCCGCGCCCGCTTCCGCGTGACTGAACCTCGTACGCATGATGAACGCTGAACCCTGCACCTCGTCCGGCATGTTTGAGCAACCGCCGAGGCTTGTCAAAGCTCAGTGCCGTCACTGATGCATCCAGGCAACGCTCATCCACAGATCGTTCGCTCGGGGGCGTTCGCGGGCACGCGCGGACCGAATCTGGCCTTCAGATTTCCACGCCGTGCTCCTCTGCATACCGCTTGAGCTGGGCACGAAGATTGCCCTCGGCGGTGCGGATCGTGTCGAGCAGCCAGCGGTGCAGTTCGGCGGCGTCGAGGCTCAGGATCATGGCTTTCACCGGCCCCACCGAGACGGGCGCCATCGAAATGGACCGGAACCCCAGGCCGATCAGAGCCATGGCTTCCAGGGGCCGGCCCGCCATCTCGCCGCATAGGCTGACCGGCCGCTTGTGCCGCACGGCCGCCTCCACGATCGAGGCCAGCGCCCGCAACGGTGCGGCCGACAGCGTATCGTAGCGCGCGGCCACGCGCGTGTTATTGCGGTCGGCGGCGAAGAAATACTGCAGCAGGTCGTTGCTGCCGACGGAGACGAAGTCCACCCGCGGCAGCAGGGCGTCCAGGTCGTAAAGCAGGGCCGGCACCTCGATCATCACGCCGAGGCGCACGTTGGTGGGGCCCGACATGGCCCGCCGCTGCAGCAGATTGAGCTCGCGGTCGATCAGTGCCCGGGCCATGTCGACCTCGCCGACCGCGGTAACCATCGGCAGCATCAGACGCAGCTCGAGCCCGGCGGTGGCGCGCAGCAGTGCCCGTACCTGCGTGCGCAGCAGGCCGGGCCGGTCGAGCCCGAGGCGGATGGCGCGCCAGCCGAGCGCCGGGTTCTCCTCCTGCGGCTGGCGCAAATAGGGGAGAACCTTGTCGCCGCCGACGTCTAGGGTGCGGAATACCACGGGCTTCTTGCCGGCTTCCGCCACCACGGCGCGGTACATCTGCGTCTGGCGCTCGAGCCGCGGCAGGGTGGCCGAGACCATGAATTGCAGCTCGGTGCGGAACAGTCCGATGCCGTCGGCACCCGATTCCGCCAGGTGGGGCACGTCCATCAACAGGCCGGCGTTGATATTGAGCTCGATGCGCTGCCCGTCCTTCGTAAGGGATGGACGGTCACGCAGCGCCCGGTACTTGCGGTGCCGGCGGGCCTGGAAGCGGGCCTTGTCGCCATACGCGCCGATGACCTCGCTCGACGGGCGGATGTGGACCTCCCCGCTCTCGGCATCGACGATGATCGGGTTGCCCTGCCCGACCCGCTCCATGATGCCGCGGGCGTTACCGACGGCAGCGATGCCCAGCGCCTTGGCGACGATGGCGACGTGGCTCTGCCCGCTCGAATCCTCCAGGACCAGGCCGCGCAGGCGCGTGCGGTCATAGTCGAGGAGGTCGGCTGCCCCCATGGTGCGGGCAATCAGCACGGTATCGTGCAGCAGCTCGGCGGCCGCGTGCGCTCGCGGGCGCCCGGCCAGGATGCGCAGCAGCCTGTCGGAGAGCTCGTCGAGGTCGCGCAGGCGCTCGCGCCAGTAGGCGTCGGCCTGACGCGACATGCGGGCGCGGGTGTCGTTCTGCACCCGCTCGACGGCAGCCTCCGCCGTCATGCCGCGACTGATGGCCTCCTTCATGCGCCTGAGCCAGCCGCGGTCGTGCGCGAACATGCGGTAGGCCTCGAGCACATCGCGGTGCTCGCCCGTCGCCGACAGATCGCCCTGCTCCAGAATCTCGTCGAGCGAGGCCTTGAGCTCCTCGACGGCGGTCTCGAGACGCCGGTTCTCCTCCTCCGGGTCCTTGGCCTCCAGCTCGGTGACGACGATGCGCGTCTCGTGCAGCACCACGTGGCCGAGCGCCAGTCCTTCCGACAGCGGCTGGCCGCGGATGACATGGCCGACCGCGCGGTTGAACTCCGGCCCCGTCGTGGCGCCGGGCACGGCACCCGAGACGAGGTGCTCGGCCAGCACCATCGCCGTGGTCTGCAGCACCTCGACGTCCTCGTCGGAATATTCCTTGTGCGCTTTGTTCTGGACGGTGAGCACGCCCAGCACGTCGCCGTCGCGCAGAATGGGCACGGCCAGGAAGGAGTGATAGATCTCCTCGCCGGTCTCCGGCCGATATGAGAAGGAGGGATGGTTCTGGGCGTCGGGCTCGTTGATCGGGACCGCCAGCTCGGCGCAGCGCCCCACGAGGCCCTCCCCGCGCTTCATGAACGTGTTGTGCACGGCAGCGGGGTTGAGGCCCTCGGTCGCGAACAGCTCGAGCGAGCCGTCCTGGCGCTTCAAGTAGATGGAGCAGACCTCGGCCACCATGAGGCCGGCGATCTGGCGCACGATGCGGTCGAGCCTGGATTGGCCGTCCGACGGCTCGGCCATGATCTCCCGCAGCCGGCGCAGGATGATGCGCAGCGCCGGCTCGGAGGGCGTGATCCTCGGACTGTCGCCGCCTCTGTTCTGCATCGCCGCCCGCTGCCGATTCCGCCTGGGGCACCAAGGCCGCTCCGGGCCGCATCCACGCCGAGGCCCTCAGCGCCGCGCACTCTCGATCCTACATCGCCCGCCTCAGGCGAGCGCCTCATGAAATCAGCCTTTGTCCAGGCCGTACAGGCCATGCAGGGCCCGCACCGCCAACTCCGCATAGGCCGCATCTATGAGCACGCTGATCTTAATCTCGGAGGTGGTAATGGCCAGGATGTTGATGCCTCGGTCCGCAAGCGCCTTGAACATCTGCGCGGCGACACCGGCGTGGCTGCGCATGCCGACGCCGATGACGGAGACCTTGGCAACGCCGGACGCGCTTTTCACGTCGAAATAGCCGATGTCCTTCCTTGCGCTTTTCAGCACGTCGAGTGCACGCTCCAGGTCGGCTTCCTGCACGGTGAAGGTCATGTCCGTCTGCTTGCCGTCGGACGACGTGTTCTGCACGATCATGTCGACGTTGATGTTGGCCTCCGACAGCGGCCCGAAGATGCTGGCGGCCACGCCCGGCTTGTCCTCGACGCGCATGAGCGTCACTTTCGCCTCGTCCTTGGCGTAGGCGATGCCGCTGACAACCTGCTGCTCCACGATCTCATCCTCGCTGCAGATGATGGTGCCGATGCTGTCCCAGGTCTCAGGCCGCGCGGGCTCCATCTTTTCCGGCGCGGCGAAGCTTGAAAGCACACGCACGCGCATCCTGTGGACCATCGCAAGCTCGACGGAGCGCGTCTGCAGCACCTTGGAGCCGAGCGAGGCCATCTCCAGCATCTCCTCGTAGGAGATCTTGGGCAGCCGTCGCGCCCTCGGCACGATGCGCGGGTCGGTGGTGTAGACGCCGTCGACGTCGGTATAGATGTCGCAGAGGTCCGCCTTGACCGCGACCGCCAGGGCAACGGCGCTCGTGTCCGAGCCACCGCGCCCCAGCGTGGAGATGCGGTTGCGCTCGGGCTCGATGCCCTGGAAGCCCGTGATGACGGCAACCTCGCCCTGCTCCAGGCGGGCGCGGATCTTGTCGCCGGGCACGTCCTTGATGCGGGCGACGCCGTGGGCGTCGTCGGTGATGATGGGGATCTGCCAGCCCTGCCAGGAGCGCGCCTGTACGCCCATGCCTTGCAGCACGATCGCCAGCAGCCCGGCGGTAACCTGCTCGCCGGTGGCCACGACCGCGTCGTACTCGCGCGCATCGTGCAGCGCGGAGGCCTCCCGCACCCAGGCGACCAGCTGGTTCGTCACCCCGGCCATGGCCGAGACGACCACGGCGACGCGGTTGCCGGCGTCGATCTCGCGCTTCACATGGCGGGCAACGTTGCGGATGCGCTCGACGTTGGCCACCGAAGTGCCGCCGAATTTCATGACCAGGAACGACATGGCGACCCGCGTGAACGCCCCAAGGCCCGGCTCGGGGGCTTGGCGATTGAGTTTCGTCGGCCAGCCCGGGCGAGGAGACCCCGATCGTCGGCTGGCGCGCACTCTTAGCCACAAGGCTCGCCGCCTGCAACAGTTGGGCGACGGCCTTGACAGGGCGGCGCCGCGACGGGCCAATGCGGCATGCCCACAAGCGGACCCGACAGGACCACGGCGACCCTCGACCGGGCGGAGATCGACCGCTTCGCACGGCTCGCCTCCGAATGGTGGGACGCAGGCGGCAAATTCCGGGCGCTGCACCGGATCGGGCCGGCGCGGCTCGCTTTCCTGCGCGACGAGCTTGTGCGCCACTTTGCCCGGCCGCCGGGCATGCGCCCACTGGAGGGCCTGAGCCTCCTGGACGTGGGCTGCGGCGGCGGGCTCATCTCGGAGCCCCTGGCGCGGCTGGGGGCCCGGGTGACGGGCCTCGACCCGGCGGCCGAGAACATCGAGGCGGCGCGGCGGCACGCGGCCGGTGAAGGGCTTGCCATCGACTATCGGGCGGGCCGCGCCGAGGACCTGCTGGCGGACGGCTCAACCTTCGATGCGCTCGTGTGCCTGGAGGTGGTCGAGCACGTGCCCGACCCCGCGGCGTTCCTGAAGGTCTGCGCCGGATTGGTGCGTCCCGGAGGACTCATGCTGCTCTCGACCATCAACCGCACGCTCAAGGCCTACCTGCTTGCCATCGTCGGCGGCGAGTATGTTTTGCGCTGGCTGCCGGTGGGCACGCACCAGTGGGATCGCTTCGTCACGCCGGACGAGCTTGCCCGCCACTTGCGTGCCGCAGGGCTCGCGCCGCCGGTGGTCAAGGGGCTCGTCTACAGCCCGCTTGCGGATACCTGGTCGGTCGGCGGCGATACGGACGTCAATTATCTGGCATCGGCCGCCAAGGCCGCGGCAGGCGGCACGGCCTGAGGCGGCGTGCCAGGGACGTTGCGGGGTGCGAAGGCCCGCGGTGTTGTGTTTCGCCTCCGGCCCGGCTACTGGGCTCAGCGTGATGTCTTCCACAGCCGAACGCCATGACGTGGTGATCGCCGGCGGCGGCACGGCCGGGCTGGCACTCGCCTGCGCGCTGGCCGATGCGCTGGGCAGCGGAGCCAGGATCGCCGTTGCCGATCGGGCGCCGCTGCGCCCGGGCACCGTCGCGGCCGAGCCGCGGGCCTTCGCACTGTCGGCCGGCTCCAAGCACATGCTCTCCGTGCTCGGCATCTGGCCGGCGATCGCAGGCCACGCGCAGCCCGTGACAGCCGTCGACATCACCGATTCAAGCCTCGATGACGCGATCCGCCCCATCCTCGTGTCGTATGACAACACCGTCGGCGGCGGCGAGCCGGCGACCTACATCGTCGAGGAGGGGCGGCTGCGGGAGGCGCTGCTGGCCGCCGCCGCCAACCGTGCCGCCATTGCCCTGCTGGGCGGGGAGGCGGCGACGGGCTTCACCGTCGATGCGCATGCAGCAAGCGTCGATCTCGCGGCGGCGGGGGCGGCACCGCGGTCGCTGCGCACACGCCTGCTGGTGGCCGCCGACGGCCGCGGCTCGCGGCTTCGCCAGGCGGCCGGCATCCAGGTTGTGCGCTGGAGCTACCCGCAGGCGGGCATCGTCACCACCGTGCGCCACGCCAAGCCGCACGGCGGCCGGGCGGTGCAGCACTTCCTGCCCTCGGGGCCGTTCGCCATTCTGCCGCTCGCCGGCAACCGCTCGTGCATCACCTGGACCGAGGACGCGGAGACCGCGCGCGCGCTGCTGGCGCTGGACGATGCGGGCTTTCTCGCCGAGGTGGCGAGGCGGTTCGACTATCGGCTGGGCGCGGTGGAGCTGGAGGGGCCGCGCGCCTCCTGGCCGCTCGACATGCACCTGGCGCGCGCGCTGGTGAAGGGCCGGTTCGCGCTGATCGGCGATGCCGCGCACGGCGTGCACCCGATCGCGGGGCAGGGCCTGAACCTGGGGCTCCGGGATGTTGCAGCGCTCGCCGAGGTGGTGGCGGATGCGGCGCGGCTCGGGCTCGACTTCGGATCGATCGCCGCGCTGGAGCGCTACGAGCGCTGGCGGCGACTGGACGCGGCGGTGTCGGCGGCGACGTTCGATGCGCTGAACCGGCTGTTCTCCAACGACTCCACCCTGCTGCGCTCGGCCCGCGACTTCGGCCTGGGGCTGGTGGAGCGCATGCCTGCGCTCAAGCAGCTGTTCGTGACGGAGGCGGCGGGGCTCGCCGGCGAGGTGCCGAAGCTGCTGCGCGGGGAGGCGGTGTAGGTTGGGTCAAGCGAAGCGCAGACCCAACACAGGCAATAGCCGCAACGGGTGTTGGGTCAGCGCTGACGCTTGACCCAACCTACGAATCTGGGTTCCGGAGATTTCGCTGACGCGAAATTCCGGAATGACACTCATCACTCCTTCGCGTCGGTGGTGCGGGGGAGGATGATGACGACGCGACCGGCATTGAGGTCCACCTGCGGCGCGTAATCGTCGGTGAAGGGGATCAGCTCGGTCCTGCTCGATCCGATGCGACGGATCTCCAGCAGGTCGCCGGCGCCGTAATTCTGCACAGCCACGATCTCGCCGAGGCGCGCACCGTCGCGATCGACGGCGGCGAGGCCGATCAGATCGGCATGGTAGTACTCGCCCTCGGCCGCGGCGGGGAGGCGGTCGCGGTCGACGTAGAGCTCGATGCCCCTCAGCGCTTCGGCGGCCGTGCGATCCTCGATGCCGGCGATGCGGGCAATGACGCCCTTGGCCGTCACGCGCACGCCCTGCAGCTTGAAGGTGCGCGTGCCGCCCGCGTCGGCGAGCGGACCGTAGGCGGCGATGTTGTCGGGCGGGTCCGTGTAGGCGTGGATCACCACCTCGCCGCGGATGCCGTGCGCACCGGCGATGCGGCCGAGGAGGATGAGCTTCGACTCTGAGGGCGCGGCCACGGCGAGGCACCTCACACGGACAGCGCCACACCGTTCCCTCCCCCATCGTGCCGGAGGCGCGTCTTCGACAGGACGTGGGGGAAGGACAGGGAGGGGGGGATTCCAGGACGTCTGCCGCAGGGCTTCCCCCCACCCCTAGCCCCTCCCCACAAGGGGGAGGGGAATTGCGCGTTGCCGGCGAAGCGCATCAGGCAGCGGGCTTGGCGTCGCCTTCGGCGGCCTTGGCGGCAGCCTCGGCCTGGGCGGCCTCGCGCTCCTGGCGCTTCTTCTTGGGCTTGGACTTCTCGGGGTTCTGCCTGGCCTCGCGCTTGGCCAGGCCCGCGGCGTCGAGGAAGCGGGCGACGCGATCGGTCGGCTGTGCGCCGACGGAGAGCCAGTGCTTCACGCGCTCGATGTCGAGCTTCACGCGGTCGGCGCTGCCCTTGGGCAGCAGCGGATTGTGCGTGCCGATCTGCTCGATGTAGCGCCCGTCGCGGGGCGAGGCCGAGTCGGCAACGACGACGTAGTAGTAGGGGCGCTTCTTGGTACCCCCGCGCGAGAGGCGGATCTTGACGGACATTCTCTTCTCCTTGCTCTGATCAAGAGTGCAACGTCTCGGGGTCCGGATGGCGGTAGAGGCCGACCGGGGATCCCCTGAGCTCGATGGTGCGCTCGCAGGCGGCGCCGAGGCGGGCGGCGACGCGCTGGGAGGGTGCATTGGCGGGCGCGATGCAGCTCACAAGCGTTCGCCAGCCAAGCTCGCGATAGGCGTAGTCGCGCCCGCGGCGGGCCGCTTCGGTGGCGTAGCCGCGGCCATGGGCATCCGCGGCAAGGCCCCACATCAGCTCGGGCTCGGGCCAGCCGTGCGGGTTCCACAGGCCGCTGTAGCCGACCCAGCGCCCGCGGTCCTTCTCCTCGATCACCCACGACCCGTAGCCGCGCAGCGCCCAGTGGCCGATCTGGCCGGCGATCCTGCGCCAGGCGTCGTCCGGGCCGCAGACGCCGCCGACGAAGCGCGCGGTCGCCTCGCTGGCGCAGATACGGGCGAACGGCGCGTGGTCCTCCTCGCGCCAGCCGCGCAGCCGGAGCCGCTCGGTTTCCAGCACGGGGATGTCGACGCGCGTGTTCATGCGAGCCACCCGCGCATCTGCCGTTGACGATGGCTCCGCAGAAGCCACACGAGATTCCCCTCCCCCTTGTGGGGAGGGGTTAGGGGTGGGGGGAGACCCGACGTCAGAGGTTCGGGAGTCCCCCCCTCCCTGTCCTTCCCCCACGTCCTGTCGAAGACGCGCCTCCGGCACGATGGGGGAGGGAACTGGGTCGCGTCTATGGGAAGGGCGGGCATCACTTCTTCTTTCCGGGGAAGCCGGTGAAGCGCTGGCCGCCGCCAAGGCCCGGCAAACCGGGCAAACGCGGCCCTCCCGCACCAAGGCCGGGGAGACCACCCTTGGGCAGGCCTTGAGGCAGCTGATCCTTCAATTCCTTCGGCAGGTTTTCGAGAGCCTTGGGATCGAGCCTGGCGAGGTCGGCCTGCATCTTCTCGATCTCGGCGGCGCTCGGGGCGGCGCCGCCACCGCCCATGCCCATCATGCGCTGCATCATGCCGCCGCGCTTGCCCATCACCTTCATCATGTCCGCCATCTGGCGGTGCATCTTCAGCAGGCGGTTGACGTCCTCGGGCTTGGTGCCGGAGCCGGCGGCGATGCGGCGCTTGCGCTTGCCGTCGAGGATCTTCGGGCTGCGCCGCTCCTTGGGCGTCATCGAGGAGATGATGGCGCGCTGGCGCTTGACGATCTTGTCGTCGATGTTGGCGGCATCGAGCTGCTTCTTGACCTTGCCGATACCGGGCAGCATGCCCAGCATGCTCGACATGCCGCCGAGCTTCTCCATCTGCTTGAGCTGGTCGGAGAGGTCTTCCAGGTCGAACTCGCCCTTGCGCAGCTTCTGCGCAATGGCCTCGGCCTTCTGCATGTCGATGGTCTGGGCGGCCTTCTCGACCAGGCTCACCACGTCGCCCATGCCGAGGATGCGGCCGGCGATGCGCTCGGGATGGAAGTCTTCCAGCGCGTCCCATTTCTCACCGACGCCGATCAGCTTGATGGGCTTGCCGGTGACGGAGCGCATGGAGAGGGCGGCGCCGCCGCGGCCGTCGCCGTCGACGCGGGTCAGCACGATGCCGGTGATGCCGACGCGGTCGTCGAAGCTCTTGGCGAGCTTGACGGCATCCTGGCCGGTGAGACTGTCGGCGACCAGCAGCGTCTCGTGCGGATGGGCGATGTCGCGCACATCCGCCGTCTCCTGCATCAGGGCTTCGTCGATGTGGATGCGGCCGGCGGTGTCGAGCAGCACCACGTCGTAGCCGCCGAGCCGCGCCGCATCGAGCGCACGCTTGGTGATCTGCTGCGGCGTCTGGCCGGCGATGATGGGGAGCGTGTCGACCAGCGTCTGCTCGCCGAGAATCTTGAGCTGCTCCTGGGCTGCCGGACGGCGCACGTCCAGCGAGGCCATCAGCACCTTCTTCTTGTCGCGGTTGGTGAGCCGATAGGCGATCTTGGCCGTCGTGGTGGTCTTGCCCGAGCCCTGCAGGCCGACCATCAGGATGGCGACGGGGGGCTGGGCCGCGAGATCGATCGGCTGGGCATCCGAGCCCAGCATGGCCACAAGCTCGTCGTGCACGATCTTGACGACCATCTGGCCCGGCGTGACCGACTTGATCACCTCCTGGCCGACGGCCTTCTCCTTCACCTTGTCGGTGAAGGTGCGCACCACGTCGAGCGCCACGTCGGCTTCCAGCAGGGCGCGGCGCACCTCGCGCATGGCCTCCGCCACGTCGCTGTCGGTCAGCGACCCCCGCCGGGTCAGCTTGTCGAGAATGCCCGAGAGACGATCTGACAGGGACTGGAACATTTAACCTCTCAACCAACGTCATCCCCGCGTCGTGTCGAAGACGCGCCTCCGGCACGAAGGCGGGGATCCGCGCAAACTCTCCAACGGGAGGGCCGCGCTCCGGATTCCGTGGCTACCCGTGCCATGCTACGGCCCGGCGCCGTGAATTCCCGCCTACGCGGGAATGACGAAACGCGCCCGCGGGCGCTACGCGCTGGCGGGCGTTGACCTCCCTGCCTCCCGGCTCTCCCCATCGGGCGCCATGTGCGGGGCGGCGGCTCGTGTCCACGGGCCGTCGGATTGGGCGGCACCATCGTCGAACGGAGGGGCGCTGTCAATGCGCACCTGGGCTCAAAGCGAGGCCCACCCTCGCCTCCCTGCCCCGGCCGGTCCCTCCTGCAATCCCCGTCCCAGGCATCTCAGTCGGGGCACGCCGACACCGAGCAAGACCGTGCGCTAGCGTCGACGCAGCCAGTTCTCAAGCGAGAGACGGCCGATACGGCGGAAGTTGGCCTCTTTGTCGGTGATCAACGTGCAACCAAGCGCGACGGCATGGGCGGCGATCAGCATGGGGACTCCGATGGCATATGCCATCGTCTGAGAGGCGGCCAGGGCATGTGCGGGCGACGCCCAGCGTCAGTCGCCGATGAGCCCGTCCATGGGGACGGCACGGTAGCCCAGGGGCGCATCCGCGCGGGCCGGCACGGAGATGGCGTCGCTGTAGAGCGTGCCCTCGTGGAAGAAATAGGTGATGGTCGTGTGGAACTTGCCGATGCGGGCATGCTCCACCGTCTGCAGGACGCTGCCGGAGGTGGCGACGACATAGGCGATCTGGCGGGTGGCGACGGCGCGCTGCAACGGCTTGTCCTCCAGCATATCCGCCAGCACCCCGCAGGCGATCGGGGCGAGGTCGCGGCCGATCCATTCGACCACGGACGGCCGCTTGACGAGCGCCGGCCGCGACACCGCCTGCAGGCAGATGTTCCGTGTACGGGATAGAGCGCGCGGCGCCGGACAATGGCTGATGGAGCCCGCAAGGCTGCGCAGCATCGGCGCGGTCGGCTCCCAGGCGAGGTCGCGCAGCAGGCGCTGCTGCTCGAGGCTGGGACGATCCTCCCCGCGCTCCCATCGCGAGATGGTCCGCTGCGACACACCAACAAGCGCCGCAAGGTGCATCTGCGTCACCCCGTGACGGATGCGGTAGCGCCTCACCAGCCTGCTCCAGTCCTGCGCCATGGCCGTGGTTTCCCCGCCGCGGGCACCGGTGTGGTGATCCAGAAACAGTCCCAACACTAGACGGATTTAGACGTTGTCCGCCTGAGCGCTTCTTATAGCGTGCTCCTACAGCCTGACCGGGGCGGTTTTCGGACCGTCGCTTTTGGAGGCCTTCCGGCGGGGTCTTTTGGGGGCTTTTCAAAAATTCCGCGCTGCGCGGTCCGGTCGCCGCGCACGCGTCTCCAACGTCGCTCTCCAGCGGCGTATTGCGGGGTCGAGGCCGCCGGAGGCACGCTTCCGGCGGCTCTCGGCGTCACACTACCCTGCAGGCTGGCACACAAAAACGGGCTCCGGCGCGGAGGCTGGAGCCCGTCCTTCCCGCTTCCCTGCAATCAGTGGCGGCTGTCTGCTACTTGCGCAGCTCGAAGGCCGGCACGTTGCGCACGCTGAAGGGCGCCGCCGGATCCACCTTGAAATCGATCTTGAAGCCCGATCTGCGCTTGGCCTGAAGGCCCAGATACTTGTGCGCGGCCGCAAGGCCCAGGCGCGCGTAGAGGCCGGCACCCGAGGCGGGACGCGCCAGGTTCTCCCAGCCGAGGGTGCGCCGGAGCACGCCGTTGGCGTAGTTCACGGCGTAGGCGTTGCGCAGCTCGTCCGTCATGTGCTCGGTCGTGAAGGAGACGTTGAGACAGTTGGCGTTGACGATGCGATGCGGGCAATTGAGCGGCCAGTGCAGCATGCGGCCGGGCTCCAAGTCGATCACCTCGGCATATGCGTCATACCACGGGGCGTAGGGCAGCGAGATCTCGTGCGCCTCGCCGAGCACGATCTTCTCGATGTTGGCCTGCGGCAGGAACGGTGCCGTGTTGGGATAGACGTAGACCCGCTTGGTGCCGCGCACCTGCCACAGCGTCTGGCCGGGGACGTCGGCGTGATAGTAGACCTGGACGTTGGGCGAGGAGATCAGGATCGACATCCTGTGCTTGTAGGACTTGAAGCCCGGCACGCGCCCCTCGATCTCGGCGTAGACCTCGCGCAGCATGTCGCCATAGGCGCCTTCGATCTCGTTGGGCTGCTGCAGCAGGATCCAGATGTGGCCCTTGCGCACGGCCTCCAGAGCCTCCGCACCCGACAGGCCGTCGATCACGCCCTCGCGGCGGCTGCGGGGGTCGTGCGTCGCCACATCCATGGTGTTGACGTGGTAGGAATTGCGCGGGGTCTTCTCGATCAGCCGTGCCAGACTGGCGTCGCTGAAGAGTTCCGACTCGTGCAGGCGGTGCCCCAGGTTGACGTTGTGCCTGCCGAAAAGGTCGGCGTGGCACGGCTCGAAATCGGTGAAGATCGCGTGTCTCATTTCCGGTCACCTTGCGGGGGCTTTGGCCTGTTCCCGACCGGAGCTTGCAGAAAGCGAGCCAGACAGCACGGGCGGCGCCCTTGCGCGGCCGGCGCTTGCGCGGCAGGCCGAGGTGGTAGAAGGCTGCCGTTAACGATGCCGGACGGAGCCTGAGCCGGGCAAGACGGGGAAGAGCGTGCAGAGACAAAGCCGGGGCGGCAGTGGCTCCCTCGTGCGGCGGGAGACCGGCCATCCGGTCCCCGGCAATCTTCGGGGCATCGCCGCCATGGTGGCGGCGACGGCGCTGTTCACGTGCGGCGATGCGGCCATGAAGCTCGTGTCGGCCACGCTGCCGACGGGGCAGACGGTGTTCGTGCGCGGGCTGTGCACGGTGACCATCGTCACGATTGCAGCCTTCGCCACGGGGGCGATCTACACGCTGAGGCAGGCGTTCGTGCGCGTCATGGCCTGGCGCAGCGTCGGCGACGTCGGCGGCGCCCTGCTCTTCCAGGGCGCGCTGGCGCGGATGCCGTTCGCCGACCTGATGGGCATCATTCAGATGACGCCGCTCAGCCTGACGGCCGCATCCGCGCTGTTCCTGGGCGAGCACGTGGGCTGGCGGCGCTGGACCGCCGTGGGCGTCGGTTTCCTCGGCGCGCTGCTCGTCATCAAGCCGGGAACGAGCGCGTTCAATGCCTGGGCGCTGCTGGGCGTGCTCTCGGTGCTGTGCGGCACGCTGCGCGACGTCTCCACGCGGCGTCTCGACGTGGCCCTGTCGCCGCTGCTCATCATGCTGCTTTCGCAATTGGCCGTGGCGTCGGCCGGGCTCGCCTGCTGGACCTTCGAGACCTGGACGTTTCCGACCCTTGCCGAGTTCGCCTGCCTGGCCTTCGCCTCGGTGTTCTCGCTCGCCGGACACCTGTGCGTCATCTACTCGCTGCGTTCGGGCGAGGTGGCGGCAGTCGCCCCATTCCGCTATGCCGGCATCGTCTGGGCGATCCTGCTCGGCCTGCTGATCTGGAATCAGCTGCCTGATGCGGTATCCCTGGCGGGCATCTCGATCCTGGTGTCGGCCGGCCTCTATACCTTCTACCGCGAGCAGAAGCTGCGGCGGCTGCGCGCGGCCGCTGCCCGCGCACGCGGCGCGTAGGCGGGTGGGCACTTGACCCTGACCGGGCTGCGCGGGCCGACGCTGAGACCGAGTGCGGGCGCGGGGCCGGAGACGCCAACCTCCGTGCTGAGCGTTTCGAAGCGAAGCTCAGTGTGCGCGGCCACAGGCTCCAACCCCGTGCTGAGACTGTCGAAGCACGGCTTGGTATGCGCGGCGCGTCCTTCGACAAGCTCAGGACGACACGAGTGCGCGGCCACAGGCTCCAACCCCGTGCTGAGACTGTCGAAGCACGGCTTGGTATGCGCGGCGCGTCCTTCGACAAGCTCAGGACGACACGAGTGCGCGGCCACAGGCTCCAACCCCGTGCTGAGA
>JBFWRV010000032.1:0-62764 GCA_050248715.1 Hyphomicrobiaceae bacterium | reverse complement strand
GATGGTGCATGCGACCCCGCCCTTCGACGGGCTCAGGGCGGCATTGGTGTTTGCGGCTGGCCCAAGAGGCGGGGCGCTCGCTACCTTGCCGCACACGCCAACCTCGTGCTGAGCCCGTCGAAGCACTGATGATGCATGCGACTCCGCCCTTCGACGGGCTCAGGGCGGCATTGGTGTTTGCGGCTGGCGGAGGAGGCGGGGCGCTCGCTACCTTGCCGCACACGCCAACCTCGTGCTGAGCCCGTCGAAGCACGGATGGTGCATGCGACTCCGCCCTTCGACGAGCTCAGGGCGGCATTGGTGTTTACGGCAGGCGCAGGAGGCGGGGCGCTCGCTACCTTGCCGCACACGCCAACCCCGTGCTGAGCTTGTCGAAGCACGGATGATGCACGCGACTCCGCCCTTCGACGAGTTCAGGGCGGCATTGGTGTTTGCGGCAGGCGCAGGAGGCGGGGCGCTCGCTACCTTGCCGCACATGCCAACCCCGTGCTGAGCTTGTCGAAGCACGCATGGTGCACGCGACTCCGCCCTTCGACGGGCTCAGGGCGGCATTGGTGTTTGCGGCTAGCCCAAGAGGCGGGGCGCTCGCTACCTTGCCGCACACGCCAACCCCGTGCTGAGCTTGTCGAAGCACGGATGATGCACGCGACTCCGCCCTTCGACGGGCTCAGGGCGGGATTGGTGTTTGCGGCTGGCTCAGGGCGGGCGGTGCTTGCGGCCGGCTTGGGGGCGGCGTCGAGACCGCGGCTCCTGGGTCCCGGATATTCGCCTGCGGCGAATTCCGGGATGACAGTCAGGGACTCAAGGCGCGGTGCAATCGACCGACACGGCCTTGGCAGTGCTCACCGCAGTCGCGAGCTGCGCGAACGCCTTGGCGAGGCGGTCGCTGTCGTCCTCGCCGGTCTTCGGGTTGCCGACCGTCACCTTGCAGGTCTTGGGCGCGCCCTCGGAGAACTTCACGGGATCGGTCTTGGCCGGCAGGAAGGCGATGAAGAAAACGGGATCCTGCACCACGAAGGCGAAGTCTTTGGCGGTCGCGGGAATGGGCTCCGTGAACGGCGTCGTAAGGTAGAGCGACAGGGCCTTGTCCTTGTACTCCAGGTAGTAGTCGCGCACCTCGCCGAGCTTTACCTCCTTGCCGTCGACCACGGGATAGGTGAAGTAGGCGAACTCCTTGAGGCCGTCGATGTTGACCTTGGCGAGCTCGGCCAGCTCCTCGCGGTCGTAGACGCCGTCGTTGTTCTTATCGAGGCCCTCGATGGCCATGGTCGTGTAGAACTCATCGAACGTCCACTTGTGGCGGAGCCCCGTGAACGTGCCCTTGTCGTAGAGCACGGTCGCCTCGAAGGTGATCCACACATGCGGATGCGCCCGCACACCCGAGGTCAGCGCAGCCAGCAAGGCAGCCGCCGAAGCGAGTACCGCGACCAGATATCCGCGCGCTCTCGTCATGCCATCAACCTCCGGGGCGCGGCTCCACCTTCTCGGCCTCGAGGCTGTAGCCAGCATCGGCCAGTCCGGTGAATGTCGGCGTCACTTTGAGCATGCCCGTCACCCACACCGGATCGAAGGTGCCTTTCACGTCGAAGCCCTGCGCGACCTTGACGTACACGATCTGGTTGGCCGGTGGCGGCGGCACGTGGATGCAGGCGCCCACGAACGGCACGAGCAGGAAGTCGGTGACCTTGGTCGAATCGAAGCTGAGCGGCACGACATAGCCGCCGATCAGGACGCGCTTGCCGTCCAGAGCCTCGACGACGGGGGCAGGCCCGGCGCTCGACGGCGCCGGCGTCGACATCCAGCGGCCCTCGGGCATCGGCGCCGGCGCCGGCTGGCCATCATGCGGGCCGCCGAGCTTGCCGAGATCGACGGGGCCTCTGCCTGCGAAGAAGGGTTTGGCCGGCTTCGGCGGTGCCGGCGGAACGAGCTGGTGCCACTGCAGCTCGACCGGCGGCTCCAGCGCGCTGAGCCGGGTTGCAGCAGCGCTCGCGAGCGCGAGCCCAAGGGCCGCCAAGAGCATTCTGCCGCGCCGCTGCAGGCCTGCCATGAACCCTCCCCTCAAGTTCTTACCGTCATGCCATCCGCCAGGGACAGGCGGTAGGCGCGCAACGCCGGCAGCAGGCCGGCAAGGCATCCGGCGACAGCGATCGCTCCCAGAGTCGCCAGCTCGGCGCGGTTGGGGGGATCGATCGGCAGGTGCAGCCCATACACCGTGTCGACGTAGGGCTGCAGCAGCAATAAGGCGGCGTAAAGGAGAACCACGCCGAGCGCAATCCCGGCGACGACCAGCACGCCTGCCTCAGCGGTCAACAATCCGAGAACCGTGCGCGGCCGCGCGCCCACGGACCGCAGGATGGCCATCTCGCGCCTCCGCTCGTTCAAGGTGGTGAGGATCATGGTGACCATGCCGAGCAGAGCCGTTGCCACGACCATGGCGGAGATCGCCTGCAACGCGGTCTCCGCCGTGCCGACGAGGCCCCACAGCTCCTGCAGCGCCGAACCCGGCAGGATCGCCGACAGCGGCTCCTGCGCGTACTCGTTGATGGCGCGCTGCACCCGGAAGGTGGCAAGCCGCGACTTGAGGCCGACCAGGGCGGCCGTGATCGCCTTGGGCTTGAGGTCCATCTCGCGAACCTCGGCCGCCGTCACGGATTGGCCCGGGACGCGCGCGCCGCTCTGCCAGTCGACGTGGATCGCCTCGATCGCCTCGAGGCTCACGTGCACGGTGCGGTCGACCGGTGTGCCGGTTTTCTCGAGGATGCCGGCGACGCGGAACGGCTTGTCGTCGTGCGCGACGAACGAGACGGCACCGAGCCCATGCGAGACAACGATTGGATCGCCGACCTTGTAGCCGAGCGTCGCCGCCACGTCGGCGCCGATGACGGCATCGAAGAGGTCGGCGAACGGACCACCGGCGCGGAAGCTCAAGCCCTGTGCCCGGCGATAGCGGTAGTGCTTGAAATAGTCGGGCGTGGTGCCGAGCACGCGGAAGCCGCGATGGCTGTCGCCGAGCGAGAGCGGCACGATCCAGGCGACCTCGGGCCGGGCCGCGATATCCTGGAAGCTCGGCCAGGTAATGTTGTTGGTGGCGTTGCCGATGCGGAACACCGAATACAGCAGGAGCTGGAGGCTGCCGCTGCGCGCGCCGACGATGAGGTCGGTGCCGGAGATGGTGTCGGCGAAGCTCTGCCGCGCGCCCGTGCGCACCTTCTCGACGCCCAGCAGCAGCATGATGCTGACCGCTATCGCGATGACCGTCAGCAGCGCCGTCAGCCAGCGGTTGCGGAGGGATTGCAGGGCGAGGCGCAGGATGATCATGACGCCATCCCGCGGCGGCTGACGGCAATCTCGTCGAGCCGCAGCACCTCGTCGAAACGCGGCCCGAGACTCTCGTCGTGGCTGACCATGATGAGAGTCGCACCTGCCGCCTCCACCTCGGCGAACAGCAGATCGAGGAAGGCGCCCTGCGTGTTGCGATCGAGCGCGGAGGTCGGCTCGTCGGCGACGATCAGCTCGGGTGACCCGATGAGCGCGCGGGCCGCGGCAACGCGCTGCTGCTGGCCGACGCTCAGGTTGGCCGCGGAATGCCCATGCGTGAGGCTCGCCTCGATGCCGAGACGCCCGAGCAGGCGCGCAGCCTCGTCCTCGGCCGTGCCCCTGGATTTGGCGCGCCTGCGCCGTCCGGGGGCAAAGCTCAAGGGCAGCAGCACGTTGTCGATGACGGAGCCGTAGGGCAGCAGGTTGAAGATTTGGAAGATGATGCCGAAATGCTCGGCGCGGAAGCCGTCCCGCGCGGACGCCGGCAACCTCGCGACATCCGTCCCGAGGATCCCGATCTTGCCCGCCTGCGGCGCGACGATGCCGCAGAGCAGGCTCAGGAAGGTCGATTTGCCGCTACCCGACGGGCCGATCAGCAGGATGCGCCTGCCTGCCGACACGGCGAACCGATCCACCGTCAGCGAGAACGGCATGCGGCCCGGCCAGGCGAAGCGGACGCCCGACAGGTCAATGACGTCCGAAGGCGCTGCGCGTGGCTCGGCAGTGGCAGCAACCATCCGTTCCATCGCGCCTTCAGATCATACCCGCCAGACTGAGGCTCGGCCGCTTGCGGCTGACCTCGAACCTGTTCTGGCCTTTGGCCGTGATCACGTTCACTTCGAGCTTCTCGGCGCCCGCGAAGGTGCGGAAGAAGGGGAACTCGATGCCGGTGATGCTGACGGGCGACTGGCACTCCAGCGTATACTGGGCGTGGAATTCCGAATGCTCGTGCTCATCCTTCGCCTTCGATCCCTGTCCGCCGGCCGGCTTGGACTTGTCATCCTCGTCCGCCCCGAACTCCACCTTCGCCTCGGCAACGCGGCAGTCGGCGGCGGCCGGCAGCTTGAAGAGAGCAAGGGGCGCCTGCAGTTGCGCCTTGGCCTTCTCCACGGCCTGCTTGTCGCGCCGCGACTTGGCGACGTGCTCGAAACCGACGATGTCGACGCCGGGCACCTCGAGCTCCATCGTCACCTTGTTGCCTTCCACGGCAATGTTGAGCGTGCCGCGGCCATGCTCGTGCGCGCCGGCCTCCCTGTGGGCAAGGGCTGGAAGCGAGAATGCGGCCGCCGTTCCGGCCAGCACGAGCAGCGCAAGGCGACGCATGGGCAAACTCCTATCCTAGTCTTGGCTCCCAGAGCTATCTCCTCGCGAGCTGAGACGGCCCGGGTGTGTGCACGTAGCGTGTGGTGCAATCGTGGTCGGCCCGGCCCCCCACATCAACGCGGGCTGTGGCCGCCTCACCGAATGCACCTGCAGTTTGTCTAGTATGTTATAACATAGCAATCAATGCGGCACGATGTTGGTCGCACGAGGCTCGGCACGCTATCCTCGGCGGGCTTGTCCCCTGCACAGAGTGCCGTGATGCGCGCACTCGCGATCACCCGACGCTGCGTCCTTCTGGCCGGCGCCTGCAACCTCGCTGCGCCATCCACCCGCGCGCAGCGCCTCTCGGATCGCGCCATCACGATCATCGTGCCGTGCACACCCGGCACCGGCATCGACATTCTGGCGCGTCTCCTCGGCGAAGAGATCCAGAAGCGCTGGGGCCAGCCGGTCGTGGTCGAGAACAAGCCGGGCGCCAGCGGCAACATCGGCACGCAGCAGGCCACCCGGGCCGAGCCCGACGGCCATACCCTGCTCATGACGGTCAACACGTTCGTCATGAATGCTAGCCTTTTCCGCAGCCTGCCATACGATCCCCAGAAGAGTTTCGCGCCGATCTCGGCAACACCTGGTTCTTCCATGCGCCCGTGCCGCCAGGAACCACCAAGGACAACTTCGACTTTGGCCGGCAGGTGCGCGCGGTGGCCGGGGCTGATTTCGACATCGAGATCGAGCACATCGGCTTCTGGGACCTACGCTTCGCGGTCGCGGACACCTACGGGGACGGCCGCATCTTCATTGCCGGCGATGCCGCCCACAGCCACCCGCCCTACGACGGCTACGGCGTGAACTTGGGGCTCGACGACGCGAGAAACCTCGGCTGGAAGCTCGCGGCGGTGCTGCAGGGCTGGGCGGGGCCAGAGTTGCTCGCGTCCTACAGCCGGGAGCGGCAGCCGGTGTTCCGCTCGACGGCGCGCGACTTCATCGAGAAGGCGAACGAAGCTGATCGCAAGTTCCTCGCCGAGTTCAGCCCGGAGCGCGATAGGGCCGCCTTCGAGCGCGAGTGGCAGGCACGCTCCTCCGGGGCACGCTCCGAGGTCAATGCGTTCGAACCGAACTACGAAGGCTCTCCGATCGTATGGGGACCTCCCGGAGGCACCTGCAGCGCGCTCGGCACGCATGCGTTCGCGGCCCGCGCCGGCCACCATCTGGCGCCCCAGCCGCTCACCTCGGGCCGCAACGTTTTCGAGGAATTGGGGGAGGGGCTGACGCTGCTTGGCCTCGGCGCCGACGATTCCGCTTGCGAAGCCTTCACCGCCGCAGCGGCACGCATGCATGTTCCGCTGCGGGTTGTCAGAGACAGCCGCGATGGCGGCCGGGAGCGCTGCGAAGCCGGCTTCGTGCTCGTGCGCCCGGACCAGTTCGTCGCCTGGACGAGCGACGACGCGCCGGCAGACCCGGCCACGATCCTTGGCAAGGCCATCGGGTCGGGGTGACGGTGGCACCCTGGTTCAGGCGAGCAGGTGGACAGGTGCATGGGTGCCGGCCTGTTCCCGCTCGCGGACGATTGTCCGCAAGCGGCGCCGGCATGGCGTCAGTGAAGGGCACACGCGCCACCAACCCCATTCCGGCGAAGGCCGGAACCTAGTCCACCGTGCAGGATAAGCGCGGCTGGGACGAGAGCGCCAGCCCGCGCAGCGATCGTCTGCGCCTCGGCTAGGCGGCAACGCCGCCCGCATCCACCTTCGGCTCTGCGACGGTCCGCGACGCGGTGAGCGCGGTCGCGGCAACGTAGTCCGGCTTGCCGCTTCCGAGCAGCGGCAGGCTGCCGACGACGAGAATCTCCGCCGGCACCATCAGCTCGGAGGCACCGCGTGCGCGCGCATGGCGGACGAGCTGATCGCGCCTCAGGCCGGCGTCCGTCGTGATGAGCACGAGGCGCTCGCCCTTGCGCGCGTCGGGCAGCGACACGACGAGGAGCGCGGATCCGGGGAAGGCGTCGGCCGCCAACGTCTCGACGGCAGACAGCGACACCATCTCGCCGCCGATCTTGGCGAAGCGCTTGGCCCGGCCCTTGATGGTGATGAAGCCCTGCGCGTCGATGGCGACGATGTCGCCGGTGTCGTGCCAGCCGTTCGCCGGCGGCTCGAGCACGCCGGGGTTCTCGGCGCGATAGTAGCCCAGCATGACGTTGGGGCCGCGCACGAACAGGCGGCCGCCGTCCTCGATGCCGGCGACCGGCTCGAGCCGCGCCTGCATGAGGGGCGAGAGACGGCCGACGGTGCCGGCCTTGTTGGCAATCGGCGTGTTCATGGCGAGCACCGGCGCCGTCTCGGTGACGCCGTAGCCTTCCAGGATGCGCACGCCGAAGCGGTCCATGTAGGTGTGACGCGTCGAGTCCTTCACGGCCTCGGCGCCGGCGACGATGAGGCGGACGCTGCGGAAGTCGTAGGGGTGCGCCGCACGCGCGTAGCCACGCAGGAACGTGTCGGTGCCGAAGAGGATCGTGGCGCAGGTGTCGTACACAAGCTCCGGCACGATGCGGTAGTGCAGCGGCGAGGGGTAGAGATAGACCGGGATGCCGCCGATGAGCGGCATCATCAGCCCGCCCGTCAGCCCGAACGAGTGGAATACCGGCAGCACGTTGAACACCATGTCCTCGCCGTTGGCGGCGATGCGCGACAGGCACTGCGCGGAGTTGGCGAGGATGTTGCGGTGGGAGAGCACGACGCCCTTGGGCACCCCCTCAGAACCCGAGGTGAAGAGGACGACCGCGGGATCGTCCGGTCTGCGGGCGACGCGCGCCCGCGTGCCGGCGAGCAGACCCGCCAGCTTGTCGACGAAGCCGATGCCGGCGCCGATGTCCTCGAGATAGACGATGCGCACGTCCTTGCCGACCTCGGCGACGAGGGGCCCGAGCCGCGCCTTGTCGACGAAGGCGCGCGAGGAGAGGATCACCGACACGCCCGCGGCCCGGCAGGTGCCCCTGATGTTGGCGGCGCCGCTGGTGAAGTTGATCATCGCCGGCACGCGGCCGATGGATTGCAGCGCGAAGAACGTGACCGCCACGCCGGCCGAGTTCGGCAGCAGGACGCCGATCGTGCCGCCGACGGGCGCCAGAGCCTCTAGCCTGGCTCCGAGCACCTGGGCGCCGAGGATCAGCTTGCGGTAGCTGAGCCGGGTGCCCAGGGGATCGCTGACGGCCGGGCGGCCGGTGTCGCGCGTCTTGCGGGCGTCGGTGAGCGCGGCGAATAGGGTGCGATCGATGCGTGCGGTCTCCACGGCCGCATCGACCATGATGTCCTGCAGGGCGAGCCCCGCGGCCTGACGGCGCGCCTTGCCCTTGAGCCCGGGATCGACGGTGAGCCGCCGCGCGGGCAGGAACGTCACCTTGAACTTGGGGAACAGCGTCTTCCTGGTGTGGCTGGCGCGCAGATAGCCGAAGAGCGAGCGCTCCGGCCCCTCGATGCGGACGGGCACCACCCAGGCGTCCGCCCTGTCGGCGATCATGGCGGCGCCGTCGTAGGCCTTCATGAGGCCGCCCGTCACGGTGATGCGGCCTTCGGGAAAGATGACGATCGTCTCGCCGGCCTTCACGGCATTGACGAGGGCGCGTGCGGCAAGCGGCTTGGTAGGCTCGAGCAGGTGCGCATTGATGACTTTCAGGAAGGGCTGCACCCACCAGGCCCGGGCGATCTGGGTGTTGACCGCGAAGCCGGCCTGCTTGGGCAGGATCGTGTGCAGGACCGGTCCGTCGAGCAAGCTCACGTGGTTGGGAGCGATGACGACCCGCTCGCCGGTGCCCGGAATGTTCTGCAGGCCCTCTACCTCCAGCCTAAAAAAAAAGCGCAGGAGGGTGCGGCCGGCGTCGCGCAGCACCTCCGCCCCCCAGGTTTGCAGGATGAAGGCAATGGCGGCGATGGAGAGCACGCCGAGGATGGCGAACAGGGTCGGCACGCCGATTCCGGCGGCCTGCAGCACGGCAACGACGGCGCCGGCGCCGACCATGTAGGCGGCGTTGAGCACGTTGACGGCAGCGATAACGCGAGCGCGGCGGTCCACCGGCGCCCAGGCCTGCACGGCCGCAAACGACGGCACGATGAACAACCCGCCGGCGATCGCCAGTCCGCACAGGCTGATCAGCAGCGCGATGCCAGTCGTGGAGCCGATGAGCGCGGCCGGCCCGATCGTCCCCGTGCCCGGCACGGTCACCGCCGCGATCCAGGCGATGGCAAGCGAGAACACACCCATCAGCACGGCACCCAGCGGCACGAGGCCGAGGTTGGGCTGGCCGTGGCTTGCGCGCGCGGCCACCAGCGAGCCGACGGCAATGCCGACGGTGAAGACCGCCAGGCAGGTCGTCACCACGCCCTCGCTGCCGCCGACGGTGGTCTTGACCAGCGTCGGCAACAGAGAGAGGGCCACGAAGCCGACGAGCCAGAACCATGAGACGATGTGGGCGCCGCCCCATAGCCGCTTGTCCGCCTTGAGCTCGCGCAGCAGGGCCAGCGTCGATGTCCAGGGGTTGCGGGTGATGATGAGGTCGGGAGCGGCGGGCCCGGCGGAGGGAATAGCGCGCGCGAACAGCCAGGACGCCAGCGCCAGCGCCAGGATCACCGAGACGACGATCTCAGGGCTCTCGGCGCCCGCCACCGCCACGCCGCCGGTGATGGTGCCGGCGAGGATGGCAAGGAAGGTCGCGCCCTCCACCAGGGCGTTGCCGGCAGGCAGCTCCGCGGTCTCCAGCTTCTCGGGCAGTATGCCGTATTTCACGGGTCCGAACAGGGCGGCGACGACGCCGAAGAGGGCCAGCGCGATGAACAGCAACGCCACCGAGTGGAGGAAGAAGCCGAGGGCGGCCAAAGCGGCGATGGGGATCTCCATCAGCCGGATGCGCTGTGCGACCTGGGCCTTGTCGAGCCGGTCTGCCAGCTCGCCGCCGAGGGCGGACAGGAAGAAGAACGGAGCGATGAACACGATCCCCGACGCCGTGATCAGCAGTGGCCCGTAGTCGCCCGCGGCAGAGCCGGAGCCGCCGATCCCGAACAGAATCAGCATGCCAAGGGCGTTTTTCAGGAAGTTGTCGTTCAGGGCGGAGCAAAGCTGACACCAAAATAGCGGCGCGAACCGCCGCGATGTCATCAGGCTCTTGAACATGAGGTTTCCCTGGGTGAACGAGGCAGCCGGACTCTGGCACGAACTCCTCTTCATCTTCTCTACGAAGGGTGGCATCGAATGATGGCAATAAAATGAACATCGTTCAAATAACTGCTGGCGCGACAACGGAGTTGCGGACGCCCTGATCATCGCGAACGCCGCTCCGCGGACCGCTTCCGGCACGCGGTTCCGCCGAACCTTGCCACGCCATCACTGGTGGAGGTGGCTGCGATCGCGACCAGCCCATCCGCAAGCGCCGACACAAGGTGAGAAGTGACCTCCGGCCGCGGCGCGTGCGGTTTCCGGAAATCACTTGAATTGAGACCGGCACCGTCGCAGATATCGAGGCAGGAGCCGGAGAACCATGCAACAGCGGCTAGGTCGGAGCATTTCACTTGTCGTCAACGGCGAGGCGGTCGCAACGTGCGCACGCACGCTGTCCGAGCTCGTCGCGGAGCGGGGCTTTGCCGAGTCCGCGGTAGCGACCGCGCGCAACGGCGATTTCGTGCCGAGGCCTGCCCGCAGCGAAGCCGAGCTGGCGCCGGGCGACCGGATCGAGATCGTGGCACCGCGCCAAGGCGGCTGACCGGGATGGCTGACAGGCGCCGGGAGGAAGGAGCTGAGGCCAGGCCATGAATGCGATCGACGCGACACCCGGCAGCGGACGGCCGCTGACCCTCTATGGCGTAGAGCTCCCGTCGCGGCTTTTGCTCGGCACCGCCCGCTATCCCTCGCCCCAAGTCATGAGCGACGCCGCCAGGGCCTCGGGCGCCAGCGTGCTCACGGTGTCGGTTCGGCGCGAGGCCGCGCGCGGTGATTCGGGCAGGCGCTTCTTCGAGTTGATCAAGGCGCTGGGCGTGCGCGTGATGCCGAACACGGCCGGCTGCCGCACCCCGAAGGAGGCCATCACGACGGCGCAGATGGCGCGCGAGCTCTTCGGCACCGACTGGATCAAGCTCGAGGTGATCGGCAACGACGACACCCTGCAGCCCGATGTGTTCGGTCTCGTCGAGGCGGCGATGGTGCTGTGCAAGGAGGGCTTCAAGGTCTTTCCGTACACGACCGAGGACCTCATCGTTGCCGAGCGCCTGCTTGCGGCGGGCTGCGAGGTGCTGATGCCCTGGGGCGCCCCGATCGGCACGGGGCGCGGTCTCGCCAACCCCTACGCCCTGAAGTCGCTCAGACGGTATCTGGCCTCCGTTCCGCTCATCATCGATGCGGGCATCGGCGCGCCATCGCATGCAGCAGAGGCGATGGAGATGGGCTTCGACGCGATCCTGCTCAACACGGCCGTTTCACGTGCCGCCGATCCCGTGAGCATGGCGCGCGCCTTCGCGCTTGCCATCGAGGCGGGCCGCAGCGCCTTCGAAGCGGGCCTGATGGAAATGCGCGACATGGCCGTGCCGTCCACGCCCGTCGCCGGCACGCCCTTCTTCGACCTGGAACGGCAGCAATGACCGGCAGGGCCGCTGAGACGTCCGGGGGCCTCGACGCGTTCTACCCCATCCTGCCCGACGTTGCCTGGCTGCAGCGCCTCGTTCCGCTGGGCGTGAAGACGGTGCAGCTGCGCCTCAAGGACGCCGAGCCGGAGCGCGTGCGCCGCGAGATCGCCGAGAGCCTCGGCATTTGCGCCCGTCACGGTTGCCAGCTGATCGTCAACGACTACTGGCGGGAGGCCTTGGAACTCGGCGCCGATTATGTCCATCTCGGGCAAGAGGATCTGGCGGGTGCGGACGTGGCCGCGATCCGTGCCAAGGGCGTGCGGCTCGGCATCAGCACGCACAGCGAGGAAGAGCTGGCCGTCGCGCTCAATGCCAAGCCGTCCTATGTCGCGCTCGGCCCCATTTACGAGACCCGCCTGAAGGTCATGAAGTGGGCGCCGCAGGGGCTCGACAGGATCGCGGACTGGAAGGGACGCATCGGCGCTCTGCCGCTGGTTGCCATCGGCGGGATCACGCCGGAGCGGGCCGACGGCGTCAAGGCCGCAGGTGCAGACAGCCTCGCGGTGATCACGGATTTCTTCACCCACGCGGACCCCGAGGGGCGCGTGCGCCAGTGGCTAGCCTGGGCGGAGCGCGCCAGAATGTAGGACAAAAGCACAGCCGCCGATGCGCCTGCGGTAAGGCTGTGGCGGCCGGACAGTGGATTGTGACAAAGCTCTGTGCTTCAGGAGCCGCGGCCCTCTGGTGTCCTGATCGCGAAATTCGTCTCGTTCTGCCGCAGGCGTTGAACGAATGTCGCGATCTGAAGGACACTAGATAAATCATGATGCTCATGTGATTGAGATCGAGAAGCCCGTCTCCCAACCTAGCCGCAAGCGATGCGACGGACTTCTCGCTCATCACACTAGAGACAGGTCGTATTGGCAGCCTGCCGGCGCGTTGGTCCGATGACGTACAGGTTCAAGCTTACCGGGTCCATTGCGCACAATGTGCGCCGGATCGGACTGGAGCAGATCGAGCTTGCCGAGACCAAGCTTGGCGCCAAGGACGACATCGCCGCCGCGGTGCACGACGCACGACGCAGCCTGAAGCGGACCCGGGCGCTCCTGCGGCTGATCCGTCCCGGGCTGGACGAGGCCGTCTATCGCCGTGAGGCAGAACGGCTCTCCGGCATCGGACGGCTGCTCTCCACGGCCCGCGACCTCGACGTCCTGCGGCAGACGCTGGGCAAGCTGGAGGCGCACGCCGGCGCCCTGCCGGGTGATGCGGGGGGACGACTGCGCAAGGTTCTCGCCGACGGCAGGGTGTCCGGCAGACGCGCCGATGCCGAGAACCGCCGCCAGGCCCTGCAGCGGCTGCGGCGCGCAAGGACGTTCTTCGCCGGCCAGGCGCTTTCCGGCATCGGGCTCGCCCACGTCGTGGAGGGTGCAGGCCTGACCTATCGCAAGGCGCGCAAGCTCTTTCGCGCAGCCTACGACGAGCCGGGCGACGAGGCCTTCCACACATGGCGAAAGCACGTGCAGCTGCATTGGCGCCACATGCTGCTCCTGTCGCGCGGCTGGCCGGAGGCCCTGGGCGCCCGCGCCGACGAGGCGAGGGAAATCTCGCGCCTCCTGGGCGAAGACCACGACTACGCAATTCTGCTCGACTTCGTCAGCGAGCGGTGTGCTTCGGTTCTGCGGCCCAAGGAAATCGCTCCTGTCCTGGCGCTCTGCCGAACTCACCAGACCCACCTCAGGGCAGAGGCCAGGCCTCGCGGCGAGCGGCTGTTTGCCGAGCCGGCAGACAACCTGGAGCATCGCGTCAGGCACTATTGGTCGTCGGCGCAGACGCTGGCGGCCCTGGCCCCGCCCAAGGAGCCGGTGGCGGCTAAGCCGCAGACGAGAAAGGCGGCGACCGGCCGGCGACGTTGAGGTTGCGATCGGCGAGCCATCTGCCGGCCATCGCGAAGCCGGCCGCGAGCCCGAACGAAGCCACGAACCAGGACTGCCACAGGCTGAAGCTCGAGCCCGCAAGCAAGGCGCACGCCGCGAATGTGGCGAAGAGATAGGGCTGGATCAACTCGGGCGCGCGCGCAATCGCGGCGATCACCGCCAAGCCGACGGCCATGAGCAGGGCAGCACCGACGGCACCCGTCTCGTACCAGGTCTGCAGGTAGGCGTTGTGGCTGTGCACGCTTGTCGACAGGCGAAAGCCGGAGCCGGGAGCGACCGGACCCTGCCGATCGTTGAGAGCACGCGCGGTGTTGATGCCGGCGCCGAGGATCGGGGCCTCGGCCACGAGCTGGCTCGTATGGCCCCAGATGACGATGCGGTGCTGGGCGCTCGGCCACAGCCATGACGCACGATAGAGCTCGGTCTTGTAGGCGAGCGACGCCAGCGGGACGACGAATGCGATCGCGAGGATCCAGCCCCAGGTGATCGCCCGCCGCGCCAAGACCGGCCAGAGCACGCACACGATGAAGACGAGGGTGGAGCCGAGAAGAGCAATCTTGGACGTCGCATGCACCGACCCGGCCACCGCCGCCACTGCCGGGATCAATGCCGCGATCAATCCATGGCTCAGGGTGGTCCGGGGCCGGATCAGGGCAATCGTCAACATGGTCGGCCAGAAAAGGAACGTGAGAGCCGCGATGCTGCGGTTGAGGAGATAGGGCGGGAGCACCACGGTCCCGCCGTCCGCAATCACGTATGGGTCCTCGGGCCGCAGCTCCGGGGCGAGCATGATGAGCTGGCGGTGGAACCACTGATGGCTCAACACATCGAAGCACAGGACCACCCCGCCGATCGCCATGCCGGCGTAGAGGCCGGTCAGCAGCGCGCGCAGGACATCGGGATCGCTGTCGGCCAGCGCCCCCTGAAGGAGAAGCAGGACGACGACGAGGAGCACCAGAGTAACCAAGGTGCGCTGGGCATCCGCGGGGCTCAGCGACCAGGATGCGTTCAGGGCGAGGTAGATGACCCCGAGCAAGAGGGCGAGCGTCGCACCCACCGGCGCCAGCGACGGCATGCGGCCCCTACGCACGATGTGCCAGCCGACAGGCGCAATGGCGCCGAGCACAAGCCATCCCGGAGCGGTCAGCGGCAGACGCAGGAAGATCGCGACGCCGCACGCAGTGCCGATGGCGGTTGCCAGCAACAACCGGTCCCCGTGACGCGCGAGGAAGGAGGCGAGGGCGCTCAACTCCGCCGGCTTTCTAGGCAGGGCCCTGCTTCGGCCGATGCAGGCACGCCGAACAGCGGCCTGAAAGCAAGGATCCCTCGATGGCTCATGGCGGGCTCGGTTACGTACCTGTCAGCGCCGCCGGTGCGCGCTTGTCCATGAGGTTGATTACCTTCGACTCGACCCTCTTGATATCGGGGCGGTAACCTTCTACCGCGCGCTCGAGGACCGCGTGAATGCCTGCTACGTCGTCCCTGTCCATGGCCGCGCCAAGGGTCGCAATCGCCTTCTTCAGCTCCGCGGCGGGCATGCAGGGCTCGTGACTCTTGAAGATGCGCGGATGCTCGGTCGGCGTGATGTGGGTGCCGAGAAGCAGCTCCTCGTGCAGCTTCTCGCCGGGACGAAGCCCGATGTACTGGATGGTGATGTCGCCGTCCGGATGCTCGGCGTCGCGCACCTCCAGACCCATCAAGCGGATCATCGACTTGGCGAGATCGTCGATCTTCACGGGCACGTCCATGTCGAGCACGAACACCTCGCCGCCGGTCGCCATCGCGCCTGCCTGGAGCACGAGCGTTGCGGCCTCGGGGATGGACATGAAGTAGCGGATCGCGTTGGGGTCGGTGACGGTGACAGGTCCGCCCGCCTCGATCTGCCGGCGAAACTTGCGCACCACCGAGCCCGAGCTGTCGAGGACATTGCCGAAGCGCACCATGGTGAAGACAGTCCGCCCTTTGCGCCCGGCAGACCGTGCCTGCAGGACCATCTCGGCAAGACGCTTGCTGGCACCCATGATGCTGGTGGGCCGCACGGCCTTGTCGGTCGACACCAGCACAAAGCGCTCCACCCCGCAGCGCTGGGCCATATCCGCCAGAACGGCCGTGCCGAATGTGTTGTTGCGCAGGCCGGCGACGGCATTCTGCTCGACGATGGGAACGTGCTTGTAGGCGGCAGCGTGATAGATGGTCTCGACCGCGTGCTTCTCGATGATCTGGCGCATCAGCGCGCCGTTGAGCACCGAGCCCAGGACCGCCACGACCTCGGGAGGAGGGCTGACATTGGCTGATGCCGCGCGCCTGGCCTGCAGCAGCTCGTCCACCTCGGCCTCGATCTCGTAGAGCTGCGCCTCGCCGGTCTCCAGCAGCACGAGACGCATCGGCTTCTGCCGCAGGATCTGCCGCACCAGTTCCGAGCCGATCGAGCCGCCGGCTCCCGTGACCATCACCGACTTGCCCTGGATGTTGCGCGCAAGAAGAGCCGGATCAGGCGGCACAGGGTCCCGGCCGAGCAAATCTTCGGCGTCCACCGGCCGCAGGTCGCTCACCGTCACGTGGCCCGCAGCCAGATCCTCGATAGCTGGAAGCGTGCGCACCGCCACCATCAACGGCTCGAGCTGCCGCAGGGCGGCCTGACGCTCGCGCCGCTTGGCGCGCGGCATGGCGAGCAGCACCTCCGTGACGTTGTGGCGCTGAACGAGCACGCCAAGGCGGTCGGGACGGTAGACCTTGAGGCCGCCGACGTATTGACCCCACAAGGTGGGGCTGGTGTCGACAAAGGCCATCGGCACGTAGCCGCCGGTCCGGCGCAGCGCCTCGAGCAGCTGCACTCCGGTCGCGCCCGCGCCGTAGATCAGCACGTTGTGGGCATTTTCAGAAAAGCGCGTGGGTATGTCGATGCCAGCGTGCTTGAGCAGCCATCCCGCCAGCTGCCGCGTCCCCCAGACCAGCGCCGCCCCGAGGACCGGATAGAGAATGACGACCGAGCGCGGAACCGCCACGATGCCGGGGATGCGGACACCGGCGGCCTGCACGCCGCTGACCTGGATTCCCGACAGCAATACCAGCAGCGCCCACAGCAGCGCCGACAGGCCGACGGCAACCGGTATCAGCACCGCTCCCTGACGGCCGATGTAGCGCGTCACCAGGCGATAGAGGCCGAGCTGAAAGAACGTGGCCACGCCGATCGTCGGCGCCGCCAGCAGAATCAGCGTCAGCTCCCGCGACGGCGGCACATAGGGGGCGCCGAGCCGCACCGACATGGCGAGCCAGAGGGCGAACCCGAGAGTCAGAAAATCCGTGACGGCGATGATGACGCGCTTGTTGTAGCGGCCGAGGCCCACAAGCCGCAGCAGCCACCCTTGCGTCACTTTTTCGAGTGCCGCCCTC
The DNA here is from genome assembly GCA_050248715.1 of Hyphomicrobiaceae bacterium. Lineage (GTDB taxonomy): Bacteria > Pseudomonadota > Alphaproteobacteria > Rhizobiales > Hyphomicrobiaceae > AWTP1-13. Next base: position 46,197 of record JBFWRV010000032.1, on the reverse strand, counting down.
TTGTCAAAGCCGCTCACGCCCCGACCGCCTTGGTCGCTGCACAGGCCATTCCGACCCCGCCCGCGTGCGAATGTGGCCTATCACGGGCCAGCACCGAAACACACCCCTTCCTCTTGTTCACAATCATAGCGGGCGCCATAAAGGCTGTGAACCAAGGTCCGCCCGGTAAGCGGTGGAGACTTTTCCGGCTGTGGGCAAATCCGCGAACCACTGAGGCAGTCCTGCCACGGTCCGTGCGGCGGATTGGCGGACGCGCTCGCAGGCGCCAATGGTGCGTGCTACCTGCACCACGTTCAATGGAGAGACGATGACAGTACAGCTCGGTACCGTCGTCACGCGCGGCAGGGTGCATGCTCCGTACGGTCCGCCTGCGCCCAGCGGCAGGAACGGCTGACGATGCACATCGCCATGATCGGCTGCGGCTACGTCGGTCTCGTTTCCGGCGCCTGCTTTTCCGACTGCGGGCACGTCGTGACCTGCGTCGACAGCGATTCGGGCAAGATCGACCGCATCGCGCGCGGCGAGATGCCAATCTTCGAGCCGGGCCTGGCCGAGCTCGTGGCCGGGAATTCGGCCGCTGGACGGTTGTCGTTCACAACGGGACTGGCCGCGGCAGCGCGGTCCGCGGACGCCATTTTCATCGCGGTCGGGACTCCGTCGCGCCGCGGCGACGGGCATGCCGACCTTTCCTACGTTTTCGACGTGGCGCGGGAGATCGCTGCCCATCTGAACGGGCCCAAGGTCATCGTGACGAAGTCGACGGTTCCGGTCGGCACGGGCGACGAGGTGGCGCGCATCATCGCGGAGGCGCGGCCGGGCGCCGAGTTCGCCGTGGTCTCCAACCCCGAGTTCCTGCGCGAGGGCGCGGCCATCAGCGACTTCAACCACCCCGATCGCATCGTCATCGGCGTCGACGACGAGCGTGCACGCCAGGTGATGACGGATATCTATCAACCGTTAGCGCGAAATCAGGTGCCGCTGCTGTTCACCAGCCGCCGGACCGCCGAGCTCATCAAGTACGCGGCCAACGCGTTCCTTGCCACCAAGATCACCTTCATCAACGAGATGGCGGAGCTGTGCGAGCGCACCGGCGCCGACGTCGAGGAGGTCGCGCACGGCATCGGCATGGACAGCCGGATCGGCCGCAAGTTCCTGCACGCGGGCCCGGGCTTCGGCGGATCGTGTTTTCCCAAGGACCTGCGCGCGCTCGTGCGTACCGCACACGACTTCGGCGCGCCGTGCCGGATCGTGGAGACCGCCGCGGCCGTCAACGACCAGCGCAAGCGCGCCATGGGTCTCAAGGTGGTCGCGGCCTGCGGCGGCAACGTGCGCGGCGGCACCGTCGCCGTGCTGGGGCTGACCTTCAAGCCCAACACCGACGACATGCGCGAGGCCCCCTCCATTGCGCTTATCACGGCGTTACAGGATGCCGGGGCCCGCGTGCGCGTGTTCGATCCCAAGGGCATGGAGCAGGCGCGCGCGGTGCTCGAGAACGTGGACTACGCGGAGGACGCCTATGCCTGCGCCGAGGATGCGGAGGCGCTCGTCGTCGTCACCGACTGGGATGAGTTTCGCGCCCTCGATCTGGAGCGCGTCAAATCGCTGCTCAAGCGGCCTATCGTCGTCGACTTGCGCAACATCTATCCTCCCGACGACATGGCACGCCACGGCTTCACCTACGTCGGTGTGGGCCGCGGCCGCAGCCCACCGGTCCCAACCGCCCGCGGATAGGCCGCAGAGCAGCACGCCCGGGCGAGCGCCGGCCCGGCACGGCAGCTGTCGTGCAACTCAGCGAGATGCCCATGGACGCCTGCGATCCTGCGCCCCAGACGCCAAGCCGCCACTCCCCGGACCACAGGTCGGCGAGGAGGAGGCGCATCGGGGTGCTGCTCCTGAACCTCGGGACGCCCGACGCGACCGGCTACTGGCCGATGCGCCGCTACCTCAAGGAGTTCCTGTCGGACCGCCGCGTGATCGAGCTGCCACGCTGGAAGTGGTGGCCTATCCTCAATCTGATCATCCTCACCGTCCGTCCGGGGCGCAAGGGCAAGGACTACGATAAGATCTGGAACAGGGAACTCGACGAGGGCCCGCTCAAGACGATCACGCGGTTGCAGGCGGAGAAGTTGCATGCCGCACTCGCCAATGATGCGGTCGTGGTCGATTGGGCAATGCGCTACGCGAGCCCGTCGACCGCCGAACGGATCGCCCACCTGCAGCGCGAGGGCTGCGACCGCATCCTGATCCTCCCGCTCTATCCGCAATATGCGGCGGCGACGACCGCGACGGCCTGCGATGCCGTCTTCCGCGCGGTGATGCAGCTGCGCTGGCAGCCGAGCCTGCGCGTCGCACCCCCCTACTACGACGACCCCGCCTACATCGATGCGCTGGCGACGTCGATGCGCGCGCACCTTGCCGGGCTCGACTTCACCCCCGAGGCAATGGTGGCCTCCTTTCACGGCATGCCCGAGCGGTATCGGGAGGGCGGCGACCCCTACTACGACCAGTGCCTGGCGACGTCCGCACGTCTGCGCGAGCGCCTGGGCTGGCCGGCCGAACACTGGCATACGACGTTCCAGTCGCGCTTCGGCAACGAGGTCTGGCTGCAGCCCTATACCATCGAGGTGATCGAGCGACTGGCGAAGTCGGGCGTGCGGCGGCTCGCGGTCGTGGCGCCGGGCTTTGCGGCGGACTGCCTGGAGACCCTGGAGGAGCTCGACATGGAGAACCGCGGCGTGTTTCTCGCTAATGGCGGCGAGAAGTTCACCGTTGTGCCCTGCCTCAACGATTCCGCGGCCGGCATCGGCGCCCTCGCGCACGTGGTGCGTCGCGAGCTGATGGGTTGGCTATCGCCCTAGTGCTGTCTTTGCCGGTGGGGCGGTGCATAGACACCAACAGGAGCGACGCCGCGGACGGAGAAATTCGCCCGGCAATTCCGCAGGTAACACAAGTGCAGCTGCAAATAGTCGCAAATTGTGGTGTACACCGTATGCCAGTTCATCTCTCATCAACCGTTCCTTCACTGAGTATTTCCCAATGCCTCCTAAAACTTGCCTCAGAGGCTTCCTAGATAAGGGGGAGCGCAACTCTTGATTGGGTGGGTCCTATGAACCTGTTCTCGGGCGGCTTCGAAGTCTTCGCCGTGTTGCTGGTGGTCCTGGCCGCAGTCGGCCTTTGGTCGACGGTCAAGATGGTCCCGCAGGGCTACGCCTACACCGTCGAGGTTTTCGGCAAGTACACGCGCACCTTGCAGCCTGGACTGCATTTCCTGATCCCGGTCATGGAGCGCATCGGCGCAAAGATGAACATGAAGGAGCAGGTGATCGACATCCCTTCCCAGGACATCATCACCCGCGACAACGCCATGGTCACCGTCGATGGCGTCAACTTCTATCAGGTGCTGAACGCCGCCAAGGCGACCTACGGCGTGGACAGGCTGGAGAGCGCCATCGTCAATCTCACCATGACCAACATCCGCACCGTGATGGGCTCGATGGATCTCGACGAGTTGCTGTCCAATCGCGACACCATCAACGCCCGGCTGCTGCAGGTGGTGGATGCCGCGACCGAGGCCTGGGGCGTCAAGGTCACGCGCATCGAGATCAAGGACATCGCGCCCCCGCGCGACCTCGTCGACAGCATGGCGCGGCAGATGAAGGCCGAGCGCGACAAGCGCGCCCAGATCCTCGAGGCCGAGGGCCTCAGGCAAGCCGCAGTGCTGAAGGCGGAAGGCGAGAAGCAGGCCGTCATGCTCGCCGCCGAGGGCCGCAAGGAAGCAGCCTTTCGCGACGCCGAGGCGCGCGAGCGCGCCGCCCAGGCCGAAGCCAAGGCCACCGAGATGGTGAGCCAGGCGATCGCCGGCGGCAACGTGCAGGCCATCAACTACTTCGTCGCCACCAACTACGTGAAGGCGCTGGAGGCGCTTGCCAAGTCGCCGAACCAGAAGGTGCTGATGATGCCGCTCGACGCCTCCTCGGTGATAGGCTCGCTGGCGGGCCTGGCCGAGATCACGGGCGAGGCCTTCGGCCGGAACGGCGCCACACCGCCCGCGTCCGGCCGCGCCCGCCAGGGCAGCGTGCCGCAGGCCTGAGGTCTGTCAGTGCGCAAAGGGGAGATCGGGCGACATGCAGAATCTCTACACGTTGTTTGCCAATCTCGGGCTCTGGAACTGGCTGATCCTGGCGGTGTGCCTCTTCATCCTGGAGACCATGGTGCCGGGCGTCCACTTCCTGTGGTTCGGCATGGCGGCCGTAGTGGTGGGCTTTCTTGCCTGGCTGACGGGCATGCCGTGGCAGCTGCAGATCGCCGCCTTCGGCATCCTCTCGGTCGCAGCCGTGTTCCTGGTGCGGCGCTACATGGGACCCGACGTGGCCAAGTCCGACGTGCCCGACCTCAACGAGCGGGGTCGCCAGTACATCGGCCGCATGGTGATCGTCGAGCAGGCCATCCAGAACGGCCGCGGGCGGGTCCGCGTCGGCGACACGGTGTGGCAGGCGGAGGGGCCGGACACGCCGGCCGGCTCGCGCATGACGGTCACCGACACCAACGGGACCGTGCTGGTGGTGGAGCGTGCGGCGGCGACCTGACGGGGAGCCGGGCGAGTTCGTCTGGCTGCTCGCGGTCGTCAGCATGGCGTTGCCGTGGGCCGGGATCGGCCTCGGCATCATCGGCGGCGTGGAGCTCGGTCGCGGCAACCGCGTGGGCTACCTGTGGCTTGCCGCCGGCGCCGCCCTGCTGATCCTCGACGTGCTGATCGACTTCGTGTGGGCCAAGCACGCATTCTCGACAAGCGACGAGCCCTTGCTCAACGCCCGTGGCGGTGAGCTTGTCGGCCGCGTGCTGACGGTCGCGGAGGCGATCGAGGGCGGACGCGGCAAGGTCCACGCCGGCGATACGCTGTGGCTGGCCGAAGGCCCCGACACGCCCGCCGGCGCGGCTGTCCGCGTCGTGGCCGCCAACGCCAACGTGCTGGTGGTGGAGCGGGCGTGAGGGCGCCCGATGTCACCCCGGAATTTCGCCCCGGCTCGGGGGCCGGGGCAGGCTGCGAAATATTCGGGACTCAGGGGCCGAAGCCTTGCGCTCGTGGTGAGCTTGTCCAACCACGATGGCACCGGCGGCACCTTCCACCCGCCCTTCGACAAGCTCGGGGCGGTGTCGAGAGCGCTGCTGGATCCCGGCTCTGCGCGTCATGCCGAAGGCATGCTTCCAGCATTGCGCGCGCAGGCCGGGATGACAGGCGCTACTTCAGCACGTAGCGGGCGTTGATGACGTCGCCGTGGTCGTCCTTGCCGGAGAGCACGACGATGGCGCCCTTGCCGAGCGGCGCCGCCAGCTTGCCGACCATCTTCTTGCCGTCGGTGGCAACGAGATCGACGTTCGTCGTCTTGCCCGCGTCCTGGATGACGGCCTTGATCTTCACGCCCTTGGTATCGTGCACCTTGCCGTGGTCCAGGATGTAGACGGTCAGATCGCCGACGGAGACGACGAGTTCGGTCTCATGACCATCCTTGCCTGCCACTAGGCCGCCATTGGGTCCCGTCTTCTGGCCCAGGGCAGGCTGGGCCAGAACGAGCATGGCGGCGGCCAACCCTGAAAGTGCAAACTTGCGCAGCATGAGTTTCTCCTTGCTTGGGTGTTGCCGGCGGGATCAGTAGGCCTCGACCAGCCCCGCACCGCCGGAGGCAGGCCTCTCGGCGCGGGCGGCGAGGATGCGCTCGAGCGGTTTGCGCCCGAACTTCAGGAACAGGATGGGGGTGAGCAGCGTGTCGAGCAGCGTCGAGCTGACGAGGCCGCCGAAGATCGTCACGGCGACGGGGTGCAGGATCTCCCGGCCGGGCTCGCCCGCACCGAAGAGCAGCGGCACCAGCGCCAGCCCGGCGCACAAGGCCGTCATCAGCACCGGCGACAGCCGCTCCAGGCTGCCGCGCATCACCAGCGCCGGCCCAAAGGTCTCGCCCTCGTTGAGCGCCAGGTTGATGAAGTGGCTGATCTTGAGGATCCCGTTGCGGGCGGCGATGCCGGCGAGCGTTATGAAGCCGATCATCGAGGCGACCGACAGGGGCTGTCCCGCCAGCCACAGCGCCACCACGCTGCCGATCAGGGCGAGCGGAATGCTGGTCAGGATGATCAGCGTCAGCACCGCCGACTGGTAGCGCTGGTAGAGCACCATGAAGATCAGGGCTAGCGACACCAGCGACAGAATGCCGATGACGAAAGCCGCCTCCTCCTGGGCGCGGAAGGCGCCCTCGAGCTGGGTCGTGTAGCCCGCCGGCAGCTCCGCCGCGGCGACAATGCGGCGCACATCGGCGATAATGGCCGCCATGTCGCGCCGGCCGTCGCCATTGGCCTGCACGACGATGCGCCGCTGGCCGTTCTCGCGCTGGATCTGGTTGGGGCCGTCGCCCTCCTCCACCTTGGCCAGGAGCCGCAGCGGCACGAAGCCGTTGGGCGTCGACACCAGCAGGTCCTGCAGCCCGGTGGTGGAGCGATTCTCGTCGGAGAGGCGCATCACCACATCAAAGCGACGGTTGCCTTCCGCGATCTGCGACACCACGCGCCCGCTCGACAGCCCTTCCAGCGCCTCCGTGAGGCTCGCCGGCGTGATGCCGTAGAGCGCCGCGCGCTCGTAGTCGGGCGTCACCTTGAGCTGCGGGATCAGAACCTGCTTCTCGACCCGAAGGTCGACCAGGCCCGCCACGCCCTGCAGGCGCGAGCGCAGCTGCTCCGCCGAGGTACGCAACAGATCGAGGTCCTCGCCGAAAACCTTGATCACGATCTGCGCTTGCACGCCCGACAGCATGTGGTCGAGGCGGTGCGCGATCGGCTGGCCGATGCCGACCGATGCTGGCAGCACCGACAGCTTGCCCCGGATCTGGGCGAACACGTCCTCCTTGCTGCGCTCCGAGCGGGAGAGGTCGATGTCGATCTCGGTCGTGTGCACGCCCTCGGCATGCTCGTCGAGCTCGGCCCGGCCGGTGCGCCGCCCGAGGCTCTTGACCTCGGGGATGTCGAGCAGCAGACGCTCGGCGATGGTGCCCAGGCGGTTCGATTCCGCCAGCGAGATGCCGGGGTTGTACTGGACGTTGACGAGGATGGTGCCCTCGTTGAAGGGCGGCAGGAACGCGCGCGGCAGCAGCAGGGCGCCGATGCCGGCGGCCACCACCCCCGCGGCGATCGCCATGCCCAGCACTGCCGGCCGCCGGAATGCGCGCTCGAGCAGGCGCCGGTTGCCCCCCTTCAGCGCCCGAACCAGGAAACTGTCGCCGTGGCCGAAGCTGCTTGGGGAGGTGAACAGGTAGTAGGACATCACTGGCGTCACCGTCATCGAGGTGACGAGCGAGGCAAGGATCGACACGATGTAGGCGATCCCGAGCGGCACGAACAGCCGGCCCTCGATGCCCGACAGCGCGAACAGCGGCAGGAACACGAGAATGACGATGATGGTGGCGTAGAAGATGCCCGAGCGCACCTCCTGCGTCGCCCGCACGATGATCTGGGCGGCAGGCAGCGGCGCGGCCCTGGCGGCGTTCTCCTTGAGCCGGCGCAGGATGTTTTCCACGCCCACCACCGCGTCGTCGACCAGCTCGCCGATGGCGATCGCGAGCCCGCCGAGCGTCATGGTGTTGATCGACAGGCCCATCACCTTGAACACCAGCACGGTGACAAGCAGCGAGATGGGGATGGCGGCGAGCGAGATGGCGGTGGCGCGCACGTTCATCAGGAACAGGAACAACACGACCGCCACGGCCAGCGCCGCCTCCACCAGCACCTGTTTCAAGTTGGCGATCGAGGTCTCAATGAAGGTCGCCTGGCGGAACTGCACCCTGTCTGCGGTGATCCCTGCCGGCAGCGTCTTCTGGATGCGCTGGAGCTGAGTCTCGATGGTTCGCGTCAAAGTCACGGTATCGGCGGTCGGCTGTTTCTGGATGCCGACAATGACGGCGGGGTTGCCCATGTAGCCGGCATCGCCCCGCTTCACCCGTGGGGCGAAGTCGACGCGCGCTACCTGGCGCAGCAGGATGCCATAGCCCTGGCGCGTTGCCACCACTAGGTTGCGCAGGTCCTCGATGCGGTCGGTGAGGCCGATGTTGCGGATCAGGTACTCGCGGGAATGCTGGTCGACAAAGCCGCCGCCGGTATTGACGCCGAATCGGCGGATGGCGGCTTCCAGCTCGCTGATCGGGATCTCGAGCCGGCTCATCATCACGGGGTCGGGGGCGACGCGGTACTGCCGCACCTCGCCGCCAATAGGGATCACCTGAGCGACGCCGGGGATCGTGAGGATCTGCGGACGGATGACGAAGTCGGCGATCTCCCGCAGCTCCATCGGCGATACCGACGTCCCCGTGACGGCGAGCAGCATGATCTCGCCCATGATCGAGGATACCGGTCCCATCTGCACGTGCACGTTCTGCGGCAAGCGGCCTTGCACACCAGCAAGCCGCTCCGCCACCTGCTGGCGGGCGCGGTAGATTTCGGCCTCCCAGCCGAACTCGACGTAGACGATCGACAGCCCCACGCCCGAGGTCGAGCGCACCCGCACGGCGCCGGGAATGCCGCCCATCGCCGTCTCGATCGGATAGGAGATGAGCTGCTCCACCTCCTGCGGCGCCAGCCCTTCGGCCTCGCTCATCAGCACCACGGTCGGCCGGTTGAGGTCGGGAAACACGTCGACCGGCAGCCGCGGCAGCGAGAAGCTACCGTAGACGACCAACACTACGGCGGCGGCGAGGACCACCAGCCGGCTCTTGAGACTGCGCTCGACGACGAAGGTGAACATAGCCCGCCCTCACCGCACCTGGTTCACGAGCGGAGCGTTGCGCACCACGATCTTGGTGCCGGCCTCCAGTCCGCTCGTGACCAGCACCGTCTCGTTGTCGAAGGGCTCAGTGCGGACCGCCCACGGCACGAACACCTCGGGCTCCTTGTGCTCGAACACCACGGTCTGCCCGTTCGGGGCCTGTGCCAGCGCCGAGCGCGGCACAAAAATGCCCGACACGGGTACGCCGGCCCGCGCAATGACCGTGACCGGCAGGCCGATGCTGAGCGGGCCGGTCGCGCCGACCACCTCGAATTGCATCAGCACGTACTGCTGCTGCAGGGCGCGGCTGCGCCCGAGCAGGCGAAGCTCGAGCGTGGAATTGCCGGATACGGCCGCGGAGGCCTCGCGCACGGTGTCGGGATCGATCTGGTCGAACACCAGCGCCTCGATGAGCACGCGGGATGGGTCGATGATCTCGAGAAGCTTGTCGGACGGACTCACGACCTGGCCTGATACCGCGCGCGAGGCCGCAATCACGCCGTCGACCGGGGCGCGCAGCTCTTCGGCCCGCACTCTCGCCGCCAGCAGGTCGGTGCGCCGCTTGATCAGCCCCTCCACCTCCATCCGCGTCTCGTCGACGAGGGCGGACGCCACCACGTTGTTGCGCAGCAGCTGCTCCTGCCGCGCCAGCTTGGCACGCGCAATCGACAGCTTCTGCTCGATGTCGCCCAGAGTCTGCGCCATGTCGGAGGAATCGATCGAGGCGAACGCCGGCGTCACCCGGCCAAGCAGATCGCCCGCCTTGACGCGCGCACCGAGCGGCGGGACGCCGCCGGGCGGTGCCTCATAGCGACCCGAGATCGTGCTTTGCACGACGCCGCTGAAGTTGGGATTGGCCGCAACCCGGCCCGCCAGACGCACGGCCTTGGTCGCGGTCTGCTGCTTGAGGATGGACGTGCGCACCTCCAGCAGGCGCTGCGACGGCTTGGGCAGGAAGATCGTGCCGTCGGGGCGGCGCTGGGGACTGTTGCCGGTGCTGGCACGCACGTCGGCGCCGTGATCGTGGCCTTCGTGCGCCTGGCCCGTGGCGGCCAGCACAACCACGAGAAGGATCGCGAGAAGCGCGATCGGCACCGTGTGCCGCTGGCGCCTGCGGATGCCCACGAAGCCGAGGATGGCGATGACGGCTGCGCCTCCGCCGAGGATGAGCGCCTGACCTGTGCCGAGGCCCAATGCGCCGGCTGCCGTTCCATCGGCGACGGCCCGGATGCCGATGCGCTGCAGCAGCTGCGACCACAGGCCTGATGCCGACATTGCCTCCGGGCCGGCGGACGGAGTTATTGCCAGCGCGCCGACCAGAAGGTCCGTGCCGCCGGTATCCACGATGTTGACGAGAATCTCGATCTGGCCGGCCCGCTTCAGTATGGGGGCGGTGACCTCGTAGGTGCCGTTCTTCTGCAGCTCGGCCTTGTAGGTTTCGCCATCGAGCGTAACGTCGATGGCCGCGGTCGTGACCGGCTCGTTGTCGCTGGCGCGGTCGAGGTAGACGACCAGCACCTCGCCCTCGACGATGCCGACGAATTGATAGCTCTCGGAGACGGCAACCACGCGGGGCGATGTGAACGTGCCTGTGCCCGAGGCGGGCTTGTCCGCGTCGTCATGCCCCTCGTGCGCCCGGGCCGGGTCGAAGCCGGCGGCGAGCAGAGCGATAGAGGCACCCGCGAGGAGGGATAGGAAAGTGCGCGCCAAAGCGCCGGAGAGGAGGCGCATTCTCGATCTTTCGCAACAGCATTGCTGGAAGGCGGGCACGAGGACCCGCCGCTGCTTATGCCGGGGCGAATGCTTTGGGTGGGCGGTCGAGACGCGCCGGGCTCACGCAGACGACGTGGTCGGACTGCCAGGCGACCAAGCGGCCCTGGGGCCACCAGGGAGCCTGCCAGCTGCCGACCGATGCCAGGATGGCAATGCCGCCGTGGCAGACGAAATCCATGCAGGTGTGATGCAGCGGGTCGGGCTTGGGCACGCCGGCGCCGGCAGCACTCGCAGCGAACGTGCGGCCACCCTCTTCCACCGTAGTCGCGGCTTCCTCGTCCGGCTGGTGCGCCCCGAGGTCGCCGTAATGGAAGTGCTGATGGACTGCCTGAGGCGCCGCACCATCATGATGGTGAACGTGGTCACGGGCACGCGCCGCAGCCCCGAATGTCGACGCGAGGGCGAGCCCAAGCGACAGCGTGGCAGCTAGAAGCCGCCCGATCCAGTGTCGCCGTAGAACCCTCGCCATCTGCGCTCCGAAAGGCTGACGCACAGACTATATCGCCGCGCCGTGTGGAAACATCAAGGCAGGCTGGCCTGTTCCACCCCGGTTGTACGTGCCGCGACCGCACCGCCGGCTGGCCTGTAGCCGAATAGGCACACCGCCACCTGCCGGTGAGCTGCAAAATCAAAGATAGATGTCGAGGTCCGTGGTCGAATGCCGCGCCAGGTGCTGGAAGTTGGCCGTCAGCCAGTCCGCGGCCCCGGCACGGCCGGCATCGCGCAGGTGCGCCAGGAAATCCCAGTCGGCGTTGAGCTTGCTGTTGACGCTGAGCCGCTGCATGAACGCCTCGGCCGCAATCGAATGGATGAGCATGCGCTTCATGCCGCCTTCCTTGAGGCTGCCCTCGTCGATGAGGCGGGTGACGAACGCGATCGCGCGCATCTCCCGCATCAAGGAGGAGTTGAAGGAGATCTCGTCGATCCGGTTGAGGATATCGGCGGCCGTCTTCGGCACGTCGGGACGGGCGATGGGATTGATGTGCACCACCACCACGTCGCTCGAGGTGCATTCATAGATGAGCGGGAAGATGGCGGGATTGCCCATGTAGCCACCGTCCCAATAGGCCTCGCCCTCGATCTCCACGGCCTGGAACATGAGCGGCAGGCAGGCGGACGCCATCACGGCGTCGGGCGTGATCTCCGCATTGCGGAACACGCGCACCTTGCCGGATCGCACGTTGGTTGCGCTGAGGAAGAGCTTGATGGGCGAGCCGGCGCGCAGGCGCTGGAAATCCACGGACTGCTCGAGCACCGCACGCAGCGGATTGAAGTTCAGCGGATTGAACTGATAGGGCGAGAAGAGGCGCGAGAGCAGGTCGAAGGTCTGGAAGGCCGGGTTGAAGTCGAGCCTGTGGCTCCCGGTGATACGATCGAGCAGGGAGGGTTGCAGGGGCGACGCGCACGCCGCCTGGGCGATGCGCTGCCAGAAGGCGGCGAGCGCGGCGCGCGCACCCTCGCGCCCGCCCTCGGCGAAGCCATAGGCCAGCACGGTGGCATTCATGGCGCCGGCGCTGGTCGCCGAGATGCCCTCGATGTCGAGGCGCCCGTCCTCCAGCAGCTTGTCGAGCACGCCCCAGGCGAAGGCGCCGTGCGCGCCGCCGCCCTGCAGGGCGAGGTTGACGGTCTTGGTGCCGGCTGCGCCGGCGCGCGGGTCGCCTAGCGCCACGCCGTCATTCGCTCGCGCGCCAGGACGCGGCCCTTTTTCCCGACGCGGCGCCATGACGATCCCCTGCTGCCTATGCCTCGGCCTTTGCGGGGGCCTTCCCGAAGGCTCGCTCGAAACGCGAGGCGTAGTGCGGCCAGGCGTCCGGATTCACGATGCGCGGCGGGCGCTTGCCGTCCAGCGCGTCGATGAGCTGGGTGGCGGCGATGCGGCCCATGTTGGCGCGCGCTTCCTTGGTGACGCCGGCGGTGTGCGGGCTCACCAGCACGTTGTCGAACTGCAGCAGCGGATGGTCGGGCGGCGGCGGTTCCTCTTCCCACACGTCAAGGCCGGCACCGGCGATCCTCTTGCTGGCGAGCGCCTCGGCGAGCGCCTTCTCGTCATGGATGAAGCCGCGGCACGTGGTGATGAAGAAGGCGTCCGGCTTCATCAGGGCGAACTGGCGTGCCCCGATCATGCCGCGCGTCTCCTGCGTCAGCGGACAGTTGGCCGAGACGTAGTCGGACTGCGACATCAGGCGATCGAGGGCGACCTTCTCGGCGCCTCGAGCCGCAATCTCCGCAGCCGAGAGATAGGGGTCGTAGGCCAGCACGCGCATGGCGAAGAGGCCGCGGCACAGCTCGGCGAGGCGGCTGCCGACGTGGCCCAGGCCGATGATGCCGATCGTCTTTCCCTGCACCTCGGTGCCGAGATAGGCGTTGCGATTCATGCCCGCCTCGCGGCGCATAACGCGGTCGGTCTCGATGATGCGCTTGGAGACGCACAGCAGCATCCCCAGCGCATGCTCGGCCACCGACTGGCGGTTGCCGCCCGCCTGATTGAGCACCAGCACGCCTGCCTCCGTGCACGCATTCACGTCCACCGTGTCGTAGCCCGCGCCGTTGCTCGATACGATCAACAGGTTCGGCGTCCGGCGCAGCAACGCCTTGTCGACATGGTAAGTGCGGGCAAGCTCGTCACGGGCGGCCCCGATCTGGAAGGCATGGGCGGCGGCCAGAACCGGGGCGACGACGTTCTCGCCGCTGTCGTTCTCGAGACGGTCGAGGCGGAAGTCGGGCCGGGCTTCCAGCAACTCGGCGAATATCCTGTGCGACAGATACTTCACGTAGAACACGCGCTTGGTATTCGGCGGCATTGCGGGCAGGCCTCGTGCGGTAGGAGATGCAGGGGCGGGGTTGCAGGGGGCGGGCGAAGCCTTGAACTATGCCGGCTGCACGCGCGGTGCGCAAATGAAGGTGCCGGCGTGGTCACTGAGCCGTGCTTCGACCCTCGGAACAAGTCCGAGGGCAGGCAGGCTCAGCACGGGGTTGGGAGTAAGACCAGCACGGGGTGAGGCAAGCACAGGGAACGCGTAGTGCGCAAATGGCGAAGCCGCATTGCCCCGATCTGCCGTTGCATCGGTGCAATGCGCTCCGCTTTTGCACCCTACGATTGCTCCACGGGGTTGGGAGTAGGCTCGGCAAGGGGTGTGGAGCAAGCTCGGCAGGGAGCGCGCGACAGCTCGGAGAAAGGCGCAGCGCAATATTCACTGGAATATATCGCTGGGCTGTGGTCTGGTACCGGCTCCCGGCACGGAGGAATGCTGATGCTCACCACCCGACGCACCTGGCTCGCGCGCTCCGCAGGCCTGATGCTCTCGCTTGCGCTTGCCTGCGGCGCGCAGCCCGTCGCCGCCCAAGGCACCGACCTCGTGATCTTCGCGGCGGCGAGCCTCAAGAACGCGCTCGATGCCATCAACGCCCAGTGGCAGAAGGAGACGGGCAAGACCGCCAAGATCTCCTATGCCGCCAGCTCCGCGCTCGCCAAGCAAATCGAGCAGGGCGCCCCGGCGCAGGTATTCATCTCCGCCGACCTCGACTGGATGGACTACGTCGCGCAGAAGAACCTCATCAAGCCCGACACCCGCTCCAACCTGCTCGGCAACCGCATCGTGCTGATCGCCCCCAAGGACAAGGCCCAGCCGGTGGACATCAAGCCCGGCTTCGATCTCGCCAAGGTGATCGGCGACGGCCGCCTGTCGATGGCCAACGTCGACTCCGTTCCCGCCGGCAAGTACGGCAAGGCGGCACTGGAGAAGCTCGGCGCCTGGGCCGGCGTCTCAACCAGGATCGCGCAGGCCGAGAACGTGCGCGCGGCGCTGCTGCTGGTCTCCCGCGGGGAGGCGCCGGCCGGCATCGTCTACCAGACCGATGCCGCGGCCGACCCTAACGTCGCCATCATCGGCAAGTTCCCCGAGGACACGCACCCGCCGATCATCTACCCCATCGCGCTCACGGCCAATGCGAGCCATCCCGATGCGGCGGCCTTCCTGGCCTATGTCAAATCCGCCAAGGCACGGCCGATCTTCGAGGCGCAGGGCTTCACCGTGCTGAACCCGGGGCAATCCTAGGCTGGCCGACGGACTTGCGCGCGCGAGGCGAATACCCTCCGCCCCCAGCGTCCATGCCACCCCCACCAGCAACGCCATCGGACTTGGCCCGCCCGGCGAGCCTGCGGCGTACGGGGGCGTGGCGATCCATGTCCGTGGCGTTCCAACCTCCCGCCTCGAGGGGGAGGAATAGCGTGCGTCGCCTCGATATTTCCGGCACAGCCCAGCGCACGGCAGGCGGCAGCCGGCGTCTCCTGCGAGCAGGCCGACCATGGACTGGATGAGCCTGAGCCCCGAGGAGTGGACCGCGGTGCGGCTAAGCCTGAAGGTGGCCGTGGTGGCCACCCTGTTCAGCCTGCCCGTCGGCATTGCCGTGGCGATGGTGCTGGCGCGCGGCCGCTTCTGGGGGCTGTCGCTGCTCAATGGCCTGGTGCTGCTGCCGCTGATCCTGCCGCCGGTCGTCACCGGCTATATCCTGCTCATCCTGTTCGGGCGGCGCGGACCCATCGGCAGCTTTCTGGCCGATCACTTCGGCATCGTCTTCTCGTTTCGCTGGACGGGAGCAGCATTGGCCTGCGCTGTCATGGGCTTTCCGCTGCTGGTGCGCGCCATCCGCCTGTCGATCGAAGCGGTCGATTTCAAGCTCGAGGAGGCGGCAGGCACGCTCGGCGCCAACCGCGCCTGGATATTCCTGACCGTGACGCTGCCGCTGATCGTGCCCGGCATCATCGCCGGCATGATCCTGTGCTTCGCCAAGGCCATGGGCGAGTTCGGCGCCACCATCACCTTCGTCTCCAACATCCCCGGCGAGACGCAGACGCTGCCGTCCGCCATCTATACCTTCACCCAGGTGCCGGGCGGGGACGCCGGCGCCCTGCGGCTTACCCTGGTGTCGGTTGTGATCTCGATGCTGGCCCTCATCGCCTCCGAGGTGATGGCCCGCTTCGCCAACCGGCGGCTCGACGTCGAATGACGCCCAACCCATGACATTGGCCGTCGATATCAGCCACACGCTCGGAAAGTTCCGGCTCGATGCGCGCTTCGCCACGGAGGGCGGACTGACGGCGCTGTTCGGCCGGTCCGGCTCCGGCAAGTCGTCGATCATCAACGTCATCGCCGGCCTGATCCGGCCCGAGGCCGGGCGCGTCGCCATCGACGGGGAGGCGCTGCTCGATACCGCAAGCGGCATCTTTGTGCCCCCGCACAAGCGCCGGCTCGGCTACGTGTTCCAGGAGGGGCGTCTCTTCCCGCACCTGACCGTGCGCCAGAACCTGCTGTATGGGCGCTGGTTCGCGCCCCCGGCGCAGCGGCGCGACGAGCTCGACCACGTGGTGGAGCTGCTGGGCCTCGGCGCCACGCTGGAGCGGCGGCCGGGGCGGCTTTCAGGCGGGGAGAAGCAGCGCGTCGCCATTGGCCGCGCGCTGCTCGCCAATCCACGCCTGCTGCTGATGGACGAGCCGCTGGCCTCGCTCGACGAGGCGCGCAAGGCCGAGATCCTGCCCTACATCGAGCGGCTGCGCGACGAGGCGCGCGTGCCGATCGTCTACGTCAGCCATTCCGTCGCCGAGGTCATACGGCTCGCCTCCACGGTGGTGCTGCTGTCGGAGGGCCGCGTCGCCGCGGTCGGGCCGACGGCCGAGGTCATGCAGCGCATCGATTTGCCCCCGTTCGCCGGCCAGCCCGACGCCGGCGCCGTCATCGAGGCGACGGTGGCGGCGCATGATGATCGCTTCGGCCTCACCGAGCTCACCTCGCGCGCGGGGGTTTGGCGACTGCCCCTCCTCGAGGCCCGGATCGGCGAGCATCTGCGCCTGCACGTGCACGCCCGCGACGTGATGCTGGCAACGACCCGCCCCACCGACGTGAGCGCGCTCAACGTGATGCAGGGCGTCGTCGCCGAGGTGAGCGCCGGCGGCGGCGCGACCCTCGACATCCGCCTCGACTGCAACGGCGAGGCCCTGACCGCCCGCCTCACCCGCTATTCCGCGGAGCGCCTGCGCCTGGCGCCGGGCGTTCCCGTGTTCGCGCTGATCAAGACCGTCGCGCTCGGCGGGCCGGCCCGGGGAAGCCCGCGCACGGAGACGGGCGATGCGTAACGTCGTTCTGCGATACGCGCCATCGATTGAGCAGCCCGCGAAATTCACCTACTTTTCAGCCCATGTCCCAACCCATCCACATCATCGGCGGCGGGCTCGCCGGGAGCGAGGCGGCGTGGCAGATCGCGGATGCGGGCCTGACCGTCGTGCTGCACGAGATGCGCCCCGTTCGCATGACCGAGGCGCACAAGACGGAAGGCCTCGCCGAGCTCGTCTGCTCCAACTCGTTCCGCTCCGACGATGCCGCCAGCAACGCCGTCGGCCTGCTGCACGAGGAGATGCGCCGCGCCGGCTCGCTGATCATGGCGGCCGGGGACGCGCACAAGCTCCCCGCCGGCGGCGCGCTTGCCGTCGACCGCGACCACTTCTCGGCCGAGGTGACGCGCCGGCTCGCCGGGCATCCGCGCGTCAGCATCGCGCGCGGCGAGATCGCCGGCCTGCCGCCGGCCGACTGGGCGAGCGTCATCATCGCCACGGGGCCGCTCACCTCGCCGGCGCTCGCTGCCGCCATCCAACGGCTGACCGGCGAGGCCGAGCTTGCCTTCTTCGATGCCATCGCCCCCATCGTGCACCACGACTCCATCGATGCCGGCATCACCTGGCGCCAGTCGCGCTACGACAAGGCAGGGCCCGGCGGCACCGGCGCCGACTACATCAACTGCCCGATGACCAGGCCGCAGTACGAGGACTTCGTCGATGCGCTGCTGGCGGCGGAGAAGACCTCGTTCAAGGAGTGGGAGGCCTCCACCCCCTATTTCGACGGCTGCCTGCCCATCGAGGTGATGGCCGAGCGCGGCCGCGAGACCCTGCGCTTCGGCCCGATGAAGCCGGTGGGCCTCTCCAACCCGCACCGGCCCGGCGAGCGGCCCTACGCCGTGGTGCAGCTCCGCCAGGACAATGCGCTGGGCACGCTGTGGAACATGGTGGGCTTCCAGACCAAGCTGAAGCACGGCGAGCAGACCCGGGTGTTCCGGATGATCCCCGGCCTTGCCAGCGCCGAGTTCGCCAGGCTCGGCGGCCTGCACCGCAACACCTTCCTCAACAGCCCCCGGCTGCTCGACGGCGAACTGCGGCTGAAGGTGGAGCCGCGGCTGCGGTTCGCGGGCCAGATCACGGGCTGTGAGGGCTACGTGGAGAGCGCCGCCATCGGTCTCCTCGCCGGACGCGCCGCCGCTGCCGAGGCCAGGGGCGAGGCTTGGCAACCGCCTCCGCCCACCACCGCCTTCGGCGCGCTGCTCGCCCACATCACGGGTGGGCACCTTGCGGCGGAGAGCGATGGCCCGCCGTCGTTCCAACCCATGAACGTCAACTTCGGGCTGTTCCCCCCGCTCGAGGCACCGACGCGCGACGCCGAAGGCAACCGCATCAAGGGCAAGGAGCGGGGGGCTGCGAAGAAGCGAGCGATGAGCGCGCGCGCGCTCGCCGATATCGATCGCTGGCTTGGCGCGCGCGAGTTGGTCGCCACGGCGCAATAGCGCGATTTCCGATCAGCTCCGCTCGCTGTCATGCCGGAATTTCGCCCTGGTTCGGAGGGATCCAGGGCTGCGGTCGCAAGCCGGGGCCCCTGGGTCCCGGCTCTCGGGCTGCCGCCCTCGGCCGGGATGACAGGATTCATGTTGCCGAACGATTCCGACGCATCGGGAAATTGCTCCGGGTACGGGCAAGGGGCCCGCGATCAGTCGAACTCGATCACGTAGCGCTCGTCCACCAGATGACAGGTGGCAACGCGCCACTCCACGGGCGGACCATCGATGGCGCAGACGAGCCGGTCGAGCTTGAGGACCGGCGTGCCCTCGGCGATCCCAAGGCTGCCGGCAATTTCGGGACCGGCGGTGGCGACCGAGACATGCTCCAGGCCCCGCCCGAGCACGAGCCCGAACTCCTGCGCCAGATCGGCAATGCGCTGAGGCATCTCCGTGCGCTCCGCCAGGCCCGGAAAATAACGCTCCGGCAGCGCGACCTCCTCATGCATGTAGGTGTGGTCGGCATTGACGTGCACGCGCCGGATGCGGACCACCCGGCTGTCCGCGGCGAGCTGCAAGCGCTCCTGCTCCATCTCGCTGGCGGGCCCGACGCTGGCCTCGGCCGCTCCCAGCACCCCGGCGATGCGCTGGCCGTTCCCGTCGCGCAGATTGTCGTAGCGCCAGACCAGCTCCTGCACGCTGCTGTCGTTGACGAACGTTCCCTTGCCCTGACGGCGGGAGACGACATGCTCCGCCTCGAGCGCATCCAGCGCCTTGCGCACCGTACCCGAGCTTATGCCGAGCTCGCGGGCCAGATCGACCTCCGCCGGCAGCATCGCGCCAGGCTTCCAGGTACCGTTGGTGATCCGCTCAAGGACGAAATCGCGCACCTGCAAATAGAGCGGCCGCATCGAGAATTTCTGGTCGCCGATCATCGCTTTTCCAATCAATCTAACTCAGAGCGCGAAAATATGATGTGTTTCTGGTGCGTGAGGCGCGGCAGAAGCGACCTTCGGGGCAAAGCCGAGACCGCGGGGGCACGCCTGACGGCCACCGCACCGCGAAACGAAGACCGATCAACGCCACGCGGTCCGAGACGGGCACCCGAGCGTGCCGCGCGTTGCAGCCCGGTTGCGCCAACACGCGATCGTGCCCACGACCGGATGCCGCCAAAGCCCATGTGCTGTGCATCCGCCCGGACGCCGGAACGCAAACCATGTGCGCCCGGACGCAACGCCATCCTCATGCAAGGCACGCCCCGCAACCGGGCCGCCTCGGGTATGAGCATCATCGGGTTTCGCCTCAACCTTAGCGGGAGATTGGTCGGTTCTGCATGGAAACGCAAGCCGGGATTGCAGCGTTCGACTTTAGGCGAAAGGCCATTTCGCAGCGGCGCAGGCTGGACCTTCCCGGATATTTCCGGCGCGAGCGCGCGACCGGATATCTGCCGCGAGGTTCAGCGCCCCTCGAGCATTCCATCCCTACAAGGAGCAACCGGTTGCCAGGCCGGCGCTCATATCCGATAAGCTGCGGCCGGGATCGCATCGCATCAGGAGACGACATGTCACTTTTCGACCTGAAAGGCCGCGTCGCCGTCGTCACGGGCGGCAACGGGGGCATCGGCCTCGGCATGGCGCGGGGCCTGGCCCAGGCCGGCGCCGCCATCGTGGTGGTGGGGCGCAACCTCGAGAAGTCCAAGGGGGCGGCAGCCGAGCTCGGCAAGCTCGGCGTGAAGACCGACGTGCTCGAGGTGGACGTGACCAGCGAGTCCGCCTGCCGCAAGATGATCGACGACACGGTGGCCCGCTTCGGCCGCCTCGACATTCTCATCAACAACGCCGGCATCAACATCCGCAAGACGCCGCAGGAGCTGACCCTTGCCGAATGGCGCCAGGTCATCGACGTCAACCTGACGAGCATCTTCGTCTGCTCGCAGGCAGCCTATCCGGCGATGCAGAAAGCGGGCGGCGGCAAGATCATCAACATCGGCTCGATGATGTCGATTTTCGCGGCGCCCTTCGCCCCCGCCTATGCGGCATCCAAGGGCGGCGTGGTGCAACTCACCAAATCGCTGGCAACGGCGTGGGCCAAGGACAACATCCAGGTCAATGCCGTGCTGCCGGGCTGGATCGACACCGCGTTGACGCAGCACGCGCGCCAGGAGGTCTCGGGGCTGAACAGCCTGGTGCTGATGCGCACGCCCGCCAAGCGCTGGGGCGTGCCCGACGACCTTGCCGGCGTTGCCGTATTCCTCGCCGCGCCGGCATCCGACTTCGTCACCGGTGCCTCCATCCCGGTCGACGGGGGCTACGCGGTGCAGGTGTAGGCGCGAGGGGAGCGAGCCCGCGCGGCTACAGGCGGCCCTGCAACCGGCGCGGCCGTCAGTCGCGGCTGCTGCCGCCGCTCTCGCGCTCTTTCTGCTCCCACCAGCGCTTGCTGCCGACGGGGAGCTGGCTGGAATCGTGGGGATACCAGTCCGGCGTGCTGTTCGGATCGCTGCTCCCGCGGCGCTGGCGGTCGCGATAGGCGGCCGAGCCGTTTTGACCGGACGAGTATTGCTTCTTGTGCTTGCGGGCCTCGGCGGCCTGCGCCGTCTGCCCGGCCAGGCCGACGGCCAGCGCCAGAACCAGGCATGCTGCGAGCGGTATCCTCATGGCGGTCCCCCGATTCCGGCGGCATGACCGCCGCCGGCGGCTGCCGACGCTTTGCCGGCCACCTCAGCAGTAGCATCTGAGGCATACAACGCCATTTCGCCCCCGGTCATTCCACTGCGAAACCCGGCGCCAAGCTGCTTTCGCGCAACTTCGGTGTCTGTAGCGCCCTGCCGCTATTACCGTGCCACAGTTTCTCCGCTAAGGTCGGGCCTTTCTGGGGCCGGCGGGGGGCAGCGAGACCGGGGGGCTGGGCATGGACGACACGAGCCGAGGGGCGATCGACGCCGAGACCCCCGTCAATCCCTACAGCCTGCTCGAGGCCGTCAACCGCGCCGGCGCGTCGGCGAACGTGACGTGGCTCGTCTTTCTTGCCCTCGTGGGCTATCTGCTGATCGCGGTCGCCGGGGTGAGCCACAAGGACCTGCTGCTCGACAGCGCCGTCACGCTTCCCATCCTGCAGGTCAAGATCGGGCTGACCCGCTTCTTCGTGCTGGTGCCGGTCCTCCTCGTGCTGCTGCACGTGATATTGGTGGCGCAGCTCGTGCTTCTTGCCCGCAAGACGCTGGAGTTCGCAGCCTCCATCCGCATGCTGGAGCCGACCGACCAGCGCACCCACCCTCTGCGCCTGGAACTCGACAACTTCGTCCTCGTGCAGGCGCTGGCGGGACCCGAGCGCAGCCGCCTCGTCAGCCTGCTGCTGCACGGCGTGTCCTGGCTCAGCATCGTGGCACTGCCGGTGCTCGCGCTGCTCTATGTGCAGCTGACGTTCCTGCCCTACCACGATGCCGAGATCACCTCGCTGCATCGGATTGCGCTGCTCGCCGACATCGGGCTGATCGCCTTCGTCGGCGTGTTCCTGTGGCGGATCGAAACCTCGTTCTTCCGCGCTTTCCTCAGGACCACGCTGCACCATCCCTTGAGCTTTGCGCTGACGGCCGCGCTGCTTGTGGCTGCCGCCGCCTTCTCGTTCTTCGTCGCCACCATACCGGGCGAGAGCGCGGATGCGCCGGCCTCGACGTGGCGGCAGGCCGGAGACCGCGGCTATGCCTACGCACTCGCCGCCTTCGGCGCCTCTCCGGAAGGCGCCCTGCTCGGGCTGTTCCCGCGCAATCTCAGCGTCACCGACACCGACCTCGTGGGCGACGAGGATGTTGCCTCCGACAGGCCCTCCATCAACCTGCGCGGGCGCGACTTGCGCTTTGCGAGGCTCAATCGCGCCGGCCTGCACCGTGCCGATCTGACCGGGGCCAATCTGGAGGGCGCCAGCCTCGCCGGCGCCGATCTGCGCGGCGCCTGGATGGGTTGCGCCGATCTCAATCACCTGCTGCTTGCAGACAGCCGCCGCGGCGCCGGCTGCACCCACGCACGCGGCAGCGACCTGCTGAAGGCCAGACTTGCGGGCGCCAGGATGGCCGGCATCGACTTGCGCGGCGCACGGCTCGACGAGGCCCGGATGGAGGGCGCCAAGCTCGCTCACGCGCTGATGAGCGGGGCAAGCTTCACCCGCGCCAACCTCGACAGGGCCGATCTGTCGGGCGCCTGGCTGCAGGGAGCCAGCTTCAAGCTGGCCTCGCTGCAGGGCGCCGACCTCTCCGATGCCAGGTTGCAGATGGCCGACTTCGGCGCCGCACTCCTGCAAGGGGCAAACCTGTCGCGCGCCGGCCTCGAGGCGGCTGGCCTGCGCGGGGCGGACCTCGAAGGTACCAGCCTGCAGCTGGCGCGGCTGCAAGGCGCGGACTTGTCGGGCGCGCGGATGCTGGCAAGCGACCTCAAGGGCACTCTGGTGTGGCGCACCAAGCCGCCTGGAAGCGACGGCCCGGCGTTGGCCGACCTGTCGCAGATCGCGCTGCAGCCGCCGACCGAGGATGCGCTGACGGCCTTTGGCGCCTCGCTCGCCAAGCTCGAGAACGCCGCGCTCAAGACAAGGCTCACCGACGCCATCGCCGCGCTGTCGAACGCCACGCAAAGCGCCGCCTGGGCGACGTCGCCGGAGCAGCAGCTATGGGTGAGCTTTGCCAAGTCCGGCGAGGCGACCGTTGCCGACACGTACAAGTCGCGCCTCACCGATCACCTGGCGCGGCTGATGTGCCGGCCGCGCTTTGCCGACGGCGCCGTCGCAACCGGCCTCGCGCGGCGGGCGGTCGCCCAAGGCTTCCGGGGCGACGTTCCGGCCCTCTACGACCGGCTGAAATCCGCGGATTGCCCCGCGGCCGCAGCAGTCAGCCCCGACACCCTGCGCGAGTTCGCAACCGCGGCCGAGGCCTTGCGCGAGACGGCTCCTCCCGCGCTGACCCAGGCACGCAATCCCTGAAGGTCAGGGAGCAGCGGCCGTGCATGTGAGGGCGACCGGCCCACTTGCGGGTGAGCCGCGAGTTTGCTACGTTGGAACATAATGAGAACGATGCTGGCTCGGCGGAGCCCTTGCTGCGGCAATCTGGGGAAGCCGTGGACAAGCGACCGGCAGCCCGCGCGCCGATCCGGGCGGCAGGCTAACCTCGCGCCAGATTCGTTCGTGCCGCCCAAGCGGCGAGTTCTGAAAGGAGTGCCAGCATGGCCGGTTCCGTCAACAAGGTGATCCTGGTCGGCAACCTCGGCAGGGACCCCGAAATCCGCCGCACCCAGGATGGCCGCCCCATCGCCAATCTGCGCATCGCCACCACCGACACCTGGCGCGACAAGGCCACAGGCGAGCGCCGCGAGAAGACCGAGTGGCATACGGTCGTCATCTTCAACGAGGGCCTCTGCCGGGTGGCGGAGCAATACCTCAAGAAGGGCGCCAAGGTGTACGTCGAGGGCCAGCTGCAGACGCGCAAGTGGCAGGGCCAGGACGGCCAGGACCGCTATTCGACCGAGGTGGTGCTGCAGAACTTCAACGGGCAGCTCACCATGCTCGACGGACGCAGCGGCGCGGGCGCCGGCGCCGGCATGCAGGAGGATGACCAGGCCGGCTACGCGCCGTCACCGTCCAACGGCAACGGCGGCGCCAAGCGCGGCGGCGGGTCCTCGGGCGGCAAGAATTTCGACAAGCCGGTCGACGACGAGATTCCGTTCTGAGGCTGCCGGGCGCGGACGCGTGAGGTGAGCGGCCGCTGCAGGCGCGGCCTGATGGCTCGTGGCCCCTGGGTCCCGGCTCTGCGCGTCATGCCGAAAGCATGCTTGAGGCATGCTTAGGCATGCTTCCAGCATGGCGCGCTCCGGCCGGGATGACAATCGTGGAGCCGGTTGGCAGACGTCAGATGTCCTTGAAGTCGCCGTGGCGGCCCTTGCCCTCAGCGAAGCGCGTGGCTCCCGCCATGCCTTCGGCCTTGACGATGCCGGCGCTCGTCTCCCATTCGCTCTCGAGCCCCGCGCGCACCGACTTGCCCCAGGCGCGGTAGGCGGAGAGACGATCGGAGCGCACGCACGCCTGGGGGAAGCGGGCGATCTCCTGCGCCATCGCCTCGGCTTCCTCGCGCGCCTTGCCGTGGGGGACGACGCGCTCGCACAGGCCGATGCGATAGCTCTCCTCGGCCGTGACCTTGCGGCCCGTGAGGATGATGTCCATCGCCCTGCCCATGCCGACGAGCCTGGGCAGGCGCACCGTGCCGCCGTCGATCAGCGGCACGCCCCAGCGGCGGCAGTAGACGCCGAAGTAGGCGCTCTCGGCCATCACGCGCACGTCCGCCCACATGGCAAGCTCCATGCCGCCGGCGACCGCGGGGCCCTCGACGGCGGCGATGACGGGCTTGGAAAGCTCCAGACGCGAAGGGCCGAGAGGTCCGCGCGGGGCCTTGCCGCCGTCCCCGGGAAAGTCGAGGGCTTTGACGGGGTTGGCCTGGTCGAGGCTCGAGACCGATTTCAGGTCCCAGCCCGCGCAAAAGGCGCCGCCCTCGCCCCAGAAGACGGCAACGTCGGCGGAAGGCTCGGCATCGAACTGCTCGAAAGCCGCCACGAGGTCATCGGCGCTCTTGGGGTCCATGGCGTTGCGCGCCTCGAACCGGCTGTGAATGACGGTCCAGACGCTGCCGGACTTCTCGATGCGGACGCTCATGTTTCCTCCTTGCTTCAACGATCGCGACTTCGCTTCAACCCTTGCGCCTCGACCCTCGTGGTGAGCCTGCCCAACCACGCCGCCGCGCTTCTCCTGCGAGCCGCCCTTCGACAAGCTCAGGGCTGGGTCGAGTGCCAGGCTCAGGGCAGAGTCGGGCGCCCTGCTCAGGGCGATGAGCACCCGGATCAGGGAGGCGTCGAGCTTGTGGCCCTGGGTTCCGGACATTTCGCTTAGCGAATTTCCGGAATGACAACCATACTGCGCAGGGTCAGAGCAAGGCCTCTGCCTGGGAGGACACATGGCGAACGTTGCGGACCACATGACGGTCGAGGCGACATTGCCGCGCGACAGCACAAGCGTGGTGCTCGTGGGACGCGTGTGGCGGCCCGAGGTGGAGGGGCCGGCCGTCGTCGCGGTGCGGGGCGGAGATGTTTTCGACATCTCGCGGGCTGCGGCGACCGTGCGCGATCTCTGCGAAATGCCCGACGCGGCGGGGCTGGCGCGCGAGGGCAAGGGCGAGCACATCGGCGCGCTTGCCGACATTCTCGCCAATACGCCGGAGGCCGGGCGCGATGCAGGCAGGCCCTGGCTTCTGGCGCCGATCGACCTGCAGGCGGTGAAGGCCGCGGGCGTGACCTTCCCGCTCTCCATGCTGGAGCGCGTGATCGAGGAGCAGGCGCGCGGGGCGCCGGATAAGGCGGAGGCGATCCGCAAGAGCATCGCCGGGACGCTCGGCGGCAATCTCGCCAGGCTGGTGCCGGGAAGCAAGGAGGCAGCCGAGCTCAAGCGCGTGCTGATCGAGCAAGGGGCGTGGTCGCAGTATCTGGAGGTCGGCATCGGGCCGGATGCGGAGATCTTCACCAAGTGCCAGCCGATGGCGGCGGTGGGCCACGGCATGGAGGCGGGGCTGCATCCGATCTCCACCTGGAACAACCCCGAGCCGGAGGTGGTGCTGGTGGTGAGCTCCGCCGGCGCCATCGTCGGCGCCACGCTCGGCAACGACGTCAACCTGCGCGACGTGGAGGGCCGCTCGGCGCTGCTGCTGTCGAAGGCCAAGGACAACAACGCGTCGACCGCGATCGGGCCGTTCATCCGCCTGTTCGACGGCAGCTTCACGCTGGATACGGTGCGACGCGTCGAGGTGAGCCTGAAGGTCGCCGGCGAGGACGGCTTCATGCTGGAGGGGCATTCCTCCATGAGCGCGATCGCGCGCGACCCCGCCGACATCGTGGCGCAGATGCTCGGGCGGCATCACCAGTATCCCGACGGTGCCGTGCTGTATCTGGGCACCATGTTCGCGCCGGTGAAGGACCGCGGCGCCAAGGGCCAGGGCTTCACGCACAAGGTCGGCGACGTCACCACCATCTCGGCGCCGGAGCTGGGGCTGCTCGCCAACCGCATGACGCTGTCGACCGAGGCGCGGCCCTGGGCGTTCGGTGCCGGTGCGCTGATGAAGAACCTGGCGCGGCGCGGGCTGCTGTGAGTCGCATGCGCCGCAGCAGCGGACACTTGACCTGCAGCTCGATATGCAACGTCATTCCCGCGCAGGCGGGAATCCACGACACCAGGTCGCTCGCGTGCGGAGGGTTGCGTGGGTCCCCGCCTTCGCAGGGATGACGTTCCACTGGATGGGAAAATGACCAAGCCACTTGCCGGACTGCTCGTGCTGTCGCTGGACCAGGCGGTGGCGGCGCCGCTGACGAGCCGCAAGCTCGCCGATGCCGGCGCGCGCGTGATCAAGCTCGAGCGGCCCGAGGGCGACTTCGCCCGCGCCTACGACAGCATCGTCAAGGGACAGTGCACGCACTTCGTGTGGCTCAACCGGGGCAAGGAGTCGGTCGTCGCCGATCTCACCAAGCCGGAGGACAAGGCCCTGTTCGAGGCGATCGTAGCCAAGGCCGACGTGCTGGTGCAGAACCTCAAGCCCGGCGCGCTGGCCAAGCTCGGCTTCGCCACGCAAGCGCTGTGCCGGCGCCATCCGCGGCTCATCTGCTGCTCGATCTCGGGCTATGGGGACGAGGGGCCCTATCGCGACCGCAAGGCCTACGACCTGCTGATCCAGGCGGAGTCGGGGCTGGCCTCCGTCACCGGCGGGCCGGAGGCGCCGGCGCGCGTGGGGGCCTCCGTGGTCGACATCTGCACGGGCATGAACGCCTACGAGGCCATCCTGGAGGCGCTGATCGCAAGGGGGATCACGGGCAAGGGCGCCGACATCCGCGTCTCCATGTTCGACTCCATGATGGAGTGGATGGCAGTGCCGATGCTCTATACCGAGTACGGCATGCCGCCGAAGCGGATCGGCTTGAGCCACCCCGCGCTCGCGCCCTACGGCGTGTTCACGACTGCCGACAAGGTGCCGATCCTCATCTCCATCCAGAACGACCGCGAGTGGGCGGCGTTCGCGGCCAAGGTGCTGGGCGAGCCGGGGCTGGCCCGGGATGCCCGCTTCGCCACCAGCCCGGCACGGCTCGCCAACCGGACGGAGACGGACGCCATCACCCAGGCCTGCTTCGGGGCGCAGGACGTGGCGACACTCTCGCGGCGGCTGGAGGCGGCCGAGATCGCGTTCGCGCGCGTCAACGAGGTGGCGGACGTGCTCGGCCATCCGCACCTGCGGCGCATGGACGTCGACTCGCCGGGCGGACCCATCGCTCTGCCGAAGCCGCCGGCGCGCTGGACGGGCGAGAGCGAGCCGGGCTTCGGGCCGCTGCCGGCGCTGGGTGAGCACACCGACGCGGTGCGGCGGGAGTTTCTGGGGGCGTAGGCCTGAGCTCCAATCCCTACGTGTGGCGCGCGAAAGGAAACGGCCCCGGAGACAACGCTCCGAGGCCGCCAAGAGCAAGCAGTCGCCGAGCCGTCTACTTCAGAGGCCTGGGCTCCGCCCTGTGATGGAACTGGTAGTTGAGACCGACGCGGACCAGGTTGCCATTGACGCTGGCGTCGACGAACTCCGGCCCGTCGCTCACCTGGAACCGGGCGGTGCCGAGGTCATAGTGCATCCACTCCGCCTTGGCCGACCAGGAATTCGAGAGCGCAAACTCCATTCCGGCGCCCGCGGTCCAGCCGTTCATCCACTGCGTCGTCTCGACGCCGTTCACGAAGCCGCCGGGATTCGGCACGAGATTGAGCGAGCCCGCGGCCGATACCTCGCCTGCCGCCCAGCCGCCCTTGGCGTAGAACAGCGCGCGCTGCCAGGTGATGCCGACGCGGCCGGTGACCGAGGCCAGCTTATGCAGCTCGCCCTCGCAGGTGAAGAATGCCGCATTCGGACAGGCAACGCCGCCATTCGCATTCGAGAAGTCGTAGTCGCCCTCGACACCGAGAACCACGCGACCGAGCTGGAGGTTGTAGCCGGCCTGCCCGCCGATCAGGTATCCCGCGAACGCGGGCTCGACGCCGCCTCCAAACGGGACGAAGACCCAGGACTCGTCGCCTATCAGCCTACCACCTGACACACCGATGTAGGGGCCCGTCCAATTGTACGCCGTCTGTACCGGCCCGAAGTCGTCCTTGAGGCCACGCGCGCGCCGATCCGGCGTGAACTGGTAGCGCAGGCCGGCATTGACGCTCCAGCCCTCGATATTCTCACCGATGCGATAGTCCACACGACCGTATCCGAGCCAGCCGGTGTTCGGGATCACAACCGCCGACCCCAAGGCGAGCTGCGCATAGGTGCCGACACGGCTCGTCGCAACGTCAGCCGTGATTGCCGGCCCGGGGAAGCCGCCAAACGTGTTCGCAGAGATGTGCGTGTGAACGTCCCCGGCGAACTCGTGGAAAACGCTCGCGGTGAAGTACGGCTGCCAAAGCAGATGCCCCGCATTGACCGTCGTGCCAACGCTGACGCTTGCACGCCCCAGCACGCTCTTGATGTCGTCGATGTCCGCCCGCGCCGGGATCAAGCCGCCGAACGGGCCGGCGATGTTGATGGGATCGACGCTGACATTCGACCAGATGATGCCGGCCGACGGCTCGATGAACCAGTTGCGATGCAACGGAATGTTGTATCCGAGGTTGCCGGTCAGAGAGAACCCGGTGGCATTGAAGCTCTGGTTCGAGAACCCAAGCAACGGGTCCGTGACCTTGCTCTGATAGGAGTCCCAGCGCGCCTGAGCATCGGCGAAGAAGTTGCCCTTGGTGAAGGCAGCGTACACGCCGGCGAATGGCACCTGCAGATCATTGGTGAAGGAGGCGCCTGGGGTGATATCGCGCGACTCCGCCTCGATGTAGCCGGCCGTGACGCCGACATGGAAATTCGCGCCGGTGCCGCCGCCGTTCAGCACCGATATGTCATGCCCGATTTGGACGCCGGAGAAGTTGGTGCGCGTATCGGTATTGCAGTTCACCACGCCTGTGCCGAAACCGATCGCCGAGAGATCCGCGCTAGCCGAGCTGGAGCTGTTGGTATCGACGCTTCCGCCAATGCCGCGTGCCCAGATGCCCCCGCCCTGCTGGTCAGGCCGCGGGCCAGAGGGCGCGCTGACGAACGCCGACGACTGGGTCAGGAACGCCGTGTTGACCATGTTGATGGAGGACACGAGCGAATTGACCGCTCCGCTTTGAACGAATGGCGAGAAGATCGGGGGCAAATTCGTCACGCACTGCGCCCAGGCGCCCGAGGCACTGAGCAGGCCGACGGCAAACGCCGACGCGCGCAGCAAACTCCTCCCGCGACCCCGTCCGTCGCTGGCCCCGTGTGTCGCATGCGAAGTATGTCGCAGCATCAGGCACCCCCAACTACTCAATGCGCAAAGGAAGTCTGAACACTTCCCTTCCAGCCCGGCAAGCTAGCCGAGAATGCGAGCTTGCATATACGTTCACGTGCACATCGGCCCCACTTTGGCGCTGCGCGTGTCGCTCCGGCAACAGCCCGACCGGGGCCCCTTTGCGGCGGCGGGGAGGCCGGCTGCAAAAAAGCAACGGCCCTCGCGACAATGCGCGGGGGCCGTGGCAGTTCGAATTTCGCGAGCTATTTCAGAGGCGCAACCTCGCGCACGTTGTGGAAGTGGTAGTTCACACCGATGCGGACATTGTTGCCTTGAATGTCGACATCCGTGAGTCCCGTGCTGCCAGGAGCCACGAAGGTCGTAAAGGTCTTTTCGCCAAGGTCGAAGTGCATGTATTCGGCCTTCGCGGACCACCGGTCCGTCAGCGCGAATTCCATGCCCACGCCGGCAGTCCAGCCAGTCGCCCACTTCGAGTCCGAGATGCCGACGGGCGGCACGAGCACCGGATTGTCGTGTACCGAAGCCGTGGCTTCGCCGAAAGCAACGCCGGCCTTTCCGTAGAACAGCGCCCGGCCCCAAGTCATGCCGAACCGGCCGGCGACCGACGCCAATCTCTCGGCTTCCGCTTCACAGGTGAAGAAGAACTGGTTCGGGCACGACACGCCGCCGCGTGCGTTGGAGAACCCGTAGTCGGCCTCGATGCCGTACACGAAGCGGCCGTGCTGCAGATTGTATCCGATCTGACCACCGATCAAGTAACCGGCAAAATCGGGGCTTGGCGTCGTGTTGGGCGGATCCTGGAAGACCCAACGCTCGCGTCCCCAGGTCGATCCTGCGAACAGGCCAATATAGGGGCCAGTCCAGTTGTAGCCGACGATGACGGGGCCGCCGCCGTCCTTGATGCTGCCGCGCGTGGCGACAGGCGTGAACTGATACCTGAGGCCCGCGTTGACGCTCCAGCTCTCGATATTCTCGCCGGTGCGATAATCGACGCGGCTGTAGCCGAGCCAGCCGCTATTGCCGAGCACCACGGCCGAACCCAGTGCCAGCTGGGCATAGGTTCCGATGCCTCCCGACGAGTTCAGGGTGAGGACCGCGCCGTCGAGGTCTGTGCTGCCCGTGCTGTTGATCGCCGCCCGCGCGGTCACATCGCCGAGGAACTCGTGGTAGATGCTCGCCGTGAAAAAGGGCTGCCAGATCATGCCTGCGTGGTTGACGCTGGTGCCGACGCTCAGGCTCAGGCGACCGAGCAAGCTTTCGATGTCGTCGATGGCGACCGTGCCGCGAGCAATCGGGGTGCCTGGGCCGAAGGGCGCGATGCCCGCGACATCAAGCTGATTGATCTCGGTGCGGGACCAGACCGCTCCCGCTGACGGCTCGATGAACCAATTGTGGTGGCGCAGAGGAATGTTGTAGGCGATGTTACCCGTCAAAGAAAACCCGCGTGCATCAAGTCGCTGATTTGACAGGCCATTGAGGGTGTCGTTCAGGCTATTCTGGTAGAAGTCCCAGCGCGCCTGGGCGTCGAGGGCAAAGTTGCCCTTCGTGAATGCGGTGTACACGCCAACGAAGGGCACCAACGACTCCTCGCTGAAGGTGCCGGCAGGCGTGTTGATGATGGTGCCGAAGCTGGGCTGGAAGAATGATCCCGCCGGCGTGATGTCCTTGGTCTTGGCAGACAGAAAGCCAGCCGTCCCGCCGAAGTGCCAGTTGGCCCCGGTGCCGCCACCGTTCAGGATCGAGATGTCGTGCCCGACCTGATAGCCCCAGTAGTCCTGGCGGGTGGTGGTGTTGCAGTTCTGCGTGCCCGTGACGGGGCCAAAGGTCGTCGCAGAGAAGTCGACGGTGCCGGTGCTGCTGTTGCTGGTCTCGACCGTACCGGCGATCGCCCGGCCCCAGACACCGCCGCCCTGTTGATCAGGCCGCGGCCCGCCCGGCGCGCTCACGAAGGCGCTGGTGCTGGTGAGGAATGCCGTATTGACGGTGTTTATGGTCGAGGCCAGAGCGTTGATCGACGAGCCGCCACCGAGAGGAAAGAGCTGCGCGCCGCTGACAACGTTCGGGCCGATCACACCGACAAGGCTGAAATTGTCGGTGCACTGAGCCGAGGCTGCCGATGGGCCAAGGGCCCCTAGCATCAGTGCGGCGCCGCCCAGAATCGCGCCCTTGCGCGCGGGCCGGCGGGGTACGAAGCTCATCGGTTGCCTCCGTCAATGTGGCTCTACGCAGTGTCGGACGCAGCAGAACTCGGGTCTCCTAACGCAGGACTTGGACGCTGAACTCGGGTAACGCTCACATTTCCCACACTTGCGCGACAATCGCGCAAACCCTCGCTCCCGCTGAAGGAACGGCCGGGTGAATCGAGAGCACCCTAATCGATACGCTACCTGCTCGGGATGTACGTTGCCTCATTTTCCGCAGCGCGCCGGCCTTTTCGCGGGGAAAGTGATCCGCATGCAACACCGCGTGCGGTCCAGCCGCACCCAGCGCGGTCGCATGCAGCCCAGCGCAGGTTCCAGGCGCCCGGAGGCTCAGCGCACGAAGCGCTTGCGCAGCATGGCGCGATCGGAGGCGCCGCTGCCGCGCTGCACCTTGAAGCGCACGCACAGCTGCTGCTGGGCAGCGGTGGATTTGCCGAGGCTGATCAACCCCGCCTGCTCGAGCGTGATCTCGTCGCGCCGCAGCACCACCTCGGGCGCGCCTTGCATCTGCACGTAGGTGCCGTTGAGGCTCTGATCGATGAGCAGGAAGCGGTCGCGGCGGTATTCGATGCGGGCGTGCACGCGCGAGGCCAGGGGGTCGGGCACAACGAACTCGTTCTCGGGCCCGCGCCCCATGTGCAGGACGGTGCGGCTGGAGCTGAGCTCGACGGCCAAGCTGCCGAAGCTCGCCACGAGGCGCAAGTTCTCAGGCACGGGCTGGGCGCGGATGGCGCCGAAGTCCTGCACCTGCGTCATGTTTTCCTTCTCCCAGACAACCTCGTAGAGATCGACGGCATCGCGCTTGCCCTTGACCTGGGTGCTGCCGACGAACCGGACACTGGCCGCGATGTCTCGGGGCAGCTTGCGCACGGTCTGCTTCGCCACCAGGATCTGGCCCGGCTTGGCATGGGCGACGACGCGGGCCGCCACGTTGACGGTGTCGCCGAACACGTCGGCAGCATGCGAAATCACGGGGCCGCTGTGGAAACCCACGCGGATCTCCAGCGACCGGATGCCCATATTCTCCTGAGCCACGGCGAGCTTGAGCGAGCGCTGCATATCCATGGCCGCATGCGCGGCATCGCGCGCCGTGGAGAAGCTGCACATGACCTCGTCGCCGATCGTCTTGATGATGGTGCCGAGGTGGCGGGTCGCCGATTGCGAGAGGACGGCCAGCGACTTGGCAATGATCGCCTGCGCGCGCGCGTTGCCGAGCGTCTCGTAGAGCTGGGTGCTGCCGCAGACATCGACGAACAGGATGGTGCAGGGCAGGCCGGTACGTTGAAATTGCGACGTCTGCGATGTCATCGAGAAACAGGAGCTCCAACCTGCTGCGATCGCACGGCTTATGTGGGCGCTCTTATATCCTAGCGCCATTACAGCAAGGAGAAAGGGACAAATCAATCGGTCGGGCCGAAGCATGCACACGGTTGCGTGCAGTACGCCGCGATTTCGCCCGCGGCCGCCCGCCACGGCGGCCCGCGCCCAGTATCGCCCGTCCTTGCCGGAGGCGCAAACCGCTCCGCGCGAACGCCGCGCGCGACCCGCGGCGCGGTGGTGAGGCCGAGACCTGCAAGCCGGCGTTGCATGCCTTGGAATGCCTGGCCTGCAACGGGAGACGTCGGCGGCACCTGCCATCGGGCAGGACACCTTGGCGCCGCCGTGTCGCTCACCACCGAGGGTGCGGCGGCTGTCGGTGCGCCGCGTGGCGCCGGGCAATCCTGCCGTACTGGGCGCCTTGTTGCAGGGCGTACTGGTTCCGGCTGCGCGCGATCGCATGAGAGGCGCATGGGTCCCCCGCCCGCGCGCTTCGCGCACGGGCGGCGCCGGGATGACGTTGGCGCGCCTTGCCCTTGATCGGAAGCCGGCCCTATGGCCGGGCTTCGAGGATCATGTTGAAGGGCGTCTCCGTGGCCCGGCGCACGCTTCTGAAGCCGCCCTTGGTGATGACCTCGCGCAGCCTCGCCTCTCCCGCCTGGGCGCCAAGGCCGGCGGCGACTTCCTGCGACAGCGACGTCGGCAGGCAGATCATGGTGGAGGCGGCATAGTACAGGCGGCCGACGGGATTGAGGTTGTCCTGCAAAGCGTTGCCCGCGATCGGCTCGACGATCATCCAGGTGCCGTCGGGCTTCAGGGATTTGCGGATGTGCGCCGCCGCTCCGGCCGGGTCGCCCATGTCGTGCAGGCAGTCGAAGCAGGTGACGAGATCGAAGTCCTTGCCCGGAAAGTCCTTGGCGAGGCCGACGGCGAACTCCGCATTCCCGGAGACGCCATGGCTCCTGGCGTGTGCCCGGGCCTCCTCGATCGAGCCGGGGTGGAAGTCGTAGCCAATGAATTGTGATTTCGGGAATGCCTTGGCCATCAGGACCGTCGACCAGCCGTGGCCGCAGCCGACGTCGGCGACGCGCGCGCCCGCCTTGAGCTTGTCCGCGACGCCATCGAGCGCCGGCAGCCAGGCGGACACGAGGTGGTTGTGGTAGCCGGGGCGGAAGAAACGGGCGACCGCGCAGAACATGCAGCCGGCCTGCTCGCCCCAGGCGACGCCGCCGCCCGACTTGAACGCGGCCTGCACCTTGGGCTGGTTGTCGAGCAGCGCGGCCATCAGGTCGAAGGCGCCCATCAGGTTGACCGGGCTCTCCTCGTTGGCGAACACCATGGCCTGCTCGGGCGGCAGCGAGAACTTCGCGGACGCCGGGTCGTAGGCCAGGTAGTTCGAGGCGGCCTGGTTCGACAGCCATTCGCGCAGGTAGCGCTCGTCGACCTTCGCGGTCTTCGCGAGCTCGGGCGAGGTCATCGCCCCCTTGGCATACAAGGTCTTGTAGAGACCCAGCGAGTCGCCCATGCGCACCATCGCCACGCTGGAGGCGCCGCCGAGGTCCGACAGCATCTGGCCGATGAATGCATTGAGCTTGCCTTCGTCAAGGTGTGCACTGGACATGGCTACCTCCAAGGGACGCGGGTTGCTGAACTGGATCTAGATGAGGTCTGCGAGCATGCGCGCCGCGCGGGCGGCGCCGTCGCTCTCGACCGGCTTGAACCGGGTCGGCGCCGCCACCACCGAGAGCATGGCTTCGGCGATGGCTTCGGGCGTCGCCGTGGCGTAGTCCATGCGCCGCCCGGCGCCGTAGCGGTCGAGCCGGTGGGCGACGTGGAAGTTCTGCTCGAAATGATTGCGCAGCGGGAAATACAGGAACGGCGTTCCGGCGGCCGTCAGCTCCATGCAGGTCGTGAGGCCGCCCTGCACCAGGGCCAAGTCGCAGGCAGCGAGATGGCGGTCGAGGTCGGGGACGAAGGCACGCACGTCGACGCCGGCGGGCGCAGCGAGCGACCGCGGATCGATGCGTGGGCCCGCCACCAGGATCATGCGCAGCTCGGGCAGCCGGGCGCGGACGAGCGCCCAACTCTGCAGGATGCGCCGGATCAGGTGCGTGCCGACGCCCGAACCTCCGACCGTGACGACGCACACCCGTTCATCCGGCCGGTAGCCGAGCGCGCGGCGCAGCTCGGCCCGCGGGCCGAAGTTTTGCGGGTGCTCGCCGATGACGTAGCCCGCGAAGTCGAAGTGCTTCGGCACCCAGTCGCGCATCTGGGGCAGGCCGCGGCCGAAAGAGAGCGGGACGATGTCCTCGGGCGAACCGACGAAGATGGCGCGGTCGCGCACGCCCGGATGGCGCTCGACGTGCTCGATCATCTCGGCGTTGTAGTCGGTGGTCAGGAAGGCCTCGCGCTCGCCGTTGCTCGGCATCGGCACGTAGCCGACGAAATCGGTCAGCCAGGCGAGCTTGGCCTTCTTCAGCTCGGGATGCTCGTGCCAGTAGTGGTCGATGTCCCAGGCTTCATCCGCGATGACGAGGTCATAGCCGCCTTCGTCGACGGCATCCTGGAAGATCATGAAGTTGGCGATCAGCACCTCGTCCATGCGCCGGATGGCCTGGAAGGCGTTGAGATCGTGCTCGCCCGACTCCAGCTCGATGTGGCGCGACTCACTGGCGAGGCGCGCGCTCAGCGGGTGGATGCGCTCGCCGCCGGCCTCGAGCAGGCGGGTCACCGGGTCCTGCGCCAGCCAATCCACCTGCAGCCCCGGATGCAGCTTGCGCAGCTCCCGGGCGACGGCGATGTCGCGGCGGCCATGGCCGAGGCCGATGGGCGAGGAGAGATAGAGCGCCCTCTTTGACTTGGCGGTGCGCCTCGCGCGCTTGCCAGGCGCGGAAATGCCGAGCCTGCGGTCCAGAAAATCGTTGATCAGCGCGTTGCACTTCGCGGGGTGGCGCCCCAGGGCATTGTGGCCGCCGCCGGCAATGGTGACGAGCTCCGCGCCGGTCAGCTCCGCGACGAAGCGCGCGCGGGCGTAGGGCTGCAGCTGATCGTTGTCGCCGTGAATCATCAGCACGGGACAGCGGATCTTGCGGTACATGCCCTCACCGACGTCGAACGACGGGGCGATGGCGCGCGCCTCGACGATCCTGGCGAGCACGGCGCCCGTCGTCTCACCGGCCCAGTCGACGCTGTCCTCGATCTGCTTGGTGGAGTGGGGATCGGAGAAGACGTTGCTGAGAAAGAACTCGGCGAAGTCGGGATAGTTCTCGAGCCAGTAGCTGCGATTGTACTTGTCCCAGCCCTCGAACCGCTCGTGGCGAGCCAGGAAGTGCTGCGGGGTCATGTAGGGGTAGCCGGGGCCGACGCTGGCGGACGTCCCGACCAGCACGGCGGCCTTGACCCGCTCGGGATGATGCGCGGCAACGGCGCACGTGACCATGCCGCCGAAGGAAAGCCCCACCAGGATGGCCTTGCCGGGATCCGTGGCATCCATGACGGCAAGCGCGTCGGCGACGTAGTCCTCGAACGAATAGGCTGCCGCATCCTCCGGCCGCCCGGACTTGCCGTTGCCGCGGCCGTCATAGGCAATGCAGCGGAAGCGCTCGCTGAAATAGGGCAGCTGCGCCTTGTAGACGCGCGAGTGCACGATGCTCCAGGGCGGCACGAAGAGAATGGTCTCCGGGCCGTTGCCGTAGGCCTCGTAGTAGAGCTTCACGCCGTCGCGCTCGGCGAAGCCATCCTTGTCGGGGAGCTTGGCCCGCATCCTTCACCTCCGCCTCGGGCCGGAGGCGGAGGCCTCGGCGGCGCGAATGAGATCGCCGACGCGCCGCAGAGCCTCACGCACGGGCATGCCCCTCTTCTCGAGGCCCAGCAGGTAGTGGCTTTCCGCACCGATGAACGCGTTCGAGACGAGAGCGCCGACGTCTTCCGCGGTGAGCGGCCCGAAGCCGCCGAACTCGCGCTCGGCCTTGTGCGCCAGCTCGCCCACGAGGTCGATCCAGTGCATGAGCCCGACGCGAACGACCTTGGCGACCGCAGCGTCCGCCCAGCTCGCGGCGATCAACTCCTGCAGGACGCGCACGTAGCCGGAGGCAATGTCCTCATCGAGGTAATCGCAAGCCTTGTCCCACTGCTCCGAAATCTTGAGGCCGCTATCGCGGAACAGCGCATTCTGGCGATCGAGAAGCTGGGCGTTGAGATACTCGAACAGCGCCAGCACCAGCCCCTGCTTGGAGCCGAAGTGATAGTGGATCTGGCTCAGCGGCACGCCGGCCGCTTCCGCGACGGCGCGGGTCGACAGCCCGGCATAGCCCTTCTGCCGCAGCACCTTCTTGGCCGCCTCCAGAAGAGAGTTGCCGGTATCGGGTTTTTTCGCAGCGGCGCGCACCATCGCGGCATCCTCGAGGCTTCCCGGCAAATTAATTCGGTCGATCGACCGAGTCAAGGATCGGCGAGATCAAGCGTTCGTGTGCGGGATGTCGCGTCGGGACGGTGCGGGATCGGCCAATCGCGCGGCCGTGGTTGCGCCTCTCGCGAGCGGATCGGGCAGCGGTCCGATCAGATCGCGTCACTCGATGCGTCATGCCGGTGGGGCAACGCCCCGGAAGCCGCCACCCGCGCCTCCATGCGCAGCCGTGGGCTGGGTTCCGGCCTGCGCCGGAATGACGTTGTGGCGCGCGCCGGAATCCCCCGGCGACATGATCTTGTCATCCCGGCCGGAGCGCGAAGCGCACAGAGCCGGGACCCTGGGCCGCGATCTCGCGCCGCCCTGAAGGCCGCGGTCTCGACGCCGCCCTGAGCCCGTCGAAGGGCGGGCCACGCATCTGAGCCGTGGTTCGACAAGCTCACCACGGGGGCGAGGATGTGGCCCCTGGGTTCGGGATATTCGCCTTCGGCGAATTCCGGAATGACAACATGACGAACGCGAAATTCCGGAATGACAACATGGCGAGCGCGAAATTCCGGAAATGACAGGGGAGCGGGCCGATCAGGAGGCGTTGGACCGTCAGGTTGCGGGCTGGGGCTGGCCGGCGCGGGCGGAACGCGAGGACTGGATCATCACCAGCTCGGCAAGGTTCTCGGCAGTGATGTAGCCGGCGAGGCGCTGCTGGCGGTCGACCACGCCGACGACGCGCTGGCCGCCGCGGCGCAGCTGCTCGTAGACATTGTCGAGGCAGGCGTTCTCGGGGACCGTCGGCACGTCGCGGTCCATGAACTCCAGGACAGGGGCCGCACCACCCTTCTCCTGCAGCGCCCGGATGAGCGCCTCGCGGGTGACCATGCCGCGCAGCGTGCCGGCGCCGTCGACCACGGGAAACTCCTGCTGCGTCGTGCGGAGCAGAAGGGCCGCCGCATCGTCCGCCGTCGCGCCGGGCCCGAGCGTCTGATAGGCGGTGATCATGGCGTTGGCGGCGAGATAGCCGCGGGTGTAGTCGCGCGCCTGGACGTAGCCGGCCTCCCCGCTGGCGGCGAGGAAGATGAAGACGGCGATGAGCACCAGCAGCGGATTTCCGAGCAGGCCCAGGAATGCGAACAGAACCGCGAGCGCCTGCCCGATGCCGGCGGCGACGCGCGTGGCACGCGTGTAGCCGAGCCCCACGGCCAGCAGAGCGCGCAGCACGCGGCCTCCGTCCATGGGAAAGGCCGGGATCAGATTGAAGACGAGGAGCATGACGTTGGCGGCGGCGATGCGGCCGGTCAACGTGGACTGCGCCTGCTCGAGCTGAGCCATCTGCGAGAGGTCGAAGCGCGCGCCGAGCAGGAGGATCAGAACGAGGGCGATGACGAGGTTGACGGCCGGGCCCGCGAGCGCCACGACGATCTCCTGGCCGGGCTTCTCGGGCATGCGCTCCAGCGAGGCGACGCCGCCGATGGGCAGGAGCGTCACGTCCGAGGTGGCGATGCCGTAGCGGCGGGCGGCGTAGACGTGGCCGAACTCGTGCAACACCACGCACACGAAGAGCGCGATGATGAAGACCACGCCGTCGACGGCCTCGGCGGGCCCCCCGCGGCTCCAGTGGATGGCGGCGATCCAGGCGAGCAGCAGGAAGAACGTGACGTGGATGCGCACGGCCGTGCCGCCGACATCGAACAATTTGATCGACCAACCCATGGGTGTCGCTCCGCCGCTTGCGCAAGGTCCGCTGCAATCGTCTTAGCACACTGCCGGTGTCAGACCCGAAGGGCCTGACATCGCGGCGCCGGCCCGCCTCAGGGCCGCAGGAGGGCGGCGCCGGGCCAGGCGGCGCGGGAGGTGCGCGCATACTGCGGGGGCGGGGAGAACTCTGCGCCGAGGCGCTCGGCGGCGTGCCATACCCAGCGCGGGTCGTCGAGGAACGCGCGGGCAAGCGCGACGAAGTCGGCCTGGCCCGAGGCGACGATGGCCTCGGCCTGCTCGGGCGTGACGATGAGGCCGACCGCGCGCGTGGCAAGTCCCGAGGCCGATTTGACCTTGCTGGCGAACGGCACCTGGTAGCCGGGGGCGAGAGGAATGCGGGCCGTGGCGACGTTGCCGCCGCTCGAGACGCAGACGTAGTCGGCACCCGTGGCCTTGAAGGCTTTGGCGAAGGCGGCGGCATCCTCCGGCGTGATGCCGCCGTCGGTCCAGTCGCTTCCCGTAATGCGGGCGCCGAGGGCGACGGTGCGCGGGACCACGGCGCGGACGGCGCGGGCGACCTCGAGGGGCAGGCGCATGCGGTTCTCGGCGCTGCCGCCGTACTGGTCCGTGCGCGCGTTGGAGATGGGCGAAAGGAACTCGTGCAGCAGGTAGCCGTGGGCGACGTGCAGCTCGATGGCCGTGAATCCGAGCCGGACCGAGCGCTCCGCGGCCTGCGCGAACGCGGCGACGATGCGTGCAAGGCCGCCCGCATCGAGTGCCTGCGGCGTGTGCCAGCCGTCGGCGAAGGCAATGGCCGAGGGCGCGACGGTCTGCCAGGCATCCTCGCCGCGCCCGAGCGGCTTGCCGCCCTGGAAGGGCGTCTGGCAGGAGGCCTTGCGGCCGGCGTGGCCGAGCTGGATGGCAAAGCACGTGCCGGGGGCGGCGATGCGCCGGGCGGCATCGAGCGCGCGGGAAAGCGCGGCCTCGTTCGCATCCGAGTAGAGGCCGAGGCAGCCGTGCGAGATGCGCCCGGCGCGCTCCACCGCGGTTGCCTCCACCACCACCATGCCGGCGCGGGCGATGGCGAACTGCATCAGGTGCTGCAGGTGCCAGTCCGTGGCGCTGCCGTCGCATGCGGAGTACTGGCACATGGGGGCCACCGCGATGCGGTTCGGCAGCGTCACGGAGCCGATGGCCAGAGGCGTGAAGAGGTGCGGCACGGACAGGATCCTCGTGTGGGAAGAATGAACCGGCGGGTATTGCCGGATGTGCGGCAGGCGCTTGCCTCTCGTTGCTAGCGAGGACGGCGTGCGGCGTCCATACCGGATTGTTGCCGCGGCGGCGCATCACGTATGCTCGGCCGGAAGTGGACGGAGGGATCAGATGATCAAGAGCCTGTCGCTGCTGACGCGCAAGAGCGAGCTGTCGCGGGAGGAGTTCCGACGCATCTGGGAGAGCGAGCACGCCCCGCTCGTGCACGCCGTGCCGCAGGTGCGACGCTACGTGCTTTCCTTCGTGCTCGCGGAGCCGACGCGGCCGGACGTGCCGACGCAGGCGATGAACGTCGATGCCGTCGCCGAGCTCTGGTATGACGACATGGCCGCCTTGAAGGCGGCGGCCGCCTCGCCGGAGATGAAAGCGGTGCAGGCCAACGGAGCCTTGCACCTCGGCGCCATCAAGACGTTCCTCACGGAGGAGGTGGTGGTGATCGGGTGAGGCGGCGTGTGGGCACGGCGCAGCGATCGTGCTGCTATCAACCGCCCTGGTTGCACGGCGTCCTGGGTTCCGGCCTGCGCCGGGATGACGTTGCGGCACACCCTCGCCACGAGCGTCATCCCGGCGCCGCAAGCGGGCGGCAGCCCGTTGCGCCCTGCGACCCGAGCCGCCGCATTGCCCAGAGGGCGGGGCATGACGTAGGTTGATCCGTGCTCTCGGGGTACGCGGACGAATGTTGCGGACCGCAATCGCCTTGCTCGTGCTGATACTGACGCCGGCCGCGCAGGCCGAGAAACGCTTTGCGCTGCTGATCGGCAACAACGAGTGCAAGCGTGGCGTCGGCGCCCCGGTCAATCCACCCGACGACATGGGCTTGGTCGGGCAGGCGTTACGGACCATCGGCTTCGAGACGCTGAAGCCGGTCGAGAACGGGCACCGCTCCGATATGCTTCCTGCCGTCTGCAGTCCGCCGGGCGACCACATGGCGAAAGGGAGCACGGTATGAAGATCTACAAGTATCTCTCGCCTGAGCTGGCCAATCGTTTCCTCGACACCCTGCAGATCAAATTCACGCCCCCCGTGGACCTGAACGACCCCTTCGAGTATCGCCCTTACGTTCGCAATGCCGAGGAAGGGCCGCTCGCCAGGCTCATGGGCAAGTCGGCATCGACCGATGTCACCCTCAATGACGACGGCCGGGGATTGATGTCGAGCCTGCTGCTCAACCTGAGCGGGCGGATCGGCATCTCGTGCTTCTCCGAGGACGGCAACAACCTGCTGCTGTGGAGCCACTACG
Organism: Hyphomicrobiaceae bacterium; assembly: GCA_050248715.1. Lineage (GTDB taxonomy): Bacteria > Pseudomonadota > Alphaproteobacteria > Rhizobiales > Hyphomicrobiaceae > AWTP1-13. The sequence continues at coordinate 4,493 of JBFWRV010000032.1, read as the reverse complement.
GCGCGGGGCATGCGGGCGCGGCCATCGGCTTCAATGCGGACCACCCCTTCTTTGCAAACGCGCGCCTCATTCGCGTGACCTATGCCGACCAGCGGCCGACCATCACGAGCCAGGAGCTGGCGGCGACGGGCTTCAACTACTTGCGGCGGCCGTGGCCGGGCTGGCGATACTTCCTGGACCAGCGGCCGGAGCTGATCGCGACCAAGGCCGCCTGCTGGGCCCACGAGCGCGAGATCCGCGTCGTCAAGGAGCTGGCCGTGGACGAGGACGCGCCCTTGAACTTCACGACCGGCGTGCGGCGGGGCTTTCCGGCCGGGCAGCTGGAGGATCAGCTGTTCGACGTGCCGCCCGCGGCCGTCGTCTCGGTCACCCTGGGCGCCAAGCATCAGCTGACCAACTCGATGGAGGGTTACGAGTTCTTCAGCACCAGCGACTGGGGGCTCGAGGACGAGATACGCCACCGCATCCAGCGCAACCCGCAGCTTGATCACGTGCAGGTGCTCCGCGCGCACGCGGACTTCCGCACCTACAGCATGCACACCTTCGATCCGCTCGACTTCGGCGCCGCCAAGCAATTTCTGCATCCCGCGGAGATCGCGATGTATCGCGAGCGCCTCAAGGGGCCGCACGATGAGTCGGCGCTCCAGCGCATCAGCGAGGGGATCGCGCGGCGGCGTCCGCCGTCCGGGTGAGGCGGCGCATCCCGGTGTGCGCGGGGTTCCCGTCTTCGCCCCGGGCTGACGGCCGGGCGTAGGGTGCAAAAGCGGAGCGCATTGCACCGATGATCGCGCGCACGGCGCAATGCGGCTTCGCCTTTTGCGCCCTACGGGGTCTTCACATGACCGCGGCGATCCGAGCCCCGGCCGACGTCGGCCCCGGCCTACGGACAAAAAAAGGCCCTGCGCCGTCTCGGAAGACGGCGCAGGGCTCAAGATGAGCAGTGGGCTGATAATAACAGCCGCGACCTAAATTTCCACTAACGGATAGAGGAATTGAGTTGCATAACCTCCGCGTGGCCCGCATGCCTGTACGCGTCGGTGCAGCGGGCGGACGAGGATCCCCGCCCGTGGCTACCAGCTCAGATCAGGCAAAGAAGCTTACAGCCAGGGGGAGGCGGCGCTCGACTTCTCCTCATAGGCCGTGATGGCGGCTTCCTGCTGCAGAGTGAGGCCGATGTCGTCGAGGCCATTCACCAGGCAGTGCTTGCGGAAGGGGTCGATGTCGAACTTGTCGACCTTGCCGTCGGGGCCGGTGACGGTCTGGGCGGGCAGGTCGACGGTGATCTCGGCGCCCGGCAGCTCCAGCAGGAAGCGCAAGAGCTCGTTCACCCGCGGCTCCGGCAGGATGACCGGCAGGATGCCGTTCTTGAACGTGTTGTTGAAGAAGATGTCGGCGAAGGAGGGAGCGATGACGCAGCGGATGCCGAAGTCGAGAAGGGCCCAGGGGGCGTGCTCGCGGCTCGACCCGCAGCCGAAGTTCTCGCCGGCCACCATGATGGTGGCCTTGCGGAAGGGCCCCTTGTTCAGGATGAACTCCGGGTCCTCGCGGCCGGAGGCGTCATAGCGCATCTCCGCAAAGAGCGCCTTGCCGAGGCCGGTGCGCTTGATGGTCTTGAGGTAGTTCTTCGGGATGATCCGGTCGGTGTCGACGTGCGTCATGTTGATGGGCACGGCAATGCCCGTCAGCGTGGTGAACTTGTCCATGGCGTGCGGTTCCCGCGGAGCTGTGGCCGGGTTGGGAGCGATTTGGCCGGCAAAATAGCCAAAGCGGGCAGGCGGGGCAATGCCGCTGGACGGCCCAGTACCGTGTTCGGAGGCACCGACCTTGCTTTCCGGCGCGCCATGGAGCACACCGCCGACCGGAACGGAGCAGCGTATACTCATGACCGGAGCGGACAGCGTCGAGGGCGTATCACCTTCAGGCTCCTGCCTCATGTCGGCGAATTCTCCGGCACCTGGGGCCGAGGCCATGCCCCTCGTGGTGAGCTTGTCGAACCATGGGGCCAGCGCCGCACCTCCCGCCCGCCCTTCGACAGGCTCAGGGCGGTGTCGAGACCGCAGCTTGGATCGCGGCTCTGGGGCTATCGCCCTCGCCCGGGATGACAACTCCTGCAGCCGCGGAGCGCGCGGGGCGCTACATGGCTAGGGAGGATGCGCCGCCGCGCAGCTACCGCATCGGCATCGATGTGGGCGGCACGTTCACCAAGGCCGTGGTGATCGACAACGCCACGCGGGCCGTGGTGGGCCGCCATTCCGTGCTGACCACGCACGATGATCCGAGCGGCGTCGCCAGCGGCGTGGTCGAGGTGTTCCGCAACGTGCTGGCAAGCTCGGGCATTGCCGCCGGGGAGGTGGTGTTCCTCGCGCACAGCACGACGCAGGCGACCAATGCGCTGCTCGAAGGCGACGTGGCGACGGTGGGCGTGCTGGGCATGGCGGGAGCGGCGGCTGCCCGCCTTGCCGAGCCGCAGGCACATATCGGGCCGATCGCGCTGGCGCCGGGCCGCACGCTCTCGACCGCCAACCGCTTCCTGGTGTCGGATGACCTGAGCGAGGCCGACGTGCGCGCGGCCATCGGGGCGCTCGTCGCAGAGGGCGCGCAAGTTCTGGTGGCGTCGAGCGCCTTCGGCGTCGACACCACCGGCAACGAGGAGATGGTGCGCAAGCTCGGCGTGGAGGCCGGCCTGCTCACGACCTGCGGACACGAGATCACGCGGCTCTACGGGCTTACCACGCGCACGCGCACGGCCGTGATCAACGCCTCCATCCTGCCGCGCATGATCGCGACCTCGACGATGACGGAGGCGAGCGTGCGCGCGGCCGGGATCGCCGCGCCGCTGATGATCATGCGCGGGGACGGCGGCGTCATGGACATCCAGGAGATGCGGCGGCGACCCGTCATGACCATGCTGTCGGGCCCGGCGGCGAGCGTGGCGGGCGCGCTGATGCACCTGCGCGTTGCCGACGGGCTCTACTTCGAGGTGGGCGGCACGTCGAGCAACGTCGGGGTGATCCGCAATGGCCGGCCGACCGTGACGTATGCGCGCGTGGGCGGGCACGAAACCTTCGTCAGCTCGCTCGACGTGCGGGTGATCGGCACGGCGGGCGGCAGCCTGGTGCGGATTGCCAGGGGCGGACGCCTTCAGGTCGGCCCGCGCAGCGCGCACATCGCGGGGCTGGCGTATGCCGCCTTCGCAGATGAGCGCGCGATCGTGGAGCCGACGGTCGAGCTGTTCGAGCCCAGGCCCGGCGACGGCGACGACTACGTGGCGGTGCGGGTGGCGGGCGGCGCACGCCATGCCCTCACCGTCACCTGCGCAGCCAATGCGCTGGGCTACACGGCGCCCGGCATGCACGCGCACGGCAATCCGGCTGCCGCGCGCCGGGCCTTCGCGGCACTCGCGGAATTCCTGGGCGTTCCCGGGGACGAGGGCGTCGCGGAGACCGCGCGGGCCGTACTCGAGGCCGCGAGCGACAATCTCATTCCGACGGTGGAAAGCCTGATCCGGGAGTACGAGCTCGATCCGGACCAGCGCCTGCTCATCGGCGAGGGCGGCGGCGCCGGTGCGCTGATTTCCTACGTCGCCGAGCGGCTTGGGCTGAAATTCGAGATCTCGCGGGACGCGGAGGTGATCTCCTCCATCGGCGCGGCGCTGGCCCTGGTGCGCGACGTCGTGGAGCGCATCATCCCCAACCCGCAGCCCGAGGACCTGCTGGCGATCCGCCGCGAGGCGCTGGAGGCGGCGGTGCGGGTGGGAGCCGCGGCGGGGAGCGTCGACGTGACGGTGGAGGTCGATCAGCAGACGCACCGGGTGCGCGCCATCGCCGTGGGCGCGGCCGAGATGCACGCCAAGGACCCCGACGGCTCCATCACCGAGGGCGAGGCGCGGGCGATCGCGGCACGCGCCATGGGGCGCGCGGCGTCCGCGCTGCGGCTCGTCGCGGAGACCTCGGGCCTGCGCGTCTATCAGGCGGACGGCGAGCCTCTCGGCAGCGTGCGTGCGGTCGACCACGGGGGGGCGGTCCGCGTGCAGCGCAGCCGGGCACTTGTGCGGCCCTCGAGCTTGCGCGCGGTTGCTGCAGACGTTGCGCGGGTTTGGCGCGAGACGGCCGAGGATGGAGCGGGCCGTGCCATGCCCGGCCTGTTCCTGCTGCACGGCCGCCACGTGGTCGACCTTTCCGGCGTCGAGACGCTGGCGCAAGCCGTGGCGCTCGCCGCCGGTGAGCTCGAGGGGCAGGATCTGGATAGTGCGATCGTGCTCATCGGGGTGGCTGCATCCCGGTCGGCGTGAGAGGCGGCGGGTAGCTCGGTGCAATGCGCTTACGATTGCTCGAAGCCGTGCTTCGACCCTCGGAACAAGTCCTAGGGCAGGCAGGCTCAGCACGGGGGTGGCTGGCCTCGGCACGGGGTGACGTCCTCGTCCTGAGCTTGTCGAAGGACGGGCCGCTAGCCGGAGGCGTGCTGCGACAGGCTCTGCGCGGGGGTTGGTGGCG
>JBFWRV010000031.1:0-64733 GCA_050248715.1 Hyphomicrobiaceae bacterium | reverse complement strand
ACACGCTGAAGTCGAAGGGCGTCATTTGACGACAAACGGGTGCGCCGAGCTGCCTCGCTCCTTCCTCTATGCACCGGGCAATCGCGCCGACCTTCTTGCCAAGGTCGGACATTGCGGTGCCGATGCCATCGTCATCGATCTCGAGGATGCGGTTCCCGCAGGCGCCAAGGCTGAGGCGCGCCATGCCGCGGCGCAATTTCTGCAGAGCTCGCCGACGATGGCCGGCCCCGCCGCGTTTGTCAGAATCAACGCAGGCCCGGCGGGGCTCGACGACCTCGCAGCCCTGCCGCTCAGCGCACTCGCCGGCATCCGTCTCCCCAAGCTCGAGGACGCCGAAACCGTTGTCGCCGTCGACCGCGTGCTGCAGGCCGCCGCTGCCCCCCATATCGTCATTCACCCGATCATCGAGAGCGTCCGCGGCCTCTACGGCATGGAGCAATTCGTCCAGGCTTCGCGCCGCATCGAACGCTACATCTTCGGGGCCGGCGACTACGTCCGCGACATCGGTGCCGAAGCAACACCGGATCGCATTGCGACATTGCACGCCCGCGCCCGCATCGTCGCGCGCTCCCGCCTGCTCGGCCTCAAGCCTCCGATCGCGCACGTCTTCTCCATGATCAAGGACATCGCCGGGCTTGCGGAAGCCTGCCGCGTCGACAGGGCCATGGGGTTCTTCGGCCGCTCGTGCATCCATCCCAGCCAGGTGGCGACCGTAAATGCGGCCTTCAGCTACTCGGCCGACGACATCGAACGGGCCCGCCGCGCGGTCGAGGCCTACGCCGGGGCGGCGCTTGCAGGACGCGGAGCCATCGTCCTGGATGACGGAACATTCATCGACGAAGCGGGGCTGAAGCGCGCCCAGCGCGTTCTCGAGGCAGCCGCACAACAAGCCGGAGAAGCCGCGCATGAGCAGCGTTGAAGACGCCGAAGCGATTCATCGCGAGGCGATCGTCGTCGTCGGCCACACCGACATCATCGCTTCGAACGTGGACTACTTCCGTGCGACCGGCGAGCGCCGCGTCCTGGAAAGGCGGCACCTGCCCACGCTTCGCCAAGGGGGCGCGACGGTGATCTGCGACCATCTCGGCGGCGATACCCGCTACGCGTACCTGCCCGCAATTGCGCTCACCACCAGCCCATTGCGGCGGATCATGCGCGTTCTCGACCACGCGCACTGCGAGGCCAAGGAGAGCGAAGCCATTGTCCTGGTGGATACCGTCGACGACATCCGCCGGGCGAAACGCGAGGGCAAGATCGCGCTCATTCTCTGCATCGAGGGTGCGAGCCCGCTCGAGGACGACCTTTCCTACCTGCGCAATTTTCACCGGCTCGGCGTGCGGTCGCTCGGCCTGACCCACAACTGGCGCAATCAGGTCGCCGACGGTGTCATGGAGCGAAGCGGAGGAGGGCTGACGCATTTCGGCGCCGACGTCGTGCGCGAGTGCCAGTCGCTTGGAATCCTGGTCGACGTATCGCACCTCTCCGACCGGGGGCTGGAGGACGTGCTGTCGATTAGCACGCGGCCGATCATCGCCAGCCATTCCAACGCGCGCGCGCTCCGCAATCATGTGCGCAATCTGACGGATGATCAGATCCGGGCGATCGCGCAGCGCGGCGGCGTGGTGGGGATTCACGCCCTCAACGCGCTGGTCAGCGATGCGGCCGAGCCGAGCATCAGCCACGTCATTCAGCACATCCAGCATATCGCCAACGTCGGCGGCATCGATTGCGTCGGCATCGGCCCCGACTTGATGGAGAACTGGCGGGAGGATCTCTATCGCAGCGCAGCAGAGGGTGCACAGACGTTCATGTCGGTGCCGGTCAAGAAGATGAACTTCTGCTATCCTAAGGGCTTCGGCTCGCTTGCAGAGCTGCCGAATATTACGAAAGGGCTGGTGGCGGTCGGTTTTTCCCGCCAGGACATCGAGAAGGTGCTCGGGGGCAACTTCATGCGGCTTTACGCGCAGATGTGGCCAAGCCGCGAGACTCGGGCCTGAACAAGAGCAGGTGCGCAGTGCTCAAGGCATCGCGTGCGGTACAACGGCGGGATCACGGGGGCTCGGGCAGCTCCAGCCGAACCCTGGCCGCATCGGCGCGTGGGACCGCCACGACGACGGTGCGCTCGATCGAGCGGTGCCTGGATATCCTCGACATCGTCGGCCGCAGCAGCACGCCGCTGTCGCTGAGCCAGATCAGCCGGACGATCGGCGCTCCCAAGAGCACGGTTCTGACGATCGTGCGCACGCTCGTCCGCAGGGGTATTCTGGCCGTCGATGCCACAAAGAGCTACCGCCTCGGCCTCGGCTTCGCCCGCTATCAGGCGCACCATTCCAAAGGGGTCGATATCGTGGAGGTGGCGCGGCCGGAACTCGCGGCGCTGGTGGCGCGCACGACGGAAACCGCTTCGCTGACCATCCGGGAAGGCTACGCGGTCTTCCATGTGTCCCGGATCGTGGGCCCGCATCAGCTGCAGTACCTTGCTCCCGTCGGGATTCCACGCTCCCTGCACGCAAGTGCATGCGGCAAGATTCTGCTGGCCTTCATGGACCAGGCAGAGCGCGAGGCATTCTACGCGGCGGCACCATTGCCCCGGCATACGGCCCGCACGGTGGTCGAGCCGCGGTTGCTGGAAAGGCAGCTCAAGAGCTATCGCACGGCGGGCTACGCTGTAACGCACGGCGAGACCGTCGACGGGCTCTTCGGTATTGCGGCACCCATTCGCGACCGCTCGGGGGCGGTTATTGCGGCGGTAAATCTCGGCGGGCCGTTGCTTCGGCTGTCGCGCAATCAGGCAGCCTACGTTCGGGCGGTTCGAGAGGCGGCGGCCGCGATCAGCCGGTCGCTCGAGAGCGTCGCAGGTGATGTGCTCATGCCCGATCCGCGGCGAGGCATCTCCGAGCCCGTCAACGGCTGAGGCTGCCGGGCGCGCGGTCGCGACGGCCATCGCGTCCGGGGCGTAGGGTGCAAAGGGCGAAGCCGCATTGCGCCGATACGCCTGTAGATCGGTGCAATGCGCTCCGCTTTCGCACCCTACGGTTGCTCCAAGCCGTGCTTCGACTGACTCAATACGGTGGAGCGAGATCGGGTCCTGAGCTTGTCGAAGGGCGGTGCGGCGCGTGCGACGAACCGGCCGCAGACTTGACGGCCGCAGCCCGACGCCGTGTGATGCCGTAGCCCAAACGCCACGAGGTCCACGATGAGCAACCGCATGGTCAAGCTAGCGCGCCGGCCGAGAGGCATGGTCACGCGCGAGGACTTCAAGATGGAGGACGGGCCGGTGCCGGAGCCGGGCCCCGGCGAGGTGCGCGTCCGGGTCGAGTACATCTCGCTCGATCCGGCCATGCGCGGCTGGATGAACGAGGGCCGCTCCTACGTGCCGCCGGTGGCGCTGGGCGAGGTCATGCGCGCCGGAGCCGCCGGCATCGTCGAGAAGTCCAACAACCCGGCCTTCAAGGACGGCGACGCCGTCAACGGCCTGTTCGGCGTGCAGAAGTATGCGATCTCCAAGGGCGACCGCATGATCAAGGTCGATACCGGCATCGCCCCGCTGCAGAGCTGGATCGGCGGCCTCGGCATGCCCGGCTGGACGGCCTACTTCGGTCTGCTCGAGGTGGGGCAGCCCAAAGCCGGCGAGACGGTGGTGGTCTCGGCTGCCGCCGGCGCGGTCGGCTCTGTTGTCGGGCAGATCGCCAAGATCAAGGGCTGCCGCGCGGTCGGCATCGCCGGTGGGCCCGACAAGTGCCGCTACGTAACGGAGGAGCTGGGCTTCGATGCCTGCGTCGACTACAAGGCCGGTGGCCTCTCCAAGCAGCTGCGCGAAGCTTGCCCCCAGGGCATCGACGTCAACTTCGAGAACGTGGGCGGCGAGGTGCTCGACACGGTGCTGGCGCAGATGAACGTGTTCGGCCGCATCGCGCTCTGCGGCCTCATCTCCGGCTACAACGCGACGGAGGCGCCGGCCGGCCCGAAGAACATCCGCGCCGTGCTGACGCAGCGCCTGCGGATGCAGGGCCTCATCGTCTTCGACTGGTCGGCCCGCAATGCGGAGGCCATGGGCCAGCTCGGCCAGTGGTACAAGGAGGGCAGGCTGAAGCTGCGCGAGGACGTGCGCGGGGGCGGGATCGACGCCTACCCCGATGTCCTCAACCTGCTTTATACCGGCGGCAATTTCGGCAAGCTGGTGCTGAAGGTGTAGTGCGTCGCCCGTGCTCGTGCCGCCGCCTCGGGGCCGCACGGTGCGGGGACATTTGCGCGCGTCCGACGTGGCGCGCTGTGTGGGGGAACCATGCGACTGCTCGATTGGATGGTGCACGCGCTTCGCATTGCCGGCACAGGATTCCTCGCCTGTCTCGTTGCGGGCCCGGGCCATGCGCAGCGCGGCTACGAGAGCGACGAGAAGGACCCGCTGAAGCTCTCGCTGCAGCTGCAGGCGCCGCAAGGCCTCTATCCCGGCATTGTCGCCATCGAGCGCTTCCACGGCCGCAGCGGCTGGAACAAGCATTGCAGCGGGGTGCTGGTGAAACCCGACTGGGTGCTCACGCAGGCCTATTGCGCCGCGGAATTGCGGCCGGCCGACCTGAGGGTCCTCTTCGGGAATGCCGATCTGCGCAAGGCGGCGACGGCGGAGGTGGCGGAGGTCGTCATCCACGAGGACTACAGGGCGCAGCCGACACCCGAGAACAGCCTGGCCCTCATCCGATTGCGGGGAGGCATTCCAGTGGAGCCGCCGACGGTTGCGCGCGAGGCCTTGGGCAGCCTGCTCGGGCGGCAGGGCGACACCGGTGGCGCGGTGGCGGTGGGTTGGGGCTCGTTCTTCGCCTCCGAGCCCGGAGACAGGATGCACCTGCAGCGACATCTCTCGGTGCGGCCGATCTCGCTGGCGGACTGCCAGGGCATCTTCGGCGACTACATCAAGCCGGGCGTGGTGTGCGCCTTCTCCGGCTTCAACAACATCGACGTCTGCATGGGTTTCGCCGGCGGGCCCTTGATGATCCCGGACGCGCGCGGCCGCTTCCGGCTGCTGGGACTCGTGAGCTGGGCGGAAGGGTGCGCCAAGCCCAATAGGCCCACCGTCTACACGCACGTTGCGCACTACGTGCCGTGGATCGAGGGCAAGGTCGGCAGGCTTCCCGCCGATGCGACCACGCCGCCGCCGGCCGCCCCCCGAACGACGACGGCCGCGCTGCCGCTGCCCGACAAGCAGTTTGCCGGCCGCATCGTCGGGCCCAACGCCAATGTCGCCCCGGCCGGCCTCTTCCGCTACATGGTCTCGATCGGAGAGGCGAAAAAGAACCAGGCACTCGGCCATTTCTGCGGCGGCGTGCTCGTCTCCAGGCGCTGGGTGCTGACGGCCGCCCACTGCGTCAGCGATGCCGGCAAGACGCTACCGCCCGCATCCCTGCAGCTCAAGATGGATACCGAGGTGCTGTCGAGCGGCGGCGTGCTGCTGCAGGCCAGGCGCATCATCGTGCACGAGAGCTACCACGCGACCGCGCAGGGAGATCTGAAGTACGACATCGCCCTCATCGAGATCGACGGCGACGTACCCAGGGACGTGGCGCTGCCGGCCATCGCCGACCTGACGACGGAGCGCGGCCTGCTGGGCGACGCCGGCGACGACCCCAAGGACGTCGTGGTGATCGGCTGGGGCAAGAACGCGTTCTCGCGCTTCGGCAAGATCTCCAACCACTTGCACTGGACCACCGTGCAGATGGTGCGCCGTCAGGACTGCAACTCCTCCACCAGCTACGGCGGCCGCATCGACGCGTCCGTCTATTGCGCGGGCAAGGAGGACGTCGACTCCTGCGAGGGCGACAGCGGCGGGCCGATGCTGGTCACCGATCGCAACCTCAACTTCGTGGTCGTCGGCGTCGTCAGCTGGGGCGAGGGCTGCGGCAAGACCAACAAGCCCGGCGTCTACACCCGCGTCCCCGTGTTCCTCGACTGGATCAAGGCGAACATGAACTAGCGCGACGATGGGGAGGTCCGCGACTTCGCCGCGGCCAGTGGCCTCATGCTGCGCGGGCAACGAGCCCCCGGGGCGGGTTGTAATCGCCGGGCCGGCACACCATAATCGGCGCGGGAGGTTGGCGGTGGACGTGTCCCTCGCCAACCGGGTCAGGTCCGGAAGGAAGCAGCCCTAACGAGCCAGATGCGGGTCGCTCGTCCAGCCTCCCACTTCCATTCCTTCGAGAGGGGAATGCGGATCACCAGCCCTCGCGGCTCCGACGCGGGCATGACGTCGGAGTGGGTGTCAACGCGGCATGGCGAAAAAGAAAGCACCAGACCAGGGCAAGGATGGCGGGGATGCGGCCGGGCAGGCGGCGCCCTATGTCGTCCTGGCGCGCAAGTACCGGCCGTCGTCGTTCACGGGCCTGATCGGCCAGGACGCCATGGTGACGACGCTGCGAAACGCGTTTGCCACCGACCGCATCGCCCAGGGCTACATGCTGACGGGCGTGCGCGGCGTCGGCAAGACCACCACCGCGCGCATCCTCTCGCGTGCCCTCAACTACGAGCGCGACGGCGTCGACAAGCCCACCTTCGACATGCCCGAGTTCGGACGCCACTGCGCCGAGATCATGGAAGGCCGGCACCCTGACGTGCTCGAGATGGACGCCGCCTCCAACACCGGCGTCGACAACATCCGCGAGATCATCGAGAGCGCCCGCTACAGGCCGCTGGTCGCCCGCTACAAGGTGTATCTGATCGACGAGGTGCACATGCTCTCCAAGGGCGCGTTCAACGCCCTGCTGAAGACGCTGGAGGAGCCGCCCGGCCACGTGAAGTTCATCTTTGCCACCACCGAGGTGCGCAAGGTGCCGCTGACCGTGCTGTCGCGCTGCCAGCGCTTCGATTTGAGGCGCGTGGAAGTGCCCGTGCTGGTCGACCACTTCAAGACGATCGTCGGCAAGGAGGGCGGCAAGGCCGAGGATGAAGCCCTGGCACTGATCGCTCGCGCCGCCGAAGGCTCCGTGCGCGACGGCCTCTCGCTGCTCGACCAGGCGCTCGGGATGGGTGCGGGCCAGGTGCAGCTCGAGCGCGTGCGCGACATGCTGGGCCTCGCCGACCGCGGCCGCATCTTCGACCTGCTGGAGAGACTGCTGGGCGGGGCCACGGCCGAGGCGCTCGAGATGTTCGCCGGCCTGCATCGCGACGGCGCCGAGCCGGCCCAGGTGCTGGCCGATCTCGCGGAGGCGGTCCACGTGGCCACGCGCGCCAAGACCCTGGGCGCCGCCGCGGCGGGTGAAGGACTCTCGGGCGAGGAGCGCCGGCGCGCCGCAAGCCTCGGCGAGCGCCTGTCGGTTGCGATCCTGTCGCGCGCCTGGCAGCTGCTGCTCAAGGGCCTGGAGGAGCTGGCCCGCGCGCCGAACCAGGCGGCCGCCGCCGAGATGATCCTGATCCGCCTCTCCTACACGGCGGACCTGCCGACGCCCGCCGACATCATCGGCGCGCTCGGCGGCACCCCGCGCCCTGCCGCCAAGCCTGCGCCTGCGCGCGCCGAGGCGCGAGGGTCGGCCACGGCCCCCGTGGACCTCCTCGACGAGGCCGGCGACGATGACGGCATGGCCGAGGACGACATTGGCCCCGCCGACGTAGCGTCCGACGGCAACCTGCCGATCCTGCGCAGCTTTGCCGACGCCATCGCGCTCGCCAGCGAGCGCCGCGAGGCCAAACTCAAGGTCCACCTGGAAGAGCACGTGAGCCTCGTGCGCTTCGATCCTGCCGGCAGCATCGAGCTGCATCTGCTTGCCGGTGCGCCCAAGGAGCTCCCCAACGAGCTGCGCGAAAAGCTCAACGCCTGGACCGGCAAGCGTTGGATGGTGGCGCTCAGCAAGACAATGGGCGAGCCGCCCTACGGCCAGGTGCAGCGCGACCGCGCCGCTGCCGAGATTCGTGACATCGCCGCGCACCCGGCCGTTGCCGCCGTGCTGCAGCAGTTCCCCGACGCCAAGATCACCGGTGTGCGTCCCCTACCGGGCCCGGCCGACAAGGACGACACTGGCACGGGCTGAGCACCGCGCCCATGCCCGCGCTCAGCGGCAAGCGGCAGGACGACCGCGACGCGATCGAGAGTCCGCCTGTCCCCCCATCATGCGATGGCGCAGGTTTCTTGATCATCGCACCCATTGGATCTCGCCGGCGAGGCTCTTGGCGAATGCCGCGACGGCGTCGGCGGCGGCGGCGAGGTTGCCCTTGCGCGTGAAGCCGGAGCCGCCGCGGGGCCCGAGGTCGTGGTCGCCGTCATCGGCCCAGTGGAGCCGGATCGCGCGCGAGAGGTCGTAGCCCTCAACTTCCGCACGATTGCCGAACGGATCGCGGTCACCCTGCACGATCAGCGTCGGGCAGGCGAGCCCCCGCAGGTGCGCGGTGCGCAGCTGATCCGGCTTGTTGGGAGGATGGAAGGGGTAGCCGAGGCACACAAGCCCGGCGACGCTGGAGGCGGCGTGCAACTCGTCAGCGAGGAGGCTCGCCACGCGGCCGCCCATGGACTTGCCGCCGATCAGCAGCGGCGGGCCGGGCGGCACGGCATCGACGGCGGCGCGGTACTCTGCGATGAGACGCTCGGCCCTCGGCGGAGGCTTGCGCCCGCCGCCGTGGCGCCGGGCTGCCATGTAGGAGAACTCGAAGCGGAGGGTGGCAATTCCGCGCTCAGCCAACAGGCCGGCGACCGCCTTCAGGAAGGCCGTCTCCATGCCGGCGCCAGCCCCGTGGGCACACAGGAAGCGGGCAGCCGCATCGGCCGGTCCTGAGGTCAGAAGGTCGACTGCCATGCGCCTCCGCGGGGGTTGTTCAGGCTCGGGTCGCGTCCTGCGTCTGCGCCAAAGGTGTGATTCGCGGCGAGCGTGCGCCGGATTCGATGGACAATGGTCAAGATATTTTTGCTGTCGATGATCGCAAGCCGGTCAAGTTTGGGCCTTGGTGTTGTCCAAAAGCGACTGTTAATTGGGGGCGTGGTTGGAACGCAAAAGGAACATCGGTGGGTTGGTGGTGGAACGTATCTCGCAAATGAATCGAGTTGGGCAGGGTAGTGAGTCGGCGTTTCGCGCAATTCACGACTCTGTGAGTGCGCGCTTTTTGCCCAAGGGACGTTCGAGCACCATGCGAGTTCCCGACGGTACAGCAGTCTCCTCCAGCCCGAGTGTCTACCTCGGCCGCAGCGTTGCGTATGGCGGCCGGCGTGTGAGTGGCGTTGCGTCCTGGTTGCGGTGCGTAAGTGAGCGTCCTGTTGTGTCCGCGTCCCCGAGTGTGCGTTGCGTCGTGTCTGCGTCTGTGAGCAAGCGTGCGGTTGCGTTGCGTAAGGGTTCCGTGGCGTCTGCGTCTGGTCGAGTACCTTCCTGTCCTGTTGCGTCTGCGTACGACCGAGTGAGTGGGAGTGCTGTTGCGTCCGCGTCGAAGGTGTCCCCGAAGCTAGCGCTTGCCCCCGTGTTGCTCTCGTTACGGCGGGTCGCCCAGGCGAACAGGTTCGCGCGTATCGCCGGGCGGCTTGGCCGATTGGCACGGGGAAAGCCGAGGCAGAAACTGCATTGAGCACGTCGAGTGAGAGTCCCTGGGTAGCGTTGCGCGACGTGGTCGGTGCGGTGGTCGCCGCGCTGCAGCCGACAGCGTCACACGAAGCACGCGGCTCCGGTCTCGGTCCGGATCTGGGCCCTGGTCCAGGTCTCCGGTTTTCGGGCCCAAGTCAGGAGGAACGTCTCAAGGGCTGAGGCAGCCAGCCCTGGAGTTCGAGGAGGGCCGTCACCGGCCGTCCTTGGGGCAGGCGCATCCGGCAACGGACATTGCATGTCACTGACGGCTTCGCGTGACAGGGTTTTGCGTCGTGGAGCCATTTAACCGGATGCGCCTGCCGCCCACCGACGAAGTCCATGCGTATCGCGTTCCCGTGTTGCGTTGCCTGCATTCCCCAACGAAAAGCCCAAACACGCATAGAGGCGCAAGCATGTCCCCCCGACACATCAATCCCGTGCAGTGGCAGCAGGCGATCGGTTACGCGCGTCAGGCCTGCGCTCGCATCTTTCGTGACGGCGGCACCGCGGCCGATGCGCTGCGGGCCTTCGGCCTCGGCGCGGCCGAGCCGACGGCCGATTGGAGCATTGCGGTCGACCGCATCGCGGCCGCCCTGTGCGCGCCCGGCGTGCGCAAGGCGGCGTAGCCTGAAGGCCGGCCGCTTCGCATAGCGCTCTGGTCAGGCCTGAGGGCGAGCTCCGGGCCTGGCCGGGAGGCGGCTCTTCTCCTTGGCGAACGGGCTCAGCCCCAGCCATTGCTGCATGGATTCGGCAATGTGCTTGTCGCCGATCAGCTCGATCTGCCGGGCGTCCATCTCCGCGCGCACGGTGGACATGCCCATCCAGACCGCCGTCATGCTGCGCAGCGAGCTGCGCACGTAGAGATCAATGTCGAAGCCGGGGTTGGTCTGGCACAGGTCGACGGTGCCGGCATCGATCACCAGCCACCACGAGCCCTTGGCCGCGATGACTTCCGGGAACAGGAAATTGACGGTGCAGCGGCGCGGCGGCAGCGGCGTCGGATCCAGGCTGCGCCGCATGTCCCACATCAGCAGCGAGGGGTCGAGGTTCTTGAGGGACAGAGATGATTCCACCCACCGCTGCCCCCAGATGCCGATCGACATGACGACCGGCCGCAGATCCTCTCCGGCGGGCGTCAGCTTGTATTCGAACACTCCGGCCTGAGCGGTCGGCACGGCGACCACCACGCCCGCCTCCTCCAGCTCCTTCAGGCGCTTGGACAGGAGCGTCGGTGACATCAGCGGCACCCCGCGGCGCAGGTCGTTGAAGCGGGCGGAGCCCGCAAGCAGCTCCCGCAGGACGAGCGCGGTCCAGCGCGTGCAGACGATTTCCGCCCCCATGGCCACGGGGCAGAATTGGCCGTAGCTACCCAGGTCCTGGCGTTGTGCCACGTGATCCTCCTTCTTGGCAGGCCGCAGCAAGGCACGGCGGTCGGTAAAAGAGCAAGGCTGAGGATTCATAACCAGTAGCCGACGATGCAGGCAATGGCGACTGCGGCGTGGCTTGGGCCAACTTGTCGTAACGTGGTGAAGCGTCGGGAGTCTCCGAGGCAGGAGAAGGTGCGCTCGATCGCGCCGCGGCCGACAGGATCCCGCGACCTGCCGCAATCGTTCGGCGGCATGAAGCTTGTCATGCTGGCCGAGGGCGTCCGCCCGAGAGCCCGCGCACGCAGGAGCCGGGTTTGCGACCGCGGCCGTCGTCGTGCGCCTCGAGGCTTATGCCAGCTTGCGCACGTCCACGAAGTGGCCGGCGATGGCGGCCGCCGCCGCCATCTGCGGGGAGACGAGATGGGTGCGGCCGCGGTAACCCTGGCGGCCCTCGAAGTTGCGGTTCGAGGTGGAGGCACAGCGCTGGCCGGGCTTGAGCTGGTCCGGGTTCATGCCGAGGCACATGGAGCAGCCGGCCTCCCGCCACTCGAAGCCGGCCGCGAGGAAGATCTTGTCGAGACCCTCCTGCTCGGCCTGCTGCTTCACCAGGCCAGAGCCCGGCACGATCATGGCGTAGGCCAGCCGGTCCGACACCTTCTTGCCCTTGACCACCTTGGCGACGTTGCGCAAGTCCTCGATGCGGCCGTTGGTGCAGGAGCCGATCCACACCACGTCGAGCGGAATGTCCGTGATCTTCGTTCCCGGCGACAACCCCATGTAGTCGAGCGCGCGGACCATCTTGTCGCGCTTCGTCTCGTCGGCGAGCTTGGCGGGATCGGGCACCGAGCCCTCGATCGTCGCGACCTCCTCGGGCGAGGTGCCCCAGGTCACGATCGGCGGCAGCCGGGAGGCGTCGAGCTTCACCTCGCTGTCGAAGCGGGCGCCTGGATCGGTGAACAGCGTCCCCTGCCAGTGCTTCATCGCCGCATCCCAGGCCGCGCCCTTGGGCGACTTGGGCCGGCCCTTCAGGTAGGCGTAGGTCTTCTCGTCAGGCGCGACCATGCCGGCGCGGGCGCCGGCCTCGATCGACATGTTGCACACGGTCATGCGGCCTTCCATCGACAGCGCGCGGATGGCCTCGCCCGCGTACTCGATGACGTGGCCGGTGCCGCCGGCGGTGCCGATCTGGCCGATGATGGCGAGGATGATGTCCTTGGCCGTCACGTGGTCCGGCAGCTTGCCGTCGACGGTGACGCGCATGTTTTTGGCCTTCTTCTGCGTCAGCGTCTGGGTCGCCAGCACGTGCTCGACCTCGGACGTGCCGATGCCGTGCGCCAGCGCGCCGAAGGCGCCGTGCGTGGAGGTGTGGCTGTCGCCGCAGACGATGGTGGTGCCCGGCAGCGTGAAGCCCTGCTCCGGGCCGATCACATGCACGATGCCCTGCCGCACGTCGCGCTCGTTATAGTACTCGACGCCGAAGTCCTTGGCGTTCTTCGCCATGGTCTCGACCTGGATGCGACTCTCCTCGTCCTTGATGCCCTGGTGGCGGTCGGCGGACGTGGCGATGTTGTGGTCGACGACGGCCAGCGTCTTCTCCGGCGCACGCACCTTGCGCCCCGCGAGGCGCAGCCCCTCGAACGCCTGCGGGCTCGTCACCTCGTGCACGAGATGGCGATCGATGTAGAGGATGCAGGTGCCGTCGGGCTGGCGCGACACCACGTGGTCCTCGAAAATCTTGTCGTACAGCGTCTGGGGGGCCGGCTTGGCCATGGCGTGTCGTCCTCGTGGCTTTCGGGTGCTGTGATAGCGCGCACGCCCGTAGCCCGCAACATCCCGCGGGGGTTCCGAAAGCGGCGGCGCAGATGCGGGTCTTCACCGCGTGCCGCTTGCCCCGTGCCCTCCATCCCCGTGCTGAGCTTGTCGAAGCACGGCTTGGTGGAGGCGGCCCGTCCTTCGACAAGCTCAGGACGACGGCATGAAGGTGGCCTGCGGCACGGCGCTGTCAGGCCGCCGCCTCGGCGATGACGCGCAGGGCCTCGATGCTGGCGCCGCCGAGCAGCATGGTGCCGATCTCGTTGCCCTTGGCCCCGGCCTTCCACGCCTGGACGCGGTCCTTGATGCGGTCCGGCGGCCCGACCAGGGCCGTCTCGTCGATCAGTGCGTCAGGAACGGCAGCCGCCGCCTCGCCCTTGCGGCCGCCGAGGAAGGCATCCTGGATCTTCACCGCCGCCGCCTCGTGGCCCAGGCGCTTCACATAGTCGTTGTAGAAGTTCTTGGTGCGCGCGCCCATGCCGCCGATGTAGAGGGCCATCTCCGGCTTCAGGGCATCGCGGCAGGCCTGCAGGTCGTTGCCCATGGCGACGCGCACGAAGGGGGCGATGTCGAAGTCGGCGAGCGACCTCGGCCTGCCGGCCGCGGCCATGCCTTCCAGCACGTACTCGGTGATGAGGCTGGTGCGCTCCGGGCTCATGTAGATCGGCTGCACGCCGTCGGCGACCTCGCCCGCGGTGCGCAGGCCGGCCGGGGAGAACGAGGCCGTATAGATCTTGAGGCTCGGATCGGGGTGCATCGTGCTCTTGAGCGGCTTTCCGAGCCCGGTGGCGTCAGGGCCGGCGTAGGGGATCTGGTAGTGCTCGCCCTTGTGCTCGAGCGGCGCCTCGCGGGCGAAGACCTTGCGCACGATGGCGACGTATTCGCGCGTGCGCTCGAGCGGCTTGCCGTAGGGCATGCCGTGCCAGCCCTCGATCACCTGGGGGCCCGACGGACCAATGCCCATCAGGAAGCGGTTGCCGGACATGGCCTGCAGGGTCGCCGCCGTGGCCGCGGCGCAGGCCGGCGTGCGCGCCGACATCTGCATGATGCCCGTGCCGGCCTTGATCTTCGTCGTGCGCGCCAGCACCCAGGCGATGGGGCTCACGGCGTCGTTGCCGTAGGCCTCGCCGCACCAGACGGAATGGTAGCCCAGGCGCTCCGCCTCGAGAATGTGATCCATCGGTGGCCCGCCGGCGAGACTGGCGTAGCGCATCAGAACTCCGAGCCTCATGGGTCTGCTCCCTGGATGTCCGGCGGCCAGCTTACCCTATGCGTCAACAAAGGGCATGCTCGAAAGCAAGGATGGACCTCTCCAGGGCCTGTCGAGACTGCGTCGGGGAGCGACTGCCGCAGCCCGGTCGCCAAATAGCAGCGGCCCATCGCCCGTCTCGCCCATGTCTGAGGGTCGATCAGCGCTGCCCCGTATTCTTGACTCCATTAGTCAAGTTTTGCTTTAACTCGGCATGCACCTGCGACGGCTCGCTTCCATCCCGAACCGGACCGACCGTTGCGACCACAGCACCGGGAGATGCCCTTATGTCTGAACGCGCGCGGCGCCTCGGCATGAACGCGCTCACGCACTTCTCCGTGTGCCGGTCCGGCAAGCACGTGGAGATCGGCTTCACCGACCATGCCGGTGAGCCCGTGGCCCTTCAGCTGCCGCAGGAATGCCTGAGCATGCTGCTGATGACGCTCCCCTCCATGATCGAGGCGGCGCTGCGCCGGCGCACGGGCAATCCCGAGTTGCGCCAGGTCTATCCGCTGGGCGACTGGCAACTGCACCTGGGCTCGGAGCCCGAGTCGATCATCATCAGCCTGGCGACGCCTGACGGCTTCCGTGTCTCCTTCTGCGCCGGCGCCGAGCAGGCGGGAATGCTCGGCGAAGCGCTGACCAGGCAGGAGGATTGCATGAACGATGACCAGCACCGCCCGGTCCGACATTGACATCTTGCGCGGGCGACGCGCAGTCGCGGCTGGCGAAGACCGAGACGCACCAGAGGGCCGCTGTCGCTCGCCGTCATTGTTCTCCGAACGCTGCCGAGATCGGTGCATTTGCGCGGAATTTGCTCACACTCTCGCAAGGTTTGTCCTGTAGGGGTTGCTGCTGCTCGTAGCGAAGTCTCGATAGTTGCCGATGCACTAAGCAGCCCAAATCATGGCGGGCGGATCAAAATCGAGCCGCAATCCAGCCGCTTAGGGCAGTTATGTAGGGCCCAGTGCTGTCGAAGCTACCGGGGGAACTGTTGTCTATGCGTCGGCACGCGTTGCTTGCTGCTTGTCTCTGCGCCGGCTGGCCGGTCCAGGCCGAGCGCGTTGCGCTCGAGGGCGACACCCTCAAGCACACGGTGATGGGCCGTACCGTCAATCTCGACACGCCGCTTGGAATTGCAATTCCCATCACCTTTCACGGCAACGGCACGATGTCGGGCCAAGCCGGAGTTCTCGCCTACATCCTCGGCACCGAGAAAGACCGCGGGCGCTGGTGGGTGGAGAACGGCAAACTCTGCCAGCGCTGGTTCAACTGGCTGGATGCCAAGCCCAACTGCATGCGCGTGCAGCAGGACGGGCACAAGTTCTTCTGGCAGGCCGACGACGGCAAGACCGGCACGGCAACGATCGCCGCGGCCCTGCCACCGGGCGCACAGGCGGCTCCCCGCGGCCTTGGAGGCCCGGCCCATGCACCTCCGCCACCGCACAAGTCGCTGACCGCGGACGAGGCTGAGGAGGAAGCGCCGCGGTCCAAGCCGGCGCCGCCACCGTTTGTCCGCGCCGGCGCAGCGGCCGTGGCCAAGCCGGCGCCCAAGCCTGTTCCGAGCCCGGTGAAGGTATCGCGGCTGCAGCCTCTGTCGGCCGAGGTCGCGCACCCGCCGCTCGCTGCCCAAGAGCTTGTAACCCTGCCGCAGCGGCCAAGCGCATCCTTGGCCGCGGACGACGACCGCTGGTGCCACACCGATGCGGCCGAGATGCCCGATGCGCCAGGTCTCGTTTTCGTCTCGCGTCTTTCCTATGACGCCAGCACACGCGTTATCCCAACCAGCGCGTGCCTGACGACGGAGCCGCCCCTCCAGCACTTCGTGAAGCTCGGCATCGACGCGCGCTGATCAAAGCGCAACCGGCCGGCCCGCAGGGGCGCGAGAGCGCCACGCATGACGGCCGTGCCGCCGATCCGCGGCCAATCCTACAGCAGCGCTTGCACCCGATCGCCGCAAGCTGACCCGGGATCGCCCTGCCATTTCCCTCATGTGGCCAAAGTCTGCGATTAGGCCGTTGAAAAAATGGGGGAATGTCATTCGATCGCGCGCGCGCCAGGCACTGCTGCTTCTTGTCGTGGGCTGCATAGGTCCGTGGCTCGCAGGCTGCAGCGCATCCGCCACCCGGCTGGACGCCGTGCCGTCGGGCGCCGGCGCGGTCTCCTTCCTGCGCATTCCCAACGCCCGCTTCGACGGCGACGACGGGGACGCCCTCAAGGAAGAGATCTGGCAGTCGCTGACGCGCGAATGGCCGAAGCTCTCCAACAGCATGCTGGCGCTCTCGGGCGGACAGGAGAACGGCGCCTTCGGCGCCGGAGTGCTCGTGGGCTGGACCCAGCGGGGCAACCGTCCCCAGTTCAAGATCGTGACGGGCACCAGCACCGGCGCACTCGCTGCGCCCTTCGCCTTCCTCGGCAGCGAGTACGACTGGGCGCTGAAGAAAATCTACACCGAGACCAAGCCCGGCGATGTCATCGCCTCCAAGCGCTCCCTGCTGTCCGCCGTCAACAACGACGCCCTGATGGACAACACCTCGCTCGCCAAGTCCATCAACAAGTACCTCGACGCGAAGATTCTCGACCGCATCGCCCAGGAGTACGACAAGGGACGCCTGCTGCTGATCTCGACGACCAACCTCGACACGGGCAAGCTCGTCATCTGGAACATCGGCGCGATCGCCAACAGCGGCCACCCCAAGCGGCTCGATCTCGTGCGCAAGGTGCTGCTTGCTTCGGCCGCCATACCGGGCATGTTCCCGCCGGTCATGATCGACGTCATGCTCGACCAGGCCAAGCACCAGGAAATGCATGTCGATGGCGGCACCGTCTCGCAGATTTTCCTCTACCCGCCGTCGCTGCAGCTCGCCAGCATGCTGCAGCGCGACGATGCCGGCGCGCGTCCGACGGCCTACCTGATCCGCAATGGCCGCGCGTCGCCCGAGCCAGAGAAGGTGGAGCGCAAGACGCTCGCCATCGCCGGCCGCGCCATCGAGACGATGATCGCCAGCCACGGCGTCGGCGACATCTATCGCATCTACACGACCACCCAGCGCGACGAAGTCGAATTCAACCTCGCCCTCATCGGCCAGGATTTCAGGCAAACCTACCCGGGCCCCTTCGACACTGCCTACATGAACAAGCTCTTCGAGCATGGGCTCCAGAAGGGGCGCAGGGGCTATCCCTGGCAGAAGGTGCCCCCCGGCTACGCCCGATGAAACGCCCGCGCCCAACCTGAGCCGTGCGCCCGCGGATCACGGCAACTCGGTTCCCCGCATGTTGATCAGCCGCTCATAGGCCAGGACCAGCGTCCAATACGGGGAACTCGTGCAGCCATAGCTTCCGCACGGCTCGGTCTGCTTGCGGATCTCGAAGTGCAGGTGCGCCGTTGTCCGAGCCGGCTCCGTTTTCAGCCAGTTGCCGACCTCGCCCACCTTTCGCCCCGGAGTGACGTCGACCGCCTCCCCAAGCCTCATGCCGGCGCGCGCGAGGGCAGTGGGGCTCATATGCATGTACATGTAGTAGAGCGAGGTGCCATCGTGGGCGATGAGCTTCAGATGGTTGGTGGGCATCCACCAGGCTTCGCCGGTCGTAACCGCCACCACGTCGAACAGATCGATCTTGCAGCGCCCCCCGTCGAGCACGCACTCCCGCGGGCGGATGTCCTGCCCTTCGTGCGCCCTTTTCCGCGCGGGGCAGTCCCTGGGCTCGCGATCCCGCTCATCGCGCACTTCGCAGTACGTATCGCGCCACGGGAAGCTATAGTTTTCGGCGTGGTTTTCCCGGTCTTCGAGAATCTTTCCCGGGTTCTGCCGGCACTTGTACCGCCCGTTGCCCAGTTGAATTTTCTGGTTGTGGCAATTTCCGGCGTGCATGAACAGCTGCGAGTTGGCGAAGGCCGAAGGCAGCTTGATGGGAAATACGAGGTCGGCCGGACCCCAGCGCTTCTTTTCTGTCACCCCGCCCAGCTTGTCCTGGCTGGTGCCCGGCAGGAGATTGCCCGGGGCATAGAACTTGAAGTTGGGGCTCACGGTCGGCGGACGCGGCACGTCCGCCTCGCCGCGACGCTCCAGCGAGCGCGGCGCGCCGCCGATCAGGCGCAAGTCGAGCAGCACGGCCCGCAGGATCGGGTCGGCTTGAGAGCACGGCACCACTTTGGCCTTGGGCCAGCTCTCTCCCTGGCAGGGGAGGCTCGCGAAGTAGGGCACGCCGTACTTGGTGAAATTATAGGTGACATCATCCGCGCCGACGTGGCGCCGCAGATCGGGATACAGCGCCTGCAGATCAGTGTCGGTCACGCGCGCACCGCGCTCGTCACTCCCGGCAGCCCCGCCGTCGACCCCCGACTCATAGAGCAGGCCAGTCCCGCCGAGGTGGACCTGCGCGAGATCGACGTTGGCAATCTGGTGCCGGCGCAGCAACTCTGGATTGACGGTCAGGATCGCGTCGTAGCCCGTTGTCTTGGGCAGGATCCGCAGCTTCGTGACCGCGGAGCCAAGGAAGGATGGCGCCGACTCCCTCGCCAGGGTGCCGGTGCGCGTGAATTCGACCAGGTAACGGCCCGTGTCGACTGGCGCCAGCACCGGGACCGGCACCGCCTGGATGCCGGGATATTGGGGCGCCATGAACGTGTTGAGGTTGGCCAGCGGTCGCACCGCTTCCTTGTCCTGGACGGCGTAGCGCCCGAGCTCTTGCCCCGCCTCGTCGAGCTGCCTCGCACTGACGGTTGGCGGCGGCGTGGTGAGATGGGGCGACAGCGCCTGCGCATCACGCGCCACGCTCGGCCAATCCACGGCGACCGGCCGCTGTGCAGGGACTGTTTGGCCCTGCGCGGCATCCGGAGCGGAGACGACCGGCACCGCAAGTCCCACGACCAGGGCCGCAACCAACGACCGCCGAGCGTCGGTACGCAAACAACGAAAATGCGCTCTTTGCATGTGCGTGTCCTCCGACAATGCGAGGAAGCTACTTCCTGACGAAATAACGGGGGAGTATAAGCGACCTGACCCATGTCATCCGACCCGCAAACGCGGCTTGGTGGGCAGCGATGAACCGCGCACACTTGGTCGGGTTCTTGTTGTCATCGTCGATCACGTCATCGGTTCCACCGACGACGACGGCGTCTTTGCGGGAAAAGATGTAGCCGCCTTGCCGCATGCCGCTGTAGAGATATTGCAGGTGCGGTTGCGGTTGCAGGAAAACGAGCTGCCCCTGCCTCGGCACCAGGTTTGGATCGGGCCAGATTTCACGCGATCCGAGACCCGTGCAGTTGACGACGATAGGCTCCGCGAGATCCGATATCTGCCGGGGTGACGAGAATGCCTGCCGGTTCATGGGAACGCACTGGCCGCACAGATCGCGCCGCAGCCGGCCCAAGAAGATGGGCGGCTCGATCATCAGCGTGTCGTACCTCCATCCGGACAATCCGTTGTGTCCATCGAACGGCAGGCTTGGCACGGGCACGGGCTTGATAAGGTCCTCGGGAACCTTCTTGAAACCATCAGTTTTCGTATGCACATAGTTCGGCATCTCCGAGACGCCGTAGCCTTGATTGATCATGGCCTGATAGCCACGGAATGCGCGGCAGAGGATGCGCTCGAAACGCTTTTTGCCGGGCGCCGTCTCCTTATACTTGACGATCGACGGCGACCATTGGCCTCCGGCGATGTCGGAGACCGTGTCGGTGAAGCTCGTGGCGTACATGCGCACGTCGAGCTTCATCTCCTTGAGCAGCGTCGCCACCGTCAGTCCCATGACGCCACCTCCGAGTACGGCGACAGCAGTGCCCTCGGAGGCCTTGCCCGAATCCCGCACCATGTCGCGGACCTCGAGCGCACAGCCCAGCGCCATCGTGATGCCGGCACCGCCGTGGCCGTAGTTGTGGATCAGCAGCTTGTCGCCGCCCGCCGGGCACTCGAGGCGGTAGGTCTCGCGGCGGAAAGGGCGGCGCCCCGCACGGATGTCCGTCGCCGGATCGTAGGCGAAATTGGGCGTCGGCAAATTGCCCGTCGGGGTGGGCATCCTATCGCTCAAAAGTTTGATGCATCGCGGGTTCGATCCGCCCCCTGAGCACCCGGCTGCCCGCGTGCTCAGCCTCGGCGGATCGCTGCTGGTGCTCCCGAACCCAAATGCAATGGCCCGTGCGAGCAGCGCAATTGCCTGTACCACATCGCCTCGGAGAAGTCATGTCGGGTCTGCATGCTCCGCAGCCCGACGATCGCGTGCGGCGGCAGTCGTGTGGAGTTGAATCGCCGGTTGGCGTGATGGCGCGATCTTGCCTCCGAGCGCGTCCGGCACGGCAAGGCGCAGGCAGACGCGGCGTGGGAAGGCCTCGGCGCCAACCGGGTCCCGGAAGGCCTGCTCAGCCCCGCGCGGCAGGTGGCAGCGGGGGCGGGCGGCGCAACTCGGGTTCGATGAGCCGCTTGTACTTCTCCGGATCGGCGCGCTCGATGGCGGCGATGTCGGGCGCTCCGCCGTTGCGCCAGCTGCGATAGGCGTCGCTCGCCTCCACGCCCATGGCCTCGGCCACCAGCTGCACCCAGTTCCTCACCTGCAGGCCGTCCCGGCCTTCCAGTGCCGAGAGCTCGCGGTGGCAGGAGTGGAAGATCGTGCAGACCGTATCGCACTTGGCCGCACGCGCTGCGGCCCATGTCGCCTCGGCGGCGGCGGCAAGCGCACCGGGAACGGGCACCAGCGAGCTGCACATGTGGGCGGGCACGGCGGGACCCTCGACAAGCTCCAGGCCGGCGATGCGGCCGAGCAGAGCGGCGACGCGGTCGTTGACCGGTACGTGCGTGGCGGCAAAGCCCGCATGCCGGTGCAGCAGCACGCGCCGCTTGACGGGCACCTGCAGCAGGGGAGCGATCCGGTCGACGTTGTCGGCCAGCAGCTCCGTGATGTGCGTGATGTCGAACGCCGCGGCGTTGCCGGGTGCCATGATGTCCGACATGTGCATATGGCACGACGGGCACCACGTGACGACAGTTCCGCGACCTTCACTCTCGGCCGCCGCGTTGAAGCTCGCGACCGTCCGCGCGGCCATGGTGCTGGCCGCGTGCAGTTGATTGTCGAAGGTCGTGCCGCAGCAGTAGGACGGCCCGCCTGCCGCGCTCACGTCGTAGCCCGCACGCTCGAGCAGCATGATCGACAGGCGGATCATCTCGGCGTGCCGCAGCATGTTGCAGCCAAACCAGAACGTGATGCGATTGTCGACTACAGCCATTTGCCGAGCTCCTCGTCGGTGAGCTGCAGGCGCGCAAAGATCTTCACGCGCGGAAAAAGGGCGGGGTCCGGCTTGATGGATACCTGCTTGGTGTCGTTGATGGCGCGCTGGCGCGCAATGCGGACGAGCAGCATGGCGTTGAGGCCTGCCGCCTTCTCGGGGCACGCGGAAACGCACAGGCCGCTCTTGGCGCAGGCCGCGGTCCACTTGACGGTTTCGGCAAGTGCCGCTGCCCCGGTCGCCAGCATGCGCAGGCCCGCGGTCACGGCCTCGGGATCGGAGCTGCGCAACCCCAGGTGATCGACCATCGGGCAGGCCTCGAAGCAGGCTCCGCAGGCCGTGCAAAGGTCGGCGAGCCGGGGCCCGGCCTCGGCCAGGAAGGCCTCCGTCGTGTCGGCACGCGCGGGCGGCAGCTTCGTCATGAGCAAAACCGTGTCTCGCTTTGCGCGCGCGGTCAAGCTACGACATGGGTGCGGATGCAGAAGGGCGCCTGCCTAGCGGCGGTGGGTGCGTCGTGCACTGGGCGAGATGATGAAGACGGCAAAAACTATTGAGGCGAGCAATAACGCTTCGCGGAACCGCAGCGGCCTCGGCCTGCACGAGCCGCGGTGCGCCCGAATCAGGCCGCTGAGCGCCCGCGGCGGATCGATTCGGACGACCGCTTGAAATCCATGAGCTTCTGATGGCGGTGAAGCACCCGCTGCAAAGCCTTAGGGCGAGAAGTGCTCGGTGGCGTTGGGCCTAGAAAGCGCGTCGCAAGCTCCACCGCTTCGACCTTGGTCACGCGCCTGTCGGTCTCGATTTCACGGAACAAAGCTCGGAACGCAGCGTCATCGCCCAGCGAGGCTTCCAATCTTGCTAGATAGTCGTCAACCAGAGGCTGGTCCATTGGTGTCACGCCCTTCTTGGATTGCCCTTTGGACGCTGACGCCACATGCTTAACAATAGCAGATTCGAATCCAGCGATGGGTATATCGCGATGGTCACGGATCACGGCGAGGAGCTGTTTTAGATCGGTGAGGATTTCGGGCTTCGCAATGTCCTCGAGGAGTTGCGCGAGCGACTCCAGCGAGGGCAATAGTTCCCCAAGGAGCGGAGGCTCGCGAGAGTCCGGAAAGCGTAGAAGAGAACACGACTTTGCGAATCTATCGACCGTTTGCGAACCTGCCGGGGACAGCGCCTTGACAAAGGCACGCAGGCAAAACGCGGCGCCGTAACCGTCGGGAAGATCCAGCGCGTCAGCGTAGTGCGCAAGTGCCACGATGGCAGCGGCAACCTTCACTTGTTCATCCTCTCATCAAGGACGGCAGCCAGCTTGTTGAAGTAGGCGCGGATGGTGTCACCTCCGTCGCTCTTGCTGACACAGTCGTACGCGACGCCCCTCTCGGCCGCACGCCCGATTTCGGCAACATCGCGAAGCACTATATCATATGGGATCTCGTAGGGGATTTCTAAGCGGTGTAACCAGTTTAATTTGCTCTCGTTCCCCGTCAGAGTGGCTCGTAACTGGTCGCCGGCGGTCTGTAGTGCGTCCTGCTCCCCCTGAAGCTGGCGTGTCATGGTCCCGAGCACCCCAAGCACTTTGAGATGCGGCCACAACTTCTCGTGCCTCTTGAGTTGGCTGGCGAAATATCCTACGGCCTTCGCCGAGGTGGGGTCGAGGACAGTGGGGATGAGGATGTGTGTACTGGCGCAAAGCGCCTGAATGCAGGCCGTCGTCAAGCGCGGCGGACAGTCGATGAGAATCAGCGCGAAGCGTTCTTGCACTTCCGGGGCATGAAGCAGTCGGTACAGGGTGTATCGGACGTCTTGCAATCGATCCCCGAGCAACCATTCGACCATGATCCGGTCTTCCGTGTCTTTTAGATCGTAGAACGCAGAAAGGCCGAATGCGTTGGGAGTTTGGCGAGTGACACCTCGACTATCCGTCCAGGTAAATTCTCTCGCGAAGCCATTCGCGCGTGCCAGCATATTCGGTGTGATCTGGCCTGAGATTGCTTCGCTTGCGACCGATAGGTGAGGTGGTTGCGGCTGCCACGGGGTTCCGGCGTGCATAAGCGATCCGGAAGAACCCTGAAAATCCAAGTCAAGGAGCAAGACCGGACGCTGAAGCCTTTGGGCAAATGCCGAGGCGACGTTCGTGATTGATGTAGTCTTGCTCACGCCACCTTTCTCGTTGGCTACGGCAAGGACGTACGGTCGTGAGTTCATTCGGTCGTCGTATTCATTCGGGCGCTCGGGAGGGACGGCAAGCCACAGCCCGGGCCCCTTTTGGTCAACGGCAGAACGCGCGCGTTCGACGCGCCATCGGTAGTCGTCGGGCTTCCCGATCGTCTCAGCTAGGCGACGAAACCATCGATACAACTTCCCAGCCAGCCAGGTGATCAGGGCAACGAGAGCAGCAGCGATGAGCCCCTTAATTACATCTTTTAGTATTTCATTGTTGCCAGGAAGCACATCCGACAATCTCTTCCACAGCGCTAAAAGTTGATCAGACCAATTCGATGGCATCGCTTCCCCCGACGCAGCACAATAATTTCTGCGGGCAGAAGCTCGCATGAGGTGGGCCTAGACGGAAGTGAATTGGCCACAGACTGAGGCAACTATCGCAAAATTCTAGGTCGATGTCGGTTTTGTGCCGCTCAATGACAAACGATCTCTGTCGCTCATCAGGGTGACGTCGCCAAGCTTTTCCAAGCCTGCTCAGCAGCCCATGGCCTTGGCGACGCCGACGAAGCTGTCGGCGACCACGTCCCATGCGCGCTCGGCCTCGAGGTCGCGATCCTGCCTGGGGCCGTGCTCGGTCGGCCGGACGACGAACGCCGTGCGCAGCCCGGCGTTCGCGGCGGCGGCGAGGTCGCCGTTATGGGCCGCCACAAGCATCACCTGTGCCGGCCGCAGGTTGAGCAGCTCGGCGCTGGCAAGGTAGGCCTGCGGCAGCGGCTTGTAGGCGAGCGCCGTCTCGGCGCCCAGGACGACGTCCCACGGCAGGCCGCCGAACTTCGCCATGCGGGTGAGCAAGCCGACGTTGCCGTTCGACAGCGTGCCGATGATGTAGCGCGACTTGAGCCGCGTCAGCCCCTCCACCGCGTCCGGCCAGGGCTTGA
Organism: Hyphomicrobiaceae bacterium; assembly: GCA_050248715.1. Lineage (GTDB taxonomy): Bacteria > Pseudomonadota > Alphaproteobacteria > Rhizobiales > Hyphomicrobiaceae > AWTP1-13. The sequence continues at coordinate 40,452 of JBFWRV010000031.1, read as the reverse complement.
GGCGGTGCCAGACCTTGTTGATGTGCACCTTGTCCGCCTCGCTGAGCCCCGCGAGCCCATGCCTGGCGATGAGCTTGTCGAGGCTCTCGCGATGCAGGACGTCGAGGATCGTCCAGGGGCGCCTCCCCGAGCGCACCTCATCCATCGCCGGCTGATAGAGGTCGCGCCAGTCGTCGGCGAACTGGGCCCAGTCGGCCTTGATGCCCTTCCCGGCACCGAAGCGGGTAAGATCGTCGATGATGCTGGTGCGCCAGTCGACGACGGTGCCGAACACATCGAACAGCAAGGCCTGCACGTCATCCTTGGCAGCCATGGGACCCTCGCGCGGTGTCAGACCCCCTTGGGGCCTGACACCTTAGCGCCAATTTGATCCGTGGTGCCATGGTGCCGGACCGGAGGGGGCCTGACACCCATCAATCGATATCAATGAAACGATCGCGCCACTGCGGCGGGGGCAGCATGCAGCTCTCGGTGCGGCCGAACAAGCGGTAGCGGTTGCGGGCAACAAGATCGTAGAGCCGGTCGCCGAGCGCGCGTGGCACCAGACGGGCGAGCGCCAGCGCGCGCCACGGACCGCCGAGCCGCGTCCCCACCGCCGCGACCGTGTCGAGCTTGGCATAGGCGCGCCCGTCGGCGAGCACGAGGTTGCTTTCGAAGGTGTCGGGATCGAGGCCGTAGTGGCGGTAGAGGGCTTGTCCGAGGGCTGACTGCGCGGTCGTGAGGCGGAAGGCGAAGCGGGCGTCGCGCTTCAGGATGAACCTGGCGAAGCCCGTGCAGAGCACGCACACGCCGTCGAACACCACCAGCGCCTTGTCGTCTCCAAACGCCGCAACGGTGGGATCGGCGCGGTAGCTGTTGGGGGCGGCGGCGCGCCGCCGCGACAGGCTCCTCGCGCTCTTGCCCGAGCTCACTCCGCCCGCCCGACCTGGGCGCGATGGCGCAGGAAGTGGTCCGCGAGCACGATCGCCATCATGGCCTCTCCCACCGGCACGGCGCGTATTCCCACGCAGGGGTCGTGGCGGCCCCTGGTGGAGATCTCCGTATCATTGCCGAAACGGTCGATGGTGCGGCGCGGCGCAAGGATGGACGACGTCGGCTTCACCGCGAAGCGCACGACCACAGGCTGGCCGGAGGATATGCCGCCGAGGATGCCGCCGGCGCTGTTGGAGAGGAAATGGGGCCGGCCGTCGTTGCCCATTCGGATCTCGTCGGCATTCTCCTCGCCCGACAACTCCGCGGCCGCCATGCCGGCGCCGATCTCGACGCCTTTGACCGCGTTGATGCTCATCATGGCGGCGGCGAGGTCCTGGTCGAGCTTGCCGTAGATCGGCGCACCCCATCCCGCGGGCACACCCTCCGCCACCACCTCGATCACGGCCCCCACCGAGGAGCCCGACTTGCGCACCTCGTCCAGATGCCTTGCCCAGGCATCGACGATCCCGGCGTCGGGGGCAAAGAAGGGGTTGCGGTCGACCTCGGCCCAGTCCCAGCGCGCCCGGTCGATTCCGAGCTTGCCGATCTGCACGAGCGCGCCGCGAATGGTGACGCTGGGGACGACCTTGCGGGCGATGGCGCCGGCCGCCACGCGCATGGCCGTCTCGCGGGCGCTGGCGCGGCCGCCGCCGCGGTAGTCGCGGATGCCGTATTTGCGCCAGTAGGTGTAGTCGGCATGGCCGGGGCGGAACTTGTCCTTGATGTCGCTGTAGTCCTTCCCCCTTTGATCGACGTTTTCGATGAGAAGCGAGATCGGCGTGCCGGTGGTGACCTGGCGGCCCGCGTTGTCGGCGAATACGCCCGAGAGAATGCGCACGGCGTCCGGCTCGCGGCGCTGGGTGGTGAAGCGCGACTGGCCGGGTTTGCGACGGTCCAGAAACACCTGGATATCCTCGGCAGCCAGGGACAGTCCGGGCGGGCAGCCGTCGACCACGCAGCCGATCGCCTCGCCGTGGCTCTCACCCCACGTCGTCACCCGGAAGAGTTGGCCGATGCTGTTGTGCGACATGACCTGTCCGGGCCGGTTCTCGCGTTGCGCTGCAACGAGTACGTCGTGTGATGATCGAGAAGCCCGCAGCTTGTCTCAGGGCGGGGTAGCGGCTGTCTGAATCACACTCGAATCATTGGCTTGGCTCGTGTCCTTCATATCGCGATATTCGTTGCTAAACCGCCGCGCGGGACGAACTCGTGATCGGGACACAAGCTCTTAGCCCGCCCGCCCCCGGCGAGGCAACGCGGCCGCAGAAATTTGCCTACTCGACGCGCCGGCGGAAGATAGGTTGATGCATGCAACCACGTTAACGTCGCCCCCGAAGAATGTGGCGGTTGCGCCACAAATTCGGCGCCACGCAGCCTTGGTCATCCCTCGTTCATCTAGCGGTCTCTAGGTTCTGCGCATGCGATGCCGCGCGGACAGGGGGGAGGCCTCGTCCATTTCGCCTGCTGGCGGTAGCGCATATGCCGGTTGAAATGGGAGGTACTTGGAAATGAGGAAGACCCTTATCGCAGTTCTGGCGATGGCGATTGCCATTGCGTTCTCGCCGCTGTCCGAGCTGCAAGCAGCATCGTTGTTGGGCCCGAGCTCGCAGCCGGGCACCGAGAATAGCGTCGAACTCGTGAAGGCGAAGAAGAAGAAGAAGAAGGCCAAGAAAAAGAAGAAGAAGAAGGGCAAGAAGGCCCGCAGCAAGGCTGGCAAGTGCGGCACCTACATGTACTACAGCAAGAAGACCCGCAAGTGCATGGACGCGCGCAACAAGAAGTAACGCGCTTTTTGGGTGGCACTGCTCCCTGTTGGGATGTTGGCGGCCGGGCGGTGTCCCGGCCGCTAACTTTTTTGTCCCGGCCCCCTGCAGCCACGGACGATCTGACCGCTCAGTTGTTGTCGCCGCCCACCCGAGCGAGCCCGTCCTGGGCATCCTCGTGCCCCGGGGCGATCTCCAGGGCCCTGCGGTAGTCGGCGCGGGCGGCTGCCTCGTTGCCCAGCTCCTCGTGCATGGCGCCGCGGCTGACGTAGGCGTCCGCATCGCGCGGCTGCAGCCTGATCGCCTGCGTGAAGTTCTCGATGGCCTTCTCGTACTCGGTCTTGTTGGCGTAGGCCAAGCCGCGATTGAAGAAGGCGCGCGGGTTGTCGCGGTTCAGGCGGATCGACTCGGTGTAATCGGCGATCGCGAGGTCGTATTCGCCCTTGTAGTCATAGGCTTGCCCGCGATTGTTGAACGCGTCGGGGTCGGACGGATCGAGCTTGATGGCCTGCGAGTAGTCCTCGATGGCACGGTCGTGCTCGCCCATCTGGTCGTGGACGTTGCCACGGTTGAAATAGGCGACGGCGCTCGATGGGTCGAGGTCGATTACGGCGGTGTAGTCCCTGACCGCGGCCTCCTTCTCACCCGCGAACTCGTAGAGGACTCCGCGCTGCAGCAGGGCCTCGGCGCGCAGGTCGTCGTTGTCCTGGGTCATGCTCAGGACGCGCGTGCAGGCGTCGATCCTCTCCTGCTGGGAGCCCATGTCGCCCTTGCAGACCGCCAGCTGGTCGGCGAGAGCCTGCGCGGAGGCGCCGTCTGCCAGCGCGGACGCCAGGATCAGTGTGAGCGCCGGCAGGGCGCTCAGGCTCCACGTCCTGCAAAGGCAGGCCCTCATGCGACGTTCCCCTGTTCCTTCGACCGCATTCTCGATCGCCCAGCGGTGAGTCGCGCAGGCTGCGCCCTATGTAGTTGGCCGGGGCGTCCGCGCACCAGCCGAATTTTGCGCACGGCCACGCTCCAGCTCAGCACGACACAGGCCTGTGGCTCATGGGTCACTTGGGAGTTCGAAAGCGGGATGACAATGGTCTGAAATATTGCCTAAGAAGAGGCATCGCGGGAGGACTGCGACCGGGGGCCGAACAACCGATGGAGAAAAGTATGCGTTCGATGATCGTCGCCGCGGCGGTGGCCGCCTTCGCGGCAATGGCGCTCGTCCATCCAGCCGAAGCCAAGAAGAGCAAGATGGGCTGCGAGGTCGGCAAGGAAATCTGGGATGCCGGACAGGGCAAGTGCGTGCCCGGCAAATACTCGAAGAAGAAGACCGCGAAGAAAGCCAAGAAAGAGGAATAGGCACCATCGAGATCGGGTGCACGCTTACAGCCAGTGCGTGCGCCCGGCCTCCACGACAAGCACCTTGTCCTGCGGCACGTCGAGCGCGAAGATCTGGGCGGGCTGAAGGCCGAGGATCAGGCCGCGCAGCACGCGCATGACGCCGCCGTGCGCGACCACGACGGCATCGCGCTCCACGTCGGCCAGCCATCCTGCCACGCGCGCCGACAGCTCCTCGTAGCTCTCCCCGCCCCTGGGTCGCCAGCCCCATTTGTCCGCCTCGCGCGCGGCAAACCCTTCCGGGTCGCGCGCGTGCAGCTCGGTCCACAGCTCTCCTTCCCAGTGACCGTAATGCACCTCGGCGAGGCGCGCGTCGATGCGGTAGCCGCCGGGAGCCGCGCCGAGCCCGTGCCGCATGATCTCCATCGTCTCGCGCGCGCGGTGCAGCGGACTTGCGACGTAGTCGAGCGAGGCAGCCGCAGCACCCAGTGCCGCCGCCAGCGTGCGTCCGTTGCGTGACGCCTGGTCGCGGCCCGTCGCGTTGAGGGGAATGTCGCGCTGCCCCTGGTAGCGCTGGTCCTTGTTCCAGTCGGTCTCGCCGTGGCGGGCGTAGTAGAGCTTGACCCCCGGCTTCAGGATGGGGGTTCGCGGCGAGGTGGCATGCATGTTCTGGGAGCCCTGAGGGGATGCCGGTTCCACGTGCCGCCAGACGCTCCGGCTGTCAAGTCGTCACCCGCATGGGAGTGCGCAGCTTGAAATTGGCACGCGTCAGCGCTGCGCCAGGGCGCCGAGGACATTGGTCGCTGCGTGAAGCGCGCTCGCTACCGCTGTGCGAGCCTCTGCGGGCATTGGCGCCCCTTCGTCATAGGACTCCATCACGCGACAACTTTCCGTTGTCGCTCTCCCCAGTTCCAAGAGGATGTAGTCGTGTGTCCACTGTCCGCCCGATCTGGCGCGCCCGTCCTTAAGGCCGGCTGCCATGCTCTCGAGTTCTTTCTCGATGGCACGCAAGATGAAGACATCCTTGCGGTCGGATTGGTCATCCATGGCCCGTCCCTTAGTTCTCGAACTCTTCCGCAAGGTGACTCCTCAGGTCATCCGGGGTCAACTCCTCCTGAATCTCTTGCTCGCCAATGCCTACGATCTTGGCCAAGGTCAGGCAGCGCGCCGCCAACTTGTCGACCTCTTCCGGGGTGGCGGGGTGGCGCACGGGGTCGATGTATTTGAGTTTCCAACTCTCCAGAAAATCAATGCCGCGCTGGCTCATGCAATCCTCCCAACTGACAGGAATCCGGATACTTACGGCTAAGCTGGGCGCTGAGCGCCGACGCGCTTTGTCTGATCCCTATGCCCAAGGGACCAAAGGCCAGAAGCGCCCCGCCGACGTAACACTTGCCGGGCATGGCGTCGTCGGTGTCAGCCGCGCCAGCCGTAGATCTCCCTTGCGGCATCGGCGCTGACGTAGCCCTGGGCGACGTCCTCGGCGACCGCCGCCGCGGCGCGCTGCCTGGGATCGCCGAAGCCGCCGCCGCCCGCCTCTACGATGCGCATGTGCTGTCCCGGCGCCAGCTCGTTGCGGCCCTTGGCATGCACCGGCACGCCGTCGATGGCGTGCACGCGCAGCGCCCCGTCGCGGCCCCCGAACATGCCGCGCGCCGGGAACATCGTGCGGTTGCCCATGCCGAGCGTGGTGACGATATGGCCGGTGTCATTGCGCAGGACGACCTCCTGGCCGAGCCCGCCGCGCCATTGGCCGGGGCCGCCCGTATCGGGGAGCAGCCGCTTGCTCTCTATCGCCGTGTGCGTCAGCGTCTCCCAGACCTCGACCGGCACCGTTGCCATGTTGGAAGGATGCGGGAGGGTGGACCAGCCGTCGAGATCCCGGAGCGCGCCGTAGCCGCCGGCGGCGAAATAGAGGGTCGAGAACGGGCGTCCGTCGCGGCGCGTACCCTGGAAGGTGATGAGGTTCATCATGCCGGACCCGGCCTGCACGCGATCGGGGGCGGCCTGCGCCAGAGCGCCATAGACCAGCGGCGTCACGAAGTGCCCCATGGCGTGGCGACCGCCGGTGGCATGCGGCGGCTGCGCGTTGAGAATGCAGCCGGGCGGCGCAAACACCGAGATCGGCGCAATGGAGCCGGCGTTGTTGGGAATGGTCGGCAGCAGCAGCGACTTGATGGCGTGCAGCGCCATGGCATTGGTGTAGCAGAAGGGCACGTTGACGCCGGCGCGCACGCAGCCCGAGGTGCCCGTGAAGTCGTAGGCGACGCTGTCGCCCTTGATGTCGATCTTGACGACGTAGGTGGCGGGGCCGTCGAAGCCTTCGACCTGAATCTCGTTGCGCCAGGTGCCGTCGCCCAGCTCGCGGATCTTGGCACGCATGGCCGCTTCCGAGTGGGCGCGGATCGCGCGCGACAGCTCGGTCAGGTCATCGAGGCCGTACTCGTCCATGAACGCCAGGATCTCGCGCCCGCCCACCTCGTTGCAGGCGACGTTGGCCATCACGTCGCCCATCACCTGCTCGGGCACCCGCACGTTGGTGCGGATGATCTCCACGATCAGCTCGTTGAGGCGGCCGGCCTCGTAGAGCTTGCAGATCGGGAGGCGCAGGCCCTCGTGATAGACCTCGACCGCGGAGGAACCGAAGCCCGAGCCGCCCACGTCCGGCAGGTGGGTGATGGAGAGCGTATAGGCGACGATGCGGCCCTTGCGGAATACGGGACGCACCATGGTGATGTCGTAGAGATGGCCGGTGCCGAGCCAGGGATCGTTTGTCATGATGACGTCGCCGGGCCGCAGCGTCTCGGGCGGAAAACGCTTCAGCATATGGCGCAGCGTGATGGGCGCGCTGCCGATGAACACCGGCACGCTGAACGTACCTTGGGCGATCGAGTTGGCCTCCGCATCGAGCACGACGCAGGTGAGATCGTAGCTCTCGTTGACGATGGTGGAGAAGGATGTGCGCACCAGCGTGGAGACGATCTCGTCGACCAGCGAGACCAGCCGGTCCCACATGATGCCGAGGCTGACGGCGTCGAAGGTCTTGCTGCTCAATTGGGCGCCCATGGTGATCCTTGCCCGGATGTAGTGTCGTTGTTTGCCCGGCCGGCCCGCAGTCCTGAGCCTGTCGAAGGACGGGCTGCGGGCGCGAACCATCCGTGGTTCGACAAGCTCACCACGGGGCTGGAGATCCTCACCACGGGGCTTGAGATTCGCGCCGGCTCGCACGCCCGTCGCGGGTCTTCATTTGCCGCGGGGCCTCTGCGGAGCGCCAGTGCACTCACGAGGCCAACTCCGCAACGAGGTTGTAGCGTGCATCGACCGTGGCGGTCTGGCCGGCGTCGATGACGCAGGTGCTCTCGCGCTCCTCGATGAGCGCGGGCCCCCTGAGGATGGCGCCGGGCGCCAGTGCATAGCGGTCGTAGACCGGCCATTCCGTCATGCGGCCCGCATCGGCATCGTAGGCGAGCCGGGCTCCCTTCAGCGGCTCGGCCTTCTTCACCGTGCCCGACAGGGTGTAGCCGGCGCCGAGATTGGGCGCGGGTCCGGCAGCCTCCACCTTCCAGTTGATGATCTCGGCCGGCTCGTCGAGGCGCAGCGTGTAGGCGGCCTCGTAGGCGCGGTCGAATAGCTTGCCGAGGTCGGCAAAGAGCGCGCGGGGCGCGTGGGTGCCGGGCAGCGTCACCTCGATCTCGTGGCCCTGGCCCTGATAGCGCATGTCCAGGCGCCGCGTCAGCGTGATGTCGCCGGGCGCAACGCCCGCCTTCAGCAGGAACGAGGTTGCCTCCTCCTCCAGCGCCTTGAAAGTGGCGGCGAAATCCTCAGCATCGACGTCGGCGACATGGATGCGGCGCGAGCGCGCCATCTCGAAGGCGAGCGGGCTGATGAGCAGGCCGAGCGCCGACATCACGCCGGCGCCGACGGGGAAGATCACGCGTGGGATCTTGAGCTTCCTGGCAATGGCGAGCGCGTGCAGCGGCCCCGAGCCGCCGAACGCGACCATGCTGCCGGAGCGATAGTCGAAGCCGCGCTCGCTGGCGTGGATGCGGAAGGCGCGCGCCACGTCCTCGCTGACGATGTCGTGGATGCCCCAGGCCGCCCGCGGGGTCTCGAGCCCCAGCGGCTTGGCGACCTTGTCGTGGATGGCCTTCTCCGCGGCCGCGCGGTCGAGCGCCATCGCGCCGCCGAGGAAGAAGCGGGGGTCGAGGTAGCCCAGCATGAGGTTGGCGTCGGTCAGCGTCGGCCTGGTGCCGCCGCGGCTGTAGCAGACGGGGCCGGGATCGGCGCCGGCGCTGCGCGGGCCGACGCGCAGCAGGCCGCGGTCGTCGATCTCGGCGATGCTGCCCCCGCCGGCGCCGATCTCGATCATGTCGATGACGGGGATGCGGACGGCAAGGCCGCTGCCCTGGCGGAACTCGTGCACGCGCGCGACTTCCATGGCGTAGCGCTTGATCGGCGCGCCGCCGCGCACCAGCGCGCCCTTGGCCGTCGTGCCGCCCATGTCGAAGGACAGCAGGTTGGAAAGCTCGAGGCTGCGGCCGTGGTAGGCGCTCATCAACACGCCGGCGGCCGGCCCCGACTCCAGCGCGCGCACCGGGAAGCGGCGCGCGGTGTCGGCCGTCAGCGTGCCGCCGCTGGAGGCCATGATGTAGAGGCGTCCGCGGAAGCCGCGGGATGCCAGGCCGCTTTCGAGCCGCTCCAGGTAGCGGTCGAACATGGGCTGCGTGAAGGCGTTGAGCGTCGTCGTGGTCCAGCGCTCGAACTCGCGCATGTTCGGGAACACGTCGGCGGACGCCGAGACGAACAGCTCCGGCGCAGTCTCGCACAGGATCCGGGCGGCGCGGGTCTCGTGCGCGGGATTGGCATAGGCGTGCAGGAAGCAGACGGCGACGGCCGTGACCCCGAGCTCCCGGAACCGCTTCGCGGCCGCCCTCACCGCGGCTTCGTCGAGCGGTGTCTCGATGCTGCCGTCGAAGCGCACGCGCTCGGGCACCTCGAGGCGCAGGCGGCGCGGCACCAGGGGCGGGGGATACTTCACGCGCAGGTCGAACAGGTCGTAGCGGCGCTCGAAGCCCATATCCAGGATATCGCTGAAGCCCGCCGTCGCCAGCATGCCCGTGACGGCGCCGCGACGCTCGATCACCGCGTTGGTGACGAGCGTCGTCCCGTGCACCACGTCGGTGAGGTCGGCGATGGCGACCCCATCGCGCTCGAGCATGGCGTCGACGCCCTCGGTCACCGCCTCGGAGGGATCATGCGGGGTGGTGAGCCGCTTGTGCACGGACATCTTCGCGCCGCGGGCATCGTACAGGGCAAAATCCGTGAACGTCCCGCCAATATCGACCCCCATACGATACATGCGACCTGCCCTGCGCGTTGCGGCCCGCCTCGCGGCAGGCGCGGCTCATGATTGCTTGGCCGCAATGTTCCACAAGGAAGGGTCGGAGGAAAGATCGCAGGCGGCGTTGCGGCGGCCGCGGTGTCGACACCGCCCCGAGCGTGTCGAAGGGCGGGCGGGCGGCACGGCCGGCGGCCTCGTGGTTCGACAGGCTCACCACGGGAGGCGCGGGCGCACCACGAGGGACGCGCGGCCCAACCACGAGGGTGCGGGGGTCACCACGAGGGGCAGGCGCACCAAGAGGCGCGAAGCTCAACAATCTCGACACCGCCCTGAGCGTGTCGAAGGGCGGGTGGACGGCACGGCCGGCGGCCTCGTGGTTCGACAGGCTCACCACGAGGGTGCGGGGCTCAACCACGAGGGTGCGGGGCTCGCCACGAGGGTGCGGGGGTCACCACGAGGGGCAGGCGCACCACGAGGCGCGAAGCTCAACAATCTCGACACCGCCCTGAGCGTGTCGAAGGGCGGGGGGCGGCACGGCCGGTGGCCTCGTGGTGAATTCCGGGATGACACCACGCTTCGCGCTCCGGCCGGGATGACAGCGAAGCGACCTCGCTGCAAGATGGGTTGGCGTACGAGGCGCAACTCGAGGGTTCCGCGAATGAACGACATGGGCAGCACCGGCAGGGGCAACGCCGACGCGGCATTCTGGGAGAAGGCCCGCGCGCATCTCGTGCGCTACGGCGGCGACTTCGCGCCCTTCATCGCCGAGCGCGCGCAGGGCAGCCTCATGTGGGACGCGGATGGGCGGCGCATCCTCGACTTCTGCTCAGGCCAGATGAGCGCCATCATCGGGCACAGCCACCCCGAGATCGTCGAGGTGGTGCGCCGCACGGTGGGTGAACTGGACCATCTCTACTCCACGATCCTGTCGCGCCCCGTGGTCGACCTCGCCGCGCTGCTGGCGGAGCTGGCGCCAGGCAAGCTCGAGCGCGTGCTGCTGCTCTCCACGGGCGGGGAATCCAACGAGGCCGCCATCCGCATGGCGAAGATTGCGAGCCGGCGCCACGAGATCGTCGGCCTCTCCCGCTCCTGGCACGGCGTCACCGGCGGCGCGGCGTCGGCGACATACTCCTCGAGCCGCCGGGGCTACGGCCCGGCGCAGGCCGGCTCGTTCGTGCTGCCGGCGCCGGACCCCTACCGCTCCCGCTTCATCGATGCCGACGGGACATACAACTGGCAGGCGGAGCTGGACTTCGGCTTCGAGCTCGTCGATCGCCAGTCGAGCGGCGAGCTCGCCGCCTGCATCGCCGAGCCGATCCTGAGCTCGGGGGGCGTGCTCGTGCCGCCCGACGGCTACATGGCCGCGCTCGCGGCCAAATGCCGTGAGCGCGGCATGTTGCTGATCTTCGACGAGGCGCAAACCGGGCTCGGGCGCACGGGTCATCTGTTCGCCTGCGAGCACGATGGCGTCGTGCCCGACTTCCTCACGCTGTCGAAGACGCTGGGCGCCGGGCTGCCGCTCTCGGCCGTGCTGACGACGTCGCAGATCGAGGAGGCCTGCTACGAGCGCGGCTTCATCTTCTACACCACGCACGCCTCCGATCCGCTGCCGGCAGCCGTCGGGCTGAAGGTCATCGAGATCGTGATCCGGGACCAGCTGACGGAGCGCGCACGCTCGCTCGGCGCGTACCTGCGCGACGGACTGCGGTCCCTGCAGCAGCGTCACGAGTGCATCGGCGATGTGCGCGGGCGCGGCCTGCTGGTCGGCCTGGACCTCGTGCGCGACCGCGCCACCAGGGCGCCGGCGCCGGAGCTTGCCCAGAAGGTTGCGCGCACGTGCCTCGAGCTCGGCATGATGACGAGCGTGGTGCGCGGCGGCCTCGGCATTTTCCGCATCGCGCCGCCGATCACGATCGCCAAGGAGGAGATCGACATGGCGCTCGACATCTTCGACACGGCGATCAGGAGAAGCTGACGCGGCGGCAAATATCAGTCTGGAGTAGTCGAACGGATCGGCGGAGCGCGTTCAGGATGGCCCGAGGCCGGCAGTATATCGTTCTGGTGCTGGCTTTGCTCCTGGCGGCAACGCCTGGGGAGGCGCGTACCGTTACGGATTCGGCGGGCCGAAAGATCGATGTGCCGGACAGGATCGAAAGGGTCTTCGCTGCCGGGCCGCCCGCCTCGATCCTGCTCTACATACTGGCTCCTGACCGGATGACGGGTTGGCCCAACCCGCCGACGGCCGAGGAACGGCCGTTCATTGCCGAGAGGTATCGTGACCTGCCGGCCCTTGGCCGCCTCACGGGCCGCGGCGGCACCGCAAATCTGGAGGTCGTCCTCAAGGCGAAGCCGGACCTCATTCTGGATTTCGGCTCCGTCCGCGACACCTACGTGTCGCTGGCAGACAACGTCCAGGAGCAGACCAAGGTCCCCTACATTCTCGTCGACGGCCGTCTCGAAGCCACGCCGGCGGCGCTGCGCCTGCTCGGCAACGTCCTCGATCTTGGGCAACGCGCCGAGCAGCTGGCCAGCTATGCCGAGGCGACGTTCGCCGAGATCGATGCAGCGCTCACCGCCATCCCCGTCGACCGGCGGCCCCGCGTCTACCTCGCGCGCGGCCCGGACGGGCTCGAGACGGGCGTGGTCGGATCGATCAACACCGAGATCATCGAGCGTGCCGGCGGCCGCAACGTCGCCGAGGCGGCAGGCCAAAGGGGCCTTGTGCGGGCCTCCATGGAGCAGGTTATCGTGGCCGACCCCGCGATCATCATCACCTGGGACCGCAACTTCTTCGGGAGGGTCGCAAAGGACCCGCTGTGGGCCGGCATCCGAGCCGTGCGCGAGGGCCGCGTTTATCTCGCGCCGACGGCTCCCTTCGGCTGGATCGACCGGCCCCCGTCGGTCAATCGCGTCATCGGCCTCAAGTGGCTTGCCGGCCTGTTCTATCCCGACAGGTTCCCCGAGAACCTTCGCGAAACGACGCGGACATTCTATCGTCTCTTCTATCACGTGGACCTGACCGAGCCCCAACTAGATACCTTGATCGCATGGTCGAAGGGACAAAGCCCATCGCAGCAGGCGCCCGCAAGACGCTGAGTCCTTATCGCGGCATCCCTGTCGGCCTGGCGATCCTGCTCGGCTTCCTGATGCTTGGCGCCGCGCTGATCGGCGCCTATCCGATTGCCCCGGGCGACCTGGTCGCGGCGCTGGCGCGTTGGCTCGCCGGCGCAACACCGCAAGCGCAGATCGACACGGTCCTCTTCGACATCCGGCTGCCGCGGGTCATTGCCGCCGTTCTCGTGGGGGCTGCCATCGCCGCGGCAGGCGCCGCCTACCAAACCCTCTTCCGCAACCCGCTCGTCTCGCCGGACATCCTCGGCGTCTCGACCGGTGCCGGCCTCGGCGCCGTGCTGGGCATCTTCCTGTCGCTTCCCGTTGCCGGCATCCAGCTGTCGGCCTTCGTGATGGGGCTCCTGACGGTCGGGCTCGTCTATGCCATTGCCTCCCTGGTCCACGGGCGCGAGCCGATCCTTGTGCTGGTGCTCGCGGGCGTGGTCGTGGGATCGCTGGCGGGCGCGGCCATCTCCCTCCTCAAGATCATCGCCGATCCGTACGACCAGCTCCCGGCCATTGTCTTCTGGCTGCTGGGGAGCCTCTCGGCCATTCGCAAGGGTGAGGTCTGGGCCGCCGTACCGCTGGTGCTCATCGGCCTGGTTCCGCTGGTGCTGCTGCGATGGCGCATCAACGTGCTTTCTCTGGGTGACGAGGAAGCCAGGGCCTTGGGTGTCGAGGCAGGCCGGTTGCGGTTTTTCGTCGTCGCTGCGGCAACGCTGATGACGGCCAGCGTCGTTGCCATCTCGGGCGTGATCGGATGGGTGGGGCTCGTCATCCCGCATATCGCCCGCATGATCGTCGGCCCGAGCTTCGACCGGCTGCTGCCGACCGCCATGCTGCTCGGTGCAAGCTACCTGCTCGTGGTCGATACGCTGGCGCGCACCATGGCGCGGACGGAGGTGCCGATCGGCATCCTGACGGCGATCATCGGCGCTCCATTCTTCCTGTGGCTATTGGCCCGCGGACGCGAGGGATGGTCATGAGCCAGGCAAGACTGGCCGCTCGCGCACTGGTCTTCGGGTACGGCGCCACGGCGATCGGACGCGACGTCGACATCGATGTGCGCCCGGGCGAGGTGCTGTGCCTGCTGGGACCGAACGGCTCCGGCAAGACCACGCTGTTCAAGACGCTGCTGGGGCTGCTGCCGCCGCTGGCGGGACGGGTGCTCCTCGACGGGCTGCCGATGGCCGAGCTGTCGCGGCAAGACGTCGCCCGTCGCGTGGCCTACGTGCCGCAGGCGCACACGGCCCAATTTCCGTTCCGAGTGATCGACATGGTGGTGATGGGACGCACGGCCCATCTCGGCCTGTTCGCCGCTCCCACACAGCAGGATCACCAGAGGGCCGAGGAGGCGCTGGCGCTGCTGGGCATCGCAGAGCTGGCGGAACGGGAGTACACGCGCATCAGTGGCGGCCAGCGTCAGCTTGCCCTGGTTGCCCGGGCGCTGGTCCAGGATGCGCCGGCGATCGTCATGGACGAGCCTACGGCCAATCTCGACTTCGGCAACCAGGTGATCGTTCTGTCGGAGGTCAAGCGCCTCGCCGCCCGCGGGCTCGCCGTTCTGCTCTCCACCCACGATCCCGACCACGCCTTCAGCATCGCGAGCCGCGTCGCCCTGCTCGATGCGGGCAGGTTCCTCGACCAGGGATCGCCGCAGGCGGTCTTGACCCCCGACCGACTGAAGCTGGTCTACGGCGTCGATGTCACGGTCGACCGGCTGCCCAGCGGGCAAACCGTATGCTCGCCGGTCTATGGGTCTTGAATCCTCGGCGCCAAGGATCGGCCTGCTGACCTTGATGGGTGGCGCGACACTCTCATGTTCTTCTTCGCGCAAGGAGCAAATGACATGCTGGATCACGTATCGATCGGCGTCTCCGACATCGAACGCTCGAAGGCGTTCTACGACCAAGCACTCAAGCCGCTTGGCATCGAGCGCCTCTATGTCGAGGACGGCCTCGGCTACGGACAGGACAGAAAGGCATTCTTTTGGATCGCCCTTCGCGAATCCGTGCGGACGGGAACTCACATCGCCTTCGCCGCCAGGGACCGCGCCGCGGTGGACGTGTTCCATGCTGCTGCCCTGTCTGCTGGTGGTCGAGACAATGGCGCCCCGGGCCTTCGCCTCCGCTAGCACGCCGACTACTACGGCGCTTTCGTACTTGATCCAGACGGACATAACATTGAAGCCGTCTGTCGCCGTCCGGTGTAACAGGGCGCATGGCGCCTTAGCGGTCGAAAACCCGGGGGCCTGGATACCGGCTCTCGGGCTACCGGCCGCCATGAGTTGCCGAGCGGTTCCGCCCTGCACTGGATTTGGCGGGCACGATAGCTTCAGGGCGAGCGCCGCGTCACGCCGTCCTTGATGAATACGCGGAACGGCGTGGTGCCGGAGGCGCTGCCGTCGCGGGCGCGCCAGGCGCCGTTGGTGCAGAGCGTGCCACCCTGCGCCTCGACGGTGTCGAACTCGACCACGTTGTGGAAGACCTTGCCGTCCGGCAGAGTCGCCGTGAAGCCCGTCACGCACTTGTTGCCGACGACCACGGGATTGTACCCGCCGATCATCACGCCGCCCCGCCGGTGCTCTCGAACGGGTTCTGGAGCACCTCCCAGCGCGTGTAGTCCTCCTCGGCGAGGCCCTCCGGAATTCTAAAGAGCGCCAGGGCGGTCGCCAGGGCAAGGATGGCACAGGTGGAGAGAGAGGGTCGCATGACGTTCTCCAACGGGCAGAGGCTGCGCTTGCACGCGAGGAGGTACGCCTGCGATCGCCGGGCGGTTTTGCGCCGGCGCGTCACGAATTGGTGAGGTGCGGCGTAGGGTGCAAAAGCGGAGCGCATTGCACCGATGGGCGCGTTGATCGGCGCAATGCGGCTTCGCCTTTTGCGCCCTACGAAGGACGGCTCAGGTGCGCGCGGCCCGTCCTTCGACGGGGCTCAGGACGAGGTCGCGTGTGCTGCGCGCCAGTGCTGGGCTTGCTCGCATCTCGCGCTGAGCTTGCTCCACCCCCGTGCTGAGCATGTCGAAGCACGGCTCAGGTGCCTGCGGTCCGCCCTTCGACGGGCTCAGGGCGGGGGCGTCAGGGGCAGCTGCGCCCTACGGGTTTTCGGCCCGGTCGCGGAAGTAGGGCTCCACCTCGCCCGTCATCTTGATGGTGAGCGGGCGGCCCTTGCGGTCGCGCGTGTTGCCGACCGATAGTCGGACCCATTTCTCGCTGACGCAGTACTCTTCCACGTTGTTGCGCTCCACCCCCTTGAAGCGGACGCCCACACCGCGCTCGAGCAGGGCGGCGTCGTAGTAGGGGCTGGTGGGATCGGCGGACAGCCGGTCTGGAGGCGCATCGCTCATCGCGAACCTTGCAAGATGACAGTATGACGGGAAGCGGCCGACGGTGCCGACCCTTCAATGTGCCCTGGTTTTGCCGCCCGGGCAACCGCGCGAGGCTACTCAGAATGATGGTTGCGCGGAACGTACGGCAGGGGTACATGGTCCCGTTCGACGGACCTGGCCGGCAAGCCGGGCGCCCGCTCATGGCCCCCTGCGGGCGCACGAGCCGGTGCCGCGGGCATGCGGCCGAGGATAATCGAGATTGCTGCCGTAGCTCAGTGGTAGAGCACTCCCTTGGTAAGGGAGAGGTCGAGAGTTCAATCCCCTCCGGCAGCACCAGTTTCCCCAAGCAAAATCGGGCGAGGGGTCACCCCCCTGTCCCAGGCCCTGAAACGTGAACGCGATGCGAACGTCCCCCAATTGCCGGGGGATGCCCAGGGGATGCTGTTCTCTGCGCGTTCAGTGCCTTGCAGTTTGGCGGGCAGTGGGCAGACGCGGAATCCCGCTGCTACGTTCAAGGCATGCCCAAGGTCCGCCAGATCCTCCCCGGGACATTCTTCAATCCCGTGGCGCTCGCGCAGCTACAACAGGTGTACGACGCGCCGCGAGTTCGCGAGGCGGCTCGGTGATGGAGGGCCCAGCGATGCAACGCGCTGCGCTTTTGCACCCTACGATTGTTCCGCGCCGTGCTTCGACAGGCTCAGCACGGGGGTGGGTGCATGGCTCGGGAGCGCGTAGGGCGCAAAAGGCGAAGCTGCATTGCGCCGGGCTGCGCGGGCATCGCCATTCAGGGTGGGTTCAGCTTATCGGCGACACGATAAGCCGCGTTTGGAACCGCGTACTAGATCGTGAGTGCGCCCATGCGGGTCTTCGACGCCCTCGTCACCGTTGTCATCTTCACCGTGGCTTTCGCGTTGATCTTCTTCACAAGTGTCGGTGTCACCGCAGTCCTGCACCGGGCGCTTCTCTAGATCGCGCCCCGTGCCGAGCGTCGGCATCAGATCCGCGCTCACGGCAACTATCCGGGCCTCGATGAACATTATCGGCCGCGCCTGCGATGCGTGCCCTTGATGAGGGGGGACGGCGGCGTGAGCCGCGGTCGGCCATCCTGGGCGCCCACGCAACCCTGCACATGGTGCCGTCGCTGCCATTGGTTCACGGCCGCCCAACTCGCGTCCCGTCGATCGCAGGCTCTACAAGGAGGGTTTGCTTGGAGGTCGCGTTCCAGCGAGCGTGTCCCTATCCTCTCTGACGATGATTGGACTTGGAGTGCCCGTGGCAAAGACAACCTCGCTGCCAGAAAAGCCGCGATCACTGCGATACGGACGGATCATGGCGACTTGATCAAGGTTGAGCCGGATATCTATCCCATCAGTTGTAGTGCATGTGACCCAATTGGCCATGTGTTCTCTCCACGCAACTTGGCGAGATTGACGGCGAGCGATGCTCGCGGGGCTGATCGCAAATCAGCGGCGAGTCCAGAGAGGGCGTGACGAATGTCTACTGGCCGACTGGTGCGGATCGGTCCCGCTGACGACGAGCGTGCTGCGCTGACCCGTGGCTTTCAGGGCCGCCTGACGCCTCTTGACATCGCCAATGGCCTGCCTCTGGGTCACGAACAAGCCCAGGCGCTCAGCCCCGGCCCGCACGGACCAGCCATATTCCGTCGGCTCGACGAAGAAGCTTGTTGCTATTGCGGGCTTGACCACAACGACAACTTAGCACGTCCTGCGCCGGCCAGCGACCATTGGTTTTGCGCTCCGATGGCAGCGATCCGGCGGTTCGGCAGGCAGGCAAGACGACCCAGGCCCCGCGATCGTTCTATGGGCGCTGATCATCCATGGCCTATCAATCCTGGCGGCTGAGCGCGTGTCGATCGGCGCAAGTCACGAAAAGAGATCAACCGCCGTGAGCCTTCGTCCCACAACACCAGTCGGACGCAGCGGAGGCTCTGTGCCAGCGTGATGCGCCCTATTCCCTTGAGCTCGGGATGGTCCTGCAGCACGTGCTGCAGCCGGTAGTACGGAATGCGGCTGCAGAGATGGTGCACGTGGTGCACGCCGATGTTGGCCGTGAACCAGCGCAATACGCCCGGCAGATCGTAATGGGAGCTGCCTCGCAACGCGGCTTCGTGCAGCGTCCAAGCGGGGGCCTCGGCCCAGAACGTGTGCTCGAATTGATGCTGCACATAGAAGAGCCAGACGCCGATGGAGGCTGCGAGCAGAGTGATCGGCACGTGGACGGCCAGGAACGGCTTGACGCCGACCAGCCAGATCATCGCCAGGACGATCAGCACGATGGCCACGTTCGTTGCCATCGTGCTGAGCCAAGACCGCAAGCTGCTCCGTATCGCTTTGAACGGCGGCAGCCGATGCTGCACCAGAAAAAGATAGGCAGGGCCCAGGCCGAACATGACGATCGGGTTGCGGTAGAGCCAATAACGGACTTGTCGCCATCGCGGCAGGGCGAGGTACTCGCGCACGGTGAGGGTGTCGATGTCGCCGATGCCGCGCTCACCAAGGTTGCCTGAACTGGCGTGGTGAACGGCGTGGCTGCGGCGCCAGGCATCGTAGGGCGTCAAGGTCAAGGTGCCTATCGCCCGCCCGACCCAGTCGTTGGTTGCGCGGCGACGGAAGAACGCGCCATGCCCGCAGTCGTGCTGGATCATGAAGAGCCGAACGAGGAAGCCTGCGGCCGGAATTGCGATCAGGAGACTGAGCCAATAGCTGAGACTGAGGACGTACCAAGCGGAGACCCAACAGGCCGCGAACGCGGCGGTCGTGATCAGCAACTCCAGCACGCTACGAGTGGGGCTTGGCGAGCGGTACTTCGCAAGAATGTCCAGCCATTCGCGTGCGGCCGCCGCAGAGGCGGCAGGATTCGTGTTCTGCAAAGGCTCATCCCCTCAAGCTGCCGAGCAAGGTTGTTGCCCGCCACCAACGCGGCCTCTAATACACGACCCGAGCTGGACGTACAGTATTTCGTTGCAAGCGAGCCGGTGCCACGCGACGAGGCGCCGACGCAGGGTCGAGCGCGGTAGTTGCGCGCCGGCACCACTCTCACCATTCGTCTCTGGCGCATGGCGCGCAAAGCGAGCCGGACGGCCAACATGTCTGCAGCAATGCGAGGTGAGTCTTTTTAGCCTCGGGATATGTGTGGCCGACTTGCGGGCATGGATATTGTTTGACTTTCGGCCTGTTGCATGACACAAGCCCGCATCCGCTCAATGAGCGATTTGCGGCGCTCCGGCCGCGTGAAGGACGAATCCTCTGGCACTCCTGCCCGATCGTCCTCCTGTTGAGCGCCCCGAGAAATTCCAGCCGACAACCCAGGACACGCGGGGTGTCATCACAGTCCGGCCGTGCTGCGGGCTGCGCCTCGACGTGAACGTCGGCGCACCTCCAAGCGAGCGCGGCCACAAGAGAAGAACCGATCCATTGACGACGAAATTTTCAGACCTCGGCCTCGCCGTGCCAATTCTCCAGGCGTTGGAGCGCGAAGGCTACCGAGCCCCTACCCCGATTCAAGCGAAGGCCATACCCATCGTTCTTGCCGGCCGTGACCTCCTGGGCATCGCCCAGACGGGAACCGGCAAGACAGCAGCTTTCGCCCTGCCGATCATCCAGCGCCTGGCGGCCGATCGCCGCCAGCCCATGCGCAAGGGCTGCCGCGTCCTGGTGCTCGCACCCACGCGCGAACTTGCAACCCAGATCGCTGAGAGCTTCCGCGTCTATGGCCGGCATGTCGGCCTGAGCATCGCGGTGGTGTTCGGCGGCGTGGGCTACCGGCCCCAAGTGCAGACGCTGGCCCGCGGCGTCGACGTGCTGGTCGCTACGCCCGGCCGCCTGCTCGACCATGTCAATGACCGCAACATCCTGCTCGCGCCCACCGAGATTTTCGTACTCGATGAGGCGGACCAGATGCTTGATTTGGGTTTCCTTCCACCGATCCGCCGCGTGGTTGCGCAGCTGACATCGAAACGCCAGAACCTGTTCTTCTCTGCCACCATGCCGCAGGAGATCGGCAAGCTCGCCAGCGAGCTGCTGCGTGATCCGACCAGGATTGCCGTCGCTCCCGTGGCCTCGACGGTCGAGAGCGTCACCCAACGCGTGCTCCACGTCGAAAGCCACAACAAGCGCTCGCTGCTGCTGGAGCTCTTCGCCGATCCAGCGATGTCGCGCGCTCTGGTGTTCACGCGCACCAAACGTGGCGCCGACAAGGTCGCGCGTCATCTGGATGCGGCCGGCATCCGGGTTGCCGCGATCCATGGCAACAAGAGCCAGTCGCAGCGCGAGCACGCGCTCGCCGCGTTCCGCGCTTCGAGGGTACGGGCGCTCGTGGCAACCGACATTGCCGCGCGCGGCATCGATATCGATCACGTCACGCACGTGGTGAACTACGAGCTTCCGGATGTCCCGGAGAGCTACGTGCACCGCATCGGCCGCACGGCCCGGGCCGGCGCTCGGGGTACAGCCATCTCGCTCTGCGATGCCGACGAGCGCGCGCAACTGCGCGACATCGAGCGCCTCACCAAGCAGGCCATCCCAGCGGAGGACCGGCGCAATGCCGCGCGGCAAGCGCCGGAGCCTTTGCCGTATCCTCCGCGCAACGGCTCGCAGCGGCAGCCGTCCCGTTCACACGAACGCCGCGCTCATCAAGCCATGCGGGCGCGGGGAAAGCATTTGCCGCGGCGCGCCACCAGTCACGGCAGCGCAACCAGGGTGCAGGGAGGATCAACTACGACTTGAGGTTCCAGCAATGTGCGGTCGTGCAACAACCCAGCGCATCGAAGGTAGTTGAGCGGCCGCTGTTTCGCCGAACGCGCGGAGATGCCAATGTCCCACCACAGGTTCAAGGTCGGCCAGCTCGTTGACTTCGCGCCTTCCCGGCCGGGGGTCTCAACACCTGGTCGACAGTACGAGATCATCCGGCTCCTTCCACACGATGGCGGCGAATTGCAGTACCGTGTGAAGTCGAAGTCCGAGCCGTTCGAGCGCGTGGCCAAAGAGAGC
Organism: Hyphomicrobiaceae bacterium; assembly: GCA_050248715.1. Taxonomy (GTDB): domain Bacteria; phylum Pseudomonadota; class Alphaproteobacteria; order Rhizobiales; family Hyphomicrobiaceae; genus AWTP1-13. Next base: position 19,600 of record JBFWRV010000031.1, on the reverse strand, counting down.
GAGCTTTCCTCGATGTAGCCCGCGGAGCGGAACGCGCCATGCAGCACCCGGGTTTTTTTGAACGCGCGCGGGGTCATTTCGCCTGCGCGACTTTGCCGACAAGATCGGCGCTACCCTGACCCGCGACGAAGACGGCTCGCAGCCCATAGTCGGTAGCGATGTCCTAGTCGATCACCTGGTCGGCACGGGTGAGCAGGGTCGGCGGTATTGTGAGGCCAATCGCCTTCGCGGTGTTGAGATTGAAGATCAGTTCGAATTCCGTGGGCTGCTGGACAGGAAGGTCGCCGGCCTTGGTGCCCTTGAAGATCTTGTCGACGACGAGCGCCAGGTTGCGGCGGAAGGTGGCGTGATAGTTCGCCGCATAGGCCATGAGCCCACCCGCCTGCACATGCTCGTAGTAGCTGGAGATGGAGGGCAGGCGATTCGTCGTCAGGAACTCGGCAATTCGCGTCCGCCCGATCAACAGCGGCCCTCGGTCGGCGGTGATCAGCACGGCATCGGGCCGGTCGCTGCGTAGAGCGGGCAAGGCGCGCTCGACGAGATCAGCGATGGAAGACGCCTCCACGGGATCGATGCGAAGGCCCAGAGCTGTCGCGGCTGGTCGCGCGTTGTGGAGGGCGACCGCGGAGAAGCTGTTGGCAGGATTTATTAGGACGGCCACGCGCGACAGGGACGGGAGCAATTCCTTGAGGAGCTCCAATCGTTCCCCTCGGCGTCGGCGGCCTGCCCGGAGAACCCGGTGACGTTGCCTCCTGGATGAGCCAGATTGGAGACAATCCCGGCGGCGACAGGGTCGCCCGTTTGCACCACGATTGGGATCGCCTCGGTTGCTCGCTTGGCCGCAACGGAAGCGGGTGTTCCCAAGGCGACGATCACCTCGACCGGCAATGCCACCAGCTCGGCAGCGAGGCTGGGAATCGCTCCGCTTGGCCGGCTGCGAAGCGGTACACGATCTCGAGAGTCTGCCCCTCGACGTAACCCAGGTCGCGCAGACCCTGCATCAAGCTGTCGATCGGTGGCCACCGCTCGTCCGCGAGAATACCGATGCGCAGTGTATCGGGTTGGGTTGCTGCCCTCGCGCCGCCTGGGGCCACGCCGCCGCGCCGCCAAGCGCCACAATCAATTTCCGCCGTCGGATGTCGATTGCCATGTGACCTTCGCGCGGAGGTCGCGCCAGTGCAATCAGAGAACGATATCACGCCTTAGCGACGCACGAACTATGCTCTTGCGTTGCGAAGCCTGGAGCCGCCTGTGTCTCAGTTCGGGTCAAACCGGGAAGAGCTCAGCTGTTCAAGCGTATGTCCGCTTGCCTCCCGGAACCAGAACTGGACGGGCCAGCCCTTCGGGCCGATCATGATGACTATCGCGGTTCGGCGTGGCCCCGGGGTGCTTTGTCGCTGACATCCTGCGGCCAGCGAGGGCGGAATTGCTGATAATAACTACGCCAGATGCAGATGGGGAGCGGCAGTCATGACCGGACGCGCAACGAACACCTCCAGCGGATATGACTTGTTGCGCAATCCGCGTCTCAACAAAGGCACGGCATTCACCGAATCTGAGCGCCGTGCTGGCGGACTCGAAGGCCTTTTGCCGCCGGCCGTCACCAGTCTCCCCCTGCAGGTGGCACGAAGGCGCGCCGAGCTCGCAGCTCTCAACGATGATCTGCAGAAGTACTTGGTGCTGTCGGACCTGCAGGCGCGCAACGAAACGTTGTTCTACGCGGTCCTAATGTCCGATCCGGCAGCGTACATGCCTATTGTGTACACGCCGACCGTCGGTGAGGCGTGCCAGAAGTTCGGGCATATCTTCCGCGAGGCGCGCGGCATGTACCTGCCGATCAGCGCGCGCGGTCGACTATCGGAGCTTCTGGCCAACTGGCCCGAGAAGGACGTTCGCTTCATTGTCGTTACGGACGGCGAGCGCATCCTCGGACTCGGCGATCTCGGCGCCGGCGGAATGGGCATCCCGATCGGCAAGCTGGCGCTCTACACCGCCTGCGCCGGCGTTCCACCGCAATACTGCCTTCCGGTCGTGCTTGACGTCGGCACGAACAATCAAGTGCTCCTGGATGATCCGCTATACTTGGGTGTCCGCCAGCACCGCGTGCGCGGCGAGGAGTATCTTGCTTTCGTCGACGAATTCGTTGCTGCCGTTGAGAAGCTCTACCCGCAATGCTGTATCCAGTGGGAAGATTTTGCAAACACCAATGCCGTTCCACTCCTGGCGCGCTATCGCGACCGTATATGCACATTCAATGACGACATCCAGGGTACGGCCGGCGTCGCGCTGGCCGGCATATTTGCAGCCTTGCGCCTCACCGGCAGGAAACTTACTGAACAACGCTTCCTGTTCCTCGGTGCCGGCTCCGCCGCCAGCGGCATCGCCGAGCTGATCAGCCTTTCGATGGCGCGTGAGGGGATGGATCTGGCTGATGCCCGCCAGCGCAACGCACTGTTCGACATCAACGGACTGCTCGTGAGGTCCCGTACCGACCTAGCCGCCTTCCAGAAGCCGTTCGTTCAGGAGCACGCGCCACTCTCGACATTCGTGGAGGCGATCGAGGCGTTCCGGCCGACAGGCATCATCGGTGTCAGCACTGTGCCCAAACTCTTCACCCGCGAGGTGATCGAGGCAATGGCGAGAATAAACGAGCGGCCGATCATCTTTCCGTACTCGAATCCGACATCGCGGTCAGAATGCACGGCGGAGGACGCTTACCGATGGTCGGGCGGCCGCGCCGTCTTTGCCAGCGGCAGTCCCTTTCCTCCAGTCGAGCTCGGCGGCCGTCGGTTCGTGCCGGGGCAGGGCAACAATGTCTACATTTTCCCGGCGATGGGAATGGCGGTGTTCGCCACCGGGGCAACGCGCGTGACAGAGGACATGTTCATCATCGCTGCGGAGGCTGTTGCGGAGCAAGTCACGGACGATGACCTTGCGCAAGGTCTTATCTACCCGCCGCAGAGCCATATCCTCGAAGCTTCACTCCATGTTGCCGAGCGGATCGCGACTTTCGTTTTTGCCAATGGACTGGCGCGTGTGCCGCGTCCTGATGATGTCGCGGCATACATTCGTAACCGAGCCTACCGACCGATGTACCAGGAGTGGCGTGCCGACGGCCACCGCATCAGGCAAAGCAAAGAGTAGTTGGCTGTCGCGATGCACCGTTATCAACGCAGGCATTGCACAACGGGAGCCCGGCTTGTGCTTCTTCGCCATTGCAGTCCTCCTCGGTGGCAAATGCCATACTTCGAGTCGGACCACTTCATTGGGGGTGGATCAGTGCCACGTCGGGTTTCGCCTATCTGGCCCCGCCGAGCCGATTCTGATGCCGGTTCCGACCGTGCTCGATCACTGCCGCAACCGCGGCGCACAGGCAAGCCGCGAGCGGGATCAACAGCGGTAAGGTCGCTTTGAACATTGACACCCCCCTTTGGGCCGCATCTTGTCGGCGATCGGCCAATCACTAAACAGCTGGGCGCTTCTGCGCTGTTCCGTAGAGAACACCCAGACCGGAAGCGACGCGCCAAGGACGGCAGTCGTCGGCACGAACGCGACCTCAGAGGCAGGTGGAGTGAACTTCCGTTTCCGGAGCAAAGCGGACGCAGGTGGTCCCTAAGTTGCGGTCGCCCCGCGGGAATTTGTGAGTTGACGGCCTGACAAGCAAGCACGCGATTCAGTGGCTTTCGAAAGAGATTGCGCCCCGGCGGAGAAGAAGACCTAATCTCGCGGGCGGCCAATTCCTTGAGCAATCACCGTCTTCGACGCGAGACCCGCTGCGACCGACGCATGACGCGCAGTCGAGCGGGCTGGGCTGGGCAAGGGCATTCCGCACCCGATGACGCCTGATGCTGCGGGGCTCGCGGGCTCCTGCCCCCTCCTCTTTCCGTCGGTCAGCGCTTGGCGGGCTCGGTCGCTTTGAGGCCCGACATGTAGCTCAAGAGGGCGTCAATCTCGCGTGGCTCGAAGGTGAACCGCGGCATCGCCGGGTGGCCGACGACGATGCCCTCCGCAAGAGCTTCCGCCAGCGTCTCAATCGGATACCTTTTCGATAGATCGCGAAACGGCGGTGCAAGCCCCATAGGACTTGCGCCGGCATCGCCAATGGCATGGCATCTGGCGCAGTGTTTCTGTGCGATGGCCTCGCCGCGGGCAATTGGGGACATTTGCGCCGCCACAAGGCCGCACAGGGCGACGAGGAGAGCGGCGACAGCCAAAGCGATGCCTGCGAACCTCACGTACATGCAGCCCTCCATCCTCGAGCGTCCCCTTCCGCAACCTGACCCGCCGGGACGCTTTTTGGCATCGCCGCGGGCACGCCCATCATGGCGGGAAGTCGTGACTTACGCTCTTTCTGACGTCACTACGGCGTTTGCAGCACTTGCAGGTGGGCGGGCTTACCGGCACCGCCGTTTCTTGTCCCGGAGCCCTTGCCCTCGCAGGCGTCGACGATCGGCGCGCAGCGGGACTAGCGGCAGACGAGAACGGGAACCGCACTGAAGGTGAGCACTTTCAGCGAGGTGCTGCCGAGCAGCACGCGTCCGACCGGGCCGCGTCCATGCGCGCCGACGACGATCACGTCACACCCCTCCTCCTTCGCGGCTTTGATGATGCCCTCGGGGGCGTGTTGCTCGCGGATGTGAAGTGTCCTGCAGGTCACCCCGGCATCCTGTGCTGCCCGCTTGGCGGCATCGAGCGTGGCAGCCGCATTGCCGGCGGCGGTCTTTTCGTAGACCTCGATCATGGATCGGGTCGGCACCGTCGCGTATGCCGCCTCAGTCCACGCTTCCGTCACCGTGACCAGGGTCACCGGCGCCCGCAGCGCCTTGGCAAGGGCAAGCCCGCAGGCGACCGCCTTTTCACTTGCTGCAGAGCCGTCAGTTGCGATGAGCAGATGCTTGAACATGGCAACTCCCCCGCCTATCGGCAGATGAGGACGGGAACGCTGCTGTGGGTAAGGACCTTGACGGCCTGGCTGCCGAGAAGCAGCCGTCCGAGCCCCCGCCTGCCATGCGATGCCATGACGATCAGATCGCAATTGTTCTTCCTGGCGGTGTCCAGAATCCCTTCGGCCGGAAACTGATCCTTCGCGTGAACCGTGGTGCATGCGATATCCGCCTTGCGCGCGAGCTTGCTCACGCTGGCGAGGATATGGGCAGCGTTTTCGTTCGAGGATTTTTCATACTCGTCCACGGGAAAGGCTATTGCCGCATCACCGACGACGATCGCCGTCCATGGCTCCGTCACCGTTACCGCCGTCACCTTCGCCTTCAACTCCCGCGCCAGGCCAAAGCCTGCGGCGATGGCCTTTCCGGCGAGCTCCGATCCGTCCGTGGCAATCAGAATGTGCTTGTACATCGTCCTTCTCCGGCCTGGTGCTTCAGGCAGCTTTGGATTGCGGGACAGCTGTCCCTGTCTCTGAGATACCGCTATGTCTCACCGACGCGCTCCTTGTGACGAACTCCCCGGTGAGCCTGGCGATTGCCGAACATTCCGCGCCGTAGTCCTCCGCGGCCTTCCGCCAGAACCCCGCCCAGGCCGTCCAGATGTCGTCAAAAGCCCTTGCGGACGAGAGGTTCTGCAGCAGGCGGAAATCATCGTTGAGGCGACGGCCAAGAAATTGCTGCCACTCCACGCTCAGGGCCCGCCAGGTTTCGTGCAGCCTGTCATTCGTTGCCGCCCAGCCATCAAGCGCAGACGCCCAGGCTTCGCATGCGGGCAGCGGGGTCAGGCCAGCACCCGGGTGCGAACGCCTCGATTTAGCGTGCATGGTATCACCTCCTGATCAGCGGCCAGACCCAAGCAGCGGCTCGGGTCGCTCTCCCGAAACCAATCACAGATCGCGCACCCATATGATCCGGAACGTCCGCATTGCCCCGTCATGCTCGGTGATCGAGATGTACTCGCCCGGGACCAGGCGATGGCGGTCGAGCTTGAAGCCGGGCTCGTCGTCGTCGCTGCGTTTCGGATCGTAGTCGAAGGCCCAGCTTCCGCCGCGGCGATGCACCAAATGCCCGATCTCGTTCTTCTGCCCGGGCCAGAACCGCTTCACCCGGCATCTTTCTCGTGTGACGCGCCACTCGTCGGCAAGAAGATGACCCTGCTCGTCCAGCGGCGCCGCAAACTCATATCCCCGTTCCCGGCTACCTTCCGGATAGTCATGATCCCGGGCCAGCTCCATGCGAATCCTCTTCATCGGCATGCGTGGCTCCTTTCGGCATGCACCCGCAGCGCAATCGCTGGCCTCGAGGTACGGCTCGATGATTGTTAGAGCGCTCCCCGCTTTCCGTGTTGACCTGGATCAAAGCCAGATCACCGTCCCAGGGCGCACCGTTGAACGGACTGGACGCTTCGCTGCGCGCGGTGCGTCAGGGGATCGCCCTCACCAGCTCGCTCAAAGCGCGCGTGACCGCCGTCGTCGTGACGATCCCATGCCCGACCTCCGATCGAGTGCCGCGCGGTCGAGGCAACGACTGTCCCCCGGACGGGGGATTTCCCCGTCGAGCAAACCGACCAACTTGCGCGCCGAGCGCGGGCTGGTCCGTTTCCGCACCGGTCGGCCCGCCGCCCGCCGCGCCTGGGCGGTTGTCGTGGGGGAGGCGATGCCGCCCAGGCGCGGTTGAAACGCGCATTCCCTGGGGTGGGACGGGGTGCGGGGATCGACGCTGGGTCCGCGACCTGGCGACCCGCGTAACCCTGTCATCAGGCTTTTACAAAGCTGTCCCACCCTGTGGTCTAGGATGGCGCTGTATCCCCGCGATGCCCGCCGACCCTCACCTGCGAAAGCCAGCATGCTTCATTTCGTCTATCGCCTCTTGCGGATCGGCCAAGCCACGGAATGGCGGCTCGTCTTGTGCTTGCGATCCGTTCGTCTCGTCGATGGGACCGACCGCTCAGGGAAGCTGATGCGACGGCGCGTCGGCTGGAGATGGGAATACCGCTCCCTCACGGCCTCGGAATTCGCGGACGCCGTGCGACCGGTTTCGTGGTGAGCAGCCTCCCGCCAAGGGTGCTCCTTCTGCTTCCTACGGTCCGCAAACGGACAGTTGCCTGGATGTCGCCGGTCGCGGCAGCCACGTAGGGTGCAAAAGCGCAGCGCATTGCACCGGACTGCCGTCGTTTCGGCGCAATGCGGCTTCGCCTTTTGCGCCCTACGCGATCCCAAGCCATGCACACACCCCCGTGCTGAGCCTGTCGAAGCACGAGGCCACCGGCGGTGCCTCCCACCCGCCCTTCGACAGGCTCAGCATCTGTTATGGAGGTCAAGCGGGCCTTGGTTGCCATAGCCTGTCCTGGCCGACGAGAGCGTTGGCGAGGATGACGAGTTTTCGCATGACGGCGACGAGGGCCACCTTGGGCTTCTTGCCGGCGGCAATGAGCCGCCGATAGACGCGGCTCAGATCGGGGTTGTAGCGGGCCGCCGAAAGGCCGGCAAAGTCGATTGCGGTGCGCACATGGGCACGGCCTGCGCGAATGCGTCGCTGCCCGGTGCCGTCGCCACTGTCGCAGGCCACCGGCGCCAAGCCGCGCGGGCAATGGCGGCTTGGATGGCGGCTTGCAGACGGGCGATGCTGCGCTCGAGCGCGGCGATGCGCCGGCCGAACTCGCTCCTGAGCAAACTCAAGCGGGTTGCGACAGATGCCGTTGCGCCAGGCGATGGAACTTACCCGTCGCCTCCATGGCCACGAGAACAACCTCATGTATTGCCAGCTGCCGCTTCAGGCCCTTGAGCCCGATGCCGTCGTTGGCAACGCGCAAACTTTGGCCAATGGGATGGATATAGACGTCGAGCCACCCTTTACAGACGTCGAAGCCGACGTAGACTCGAGCCGCTGCGCTTCGTTCGGGCGAAACCTTGCCTTTGGCCAGGACAAGCGCGAAGGATGAACGGATCCAGCTGAGCCGCGGTTCTCAACCGAGGGCGAAGACGATCCCGCCCACCCGATCCCCTGAGGGTGGCCACCCTCAGGGGATCAGCTCGACACCGTCGCCGATTCGAGCCCAGCAATCATACAAGGGCGGTGTCGAGATTGGGAGCCAACCTGCTAGGTCTGCGCCGCCGCGCTATCCTCAAGCTGCAGCACGTCGAGAAACTCGCGCAGGCGCTGTTCCTGATAGCCGACGAGATGCCACGGCTCCGCCAGCATCCCCTCCACCATGGCCTTGGCCTGGGTCCAGTCGCCGTGGAAGCACGCGCTAACGAAGTCCTTGCGCGCCCGTGTCCCCGGGCAATGCCCGGAGATGATTTCCGCAATCACGGGAGCCAGTGCGTGTGCGGCCTGCATCATAAGCCTCGCTGCAACGATTGACGATCTCGCCACCGACAACCGCGAACGCCGGCGATCGTTCCGCCGCACGCCGCCGCCCACGCTCGGGCTTTCTATATTTCCCACTTATGACGTCGTCCCCTGGCCCCTCTCGGATCTATATGCCGCCTTGAGTACGTAGCTGGCATCGCAAACATCTCCCGAGGAGATCGTGTCATGTCGCTGCACCTCGTGGCCGGCCTCGATTTTCCGAGCCGCCTGCCGACGGCCGTCGCCCCCTACTTCCTGCTCGGCCGCAATGCCGCAGGCGCCTGGGTGATCCGAGAGAGCACCGGCCGCCGGGCCGGGCTCTTCCGCACCCGTGACGCCGCCATCAGGTACGCGTTCGACGAGAGTGCCGGAGGCAACTTCACCATCGTTCGCTCCTCGCCTGCCGCACGCTGAAACGAATTTCGCGATCAGGACACACTAGCCATGCGGCTCGACATCTACGGACAGTTCGTGGTGCGCGTCGTGGCGCCGCGCGGCGGCCGCGCGAAAGGTCGCCCGATCGCGCTCATCGAGGAGCCCGACCGATGGCGCTTCACGGACCTGCTGATCCCTAACGGGCTTGGAGAGCCCGGGCTCGAGCGCTACGTCGCCAAAATGTTCAAGGCCTTCGCGAGGCCGCAGCGGACGGTCCGTCGTCTCGACGCGGTGCTCCCCCACCCCACCCGCTTGTGAGGCGCACCATGCGCAAGCATCATCCCCACATCCATCCGGCCGCCCGGCCTCCTCACGACGCAGGCATGCCGCTGTGGCGCGTGGGCAGCTGGTTCCTGCCGGCCTACTGGGCGACGGTCCTGCTCCTTGCCCTCCTGCTGTGGCTGCTCAGCTGACGCCGCCGCTCCGCCCTTCGACAAGCTCACGGCGGTGTCGTGCTCGTGGTGAGCCTGCCTCGCCCCTCCAGGGGATGGATCAGGTGATCAGGCGATCGAAACAGAGGGCGACCTCGGCCTCGCGGGCGGTGAGGTCCGCGTCCAGATGCGCGAAGTTGGGGGCATCGCCGGCCCGCGCCAGCAGGGCCTTGAGGCCATCGGCCGCCTTGGCCGGCTCGAAGGGCTCGTCGAGGCACAGCCGCAACACCTGGGTCAGGTTGTTGAGCAAGCCGGCGGCCGGCAGCAAGGCGTCGGCTGCATCGGGAGGAAGCAGGCCGGCCTCGCTCAGTTTGGCGAGCGCGGCCGCCGTGTTCTGGCTGAGGATTGAGGGCTCGGCGGCCGCGTGCAGGAGTTGCAAATATTGGGCGATGAACTCGAGATCCACGAGGCCGCCGCGCACCTGCTTGAGGTCCCAGACATCCTTGGTCCCCTTCTCCTTCTCGATGCGCGCGCGCATGTCGCGGACGTCGGCGGCCGTCTTGGCACGGTCGCGCGGCTTGAGGAGCGCATCGCGGATCGCCTGCTCGACGGCGCGTCGCAACGCCGGCGGGCCGGAGACGACCCGGGCGCGCGTGAGCGCCATGTGCTCCCAGGTCCAGGCCTCGCTCTCCTGGTAGTGGATGAAGCTTGCAAGCTGGGTGGCGACGGGCCCCTTCTGCCCCGAGGGGCGAAGACGCATGTCGACGGGATAGAGGATGCCTTCGGCGGTCGGGGCGGTGAAGGCGCTGATCAGCCGCTGCGTCAGGCGGATGTAGTACTGGCTCGGCGCCAGCGGCTTGAGGCCGCCCGACAGCGTGGCCTCCGGCTCGAAGTCGTAGATGAGGATGAGGTCGAGGTCGGAGGCGGCTGTCATCTCGCGCCCGCCGAGCTTGCCGAGCGCGACGACGCAGGCGCCGCCGCCCGGTACGCGGCCGTGCGCGCGCTCCATTTCGCGCTCCACCTCGGCTTGCACGGCCGCGATCATGCACTCGGCCAGCAGGGCGTAGGCGCCGCCCGCCTGCGCCGCGCTGATGGTGCCCGTGAGCACGCGCACCCCGATCAGGAACTGCTGCTCGTTGGCAATGAGCCGGGCGCGGTCGAGCACGTCCTGGAAGTCGCCCGCGCCGGCGAACTCGGCGGTGATGGAAGCCTCGAGATGGGCGCGGCCCGGTAGGCTGCCGAAGAAGCCGGGATCGAGCACGGCGTCGAGCACGCGGCGGCGCTTGCTCAGCAAGCGGGCGAGGCGCGGCGCCGTGCCCATGATGGCGGCGATGAGCTCGATGAGGCCCGGCTTCTGCTTCAGCAGCGAGAAGAGCTGCACGCCGGAGGGCAGCTCGGACAAGAAGCGGTCGAAGCCGATGAGGGCGAGGTCGGGATTGGCAGTTCTTGCCAGCTCTTCGACCAGCACCGGCTGAACCTCGGTCAGGAGCTCGCGGGCGCGGGCGGTGCGGACGGCGGGATAGCGCCCATGATGCCAGCCGCGCACGAGTCCGATGATCTCGGATGCGCGCGTGTAGCCCATGCGGGTCAGTGCCTCCACGGTGGCGGGATCGTCGGCCTCGCCGGCAAAGACCATGTTGGCGCCCTGGCGCGTCAGCTCCGGGCTGTGCTCGAAGAGGCGAACGTAGTGGCCCTGCACGCGTTCCAGCTCGGAGGTCAGGCGGGCGGCGAAGGCTTCGCGTCCGGCAAAGCCGCAGAAGCGGGCGAGGGCCTCGAGCCGTTCCGCATCCTCGGGCAGCGTCTGCGTCTGCTCGTCGGCGATCATCTGCAGGCGGTGCTCGATGGTGCGCAGAAAGCTGTAGGCCTCGCTGAGTTCGTCGCGGGCCTGGGCCGTGATCCAGCCGCGCTCCTCCAGCCGCGCGAGCGCCGAGAGCGTGTCGGAGACGCGCAGGGCGGGCTGGCGGCCGCCGGCGATCAGCTGCTGCGTCTGCACGAAGAACTCGATCTCGCGAATGCCGCCGCGGCCGACCTTGATGTTATGGCCGGCGACGCCGATGGTGGCGAAGCCGTGGAACGCGTGAATCTGCCGCTTCATCGCCTGGATGTCGGCGATGGCGGCGAAATCGAGATACTTGCGCCAGATGTAGGGCGCGAGGTCCTCGATGAGCGCGGCGCCCGCATCGGCGTCGCCGGCCACGGGGCGGGCCTTGATGAGGGCGGCGCGCTCCCAGTTCTGGCCAAAGCTCTCGTAGTAGTTGAGCGCGGCCAGCGTGGAGATGGCGAGCGGGGTGGAGCCGGGATCGGGGCGCAGGCGCAGGTCGGTGCGGAAGACGTAGCCGTCGCCGGTACGCTCGGTCATGAGGCGGACGAGATCGCGCGTGAGGCGCACGAAGAAGGGCTGTACCTCGAGGCCCGCACGCAGGCGGACGCGATCGAGGTCGTAGAAGACGATGAGGTCGATGTCGGAGGAATAGTTGAGCTCGAAAGCGCCGTACTTGCCCATGCCGAGCACGACATAGCCGGCCGGCGTATCCCCAAGCCAGTCGCCGGCCTTGGCGGCTTGGCGGAAGAGAAAGCGCACGGCGGCGCCGACGGCGGCGTCGGCGGCCTGCGACAGCCGGCGGGTGACCGTCATGACAGGCCAGACGCCGGCCAGGTCGCAGAGCGCCGAGAGGAGGGCGACGTCGGTCTTGTAGATGCGGAGTGCGCGCATGGCGTCCGCGGAGGTATCGGGCGCGGCCGCGTCGAGCGTGCGGCAGAGCGCGTCGAAGCGGGCATCGGGCGAGGTGGCGAGCGCGGCGAGCAGGCTCGCCGGGTGGCGCTCGATGAGGCTCGTCAGGTAGGGCGAGGCGCCGAAGATGCCGGCGAGGAGGTCGCGCACCGGCGGCGCAGCGAGGAGCGGCGCGAGCATGTTCAGCTCGGGCTCGTCGGCGCAGCGGCGCGCGAGGTCGGCCAACACGCGCTCGGCCTTCGCGGCGTCATGAACGCGCGGGGAAGCGGCGATCAGGGCGTGGAGGGGCTGGTCGGTCAGTTGCGGCTCGCAGGTTGTGCGCGGGAGCAGACGGCGAGCGGGTCGCGCAGCGCACTGGATTCCGGCCTCCGCCGGAATGACGCCAGCAACCCCATGCCGTAAATGTCATCCCGGCGGAGGCCGGGACCCAGGACGCCAAGCTGGTAGGCTCTTTCTTCCAATCCTCACCTCCGGTTAGCGAAGCGATGACCCACGCTGGTCGCGACCGCGGCTCGTGTCGGTCACCCGCGGTCTTCGCCGGGTTGACCCAACCTACGGCGCGGCAGCGCCCGTGCTCAAGGGGACACCGGCGGTGGCCGCAGCCGGGCGCAGCGGCAGGGTGAGGACGGCGCGCAAGCCCGGGGTGTTGTCCTCGAGGCGGATCGAGCCGCCGTGCAGGCGGGCGACGGCGGCGACGAGGCTGAGCCCCAGGCCGCTGCCGGGGTGCGAGCGGCTCTTCTCCAGGCGCACGAAGCGCTGCAGGGCGCGCTCGCGATCCTGCGGCGCGACGCCGGGGCCCTGATCGGCGACGACGATCTCGACGCGGTCGCCGGCGCGGCGCACGCCGATCGATACCTTGGGACGCAGGGCGCCATTGCCTGATCCCAACCGCGATGCTGAGCCAGGAACGGCGGCTGGCTGCGAAGGCGGATCGGCACCTTGGGGCGAGTCTGGTCCCGCGTCGGGCGCGGAGTTCGGATGCGAGCCCGCGTCGGCTCGCGAATACTTGATGGCGTTGTCCATGAGGTTGGCGACGGCCTGGCCGACCAGCTCGCGGTTGACACGCACGCTCAGGCCCCGGACCGCATTCGTTTCGAACGCGAGGCCGGCTTCCTCGGCGACGGGCTCGTAGAGCTCGGAGACGTCGGCGACGATGGAGGCGGGGTCGACAGGCGCCATGCTCTCGGCCACGGCACCGGCTTCCAGGCGCGCGATGAGCAGCAGGGAGTTGAAGGTCTTGATGAGCTCGTCGGCCTCCTCGATGGTCTTGACGAGGCCGTCGCGGTAGGAGGCGGCACCAACGGGATCGCGGAGCGCAGCCTCGGCGCGGTTGCGCAGGCGGTTGAGCGGCGTTTTGAGATCGTGGGCGATGTTGTCGGAGACCTCGCGCAGGGCGACGATCAGCTCCTCGATGCGCGCCAGCATGGCGTTGAGGCTCTGCGACAGCCGGTCGAGCTCGTCGCCGGACCCGTGCAGCGGCAGCCGCTTCGAGAGGTCGCCGGCCATGATGGCGCGGCTGGCGCCGGTGATCGCCTCGATGCGACGGAGCACGCTGCGGCTCACCGCCAGGCCGGCGCCGATGCCGACCAAGGCGAGGAGGCCGACGCCCCAGAGCCCGAGCTGGCCCATGGTGCGGGCAAAGCGGCTCAGGTCCTCGATGTCGCGGCCGACCACGAGGGTGAGGCCGCCCGGCACCGGCAGCAGGACGCCCACGGCGAGGCGGGATTCGGCGGTTTGGCGCTCCTGCAGGCGTCGCACGTAGTTGAAGACGGCGCCAGCCGCAGCGCCCTCGAGTTCGGTCGGCATGCGGTCGAGGTTGCCCGCGACCTTGCGGCCCGCAGGATCGACCAGCAGGTAGAGGCCGGAGCCGGGCTCGCCCGAGCGCTGGGCAATGATGGCGGCAAGGCGCTCCGCCCCGCCCGCCTGGTACTGCTCGCGCAGGCCGACGACCTCCGCTTCCAGCGTCTCGACGACCTTGGTGGTGAGCAGATCGTTGGCGCGCCAGGCGATGAAGCCGACAACGAGGGCCGCAACCAGCGCGAACACGCCCATGTAGGCGAGCGCGAGACGGAAAGGCGTGGAGCTCAGAAGCCTAGTCAGCGCCGTCACGGATCATGTATCCCGCCCCGCGCACGGTATGCAGCAGAGGCTTGGCGAAGCCCTTGTCGATCTTGCTTCGAAGCCGCGAGATGTGGACGTCGATGACGTTGGTCTGGGGATCGAAGTGATAGTCCCAGACGTTCTCGAGCAGCATCGTGCGCGTCACCACCTGGCCGGCATTCTTCATCAGGTATTCGAGCAGGCGGAACTCCCGCGGCTGCAGCAGGATCGGCTCGCCGCCGCGGCTGACCTTGTGGGACAGGCGGTCGAGCGCCAGATCGCCGACGCTGTAGCGGGTGGCCTGCTCCTCGGGCGCGGGTCGGCGCGTCAGCGCCTCGATGCGGGCGAGAAGCTCAGTGTAGGCATAGGGCTTGGTGAGATAATCGTCGCCGCCGGCGCGCAGGCCCTTGACGCGGTCGTCCACCTCGCCGAGGGCGGAGAGGATGAGGACGGGCGTGCGCACGCCCTCCGCGCGCAGGGTCTGCACCACGGAAAGGCCGTCGCGGCGCGGCAGCATGCGGTCGACGATCAGGACGTCGTGGCGGCCCTCGCGCGCGAGCGCCAAGCCACTGTCGCCGTCGCCGGCAATATCGGCGGTGTGCCCGCTCTCGCGCAGCGATCGGTGCAGAAACTGCGCCGTCTCCCGGTCATCCTCGATCACGAGCACGCGCATGTGGGCTTCGCCGTTGCCTCGGGTGTTTCGGGGGCTTGTGCTCCCTCGCACCATATTATGCACCACAAACATTGAAGCGAGGGGGCCCGTGCGGTACCGGCCCACCTCGCTTGCCTTGCACCCTCGGAATAGGGTGCCAGACCCGGAGGGTCCGACACCCCGTAATCAGCTCTTTTTCAGCTGCACCGGGATGAAGCGCGTCTCGGAGCCAGACTTGACCCGCATCAGCACGGCCTTGCGCCCGAGCTTGGTGGCTTCCTTGATGCCGGTGGCAAGGTCCTCGGGGCTCTTCACCGCCAGATCGTTGATCGCCAGGATCACGTCGCCCGACTTGATGCCCTTCTGGGCGGCGTCGGAGCCGTTGTCGACCTCGCTGACGACGACGCCGTCCTTGTTGGCGCCGCTGCCCGGCATCACCGTGAGGCCGAGCTGATCCATCTCGGTGCCCTTGGACTGCGCCGGATCGGTCTTGTCGGGGTCTACCTTTGCCAGCTCACGCATTGACGGGAACTTGCCGAGCTTGACGCTGATCGTCTGCTCCTTCGTCCCGCGCAGGACGCGGACCTCGACGTTGGCGCCGGGCTCGAAGGCAGCGATCTGACGGGCCAGGTCGCGGCTGTCGGCAACGGCAGACCCGTTGACGGCGAGGATGGCGTCGCCGTTCTTGAAGCCCGCGTCGTTGGCAGGGCCCGGGATCGTCACCTCCGTGATGAGGGCACCCTTGGCGTCGCTGAGGCCGAGGCTCGCCGCGGTGTCCTCGTCGACGTTCTGGATCTTGACCCCGAGCCAGCCGCGGCTGACCGAGCCCGAGTTTTTGAGCTGGTTGACGACTTCGCTCGCCGTCCTGGAGGGCACCGCGAAGGCAATGCCGACGTTGCCGCCGGAGGGGCTGTAGATCGCGGTGTTGACGCCCACCACCTCGCCGTCGAGGTTGAAGGTGGGGCCGCCGGAGTTGCCGCGGTTCACGGCCGCATCGATCTGCATGTAGTCGTAGGGGCCCGAGCCGATGTCGCGCCCTTGCGCGGAGACGATGCCGGCCGTGACGGTGCCGCCGAGGCCGAAGGGGTTGCCGACGGCAACGACCCAGTCGCCCACGCGCGGCGTCCTGTCGGAGAACTTCACGAAGGGAAAGGCCTTCGAGGACTTGATCTTGAGCAGAGCGATGTCGGTGCGCTGATCGGCGCCGATCAGCTCGGCCTCGTACTTGTTGTCCTTGTCGAAGCTGACCTGGATCTTGCCGGCGCCGTCGATGACATGATTGTTGGTGACGACATAGCCGTCAGCAGAGATGACGAAGCCCGAGCCCTGGGCCTGGGCGGGCCGCTGCTGGCCGGGGCCCGGCATGCCGCGCCACTCCTTGGGCAGGTTCTTGAAGAACTCGTGCAGCGGGTGATCGTCGGGAAGGTCCGGGAACAGATCCCGCGGCGATCCGCCTCTGGGAGCGGGGCTGCTTCTGGGGGCCTGCGCCGTCCTGGGCGTGCCGTTCGTGACCTGGATGCTGACCACCGCCGGCTTGACCCGGTCGACGATGTCGGCAAAGGAGACCGGCGCCCGGCCCACCGCCGCCGCACCATCCGGCTTCAATTGCGCGTGGACCGTGGCGAGCGGGAGCCCGAGACCGACGGCGCCGGCCAACGCCAGACCGGTCAGCGCGGAAGCATACGCCAGGCGCCGCGAGCCGACGCGCGGCACACGATGGGTGGCGGGGGAGGTGTCCATGCCGTTGAACCTCGAAGGTTGACGAAGATGTTGATAGCGAGTCGGTGTTGTTCTTGCCGGACTGGATATAGGGTAGACGGCCTTACGGCGCCCTTTCGGTCGCATTAAAACTTGGTAATAATGAGCCATGCAGGATAAGCGGGGGGCATGCGGAACGAAGAGGCGCGGCCATGTGGGCCGGGCCTGGGCCGCAGCGCTCGGAGTACTTCTGACGGCAGCGCTTGCGGCTGATTCGGTGCTTGCCTGGCCGGCCACACACGAGCGCAACGCGGGCACGGCGGCACAGCCCATCGCCGTCTTCGGCAGCGACGACCGCACACCCCTGCCCCCCAAATACAAGGACGTGCGCGAGAAGATCGGTCTGCTGTTCAATACGCGTCGGCCGACGGTGTGCACGGCCTTCTGCGTCGCCAAGGATGTCATCGCCACGGCCAGCCACTGCCTGCACGGAACGGCGAGCGACCAGGACGCTCGCCTTCGCGATTTCATTTTCGCGCGCAACTTCGACACGGCGCGCGACTTCACCCGCATCGCCGGGCACGACAACGGCACCGCGGCGCTGAACGTCATCGCGGGCGCGGCGAAACTCAGCGTGCGGCCGCCGATCGATGCCGCGCGCGACTGGGCGCTGGTGCGGCTGTCGCGGCCGGCGTGCAGCAAGGGCGTGCTGCCGCTGCGCTCGATGCCCCTCGAGCAGGTGCTGGCCGAAGCCGCAGCCCGGCGCGTGTTCCAGATCGCCTACCACCGCGACTATACGCCCTGGAAGCTCTCCTACTCGCGGCCCTGCGACGTCGCCAGGAGCTTCGAGACGGCGGACTGGCCACAGATCACGCAGGACTTCGCCGAGGCTCAGCAGCTGATCCTGCACACCTGCGACACGGGCGGGGCTTCGTCGGGCTCGCCGATCCTGCTCGACACCGAAGCCGGCCCCGAGGTGATCGGCATCAACGTCGGCACCTACGTGCAGTCGAAGGTGCTGATGCGGCAGGGCAAGGTGAAGGAGCGGCTCAAGGCCGACACGGTCGCCAACACAGGGGTGGCGAGCGCCGCCTTCGCGAGCAGGCTCGAGGGCTTCGAGCGTTCCAACATCGTGTCGAGCAAGGCCGAGATGCGCGAGCTGCAGGCGCTGCTCAAGCAGCGCGCGCTCTACGCGGGGCGCCTCGACGGCAACTACGGGGCGACCGTGAAGGCGGCCATCGAGGCCTACGAGAAGGCCGAGGGCTTGCAGGTGACCGGGCTCGCGACCAGCGAGATCCTGCGGCGCCTTGCCAGCAGCA
Organism: Hyphomicrobiaceae bacterium; assembly: GCA_050248715.1. Lineage (GTDB taxonomy): Bacteria > Pseudomonadota > Alphaproteobacteria > Rhizobiales > Hyphomicrobiaceae > AWTP1-13. Next base: position 2,000 of record JBFWRV010000031.1, on the reverse strand, counting down.
CGACCACGGAGCGGCCGAAGGATGCGCCGCGAGGCAGGCTGCGCCGGACGAAATCCTGACGCGAGCGCAGGGGACGGCACGGCCATGCCCGAGTCGATGACAGCGTTGCCTTGCAGCACGCATTGCGCTCGCTGCGAAAAGCGCGGGATTTGATATGCTGCGCCCGTCCGCACAGGAGCTGCGACGGGGTCATCCAATGAAACGTCGGGAGTTCATGGCTGCTTTGGCCGGTGTGGCCGCCGCATGGCCGCTGGCAACACGGGCGCAGCAAGCAGGAGCGCCGCGAATCGGCGTGCTTCTGGTTGGTAACCGGGAGCCGTTCTGGAGCCTGTTTCGGGAAGGCCTGCGTGAGCTTGGATATGTGGAAGGACAGAACGTCCTCATCGAATTTCGATCCGGGGAAGGCAAGCTCGCGGCCTTGCCCAACCTGGCCGCGGAGCTGGTTGGACTGACGGTCGACATCATCGTCGCCTCGGAGACACCCGCCGTCCAGGCCGCAAAGGGGGCGACGAAGGAGATTCCCATCATCATGTCGCCGTCCGGCGATCCGGTGGGGACCGGCCTGATCGATAGCCTCGCCCCCCGACCGGGGGGCAACGTCACCGGCTTGTCCGCGGCTGCCGCTGAGCTGGCGGGAAAGAGCCTGGAGCTTCTGCGGGAAATATCGCCCTCGGCACGCCGGGCGGCCGCGCTCGCAGACCCCAAGAACTCCTTCACGAAGCCCTTCCTGGCACAAATCGGGCTCGCGGCCGAACGCCTCGGCATCGAGGCCAAGCCCTACATGATCGAGGGAGCGGACGGGTTCGACCGCGCATTCGCCGAAATTGCCGCGCGGCAGGTGGACGCCGTGATCGTGCAGCCCACACTCCCACGCAAGGCGCCGATCGAGCTGGCGATCCAGCATCGCCTGCCCGCAATCTCCGGCAACAGGGCGTTCTCCGATGCAGGGGCCTGCTGTCGTACGCTGCCAGCCTAGCCGACAGGTACCGGGGCTCTGCGGTCTACGTGGACAAGATACTGAAGGGCAGTCGCCCCGCCGACCTGCCGGTGCAGCAACCCACCAGGTTCGAGCTTGTGATCAACCTCAAGACTGCCAAGACCATCGGCCTGACGATCCCGCCGGCGCTGCTGGCGCGTGCCGACGACGTGATCGAGTGACCGCGCCTCCCAGCCGAGCAACTCACGGCAGCACGCGACACCACCCAGAGCTTGTCGAAGGGCGGATGGGAGGGTAATTGCGCCGGGGCAACCAGAACGGCACCGCCGGCGGCCTCGTGGTTCGACAGGCTCACCACGAGGGGGGAGGGCAGGCGCGGCACGAGCTGCAGGGGTCCTGTCATCCCGGCCGAGGGCGAGCAGCCCGAGAGCCGGGACCCAGGGCCTTGATCCCGACCCCGTCCTGAGCTTGCCGAAGGGCGGGTGGAAGGTACCGCCGGCGGCCCCGTGGTTCGTTATTGTCCCCCGGTTGGGGCGAACTGCCCTCGGCGTTGGCCCTCCCCCAAAAGGGGAGGTAGGCCACCCACTCCCTTGCGTTTGCCCCCACCCGACGGATTGTGTCAGGGGCCTGCGTTATGGTCCGCAACCAGGGAGTAGGTGGCAGACCTCGGTGGCGACGGCCAGGACGCAGCTGCGCCGATACGCGAGCCGGCCTGGTGGGCTAGGGTCTGAGCGGTCGCAGGAGCGGTAGTCACGAGGTCATTGTGCTGGCGCACAAGAGCGGGTCCGGGCCACTCCCACGGTCCGGGATCGACGACAACGGGGAGGAGACAGAGTTGCTGGCCCGCGTTGCTGCGGGCGAGGCGGATGCCTTTCGCGGTCTCGTGGACCGGCATCTGCCGACCGTTCTGGCCATTGCCCGCAGAATGCTGCGGGACGATGCGGTGGCGGAAGTCGTGGCGCCGGAGGCGTTGTTGAGGCTGTGGCGCAATGCCGCCGGGCTCGAGCTTGGGCCCCACGGCGTGCGCCCCTGGCTGCGCCGGGTCGCCTCGAACCTGTGTATC